>DASVRT010000047.1:0-2904 GCA_036388475.1 Pyrinomonadaceae bacterium | reverse complement strand
GGATTTGTCATTGACAAATCCTCGCCGCCTCATTTTTTTTGCCGGATGATTTACTGCGGTTTCGGCTGGGTCGCAGTGTTCGTGTCGGCGCTTGCCGTCTGCGTCGTCTGATTTTGCTGGGCTTGAATTTCTTCGGGCGATTTCCAACCGGCTTTTTTCAGCAAATCGACGGCGAATTTTATCGGGACAGCCATATTCGCCGCCGTATTTTCGGTGAAAACGCCGAAATTGACGCCGATGACCTTGCCGCTCTGACCGAACAGCGGCGCGCCGGAGCCGCCTTCCGCCGTTTTCGCGTCGTGGACGATACGGCGCGGGTCTAAATCCGTAATCGCGCCCTGCGTCGTCAGGGGAACGATTTTTCGAGATTGCGCCAGATAATTCAAAAGCGCCTGCCTGGAATTCCCGAAACGCGAATTTATCGCCCGCGCTTCGTCGTCGTCAACCATCGCCAGCAGCCGGTCGGGACCGCTCGGATAACCCATCGTGACGACGGTTTTGCCAATCGCCATCGCTTCGGTCGCCGTATCAATCGGCAAAACGGGAATATCGGGCGAAACCGCGTTCGGGTCAATCGTGCCGACGGCTAAATCTTCTTTCGAGCCGAATTGCTGCATTTTGAGCGCAATCGGCTGCGGCATATTCGGAAAATAAACGACCAGCCGCTTGATGCGCGCTTTTCCGTTCGACTGCTGCATCATCTGCTTGACCAAATCGTTTTCCGCCCACGGCTGAACGACGTGTCGATTGGTGACGATATAACCGCCGCCGACGTGAAAGCCGGTGCCGATAAAGTCATATTCGACGGGCGTGCCGTTGCCTTCGGTCGTCAATCCGGTCTGCGGCGGCGCGGGTTGTTGCTGCTTACTTTCCTCGCCTTCCATCGGTTCATACGGGTCGGGCTGAAAAGCCGCCGGGTCGAGATAACGAAGCGTTTTGCCGCTTTTGCGGTCAACCAAATCGTAAACGCCGACAATCAGACAGACGCCGTTGCCGTATTCGACGCGCAGGTTAGGCGCGAGCGAAACCGTTTTGATAATGTCCTTGTTGGTTTTGTCCAGCTCGCCGAGCTGCACGCTGGTCTGTCCGAGTCTTTCCTCAAGCTTGCGGATGATTTCGCCCTGTTGCTGCGACTGCTCGCGGCTGACGCGAAGCTCCTGGTTGACGGCGTTGCCGAGATACAAAATCACGCCGATAAAGCTGATTGCCAGCAGCAGCACGATAATTTTGGTCGTCCACGTGATTTCGCGCGAAAGCTCGCGGACGAATTCGCGCAGGAAAGCTTTGGCGTCGTCGCGTTTCGGAGAAGCCGCCGCGTCCAGCGCCGCTTCTTCGATAAACTGCGCGACGTGCGTTTCGCGGTTGGTCGTAATCAGCGCGGATTTTGAGGCGAGCGAAAAGAAGGAAAACGAAATGCCGGTCGAATCGACGTCAATCGTATCGCCGTCGTCGATGGCGATAAAACGGCGAATCGGCTTGCCGTTATGCAGCAGTCCGATTGATTCGTCAAACTTGATGATGCGGTAGACGCTCTGTTCGCGTTCCAGTTCGAGCCAGATGGCGGCGGTTTTGCCGGTGTGAATCTGCAAATCGCTGGTTTCGTCCGAGCCGAGACGAATTCGTTCCTCGGAAAAAAATTCCGTGCGCTTTTCCTTGCCGACCGTGACGTGAATGATGATACCGCTTGACATTCAGTAGATTGAGAAACGCTCCTAAACGCTTATAGTAACACGAGACAAAGAATTTAGATGCCGGAAAAGCCGCATTTTTAAAAAATCTTTTGCAAAGCGGAAAGCGGTAAACGGTAAGCGGTAAGTTGTGATTTCAAAGTTTTGAGTTTTGAGTTTTGAGTTTTGAATGACAACCGAATACTGCCACTTGCCACTTACCGTTTACCGCTTTTTCGCGTTAAAATAGTCTTGCCCAACAAACGATTTTCGCACAATAATTGCGTAAAATACACAAAAATAAACCGGCTGAAAATTAAACTTATCAACCCGTTAATTTGGTTGGAAACGGAAAAACGCCAGACCTATTAGATCAGCGTTCCAAATTTGAACGCTTGATTCGATTTTCGATTGCCTCTCTTTTTGCCGAAACTGAGAGCGGCAACAGAAATCTTCTTGCGACCTGCACGCCATAGGCTTGATAAAGAGGAACGGTAACGTCGGGAAAGGGTAAAATGATTGTATCTTCTTTGTGTATAAAACGGTGATCGGCGCAGGATAAAAGATACTGACGGCTGAGAAGTGTTCGATAAAGTCGCAGACTGGTCGGCGGCGATAAAGTCCAATGAACTATCTTCGCTTTCACCTTTCGATTGTGCTTTTGAAATAAGCGGACTCTGTTTTTCCCCTCGCGGGCTAAATATAACGGAAGCTCGCCGAGTTTCTCATACTTGCCCGGATCATCAAAGCTCCCGCTATTGAGGATGTCGCAGACTTTTTCGGAACCGTCATTTTCATTTTTATACGATTGATATGTCCCGCCGACAATTTGAAAAGGGTCAAGCTCTTCGGTAGTCGGTTCCTGTTCAAAATCATAAGAATAAAACGGGAATATCGGATTAATGAAGTGCCACGGCGCGACCGAGTAATATGCCGCTCCCCATAATCGTTTATTACTGTTTTTCCAAAGCCTGTGTATTTGGTCGTCGAGATTATATTTGAAAAGAACTAAAGACCGGCAGGCTTCGAGGAGTTTCGACACGTCGGTTATTCTTATTATTCGAGCGGAAGCGCATTATGTGGCTGACTCAACTTTATTTCGGTTGCCCGAATGTTCTCGATCCGCTCCCGGGTGGGCGGGTGGTCGAACAGCAGTAAATTTGTCAGGAAAGTCGGCTCCGCCAAATTCTTTCCTGTTTTGAGCAGAGCATTTTCAAAATCCCTGACCGAAGCGTTT
>DASVRT010000046.1:0-18031 GCA_036388475.1 Pyrinomonadaceae bacterium | reverse complement strand
TTCCCGTTGTTACAAAGCTTTAGCCAGGGCGGTTGAGTTATTTGTTTATTTTTACAATCAGCGGCAACTCAGAAAAAGACGACTTCCTAAGTATCCTGCTTATCTGGCAGAAAATCTGCCAACACTTATTTAGTCACTCCCTCATCGGGCGGAACAATCCTATGCGTTTACAAAGATTTTCGATATTTTTGCTGTTTGTTTTGTGTGCGCCGAATTTATTCGCTCAGACGACGGACATTTCCGGCAGATATGAAGGCACGGCTGATGTGCAGGGTTTGGGAAAGCTGTCTATCAAAGCCGAAATCCGGCAGAAGAACGGCAAGCTTTCGGGCGTCCTGAACACACCTCTGGGCGATGCGCCGGTTATCGAAGGCGTTTTTGCGAATGGCGTGATGTCGCTCAAGATTGATGCGGGCGGCGACGATATTTTCTTAAACGGAAAGGTCGAAGGCGGGAAAATCTCCGGCGAAGTTGCGGGCTCGGCGGCAAAAGGAACGTTTGAATTAAATCGCGTCGGCGCGGCTTCACCGGAAACCGACAATTCCGTCGTCTTAAAGCAAAGTAAGGAAAAATGGCGCGAAGATTTGCGCTTTCTCGCCATTGAATTGCCGAAGCGACACAAAAACGCTTTTCATCGAATCTCGCGCGCAGTTTGAAAAATTAGTCGGCGACCTCGACGCGCGGATTTCCGCATTGAGCGACGAGGAAATCATTCTGGAATTGAGCCGCTTGGTTTCGCGCGTCGGCGACGGGCATACGGGCTTGGGCTGGAACTGGTTTTTCCCGCGCGTGCCGATGAATCTTTTCTGGTTCGGCAAAGAACTGCGCGTGACGAAAGTCTCCCCGAAATTTCCGCGTTTAAACGGCGCGCGGCTGACGAAAATCGGCGGCACGAGCGTCGAAAAAATCTACGAGCAAAGCCGCGAATACATTCCGCAGGGCGAAACCGAACAATTTACTTTGAGCGGGAGCGCCTGGAATTTTACCTATCCGATTTTTCTGAAACATCTGGGCGTGACGCGAGATGCGGAAAGCGCGGTTTATGAATTCGTCGATTCGAAAGGCAAAAGATTTTCGCTCGAAATGAAAGGCGAAGCGCGCGCCGCGGAAACGGATTGGCTTGCGCCGTATAAACAAGCGCCGCTTTCGCTGCAAAAGCCGGAAGCGCCGTTTTATTTTGAATATCTGGCGGACGCGAAAACCGTCTACGTCAATTTCCGGTGGTATCCGCGCCGCCCCGAATTCGCTAAATTCTCGAAAGAATTGTTCGAGTTTATCGACAAAAACACGGTCGAAAAACTCGTCTTCGATATGCGCCAAAACGGCGGCGGCGATTATACGCGCGGACGCGATTTTTTCATCAAGCCCTTGAAAGAGCGCAAAAAATTCGCCGAGCGCGGGCGTCTTTTCGTCATCGCCGGACGCGTCACGTACTCCGCCGGAATGACTAATACGGCTGATTTCCGCAAGGAATTTAACGCCGTTATCGTCGGTGAACCGACCGGCGCGCGACCCGTCGGCTATATGGAAGGCAGATATTTTATGCTGCCGAACTCGCATCTTCACGGCGGTGTGTCCATCGAGCTTGCCAAATTTGCCGAAGCCGACACGCCCGGAGTTTTGCCCGACAAGCTGATTGAACCCGATTGGAAATCTTATCAGAACGGGCGCGACACGGCTTTGGAATGGATTCTGGCTTATCCTAAAATTAAATAGTTATGAGCGAACAAATTTTACAAAACGTTCTGGATGAAGCCGTATCTGCGTTTCGCGGTCAGAAAAAACTGGCGGAAGGCGCGATTGAGCAGGTTTCGGACGAGGAATTTTTTAAACTGATTGACGCGGAAGCGAATTCGATTGCCGCGATTGTCAAGCATCTGGGCGGAAATCTGCGCTCGCGCTGGACGGATTTTTTGACGACGGACGGCGAAAAGCCCGACCGTCACCGCGATTCGGAATTCGTCACGGAAAACGATACGCGCGAAGAATTAATGCGGGCTTGGGAAAACGGCTGGCAGGCTTTGTTTCAGGCACTCGAATCTTTGACGATTGATGATTTGGGCAAAATCGTGCAGATTCGCACCGAAGATTTCACGGTCGTCAAAGCGATTTACCGCGCGCTTTCGCACAGCGGGCAGCACGCCGGGCAGATAACTCTGCTGGCGAAACATTTTCGTTCGAGCCAGTGGAAAACGCTGAGCATTCCGAAAAATAAATCGGAAGAATTCAGGCAGTTTATGTCGAATCTGGAAGATAAAGGAAATTATCTGGAAACGGCGCGGGATTTTGCGGGGAAAGAGGCGAAATAAAAACGAGCCGGGAGGAGAGAGTAGATTCCCGCTCTGAGCTTTGGTTAGTAATTGCGGCGACCGCCGATTCTGACACGGCTGATAAGCTCCGTGCGGACGCTGCCATTTCGCCGGTAGGTGACACGATAAGTTTCACGATAAGTAGCAAAACCGCGACGGACGATGCGCGTCTGGATTGTCGAGCGGCGATTGCGACGCTGGTTCCCGAGTTGAATCCGAATCTGCGGTGCGGCGACGTTTGCCGCGCTTGCCGCTTTCGCTTCCTGTGAAGGCGCGAAAATTATCAATGAACCCAAAAGTGCCGAAATAGTTAAAAGTTTCTTCATTTTTATACTCCCCTAGTACGTAAGTTCTTCGGACGAAAACTCAATAAATTGAGTCAGTCCGTAATTTATGACGCGCGAAAAATTGATAAAGTTGGAAAAAATTCTCGGAAAATTTTTCGTCATTCGGGTTGCCTGTTATTTTTTAAATTTTCAATTGTGGTAATCTGAATTTTAGTTTTATGAAAGCCGTCTCAATTTTAGGTTCAACGGGTTCAATCGGCTGCAACACTTTAAAAGTCGTCGAGCATCTGGGGAATTTCCGCGTGGTCGCGCTCGCTGCGGGACGCAATATGCAGGTTTTCGCCGAACAAATCGCGCGTTTCGAGCCTGAACTGGTTTCCTGCGAAAACGAAGCGGGCGCCGAAAATCTGCTGGAAAAGCTTCACGCCGCGGGCGCACCCAGAATTCCGAAAATCGAATTAGGCGAAAAAGGCTTAATCGCCGTCGCCACGCACGAAGCGGCGGAAACGGTCGTTTCGGCAACCGTCGGCGCCATTGGTTTCGTGCCGACTTTGCGCGCCATCGAAGCCGGAAAACGCATCGCGCTGGCGAATAAAGAAACGCTCGTGATGGCGGGCGAACTGATGACCAAAGCCGCCCGCGAAAATAAAGCGGTGATTTTGCCGGTCGATTCCGAGCACAACGCGCTTCATCAATGCCTGCGCGGCGAATCGAAAGCGGAAGTCAAACGCCTGATTTTAACCGCTTCCGGCGGACCTTTTCGGACGAAAACCAAAGAAGAAATCGAAAACGCCACCGTCAAGGAAGCTTTAAATCACCCGAACTGGAAAATGGGCGACAAAATCACCATTGATTGCGCGACCTTGATGAACAAAGGCTTGGAAGTCATCGAGGCGCGCTGGCTTTTCGATTTTAGGGCGGACGAGATTGGGGTCGTCGTGCATCCGCAGTCAATCGTGCATTCGATGGTTGAAATGGTTGACGGCTCGATTATCGCTCAATTAGGCGTGACCGATATGAAACACGCGATTCAATACGCGCTGACTTATCCCGAGCGCCGGCGCGGCTGTCTCGAACCGCTCGATTTCCGGAAAATTTCGCAGCTGACATTTGAAGAACCGGATTTCGAGCGTTTCCCGTGTTTGGGATTGGCGTATAAAGCTTTAAAAATCGGCGGCTCGATGCCCGCCGTTTTAAACGCCGCCAACGAAATCGCCGTGCAGGCGTTTTTAGACGGTAAAATTCGTCTTTCTGAAATTTCGCAGGTAAACGAATCGGTAATGAATAAGCATCAAGCGCAAACGGCAACCTCGCTGGAAATTATTTTGCAGGGCGATAATTGGGCGCGAAAGCAAGCCGGTGAAGTAGTCTCCACAAAATCTGCCGCCGCCGGTTTGGCTAATTAAATTTGACTCTGCGAGGGGCGAGTCTTACACTTTATTTGCAACTTAGAACGGCGAAAGCGATTCTAAGCTTTACTTCTTTACACTCGGAAAGATTCATATATGGAAATAATCATCGCAATTTTAGCCGTCGTTTTTGTGCTCGGCGTGGCAATCAACATCCACGAATTCGGGCATTTTCTTGTTGCCAAGCTTCTCGGAATGCGCGTCGAAGCTTATTCGTTTTTCGGTCTGGGACCGAGAATCTGGGGCTTTAAACGCGGGCACACCGATTATCGCATCAGCGCGATTCCGCTCGGCGCGTATGTCAAGCTTTACGGCGACGAGGCGACTTCGTCGCTCGAAGGCGGCGAATCGACGGGCGAAGTCGTACCCGAATCGGAGCTTTACGAGCTGCGACCGCGCTGGCAGAAATTTCTGGTGATGGTCGGCGGACCGATGATGAATATTTTGCTGGCGCTGGCGATTCCGTTTTCGATGGCTTTGGTGAAAGGCGTTCCGGCGCCGCCTTCGCCGATTGTCGAATACGTCAAGCCGAGCGGCGCGGGCGATAAAGCCGGAATCAAACCCGGCGATAGAATCGTCGTCTTCGAAGGCACCGAAAATCCGACGTGGAGTCGAATTCAGAACGATTCGATGCTTTCGCCCGAAAAGGAAATTCCGGTCGTCGTCGAAAGAAACGGTCAGCGCATTCCTTTGACCGTGACGCCGAGTAAAATTTCGGAAAGCGGCAATAATATCGGATTGCTCGATATCGAGCCGGAAGGCGAAACGCAGCCGGTCGTCGCCGAGAGAGTCGTCGAAGGCTCGCCGGCGGAACAAGCCGGACTGCAAAAAGGCGATTTGATAACTTCCTTCAACGGCGCGCCGGTCAGAAATCCGGCTGACGCCAAACAAAAAGTCGCCGAAAACGGGACGAACCCGATTCGGATGATGATTAACCGCAACGGCGAAGCGAAAGAGCTGGTCGTTACCGCAAAGGTCGAACAGGATAACGTTCCGCGCGTCGGCGTGATGTTCGGCAGTCAATATTCGAAATCCAGAGAAAGCGTCGGCGTTATCGGCGCCGCCGCCTATGCGTGGAATTCGAATATGGAAATTCTGCGGATGACGGCGAAAGCCTTCGGGCAGGTCTCGAAAGGCGAACGCTCGGCGGGCGAAACTTTTTCGGGTCCAATCGGCATCGTCCAGATTATTTCGCAGGTCGCTTCGACCGCGGGATTTGAAGGTTTATTGTTTGTTCTGGGCTTAATCAGCCTGAATCTCGGCATCTTTAACCTGCTGCCGATTCCGATGCTCGACGGCGGGCAGATAATGGTTCTCGGCATTGAAAAAGTTTACAGCTGGTTTGGCAGAACGCTTTCGATGGCGGTTAAGGAACGCATTCAACTGGTCGGTTTAGCCGTCATTCTGTGTTTGATGGTCTTTACGATTTTCAACGACATTTCGCGCTTCTTCCGCTAAACGGCAGAAGCCGCCGCGCCCGGCAAAGGCATAGTTTTAAAGCGATGTAATTTATTTGTAGCGTCTGTGAAGTTGGTTTTTACTTCGCAGGCGCTATAATATTTTCGGCTGGCAGGAATTTTTATGAGAAGAGAATCAAAAGCGGTTAAAATCAGAGACCTTCAAATCGGCGGCGGCGCGCCGGTCGCGGTTCAGTCGATGACGAAAACCGACACGACCGACGTTGACGGAACGATAAAACAAATTGAGGAAATGGTTGCCGCAGGCTGCGAAATCGTCCGCATCGCCGTGCCCGACAAAGACGCGGCAATCGCCCTTAAAGAAATTCGCAAGCGCACAAGCGTTCCGCTCGTCGCCGACATTCATTTTCACTACAAATTAGCTTTAATGGCGCTCGAAGCCGGAATCGACAAGCTCAGAATCAATCCGGGAAACATCGGCTCGATTGAAAGGGTCAGGGAAGTCGTCCGCGCGACCGAGGCGCAGGGCGTGCCGATTCGTATCGGCGTCAACGGCGGCTCTTTAGAAAAAGACCTTTTGGCAAAATACGGCACGGCAACGCCCGAAGCGATGGTCGAATCGGGAATGCGCCACGTGCGGATTCTCGAAGATTTGGGCTTTACGGACATTATCATTTCTCTGAAAGCGTCGGACGTCAACCGGATGGTCGAGGCGTATCGCCTGATGGCGGAAAAGGTCGATTATCCATTGCATCTCGGCGTCACCGAAGCGGGAACGCCTTTCGGCGGCACGATAAAATCGGCGATGGGCTTGGGCATCCTTCTGCACGAAGGCATCGGCGACACGATTCGCGTTTCGCTGGCGGCGGAACCGCACGAGGAAGTGCGTGTCGGCTGGGAAATTTTGAAAAGTCTGGAACTGAGGAAACGCGGCGTTACGGTCGTCGCCTGCCCGACTTGCGGGCGGCTGGACGTTGATAATTTTGTCGAAATCGTCACCGAAGTCGAGCGCCGTCTGGCGCACGTCGAAGAACCGCTTCATCTTTCGATTATGGGCTGCGCGGTCAACGGTCCCGGCGAGGCGCACGATTCGCAATTAGGCATCACGTTCGGCAGAAATGTCGGGATGATTTTCAAAAACGGCGTGCCGATGCGCAGAGTCGCCGGCGCGGATATTGTCGAGGAGTTTGTCAAAGAAGTCGAGATTTTGCGGCGGGAAGGGGAGAACGCGAAATCACTGCTGGAAGATAAACCGCTGGTGCAGATTTCCTAAAATCAGCCGCGAATAACACGAATTTGACGAATGAAAGAAATAAAATTAATTCGCGTTATTCGCGGCTGATTTTCATTTTTCCTGTACAACAACTCCGGTCTCTATGGCGCTTCCTGCAAAATGGATATAGTAAACACGTTTTACTGTCTTTTTGTCTATAAGGTAAGCAATTTCTTCTGAAAATGGTTTTTTATCAATTCCCACAATCCAATCTTCCTCGAATTTTGAAATACGAATTTCTGAAAACTCTAATTTATATTTTCCCAGAGTAATCAATACAGCTAAATACTCCTTATTTCTCAATTCGGCTGGAATGATAAAGCCGGTAGAAGTTTTTTTCGACTCAACCAACTTGTCATTCAAACGGAAGAAGATTTTATGATTTTTCCTGACTTCTTTTCCATCAATCTCAAATCTAACAATTTTTGTTGATTCAGATTGTGCATTCGCTTCGTAAAAGAAGCCTAAAGTAAAAAATAATCCTAAAACAATTACTATTTTCATTTTTGTTTTCCTATTTTCAAAAAATTATCCAATTTCATTGTTTTTGTTTCGTGTTCTTTTCGCGTTCTTTCGCGGCTAAATTCTTACGGGTATAAAACGCTGAAAGGATAAAACGGGAGATTTCTCACGACTGCAAAGACCAGAGAAATAATCAGAAAGCCGTAAGCGACTTTCGGCTGAAAAAGCCTGAACGAAAACCCGCGCCCGCGCACGGCGACGGAAACGAGCGAAGCCGCCAGATAAGCCAAAAACAAAACGTAAAACGGCAGCAGCGCATTGTAATCGAGCGCGGTTAAAACGTCGCCGTGAAAAAGCGCGTGAAAACCGCGCGTCAATCCGCAGCCCGGACACGCCAAGCCGGTCATTTGATAAAGCGGGCATTGCGGAAAAAATCCCGCCGTCACCGGATTAAACCAGCCGACGACGAACGCCGCCGCCGCGCCGCCGATTAAGCCTGCCGCCGCTAAAACTCTTTCGGTCGATGAGTTAATTTGTTCCATTTCCCTTTTCTTCGGGAGCGATAAATTCGATAAATTCAAAGCTTGCCTTGAAGAAATCATTGATGAATTCCGGCGAAACCATATCGGTTTCATCACTAACCAGGGCAATTTTTCTGATTTTTTCCAGAATTTCCGCCGGAATATCTTTCGGCGCCGAGTTCAGCAGCGCCGTCATTTTGTTTATGTTGTCAATGAATTTGACCTTATCGCCGCGCAGATTGCTGTCGGAAAGTTTATAAGCCTGTCCCATTGCCGTTCCCCAATATTTTCCGAAATCGAAGAGCCACAATTCGGTGCCGCTCAAACGGCGTCCGAAAGAGCCGATAAAATCATCAATAATTCGAGGTTGTTCACTTCGTTTGGCGTTAACCAGCCGCTTAAGCTGTTCTCTTTCGGCGGCAAACTCAGCCGGAAAACCGTCAGCCATTTCCCGCAGAATGCTGTTTGCTTCTTCGTCCGGCTCGATGTCCTTCAAAGCCGTCAGAAACATACTTAATCCGGTAAAGAAAACCAGTTCTTCAGATTCACTCTGCCCCGCGGACGATGCCGGAGAAGGCGGCGCGACAAAGTTGTAAGCTATTAAGCCCGTTACTTTAACGGGTTGTCCGGCGAGCATCGTCGGCTTAAACTTTGCCTGCCGCGCCGCTGCGACCGCCGCCTGTTGCAGCAAAGGATGACCGCTGACGGCTTTGGCGGAAATGACGTCGCCGTTTCCGTCGATTGTAACTTCCACATTAACGCTGCCGCTCGCGCGAACCGCTTTTGCCGCCGCTGGATATTCGGGCTTCGGCAGGCTGATTGCTTTTCCGTTGACGACGCCCGCCGAAATCTGCTTCGGCGGCGAATTTTCCGTCTGGGCAAAAACATTTATCGTGCCGAAAAGCAAAATAAGCGTGAAGAACAAATTTTTCATAAAAACTCCTTTTGCAGACAGAATCAGATTATAAAACAAACCCGGTTAAAACTAAACGCCGTCACCTTGCGATAGGAAAATCAACGACAGGGAGTTTTAAGGCAAAAGGCAAAAGGTAAAAGGCAAAAAGCAGGAATCCTTTCTTAATTTTACCTTTTGCCTTTTGCCTGCTTTATTTAATTCGCCATCTGCATAAAAAGCGCGTCGGTCGCGATTTTGCGGTTGAGATTGACCGTGAAGTTTTCGCGCAGGGTTTCGATTTCCGTCAGCCACTCGGAAAGACGTTTCGATTCGGTATTTTCGGAGAGTTTTTCGAGCTGTGATTTCAAATCGACGTTGACGATTTCGTCTCTTCCGAGCCGCAGAGTCCAGACGTCGTGAATCAGAATTTCCAGAATTTCCAGAAAGCTCTCGTAATAATCCTTGTTTTTCGCGTCGCAGATTTCTTCGGCGGTTTTCAGCAAAACGGCGCGATTAGGCTTGGTAATTAAACCGTCCAGAGCTTTCAGCATCGCCTCGCGCCGCTCGCGGAATTTGCCTAAATCCAGATTAAGCGCGCGTCCGATGCTGCCGCGCGAAAGCTTCGATAAAAGCTCGGCGTCCGCGACCGAAAACTGTTTTTTGCTTTCCAGAAAGCCTTCGATTTGTTTCGGCTCGACCGGCGCGAAACGCAACGTTTGACAGCGCGAGCGAATCGTCGGCAAAAGCGCCGCGGGACGCGACGTGATTAAAAAAATGTGAGAGCTCGGCGAAGGCTCTTCCAGCGTTTTCAAAAGCGCGTTTGCTGCCGCCTCGTTCATCCGTTCGGCTTCGTCAATCAGAAAAAATCGCGCCGCCGCTTCAAAGGGACGAAAATTCGATTCGTTTTCCAGCTCGCGCATTTGATTGACCGTGATGAATTTTCCCGCCTGCCGAATCAAGCCGATGTCCGGGTGCTCGCTGAAAAAAATCTTTTCGTTGTCGTCTTTGTCTCTGGAATTCGGAAAGTTGAATTTTTCCGCGCGTTTGCAGGCTCCGCACGCGTCGCAAGCCTGGCGCGTTTCACGCGGATTCTGACAGGCGAAAGCCTTTGCCGTCTCCAGCGCAAACTCGCGTTTGCCGATGCCGTCCGCGCCGACAAAAAGAAGCGAGTTCGGAACGCGGCGCGTCCGAATCATTCGCTGCAAAATTTCTTTGACGTGACTGTTGCCGATGAGTTTGTCGAACATAGATAGATTTTCGGCTACAGTCTTTTGAAAACGCAAATCCGGATTGATGAAGTATATTTGAGAAGAAAATCGAACCGCAGAGACGCCGCGGGCACAGAAAAGAAATTCACAGGGATAACAGGATAGGACAAGGATGATTAAAATCATTTTCTTATCCTTAGCCCGTCCCGTTATCCCTGTAAATTCTCTTTGAAAAATCTCTGAGCCCGGGCGTCAAAAATTCTTATTATTTTGAGCCGAATGCCGGTTGATTGGCGAGCGCGTATACTTCTTCGAGTTCAGCCGGAACGCCCGCCGTCAGATTTTCCGCGCCGTTCGCCGTAATCAGAACCGTGTCTTCCAGACGCATATGAATTTTTCGTTCGGAAGATTCGATGACCGGCTCGACGTTGAAAACCACGCCCGGCACAAACGGTTTTGTCTCGTCGCCGGGGTCGTGGACGGAGATTCCGACGAAATGCCCGACGTAGCGACCGCCGTTGACATAATCCTGCAAAAACCCGTATTTTTGATAGACCGGCTCCGCCGCCTTCTGCAAATCTCTGACGCTGACGCCCGGCTTCATCGCGGCGATAATCGTGTTTCGCGCTTCCAGAATGCATCGGTACCACTTTTCCTGTTCTTCGTTAAATCGTCCCGACACCGCCCAGGTTCGCGTAATGTCGGAAGTATAATAATCGTAATCCGCGCCGTAATCCATATAAACGATTTCGCCCGCCTGCATCTGCCGATTATTTTTCGTGTAGTGGTAAATAATCGTGTTCGGACCCGAAGCCACAATCGGTATAAAGGCATCGCCGCGCGCGCCGCGCTTCGTGTTGATAAAGCGCGCCGCGGCTTCGATTTCGTATTCGAACATACCGGGCTTTGTTCCTTTCATCGCTTCGCGCACGCTTTCCGCGCCGATTTGTCCGGCTTTTCGCATCCGCTCGATTTCGTATGGAGTTTTGACCCAGCGCAGCTCGTCAATCAGCGGGCTGACGTCCGCCAACTGCAATTCCGGCTTCCATTTCCGCATCTCGCCGATAAGCCTGGTGATTGGCGCTTCGCTGCGAAAAACCGCATTTTCCAACATATCGGCGTTGTGATTGACGGCTTCGCGGCGGTTCAGCTGAAGCTCGTCAGGCGGCGTTAATTGCAGATACAGCTTGCTCGTCCGGCTCATCGAAAAGCTGGAAATCGAGTAAAAATTTTCGAGCGGGAAAATATTTATGCCGTAAAATTCCATCGGTTTTTCCATATCGCGAACGCCGGGACCTTCCGCCGCCAGCTTGTTCGGCGTGCGTTTCGGAACGAAAACGTAGCTCGCTTTCCGCGCGCCGTTGACGACGAGCACCGAGCCGGGTTCTTCGATTCCGGTCAGATAATAAAAATCCGGCGACTGGCGAAACTTAACGGCGTGCGTATGCGACTCACCGCCGAAAATAACGGCGACGCCGTCTCCGATACGCTCGACTAATTTCGCGCGACGCGCGCGAAACTCGTCTTTATTAAACGCCTGCTGAGCGGACGCGTTGAGCGAAGCGGCAACAAGGCAGCAAATTAAAAACACAAATCTTAAAGCCTGATTTCCGACTGAACGATACATAAAATATTATTCCTTTTTATTTTCTTCGTTTATCTTAAAATTCCTTAACAGAACTACGACTATAATCGACCGCATTTCGAGGAGAATAGTTTTTTGATAAAGTGACAGAATCTGAGGATGAATCGGTTAACTACAGGGATAAAATTATTTCTTAAATTTTTAAATTCAAAAATTGGAAAGCATTAAAGCGCGAACCGGAAAAGCGCAGGCTGTGCATCGCTGACGCTTCAGGTTTTCAAAAAAATCGTCACGATTTCCATTACGCGCGCGCGAATTTCCTCGACCGAGCCGCTTGCTTCGACGACGCAGAAACGCTTCGATTCCTTTTCCGCGATTTTCAGATAAGCTTCGCGCACGCGCCTGTAAAAATCGGTCGTTTCCGAATCCATACGGTTTCTGACGGTTTCGCTATCGCCGCGCGATTTGGCACGCAAGACGGCTTTTTCAATCGGCAAATCAAAAAAAAGGGTCAAATCGGGCTTGAGCCCGCCGGTCGCCAGATTCACAATCTGACTTATCGTTTTTTCGGGAAAACCGCGCCCCGCGCCCTGTTATTAAGACCATACCTGACATACTCGATTTAATCCAAACGAGAAGCATACTACTTATCTAAGCCGTAATCTCACATAGTCTTCTATACGCTAAACCCGACACTTTTTCTATTCTTCGCAGTTAAATTTAATATAGCGATAGGTAAATTCAGATAAACTAACCATTGTTTTAATTTATTGTTCTTACATTATATCGAAAATTCATATAGACTTACGTTACTAAAAAATCTCTAAGTCTTTATGAGGCAACTATTCGGCAAAAATCAAGCCAATACAGCACACTCAATAATTAGATTACCAATTAAAGAACGACCTAAATCACTTTTTCCTTTGCTAATCCTAGCAGATGGCAACCCGTCATTGCTTGTCGCTGCCTATACAAGGGATTTACAGCGCAGAAACTGGTCGCCAAAAAAAATAGATGCTATTGTTTCCGCCATTGGGCGACTTTACGATTATTATACTTTTAAATTTGGCGGAACTGAACTTGAACCGAGACAACAACGTATGTTGTTGTCACAATTTGCGGAGGCAAGATTAAACGGGACAGTACAATCTAATAATGCTGTTGACTCTACCGGCTTGTATTGGCAGCGAGTAAAATACAATACCGTTAAGAAAGACATTGATTGCATCACTAAATTTTCGCAGTGGTTAGCCGACAACTTTGAATTTTACCCGATAAATCCTCTTGAAAATAAATATGTGTCGTGTGTAAGAGAGTCATACGAAACAGCTATCAAGATGAGCACAGACCTGCTTTTTCATCTTCACCCAACGAGGACTAATAAGAAATATCCACAGTTTGAAATTCATAATAACACCGGTTCACACTTGACAGATATTCCCAAGGCGTTCCCGGCAAATAAAGTTATTGAACTTATTAATGCTGCGTCAAATCCTAGAGACAAAATGGCATTTATATTAATGGCGTTCGGCTCACTTAGAATCAGTGAAGTCGTCCATATTTTCTTGGAAGATGTTTCTACCACGTTTCGGGATAATGGAACTGCTTATGTTACGCTCGGGCACCCGGAAGAAGGACATTATCAATGGCTAAGTAAGCTCAATAAACCTTGTTCCGGTACACGAAGTGAGTATTTAATGGAAAAGTATGGACGCGTACCTCGTAATAGGATGGAAGGCACGCAATTTTACTCCGGTTGGAAGGGTATGGAGTTTGCCAGTAGCAATAATACCGGGTTTGTACATTGGGCAAGGGAAGAAGCCGGCATTTACTTCCGGAAGTTGCTTTACCAGTATTTCAACGAGATTTTCAAGGGCAAGCCTTATTTATTCGTTAAAACTGACCGAAGAAGTTTTGGAGAGCCTTTAACAATCGCAAATATTTCCAAGCAATTTTACACGGCAGTGAAGAAAATTGGTCTCGACCGCCGGCAGCCAGGAGTAAATCCACATGGTTTGCGGCACTTTTATGGATTCTACTGTGCTGATGTGCTTGGAATAAGTCTTAGAGGCTTACAGCACCAAATGCACCATGCCAGCCCCATTTCAACCCTTGTTTATCATCACATTACGCATGAAACGGTTCGAGATAGTCTCAGAAAAGCTCAACTAGATGATTTGAAGCGAGAACATGAAATAATCGGGCAAGAATTCAAAGATACGAAAATTGTTCTCCCGAATGAATGGGGTCCTTCTCCAGGTGATCCTTTCGGCTTGCTATCTTATTTTCGACACACTGGAGAATGATGATTTAATCAAAGGAATTGTTATATGAATCAACAATATGCTACCTCCGACCCTAACAGTATAAAAACATTTTGCGGGCTTGGCACTGGGGAAGATGTTCTAGTTAATGCAGATCCAAAAGGGCGGATTGTTATATTAAATATTCCGCCAATCGAAGACATCAAAATCGCAATTGACCAATATATTCTAAAAAGATTTAACAACTGGTGGAATGAAATTATTCTTAAAGTTGTTACCCAGGAAAATCGGAAAAAGACTAGAACTCACTATTCTCAAAAAGTTCCTTATTTGAGGGGATTACAAGTGTATCAAGTAGCTCGTCGAAATAAAAGAAAGACTGAAGATTACACTACTGTCTTGAAGTATTTACGAACTACCCCTTTAATGCCTCACATTCATAATCTTCCAGCGGCACATTATGCTAAAGTATCGGACCACTTAGCGGGTCTTTCTTTGGAAGAGCAAAAAGAACTGCTCCAAAAAGTACGACCTAGTACAATTAACGAGTTCCAAGAGCTAATTAAAGTGGATACTGTAAATGAATATATTATTCAATTCAATTTTCACAAATTTTTAGAGCATTGCGAGACATCTGAAGCTTTTTTTGATGGGTTAAGTAGTGTTATCTACAAACGTCCCCATGACACACCTATCGGAAAATTCAGTTTGTGCAGTACTGGGCAAAGCGCATCCCCGCGAATAGTGGAATTTTTAAGCTGGTTAAATCAGAAGGGGTGGATTTTGTTTAATAAAAGGGCAGTGTTAATGCAAGGCAAATATGCACAAGACAATTCGCGCCCTATATTTTTAAGTTTTCTTAGGCGTCCTGAGTACAGTAGTGAATTGCAGGTAAAACTGATGAAAAAAATTGCGGATGAATACGGGCTTGCATTTGAAAGTGATAATTCTCGATATGAAGATATAGCTTTCAAAAGAATATGTCTTTTTATAAAATCATCGACCGTTAAAGATATAGGAGATTTTTCACCGGAACTAGTCGCCTTTAATGAAAATGAAATGGAAGCGCCAGACCCTAGTGCCCAAGCTTTTGGCACTATCAAACATATAACAAGTGCGCTTGTAAGATTATTCAAAAATGATGAAAGATATCTTCATATAGAGTTTCCTGATTTAGAACAGGTTGCCTTCAAGGACAATAAATTAAACGAAAATAGACTATTTCTTCGCACACACGGGTTTAGATGGGTTTTGGAGAAAAATCCGAATTTAAAAACGTGGGCAGACTTATTCGAAGAGTATGTAAATCAAAAAAAGGTGCAGAGTACCGCAGCGATAGTCCAACCTCTAAATCGTTGGCTTGATTTTTTACTGACTTTAGAAAACCCGCCGTTGTCACCAGAGCAGGTAAATCGTTCGGCACATATTCGCAATATCGTAAATCAAACGGTTAATACGTACTGGAATTTTATTGCCTCATTTGAAATAGTAACAGCCAATAAAAATAGAACACTTAGCAAACTCCGACTGTTTTTCGAATATTATCATGACAAGATAATCGCGGAGTTTAATGGTAATTCAGCCGAATTACCAATGTTTACTAATCCGGTACGAGAGGAGGACAATTGGCAATCTAATCGCCGGAGAAAAACATATAGATATGCCTTACCGACTGAACTACTGGATATGTTGCGTGAAATATTGCTTGACCGGGATGAAAATGGCATACCGACTTTTAATTGGGCGAAAAAAACATTTACGAACGATTGGACTACGCAGTGTGATGTGGAAACCAGAGAGACAGTTAGAGGTTGGTGGCCCGGAAGAGCTATTTCGCTTTATGTACTTTTGACCATACCAATCAGGACTTTTCAAGTTCGCTGGCTTGATGAAGGCGTTGGCGACGAGTTCGTTTATGATTTCGAGCTACAATCAATGGTACCTAATCCGCATCCACTTGCGGAAAAGGATCGATGTGAAGGATTGTTTCGAGTAATTGGTAATACATTCAACAAGACCTCTTTTTTAGGTGTTTACATCAACACCAATAAAACTAAGATTTGGGACAAGAGCATTGCCAGCGGCTATGAAATTCCTTGGGCTGACAATGAGTTTTTCAGTATCTTGAAGATAATGATGGACTGGAATCGAAAATTCTCTCCAAATCCTATTCCCGTCACATTTGCAGATGATCCTAGGGAAACTATTAGCGAAGCGGCTAAACCACATATACCGACTTTTTTTCCGCTATTTCGGGACATAACCGCATTTAATGGGAGATCTCGACATATACCGATAACCAGAGAAAAAATAATGGAACTTTGGAGTCGATTGCTTGCGGAAGCAGAAAATCGGTTGCGTGAGCAGGGAGAAGATATCCAACTTGTTGATTGGTTAATCCAACAAAGATATTCTCCTACTCACCCGATGCCGAAAGCGAAATACGACCTACACACCTTACGCGTCAGCGGCATCACGTCTCTTATCGAAAAAGGAGTTCCGGTTCATATTGTGAGCGAGTTTATAGTAGGTCACTCAACGATTATTATGACGCTTTACTATGCAAAAACTAATCCGCTAAAAGCTCGGGAAATGTTGTTACAAGCTCAAAATATGGTTAATTCGGATTTAAATGCTTGGGTTTCTTTACTCAAAACCCAGGAAAACCCTGAGTCGATGTTAGTCTGGAATAATTTTGATTCCGGGAATGAAGATGCAGTCGCAGCATTAAAAGCTAATAAGGGACTATGGACAATTAGATTAGACGGGATTTGCCCTGGGACAATTTGTGAAGATGGCGGACCTATCCAGCCGGACGGTACTACTACTCCTATTCCAAGCGGAGCTTGCGGGCTTTGTCGCTTTTTTATTACGGGACCAGCCTTTCTCTTTGGACAAATGCAAAAAGTAAACAATCTAATGTACAAAATGCGGGAGAAAGGGGAGACGCTGCGCGGTTTGCGATTGAAAGAAATCGACTTGGAAGATAGCAATAATAAACTCGGTCAAATCAATGTAAAAGGAGAGCGAGAGCGTATTGAGCGCGAACTTAAAGATATAACGGAAGAGTGGTACAACCGAATTAAAATGTTCCAAGCCTCACATTTAATTCTCGACGAATATGAAAAGTTAAAAAAAGGTGTGACTGATAGTGAATCATCAAGTAACAAAAGTGAAATGATACCGCTGGTGACGGCTAATGACGAAGAAGGTCTTAAGTCAACTATAAAAAATGGGACAAACTTCGGTTTAGTAAGACAAATTACTCTTATGCATGAATTCCTCGGTAATTTCGATTTTCATAAAGCGCCGATTCTTGAATACGAGGAGATTCTTAATACGATTCTCGTAAAAAACGACCTAGGAGCGTTTTTGCTGACTATCTCAAAGGAGAGAAGAATTGCCGCCGCAAATATGCTGGGAGAGTTTCTCGTCAACTCTTTTGGTGAAGAAGATGTAGAACGGCTGTATACCGGGGAGATCGAGTTATCGTTCCGCATGAAAAAGGTGACCCAGGAAGTTCTTAATCTTATCAAATCGGGCAAATCCATTATCCCTTTACCTATTAGGGAAAAGGAGAAAAACAGAGGCTCTTCACGATTAGTTCAAATTCAAGGTATGAAGGATAAGAACGAAATTTCAAATAAATTAATATCGGACGGTCGGCAAATAGAGAGTTAGCTGAATAGAGATTATTGCTTTGAAATAAAAAATGATTATGTCAAAAAAGGACTCGGAAGTTTTTTACCAATCTGTTATTAATGGTAGCTATGACCCACGACTAAAAGAATCTATTAAAAATATCAAAGCCGCCTGCGATGAAATTGAACAATATGGTGGATATATTTCCGTTGGGCGGGTCGGAAAAATTTGCAAGGAAAATTATAGGGGACCAGCTACGCAATCAATCAGAAATAAGCCTGAGACCCTAAAACGATATGTGAATTTGCGCCAAGCGGAACAAGTCCTTCCTAAAAAAACTGAGCATGATAATGTAAAAATGAAAATTTCTGACCCGAAAATACGGGTTTATGTTTTGCAGTTAGAAGAACGACTAGATTCTTGCTTAAAACAAATCCAAGGATTGAAAAAACTTTTTAGTCAACTCGCGCCCATAGAAATAGACTCAATTATTGCTCAAGCCTTCTCAAGCGGGTCATTAATTGATACTGAGTTTCTCCAATTGTACAAACGGGAAACCTTTGACCAAGCCGGCAAAATTAAATTGAGCGAGCTATCACGACAAGCTTTAGAAAAAATAACTATAGCAATTTTCACTTGGTCGTAACCTCGTAGCCGCAATGCCGAAACCAATTCAGGCAATCGCTAATCGTAATCGTTTCCAGAGCCAGAGCAATTGCCTTTTCCAATTCCGATTGAGTTCTCGCTTTTACTTTCTT
>DASVRT010000045.1:0-52832 GCA_036388475.1 Pyrinomonadaceae bacterium | reverse complement strand
ATATGAAGCTCGTCGAAGTGATTCCGACAGCCGATACGAGCGGCGAAATCGCTTGTGCCGTTTCCGGTTTTCTCGATCAGCGACTCGGTAAAGGTGTCGTTCCGGCAAAAGACCGACCGAATTTTATCGCCAACCGCATCGGCGTTTTCTCGATGATGGCGACGATTCACGAGATGATTCGGATGGGATTTACGCCGACCGAAGTCGACCAGATTACCGGCAAGGCAATCGGTCACGCTTCGAGCGCGACGTTTCGCACTTCGGATTTGGTTGGATTAGATGTTACGGCGCACGTCGTCAACAATCTTTATCCGGCGATTCCCGAAGACGAAGACCGCGAAGTTTTCGTTCTGCCGGATTTAATCAAAACGCTGCTCGAAAAGAAGCTTCTGGGCGACAAAACGAAAGGCGGATTTTTCAAAAAATCGACCAACGCCGAAGGCAAACGCGAAATTCTCGAACTCGATTTGAACACGTTTGAATACAAGCCGCAGACGAAAACAAAATTTTCTTCGCTCGACGCGGCAAAACAGGTTGAAGATTTGTCGCCGCGCCTGAAAACTCTGGTCTGGGGCAAAGACAAAGTCGGCGAATTTTTGTGGAACACTTCCTCGCGCATCTCGCGCTACGCCGCGAACCGCGTGCCGGAAATCGCCGACACGATTGTCGAAATCGACGACGCGATAAAATGGGGCTTCGGCTGGGAAATCGGCGTTTTTGAAGCTTGGGACGCAATCGGCGTTCAGGAATCAATCGAAAGAATGAAAGCCGAAAATCAAGCCGTCCCGGCGAATGTCGAAGCGATGCTCGCCACCGGCGCGAAAACTTTTTACAAGGAAGAGAACGGTCATCGTTATTTCTTCGATTTTGCGACCAATGCTTACAAGCCGATTCCGGCGAAACAGGGCGTCATCATCTTAAAATCGCTTAAAGACCAAGGCAGAATTATTCGCAAAAATTCCGCCGCGACGCTGGTCGATATCGGAGACGGCGTGGCGTGTCTGGAATTTCACTCGAAGATGAACGCCATCGGCTCGGACACGATGCAGATGATGAAATTCGCCGTCGAGGAAATCGAAAGCAACTGCACCGGCTTGGTTATCGGCAATCAGGGCGGAAATTTTTCGGCGGGCGCGAATCTGATGCTGCTGATGCTCGCCGCGCAGGAAGAAGAGTGGGACGACATCAATTTGATAATTCACACTTTTCAGCAGGCGAATATGCGGCTTCGTTATTCGGCGAAGCCGGTGGTCGTCGCGCCGTTCGGCTTGACGCTCGGCGGCGGCTGCGAAATTTCTCTGCACGGCGACCGCGTGCGCGCCGCCGCGGAAACTTATATGGGTTTGGTCGAGGTCGGCGTCGGCTTGATTCCGGGCGGCGGCGGCACGAAGGAAATGACTCTGCGCGCGATGGACGCGGCAAAGCGCACGCCGGACGCCGACGCTTTCGCCTTTATTCGCAAGAATTTCGAACTTTTGGGAATGGGCAAAGTCGCCGCTTCGGCACAGGAAGCGCGGGCTTGGGGATTTTTGCGAGCGGAAGATTCGATTTCGATGAACAAAGACCGCCAGATTGCCGACGCCAAGGAAATCGTCATCGCTTTGTCCAAAGAAGGCTATGTCCAGCCGCAGCCGCGCACGGATATTCTGGCTTTAGGCGAAGCTGGCTTGGCGACCTTGAAGCTCGGTTTGCATATGATGAAACGCGGCGGCTATATTTCCGACCACGACGAATTGATTGGAACCAAACTGGCGAAAATTATGTGCGGCGGCGATCTGAATCATCAGGCTTATGTTTCCGAACAGCATCTGCTCGATTTGGAGCGCGAAGCGTTTTTGAGCTTGTGCGGCGAAAGAAAAACGCAGGAGCGCGTCGCTTATATGCTGAAAACGGGTAAACCGCTAAGAAATTAGCCGCGAACAGCCGCGAAAATTCACGAACGAAAATGATTTAATTTTCTCGTTGTTTCGTAAATTGCGCGGCAAAAATAAAATTATGAATGGTGAGCTGGAAAATTTAACTTCCGAATTGCAGAAGATTTCCGATGACGTGCAGAGCAAATTCGGCGCGCTTTCGTCCGAGCAAATCAATTGGCGACCGAGCGCCGAGGGCTGGAGCGCCGGGCAGTGTTTCGAGCATTTGATTAAAACAAACCAGTTGTTTTACGGCGAGCTCGACAAAATCGCGGGCGGAGCGCGCCGAAATTCGTTCTGGGAAAACTGGTCGCCGCTGACTTCCGTAGGCGGAAAGTTTTTGATTAAATCTCTGAAATCGGACGCAAGAAAATTTAAAGCGCCGACCCGGAAAATCGTTCCGCCGAGCGAGATTGAGGCGAATATCATCGAGCAATTTACCGAACATCAACGGGAAGTGATTGAAAAAATCAAGCGCACGGAAAGCGCCGATTGGCGAAAAACCGTTGTCACGTCGCCGTTTATGAAGCTGATGACTTACAGTTTTGCCGACGGCTTGCAGGTCGTTCTGGAACACGAAAAGCGGCATTTCCGGCAGGCTAAGAGAGTTTTGCAGGCGGACGGTTTTCCAAAATAGTTGTTTGAAAATCGAAGACGGAAGCCCGCGCCTCGGTCAATGGCGCAGTTTTCTTTAGCATCCGAGTATTCAAAAGTTCTTGCACCCGCGCCGCGCGCCTGGGTTTCCGCCTTTTTATCCGCGTCTCAAATAGAAATCTATGCCCGAAAGTTTTGCCAGCAAATTCGACCGCATCAAGTTCAATTTCTTTCCCGCGTATCGCGGGACGGGCGCGCGGGTTGTTTATATCGCCGGCGATTACCAGCGGATTCGCGTGAAAATTCCTTTGTCGTGGCGCACGCGCAATTATGTCGGGACGATTTACGGCGGCAGTCTCTATGCGGGAATCGACCCGATTTATATGCTGATGCTGATAAAAATTCTGGGGCGCGAATACGTCGTCTGGGACAAAGCGGCGAAGATTCGTTTTAAGCGTCCGGGCAAGGAAACTTTGTTTGCCGATTTTTTAATCACGCCGGTCGAGATTGACGAAATCAGGAAATTGCTCGAAACGGAAAAATCGGTTGACCGCGTTTACAATGTCGAATTGGTCGATAAAAACGGCAAGGTTCACGCATTGATTGAAAAAACTTTATATATTGCCAGAAAGAGGAAAGAAAATTTATGAAAATTTATTTGATTTTAGCTGTTTTGGTTTTGGCTTTAACCGCCTTCGGATGCGGCAGACCGACGACCGGAACGCCGGTCGAGCTGGCAAATGCCTGCAGCCCGGAAAACGAAAAGAAATACGTCGAAACAAGCGGCTTTCTGGACTCGGGCGGCGGCGTCTATTGCTCGAACCGAGGCGGCAGAATGGAATGCAGTTTTAATTTAAAAGAAAGCGTGACCGGCGAGAAAAAAATCAGCGCCTATATCGAGCGAGGTTCTTCAGCCAACACGGTCGAAGAATTAAAAAGCGGTTTCAAACGAGAGGACATCAAAATTCGTGATAACGGCGGCAACGTCATCAATCTCGCCGAAAAGGTAAAATTAACGGGCGAGATGAACGTCACGCCGGACGGAAAAGTTTGTTTTATAAACATCACGAAAATCGAAAAATAATGACGCGCTGCGATTGGGCGAAAAACGATTTGTCGATTCGCTATCACGACGCGGAATGGGGCGTGCCGCTGCACGACGACCGGCGGTTGTTCGAGTTTTTGATTCTGGAAGGCGCGCAGGCTGGCTTGAGCTGGGACACGATTTTGCGAAAACGCGAAAATTACCGCGCGGCTTTTGATTTGTTTCAAGCGGAAAAAATTGCGCTTTACGACGCGAAAAAAGTTGCCGGGCTTTTGCAGAATGAAGGCATCGTCCGCAATCGTCTGAAAATCGCTTCGACCGTTCAAAACGCGCAAAGCTATTTGAAAATTAAAGACGAATTCGGCTCTTTCGATTCGTACATCTGGCAATTTACCGGCGGCAAACCGATTGTCAACAGTTGGAAAAGCATATCGGAAGTTCCGGCGAAAACAGCTATTTCCGACGCGATGAGCAAAGACCTGAAAAAGCGCGGTTTTAACTTTGTCGGCTCGACGATTATGTACGCGTTTATGCAGGCTTGCGGTCTGGTCAACGACCATCTGGTTTCGTGTTTTCGGTATGAGGAAATAAATTGATAAGAAGCAGCTCCAAAGGTGGAAAATGAAAGTTGATATGTCGCCGGAAGCGATAACCGCCAGATTAAAAACGCTTGATGAGCTTTGGCTGTTAAGCGTCAAATTGATGAATTCAAAAAAAGTAGAGCCGGAAAAAGATAATAAAAATGAATTATCCGATAACGCCCGCGATTCGCGTTTTGCGCGAGAAAAAAGTTGAGTTTGAGCCGCACGTTTTTGAATACGTCGAAAAGGGCGGAACGCGGCATTCGGCGCGGGAATTGAGCGTTGAAGAACACGTGGTGGTGAAGACTTTGATATTTGAAACGAGCGAGAGAAAGCCTTTGATTGTGTTGATGCACGGCGATTTACAAGTTTCGACAAAAAATTTAGCGAGACATTTGAACGTAAAATCGGTCGCGCCGGCGGCGCCCGAAAAAGCATCTAAATTAACGGGTTATCCGGTCGGCGGCACGTCGCCTTTCGGCGTCAAAACAAGGATGCCGGTTTACGCCGAGAAAACGATTTTTGATTTACCGCAGATTTACATCAACGGCGGCAAACGCGGATTTTTGGTGGCGATTGAGCCGCGGGTTTTACGCGATGTTTTGCGGGTCGAAAAAGTCGAAGTCGGCATCGGAGATTAATGAAAAAAGAGCTTTACACTGAAATTGAAATCGCCGCTCCGCCCGAAAAAATCTGGCAAATTTTGACGGACTTTGAAAATTATCCGAATTGGAATCCATTTATTCGTCGGATTCGAGGCGCGAGCGCCGTCGGGGCAAAGCTGGAAGTTTTCATTCAGCCGGCGGGCGCGAAAGGAATGACTTTTAAGCCGACGCTGCTGGCGGTCGAGAAAGAAAAAGAACTGCGCTGGCGCGGCAAATTTTTCGTTTCGGGATTGTTTGACGGCGAGCATTTTTTCAAAATCCAGCCGTTGGCGGAAAATCGCGCAAAGTTCGTTCACGGCGAAAATTTCAAAGGCTTGCTGGTCGGATTTCTGGCAAAGAGTTTGGATACGGACACGCTGCGCGGTTTTCGGGAAATGAACGAGGCTTTAAAACTTCTGGCTGAGAATAAAAAAGATGTTGATTGACGAATTTTTGCCGATTTACGATTTTGACGAAAAGCACGAAATAAACGTTCGCGCTTCGGCTGAAAAAGTTTGTGCCGCTCTCAATTCATTTGATTACAATGAATCGGCGGTTATTCGCCGGCTGTTTTGGCTGCGGGGTTTAGCTTCCGAAAATGCGGGCGGCGCGAGCTCGGAATCTTGCAATCTGCGCGATATGACGAAATCCGATTTCGTCGTTTTGGGAGAAAAGCCGAACGAGGAAATTCTGTTCGGACTCGCGGGAAAATTCTGGACTTTGAAAGGAGATTTGCAAAAGCTGAAAGCGGAAGAATTTTTCGCTTTCGCGAAAGAAGGTTACGCCAAAGCCGCCTGGAATTTTACTTTATCGGAAACCGATGAAATGCGTACCTGCTTGAAAACGGAAACCAGAGTACGGTGTCTGGGCGCGGCAAGTCACGAGAGCTTTAGATTTTACTGGATGTTCGTCAAGCCTTTCAGCGGTTGGATTCGCCGGGAAATGCTGCGCTTGGTGAAACAAAAGGCGGAAGCCGCCGCATAGTTTTTTAATGAGTTTATACACGCGCTGGGCATGCTTCGATTGCCGGAAAAGCTTCGCCAAAGATGCGCGCGAGACGCCGCGAAAATGTCCCGAATGCGCAAAAGCGATGATTGATATGGGCGCGTATTTCGAGCCGCCGCGCCGTTTAAGCAAAAAGCGCTGGGAAGTGATGAAAGTGCTGGCGGATTACGGCTACAGATTTAACGATAAGGACAGCCGGATTTACATTCAAAACCGGATTTTACAGGCGAAAAATCCGCGCGTGGTCGATGTGGTCGAGAGAATTGAAGCGGAAAGACAACGAAAGAAGGAATCAGCCGCAGAGCACACAGAGGAAAACAAAGAGAATGAAACCACGGATTGACGCAGATTAACACGAGATAAGAAACGGATTTGATTTGATTTTATTGGTGTAGTCGGCAGCTGAAAATATATGAAAATTGTAAGCGTGATGCGAAAAATAATTGTCTCCGGTTTGCTTTTGCTGTGTTTTGCCCTGGCGGCGGGCGCGCAGGTGACGGCGATTCGCGCCGGACGCGTCGTCGACCCGGAAACGGGAACGATTTTGAGCAATCAGATAATTCTGGTCGAAGGGCAAAACATCAAAGCCATCGGCGCAAACCTGCCGGTTCCGGCGGGCGCGACCGTTGTTGATTTGTCCAGGCAAGTTGTTTTGCCCGGCTTGTTTGACGCGCACACGCACCTGTGTATGAATATGCAGCACGGGCGCGATGCGGGCAGTTATTACATCACGACGCTGCTCGATTCGAACGGAACGCGCGCGATTCAGGGCGTGGCGAACGCGCGCTCGATGCTCGAATACGGTTTTACGACCGTGCGTGATGTCGGCAACGCCGGTAATTACGCCGACACGGATTTGCGCCGCGCCATCGACCGGGAAACCGTTCCGGGTCCGACCATTATCAATGCCGGACGCATCATCGCGCCCTACGGCGGGCAGTTTCAGATGCAGCCGGACAAGCCGAATCTGGGCAATCCCGAATATTTTTATGCCGACACGCGCGACGAGCTGAAAAAAGCCGTCCGCGAAAATATTCATTACGGCGCGCGTGTGATAAAACTGGTCGTTGACGACCAGCGATATATTTATTCGGTTGACGACATAAAATTCGTGATTGAAGAAGCGCGGCTCGCCGGAATGAAAGTCGCCGCGCACTGCTGGACCGAGCAAGGCGCGCGCAACGCGGCGGAAGCCGGTGTCGCTTCCATCGAACACGGCGTCGAGATAAACGACGCCACGCTGGAAATCGCCAAACGCAACAACGTCGCGCTCGTGCCGACGCCGTTTACGGAAACTGACGCCCGGATGCGCGGCGAACCGGCGGGCGGCAATAAAGAACTCGACGCGCGCTGGTTTGCCGACCCGGTGAAACGCGCTTACGGCAAAGGCGTCACGCTCGTTTTCGGTCCCGACGTGATTTTCGCGACGACAGAATATCCGCGCGGGAGACTCTCGATTGAAACGATTGATAATTGGGTCGCCGCCGGAATTCCGCCGCGGGTGATTTTACAGGCTTTGACGACGAATGCCGCGAAACTTTTGGGCGTCGAGAAAACTCGCGGATTTTTAAGGGTTGGAATGCGAGCCGACATTATCGCCGTCGGCGACAATCCGATTGAGAAAATCGAGACGCTCAAAAACGTTAATTTTGTGATGAAAAACGGCAAGGTTTTTAAACAAAATTCAATCGTTAAATAGAGGTTTATATGAAATCTGTAAATCTAAAATTCGGCTGGCTGGTTTTGAGTCTGGCGTTGCTTTCGTTTAACGCAATCGCTCGGGAAAAAACTTTCGACCAATCCGTTTTGAGCGAAAAAGGCAGAGAGGCTTATCAAACGCTTTTGAAAGTCGAGTTATTTGCGCTCGGCGGAGTCGGCTACGGCGGGAGCAGCTCGGAAGGCGAACAGGCGCTGGATATATTGGTTCAGGAGAAACAAGCCATTCCCGCTTTCAGAAGTTTAGTCAAAATTTCGACGCCGGAAGGCGGATTGTATGCTTTAGTCGGGTTGAAAATGCTGAATTGCGATTGTTTGAAAGAAGAATTGACAAATTATCGAAGCCTTCCGGAACCGCCTGCGAGAAAAGAAAATACACGCGACAAAATTGAGAAAGGGAATGTCGAGCGGATGAGAGGCTGTTTCATTTTTCAGGAAAGCCGTTTAAAAATAGCGGGCGATATTGAAACAGACAAAGAGGAAATAAAGTGGAAGCTTGATAATTCAGCTAAAAAGAAGCAGTAATAATATTTGAACAAAGGAAAATTATGAAAGAAGCAGTTATCGTCTCAGCCGTGCGCACGGCTGTCGGAAAAGCACCGAAAGGAACTTTGAAAAACACGCGACCCGACGAAATGGGCGCGGTCGCTATCAAAGAAGCGGTCAGTCAAGTGCCGAACCTGGACGCCTCGCAGATTGACGACGTGATTATGGGCTGCGCGTTTCCCGAAGCCGAGCAAGGGCAGAATGTCGCGCGCATTGCGGCGATTCGCGCCGGTTTGCCGGTCGAAGTTTCGGCGATGACGGTCAATCGTTATTGCTCGTCGGGCTTGCAGACGATTGCGATTGCAGCGGACAGAATCAAGACCGGCGGCGCGGAAATCATCGTCGCGGGCGGCTTGGAAACGATGTCGATGATTCCGATGGGCGGTCACAGCGTGCGCCCGAATCCGGTGCTGGTGGACACGTATCCCGATTATTATCTGAATATGGGCTTGACCGCGGAAGCGCTGGCGCAGAAATACGAAATCTCGCGCGAAGAGGCGGACGAATTTTCGCTGAAATCGCACCGGAAAGCGGCGGCGGCAATCAGAGCCGGAAAGTTTAAGGACGAAATCGTGCCTTTAAGCGTCCGCCTGGACGAAACCGGCGAAAAAGGTCGCGTTCTGCGGCGTGAAATCGCTTTCGACACGGACGAAGGCGTGCGCTACGACGCGACGATGGAGGGCTTGGCGAAATTAAAACCGGCGTTTCACGCGAAAGGCACGGTCACGGCGGGCAACGCCTCGCAGATGTCGGACGGCGCGGCGGCGGTCGTGATTATGTCGGCGGAAAAAGCCGAAGAATTAGGCGCGAAACCGCTCGCCAGGTTTGTCGCTTATGCAACGTCGGGCTGTTTGCCCGAAGAAATGGGCATCGGTCCGGTTTACGCGATTCCGAAAGTTTTGAAAATGGCGGGCTTGACGCTGGACGACATCGAAGTCATCGAGCTTAACGAAGCTTTTGCCGCGCAATCTCTGGCGGTCATCAAAGCGCTGGAAATGAATCCCGAAAAAATCAACGTCAACGGCGGCGCGGTCGCGCTCGGTCATCCTCTGGGCTGCACCGGCGCGAAGCTGACGGCGACGATTTTGCGCGAAATGGCGCGGCGCGGCGCGCGTTACGGAATGGTCACGATGTGCGTCGGCGGCGGGATGGGCGCGGCGGGAATTCTGGAAAGAATCTAATGCTCCCGGTCGGCGAAAAAATCTTTGATTTTGGTTTTTAGATATGACTTTGAAACCAAAATTTAGAAAATTTTTCGAGCATTTAAAGTTAGTCGAAAACCGAAAACTCGCGCGAATGGAAGAATGGTATAAATCCCAAGTGCGGAAATTCGGCGCGGGCGAAGAAATCGAGCCGCCGTGGGTCGCTTTCCCGAACAACTCTCCTGTTTTCGGCTGGAATCAAGGCTTTCAAGAATCCTGGAAAACAAACATCTGGCTGCCTTTCTGGCGAAGTTTGAGCGCGGAGAAGCAGAAAGAATATCTCGAAAAATGGCGACCGCCGAACGATGATTGGCGCGAGACTTTAACAATTTACCGGGTCGGTAATTTTAGCCAAAAGCGGAAGTAGATATTTACAGCTTATTTCTGCGGCAAAAGTATTATGAGCGAAAAACGACGAATTCGAGGTTTAGAGAAAGCGCCGCTTGCGATGAAGCTGCTTTATCTGGCTTCCAAAAAAATGGTCGGCAAGGTCGTCGAGCCTCTGAAAGTTCAGGCGCATCGTCCTTCGATTGCGTGGTTCGGCAATCTTCTGGGACTGGTGATTGAAAAATCCGGCAAGGTCGAAGCGCGAATTCACGTTCTGGCGCAGCTTCGCGCGGCGCAAATCGTCGAATGTCCTTTCTGAATGGACATCGGCTCTGCGGTCGGCAGGCAAAAAGATTTGGTGACGGACGAGGAATTGCGCGAAGTTCCGAACTGGCAGCACAGCAAAATTTTAGGCGAGCGCGAGCGAACGGCTATTGAATACGCCGAGGAAATGTCGAAAACGCCCGTGCGCGTCTCCGACGAGCTTTTTCAAAGATTGAAAAAACATTTCAGCGATGAGCAAATCGTCGAGCTTTCGGCGAGCATCGCTTACGAAAACTACCGGGCGAGATTCAATCACGCGTTGGATGTCAAAAGCGATAATTTATACAGTTAATCAGGAGAAAATTTATGGATGCAGCAACACAGAAAAAAGAAGTGACCGGCGGCAGTTTTTTGATTGAAGAAAGAAGCGCGGGCGAGATTTTCACGCCCGAAGACTTGACCGAAGAGCAAAGAATGATTGGCGAAACGACGCGCGAATTCGTCGATACGGAAGTTCGCCCGAACATCCCGGAAATGGAAAAACACAACTGGCAGCTCGCGCGCGATTTGGTCGCCAAAGGCGGCGAACTCGGCTTGCTCGGCGCAAATATTCCCGAAGAATACGGCGGGCTGGCGCTTGACCAGACTTCCGGCGTGGTGATTGCCGAAATGATGGGACGCGCCGGCGGCTTCGGCACGACTTTCGGCGCGCAGACTTCCATCGGGATTTTGCCGATTCTTTATTTCGGCTCGGACGAATTGAAGGAAACGTGGATTCCGCGCATCGTCTCCGGCGAAGTCGTCACGGCTTATTGCCTGTCCGAAGCCGGTTCGGGTTCGGACGCTCTGGGCGCGAAATGCAACGCGAAACTTTCCGAAGACGGAACTCAATACACCTTGAACGGCGAAAAAATGTGGATTTCCAACGGCGGTTTTGCCGATGTCTATATCGTTTTCGCCAAGGTCGACGGCGAGAAAGAAAAGTTTTCGGCGTTTGTCGTCGAAAGAAGCGAAAACTGCCGTCCGGGAAATGAAGAACACAAAATGGGCATCAAATCTTCTTCGACCACGCCTTTGATTTTGTCGGACGCGCGCATTCCGGTCGGAAACCTTATCGGAAAAGTCGGCGACGGCGCGAAAATCGCTTTCAATATTTTAAACGTCGGTCGTTTCAAACTCGGCGCGTCCGTGACCGGCGGCGCGAAATTGGCTTTGTTTGAAGCGATTCGCTACGCGAACGAGCGTCATCAATTCAACAAACCGATTTCCAGCTTCGGCGCAATTAAACACAAATTGGCGGAAATGGCGATTCGCACGTGGGTCGCCGAATCAATTACGTATCGCACGGTCGGAATGATTGACGCGCTCATCGGCGAAGACGGCGGCGACAAGGAAAAGAAATTGCGCTCGATTGAAGAATACGCGGTCGAATCTTCGATTAACAAAGTCGCCTGCTCCGAAGCGCTCGATTACGTCGTTGACGAAATGGTGCAAATCTACGGCGGTTACGGCTATTCGGCGGATTATCCGGCGGAAAAAGCTTATCGCGACTCGCGCATCAATCGCATTTTCGAAGGCACGAACGAAATCAATCGAATGCTGATTCCGGGACAGTTGATGAAGCGCGCGATGAAAGGTCAGCTCGGTTTATTACAGGCGGCGAAAGCTTTGCAGGACGAGATTTTTAACCCGCAAATGTCGTTTGACGAAGACGACAGCCTGCTCGCAATGGAAACGAAGCTTGCCGGAAACGCCAAGAAAGTCGCGCTGATGATTCTCGGCACGGCGGCGCAGAAATATATGTTGGAGCTGCAAAATCAGCAGGAAATTCTATTAAATGCGGCGGACATTATCATCGACGCTTACCAGATGGAAACGGCGATTTTGCGCGCGAAAAAACTCGCCGGAAAAGGCAGCGCCGACCGCCAGGTTGATATGGCGCAGGTTTTCTGCAACGACGCGATTCAACGCGTCGAAGCGAAAGCGAAAAACACTTTGGCGGCGATGAGCGAAGGCGACGAACTGCGAACTTTGCTGGTCGCGCTGAAACGCTTTACGAAAAACAATTCGCCCGTCAATACGGTCGCGGCGCGCCAGCGCATTGCCGATACGCTGATTCAGGCGAACAAATACGTTTTTTAATTTCAGATTTCAGATTTCAGATTTCAGATTTGTCCGAAGTTTCTGAAACTTCGGACTTTTTATTTTTGCGGAAAAGGCGGAAAATGTTTTTATAAAATTTATGGAAATTGTGAAAAGAACTTTAGAACCCGTTCCGGGCGTTTCGCGGGAAATCGGTTTTTATTTGAGCGGTTGGGAAATGATTCGCTCCGAGCTGCGTGAAATCGTTTCGGATTTATCGGGCGCAGAACTGGCACGCAGAATTACGCCGGGCGCGCACCAAATCGGCGGCTTGATTCTGCATATCGGCGAGGCTGAATCCGGCTGGATTCACGCGATTATCGCTGGAAAAGAGCTGGACGCGGAAGCCAAAAAGTTTGCGCACTGGTATGACACGACCGAAACGGATTTTGCCGAAAAAGGCTACAGCGCGCGGGAATGCATCGAGAGAATCGACAAAATCGGCGAAATGTCGCGCCGCATTCTGGCGCAATTTGCCGACGCCGACCTTGAAAAATTGTTCGGTTACGAGCGCAGCAGCGGCGAGCGAGCCGAAGTCAGCCTGCGCTGGGTTCTGCATCATCTGATTGACCACGAAGCCAATCATAAAGGGCAAATTTCGATGCTCAAACGAATGCTGCGCGAATCGCAAAATCAACTTTAATTCGGAACAAGGAAGATTCGTCAAAGAAAATACAGAGAATAACAAGCTATCTCAAATGACGGAGCTTAAAGAGGAGCTTTAAGATAATTTTTACTTAGCTAAAATAAGTTTTTTCCTACTCTGCAAAACATTTTTCCCGTCGAAAAACTATTTTTTCCTGTTACTTAAAAGTTTTTCGACGGGTAAAAACTGGCTTTGCACCGAAAGTCTAGTTTTCCACAGGCTTTAGGTACAGATTAAGCACTTTCGAGTGCAGAACCTGTGTTAAAATGGCTTTTGCCTCAAAATCCCGAATCCTGGCGAACTTTTCAGGCAATCGTAAACCTTTTTGAGCCGGCTGTAAGACTCCGGCTTAACTTTCATAAATAATAACAACTAAAAACAAACTTAAATTATGACGGAAGGACAAAAATCATTACCAAAATGGATACTTATAGTATCAGGACTTTTTGCATTAATGGAACTCGGGGTAAGTTTGGTATTACTCTTTTCACCGGAATCGGTTGCGGAGACAGTTGACCTTAACGCAAAAGGCGTTGACTTCTTAATTTATATGTGGGCTGCCCGGCAATTCGCCCTCGGTTTTATCTTTGCTTTTGCGACGTTTAAAAAATCAATTCCGATGCTGACAATTGCCTATATTTTCTTTTTAGTAATGTTTGCCGGCGACTTCTTTATCGGAATTTCACAAAAAGACAATTCACTTATCATCAGCGCTTTAGTAATGTGTATTATTTCTTCAGCATTGATATTTGCCATAAATAAGAGAAAATAATATTTGAGCTTGACCGGCTTTGCGCCAAAACTCCTAAATCTCGAGAGGTTTTAGTCCAGGGTTAAGCCCTTTAGGTGCAAAAGGGAATTTTGGCGCAAAGCCGTAAAAACTTTGTTTCTCCGCTTCCGAAAAGTTTCAGAAAAAGGTAAAAGGCAACAATAATGTTGCCTTTTACCTTTTTCCTTCGCCGAGTTTAGTCTACGCCGAATTTCTGCCCGCGTTGATGATGCCGAAAGAGCAGCGCATCGCCAATTTTTCAAAAGTATTTTTCTGCTCGCCGCCCGTTTCGTTTTCTTCCATTTCACGGATTCGGGTCAGGGCGTATTGCTGAATCGTCGTCAGCGGCAAAACGATTCGCTCGCGCGTGGCGACCGACTGCTGCTCGACCGGATAATCCGACATCAGCGAATTTTTGCCCGAAATCAATTCCAGATATTTCCGGCAAAGCTCGAATTCATTGTAAATATTGCGTTGTATCTCGCCGTAAACGGGATGATTGGCGAGAAACCCGGTGAGCGGAAAAAAAGATTTCTGCATCGCCATCTCGCAATTGTCAATCAGGGCTTTGAAGAAAGCATTTTGCCGGTACAGCGCTTTGATTTCATTTAATTTCCCCGTTTCGTCGAATTTTTGCAGCGCCGCGCCGACGCCGTAAAAGCCGGGAACGTTTTGCTTGAGCTGGCTCCACGCGCCGACAAACGGAATCGCGCGCAAATCTTTCAAGCTCAATTTGCCGCCGGACGCGCCGCGTTTTGCCGGACGGCTGCCGATATTTGTTTCCACGTAAAACCTGAGCGGGCTGACGTGCGAAAGATAATCCAGAAACGCCGGACGATTTTTCAAATCTTCATACGCGCGAAAGCTCTCGTCCGCCAGATTCTGCATCAGCGTTTCCTCGGCGGGCGAAAACGTATTTTCTTTCGCCGAAAAGAGATGATTGTAAATTCCGGCGTGAAGCAGTTGTTCGATGTTGTATTGCGCCGCGTCAATCGTGCCGAAATTCGAGCTGACGGTTTGACCCTGAATCGTCAGCTCGATGGCTTGATTGGAAACGTTTTCGCCCATCGAAGAATAAAATTTATGCGTTTTTCCGCCGCCGCGCGCGGGCGGACCGCCGCGACCGTCAAAGAAACGGACATCGACGCCGCGCTCGCGCGAAAGCTTTGTCAATTCGTCTTTCGCCTTGTAGATGCTCCAGTTTGCCATCAGATAACCGCCGTCTTTCGTGCCGTCGCTGAAGCCGAGCATAATCGTCTGCGTGTCGCCGCGGCGCGCCAGATGCTCGCGATAAGCGGGAATTTCGTAAAGCTCGCGCATTATGTCGGGCGCGTTTTTCAAATCGGCAATCGTTTCAAAAAGCGGCACGATATCGACGCTCAAAGCGCTCGCCCGCCAGCCGCCGAGCAAAAACAGACCGTAAACTTCGATAATATTCAGTGCGCTTCCGCATTGGCTGATAATATATCTCTCGCAGCCTTTCGCGCCGTTTTGTCGCTGGATTTCTTTGACGGCGGCGATGTTGCGCAAAGTATCTTTCGTCAATTCGTCGTCGAAAATTTCGGCGTCGGCGGCTTGTTTGACGTTCAGCAGCGCTTCGATTTTCTGCGCTTCGGAAAGCGTCGCGTAATTTTCGTCGAGAAATCCCTTTTCGGCAACGTCTTCCAGCACTTTTCCGTGCACGCTTGCTTCCTGCCGCACGTCGAGCGAAGCGAAATAAAGCCCGAAAATTCCGACCTTATCAATCAGGTTGTTGACCAGATGCACAAATAAACCGTTATATTGATTGATTAATGTGGCGCGGATATTTTGCAGGTAATCCAGAATTTCCTGTTTGTTTAAAAAGGTGTTTTCGGCGGCGGAAAACGTTTCGTCGTAAAGCTTTGTTTCCAGTTCCGCCAAAACGCTTTCGACGCCGGGAAAGGTTAATCGACGCTTTAATTTGCGCACGTCGCGGTAATAGCTTTGCAGAATCGCGCGGCGCAGCGCGGCGGCGGTTTTGAGCGTCGTCTCGGTCGTCACAAACGGATTTCCGTCGCGGTCGCCGCCCGACCAGAAACCCATTTTTATCAGCTCTTGCGTGTCGATTTCCTCTGCCGGAAACGAATTTTTTAAATCCGAAACGATGTTTCCGATTGCTTCGTAAAAGATGTTTTCGAGATACCAGACGAGGCTCGTCGCTTCGTCAAACGGCGTCGGCTTTTGCTTTTTGAAAAACGGCGTGCGCCCCAATTGCTGAAGAAAAGTATTGATATCGGCGACATCATTTTCCTTGATGGCGCGCGTCAAATCATTGATGATGCCGAGCACCGAACCGGGATAAAACTGCGTCGGATGCGCGGTTAAAACCAGCCGAACGCTGAAATTTTGCAGCCTCTCGGCGAACTCTTCGCTTTTGTTATTTTGCAGGACTGCCGCTTCGAGATGTTGCAGCGTTCCCGCTCCCTGCGTGTCGTTTATCTCGCGAAACGCCGCGTCTTCGAGCGCGTCAAACAAAACGACCTGACGCTCGGCGTATTGGACAAAGCGGAAAAGCAAATCGATTTTTTCCGGCGCGGCGTGATTTTTAAAAAAATTGTCGATAATCTCGGTCGGGCTTTTGCCTCCGGCAAAGCCTTCTTCGCACTCGCGGTTAAAAAGCGAAAGCAAAATGCCCGTTTTATCGACGCCGTAAAACGGCAGCGAGAGAAACAAACTGTTGTAAAGCTGAAATTTGATGCCGACCGAATCCTGAAATTTACGCAGTGTCTCCGACGCTGTTTGAATCATAAAAAAATTGTAATATAGAGTGGAAACGAAACAAATCGGTCAGGCGCGGAATTTAAAATTATGAAAGCACATTATCGAATCCGGCGCTGGCGCGAAGCTTACGCGCCGAACGCGGCGATGCTGCGGCGCATTCTGGAATCGGAAGGCTACTCGGTTTTTCAATGGTGCGACCAGCCGCAGGCTATTTACGGCTTGCACAAACACGGCGGAGAACAATCGCACTGGATTGTCAGCGGAAAGCTGGAATTGATGATTGAAGCCGTCGGAACTTTTGTTCTGGAGGCGGGCGACCGCGATTTTATGCCCGCGCACACTTATCACACGGCGCGCGTTATTAGCGAAGAAGCGGTTGTTTATTTGATTGGCGAAAAGCTAAAATAAAGCGAAAGGCAAAAGTAAAAAGGTAAAAGTTTTATCTGTTTCCTCTATGTCTTTATATCTCTCAGGGTAAAATAATTGATATGAATAAAGCACGAACATTGGGTGAATTAAGAGCAGGCGGTTACGGCGCGCGTTCGGTCAAGGACGAAATGCGGGCGAATTTGATTAAAAAACTTCGCGCGGGCGAGCGGCTTTTTCAAGGCATTTTAGGCTACGAAGAAACGGTCGTGCCGCAAATCACGAACGCGATTCTGGCGCGGCATAACCTCATTCTTTTAGGCTTACGCGGGCAGGCGAAAAGCCGCATTATCAGGCAGTTGACCGAACTGCTGGACGAGGAAATGCCGATTATCGCCGGTTCGGAAATCAACGATAATCCGTTTCAGCCACTGAGCGCCTACGGAAAACAGCAAATAGACGTTGACGGCGACGAAACTAAAATCGACTGGGTCAGGCGCGAAAATCGTTTTGTCGAAAAGCTCGCCACGCCGGACGTGACGATTGCCGACATCATCGGCGACATCGACCCGATAAAAGCGGCGAAAGGCGGGCATTTGCTCTCGGATGAATTGACGATTCATTTCGGCTTGCTGCCGCGCGCCAATCGCGGGATTTTCGCGATCAACGAATTGCCGGATCTGGCGGGAAAAATTCAGGTCGGGCTTTTCAACATTATGCAGGAAGGCGACGTGCAGATTAAAGGTTATCCGGTGCGCCTGCCTTTGGACGTGATGCTGGTTTTTTCGGCAAACCCGGAAGATTACACGGCGCGCGGAAAAATAATCACGCCTTTGAAAGATAGAATCGGCGCGGAAATTCAGACGCATTACCCGAAAGATATCGGACTCGGAACTTCAATTACAAAACAGGAAGCGTGGACCGAGCGCGGCGATTTTGAAGGCTTTACGGTTGAAATTCCCGATTTTATCGCGGAAACGATTGAACAAATCGCCTTCGAAGCGCGCGACGACCAGCGCATTGATAAACGTTCCGGCGTTTCGCAGCGTTTTCCGATTACCGTTACGGAAGCGGCGGTTTCAAATGCCGAGCGGCGCGCCTTGATTACCGGCGAAGCGGAAATCGTGCCGCGCATTTCCGATATTTATGCCGCGCTGCCGGCGATGACCGGAAAAATGGAGCTTGAATACGAAGGCGAGCAAATCGGCGCGACCCGCCTGGCGAAAGATTTAATCAAACGCGCCTGCGGCGTGATTTTTGAAGGCTTTTTTCTCGGCATAGATTTTGCGCCGACCGTGCAATGGTTTGACGAAGGCAACAAGCTTTTATTGAGTGAAACGGCTTCGGCGGAAGAATGCGTGTATTTGTTGGAAAGCGTTCCCGAATTGATTGAATCGACGCTCGTGCCGCTCGAATTCGGCGGCGGCGAAAAGGCAAAGCTCGTTTCGGCGTGCGAATTCGTTCTGGAAGGGCTTTACGCGCAAAACAAAATCTCGCGCAACGAGGAAGGCGGTTTTGAAGCCACGACGAAAGCCAAACGCGACCGGCGCGGAATGATTTACGAGGATTTTACCGACATTGAAGGCTATAACTGAAACTCTGGAAAAGTTGTCGTAATCGAGATTTTTTAATATTAGAGATGTCCTGTCTCTTCTATCTTCCGCAAAGGAAAATCTCGAATGACAACTTATACTTTTCTTTACACGGCGGCGAATCCGGACGGGAAAAATGTGACCGAACGAATCGAAGCCGAAAATATCGGGCAGGCAAAATACCGTCTGGAAATCAGAGGCTATTCGGAAATAACTTTTCACGCCAACGAAGTTCGCGATGAAGTTTCGCTGGCGTCTGACGAAACGGAAAACTTTTTAAATAAAGTCAGCCCGGTAGTGGAAAAAACGCTCGCCGGGCGAAGTCTCCTGTTCGTAATTTTAGTGACGTCGGCGCTCGGCGCTATCGTCTGGGTTCCTTTGCTCTTGTGGCTGATTCACGATATCTCCAATGGTAAATCTTTCTGGCTGAGTTTGTCGGCGTTTACCGGCTTTGTTCTCTTTTTCGTCTTTATTAATCTACCAATCGTTTTTTACCGGAATCTTATTCAGGCTTGCGAATGGGCGCGTTGGAATGAGGTGCGAAGCTATGTAAAAATCATCAACTGGTATAACAAAATCAACCCGGTGGCGATTCCCGCTTACGAATTGGACGGTCGGCTCGCCTGCGCCGACGCGGCAGAAGGAAATCTGGAGAGCGCTCTGCGGCGCATGAAGAAATACGAAAATGACCCGAAAGTGTCGAATTATTTATACTACGCCAAAATGTCGACCGTTTACGAAAAAGCCAAAAGACACGATAAAAAACTGGAATATCAGGAACTCGCCGTCAGAGAATATCCTGAGCGTTCGGAATGTTATCTCGACTGTGCTTTCACGCAGGTGAGATATTTTCGCAATACTGCAAAGGCGAGAGAATTTTTAGAAGCGGCGACGCAAAGAGAGATAACGTCTATCGTCCAGCCGTTTGTTTCCTTCTGTGAAGGAGTTATCGAGTTGGAAGAAGGAAATTTTCAGAAAGCCGAATTTGATTTGCTAAGAGCTTTGAAAAAAATAAAGCCGTATGAAAAAACCGGATTTTTCACCGGCGTTATCAGCGAGCTAAAAGCTTATCTCTCATTGGTTTATGGGAAAACCGGAGAATACGATAAAGCAGCGATTTTTCTACGGGAAGCGAAACCTTATCTAGTGGCGAATAAGGAAGACGAGCTGCTGGAGCGCTGCGAAAAAGCGCTGGCTTGATTAAATCTTTTTAGCTGAAATAAAAAAGCCGCGCCGAAGTTTTGCAAAACTTCGCCGCGGCTTTAACCTTTCCCCTTGTTCGTTCAGTGTGAATTAACGATAGTAGCGTCTTTGTTTCGGTTTGATTTTGTAGGTGTAAAGCGCCGAGCCGCCTAAGCCGGTCAAAGCACCGATGCCCGCGCCTTTTTTGCCGCCGATAATGCCGCCGAGAAGCGCGCCGGCTGCCGTTCCGATGCCCAGATTAATCACGTTGCGGTGACGACGATAGAAACTCGGTCGGTTGTATACGCGCGTCGTCGAAGTGCGATTTCTGTAATATCTACGCGTCTGGGCGTTTGTTTCAGCTGACAGCAGCGGAATCATAATCGCCATCATTGCCATCATCACGAATGCTGTTAAGAATTTTTTCATTGCTTTATCTTCCCCTTATAAAATTTTGAAGGCTTTTACCTTCGACTGTCATATCTATATTCAATCATCGTGCCACAAAGAAAAAACTTAGATTATTCAATGATTTAGCCGATTTCAGCAGTTTCCGAGCCGACGATTGCCGATACTATTTCGTTTACGTTTGACGTTTTGGGGTGTAATAATCAAATGGATTTGAAGAGTTTTCAGGCAAAGAAAAAAGCCGCAACAATTTTAAAATTGCGGCTTTCTCGAAACAGACGAATTTTGAAAAGGCTGAATTAGTAACGTCGCCGTTTCTTGTTCAGCACGTAAGTGTAAAGCGCGCCCGCGCCCAAGCCGGTCAAAGCTCCCAGCCCCGCGCCGCGTCTGCCGCCGGCGATGCCGCCGATTAAAGCGCCGCCGCCGGTCGCGATGCCCAGATTAATCAGGTTGCGGTGACGTCGATAGAAACTCGGTCTTTGATATGAGTAACCCGCAGTTCGGTAATTGCGATAGCTGCGGTAGGTGCGCGCGCTGCGATAGCGCGAAGTCTGCCGGTAATAATTACGGCTGACATTCGAGCGGCTTGCCCGGCGATGACGCGGGCATCCGTTGTGCGCCTCTGCCGACAGAGGCAAACCAATCATCAAAACAAATAGGACTAACAATCCTGCGACAAACTTTTTCATAGACTTATCTCCTTAATCTAAAATTTATTTCATTCGGGAGAGTGAATGTGTTAAGTTTTTGGGAGAGCAGAATTTTTTGGCAAGAGCCTTTTTTCAAAATAGCTATACCCCAAATATAAACATTTGGTCGGTCGATGGCAACTAATTTTTTGCAGGTTGTAGGGGAATTTAATGCGATGAAGTTTATCCGCTATTCAAAATTTAAAGGTTTCGACGTGTTCGGCGTGAGTCTCGGCGATTTGATGCAGTCGCTGTCGGATTCGCTTTTGGATTCGGGCTATAACGAAGATTACTGGTGGACGCGCCAGCGCAACGAGACGGACGATTCGCTCGACGCTTTGCGGCAGGCGATTTTAAAGGCGCTGCTGGAGCAGGAAATTTTAACGCCGCCGGACGTCAAGCAGATGCTCGCCGAAAACGAAGGCAAATTCAAAGGCTCGCTGCTCGAAGAATTGATAAATCAGCTTATCGAAAGATTGGTTGACGAAGGCTACTTGAATCTCAAGGAAATCGAGCAGCCGCAGTCGCGACAGCAACAGCAAAACGGCGAAGGTCAGGGCGAAATCGGGCAAGCGATGCCGCGCGACGTGCGTTTCGAAGTGACCGAAAAGGGCTTGGATTTTCTTGGTTATAAAACGCTGCAAAAACTGCTCGGCTCAATGGGCAAATCCAGCATCGGCAGACACGACACGCATTATCTCGACACGGGCATCGAATCCAGCCAGGCGGCGAAGGCTTACGAGTTCGGCGACACGATAAATCTGGACGTCAACGCGACGCTTCTTTCGGCAATCGCGCGCGAAGGCTTGAAAGTTCCGCTCAATCTCGAATACAAGGATTTATACGTTCACCAGCAGGATTATCATTCGTCGTGTGCGACGGTCGTGATGCTGGACTGCTCGCACTCGATGATTCTTTACGGCGAAGACCGCTTTACGCCCGCCAAAAAAGTCGCGCTCGCGCTGGCGCATCTCATCAGAACGCAATATCCGGGCGACAGCTTGAAAATCGTTCTCTTCCACGACGGCGCGGAGGAATTGCCGATAGCAAAACTGGCGACCACGCAGGTCGGACCTTTTCACACGAACACGGCGGAAGGCTTGAAACTGGCGAGAAGAATTCTGGCGGCGCAGCGCAAGGAAATGAAACAAATCGTGATGGTCACGGACGGCAAACCGACCGCCGCTTTCGTCGAGCCTTCGAACGCCGCATTTTTCTCGCATCGCCGTTATTCGCAAGCCGTGAAAGGCGAAAAACGTCTTTTGTATAAAAACTCGATGGGCAACGACCCGTTCGTGATGGCGGAAACTTTCAAGGAAGTGCAAGCCTGCCGCAAAGCCGGAATTATGATAAATACCTTTATGCTCGCCAGCGATTGGTATCTGGTCGAATTCGTCAAGCAAATGTCGGCGATGACGCGCGGCAAAGCGTATTTCGCCAACCCGAATAATTTAACGCAGTTCGTGCTGATGGATTTTCTGAAACGCCGGACCAGCCGCGTCAAATAATTAATTAAAATCCACGTCATTCTATGTTAATCTGTGGTTTCTATTGCTATGCTTTACAGAGAATTGCTCAGCAGCGAACTGGAAAATCAGCGGGAAGATTTCCGGCGTTTCGCGCTTGAACAGACAAAGGATTTAACGGAATATCTGGAAAAACTTTCAAGATTTTGCCGTAAATCTTACGCGGAAATCGCGGCGCTGCTGGAAGGCGCGGAAAATTGCGGCGCGATTCCGTCGGAAGAATTCGGCGCGGCGCGCCAGTTTTCGGTTTCCTTTAATGAATCGTGGAATAATCACGAAGAAGCGCGGGCGTGGGCATTTGAGATTTTGCAGAACCGCACGACGTTTGCGGCGGACGGCAGCCAGCTTTTTGCCGAACGCGAAGTCTCGCTGCCGGTGGCGGCAATCCAAATCGGCTGGTTTGAAAATCCGCATAACGAAGGCGTCGGTTATGAAAAACAGGCGCATTTTTTCGTTCTGCCGCCGAACGAGCTTTTGTCGCAGGACGAGCCGGTCATTCCCGAAACAAAAGTCGGACAGCGCCGTTTTGAAGCGGAAATCGAAAAGGTCAAGGAATTTTTGAAAAAGAAACAAGGCTGGCAGGCACGCGGCGAGCGTATGCCGCTGGCTTTTTATGACGGCACGCTGCTGCTTTCGATTTCGCTGCCGAAAACCGATTTGCAGGAAGGCTTTATCAGCAAACTGGTGGAGCTGGTGCGCGTTTCCGAGCTCGCGGAAGTGCCGCTCGTCGGCTATGTTGACCGCAGTTACGCGCGCGATTTATTAAGTTTGCTCAACACGTTTGACGGAACGCCGCAGGCGAATCATCAAATGCTGGATGACGTTTCCGTGCTTCACGCTTCGGCGGCGGAAACTCCGCAGACTTTGAAAAATTGGGGCGACCGCACGATTTTCTGTTACTCGAAGCGGCGCGGCTTAAACGCTTTTATAAGCGCGGAAACCGGAAAATCCATTGTCGGTTTCACCTATCTGCAAACGACGGCGGACAGCGCGCCGGCGCGTCTCGACATTCCGGCGTGGATTTACGAAAAAGGTCTTTTAAATGAAGTCGCAGACACTGTCAGAGCAGAGTGCGTTATCGGTTTAGGTTATCCGTATGCGCTGGAAACCGCCGACCAGACGGCGGTTATCACCGTCCGGGACCGGGAAATTTTCTTGAGGACTTTACAAGACTTTGCGATGCGTGAAAAACTAAACTTCGGAGTCTCGCGCAAGGCGGCGAGCAAAGGCAGACGACGATGAAAGAACAGCGACGCGCAGAAGAGACGCAGACACAGAGACAAGGAGAAGAAATCGCCGCGCCGCCGCGCCGCCCATTCTCCGGGTCGCTGATTTGTTCCGCCTGCGGAAGCGAAGCGCGGCGCCGGAACGCGAGGTTTTGTCTGGTTTGCGGAAAACTTCTGCTCGAAGATTATCAACCGCTCGACGCGCTTCGCGCATCTTACCGTTTGCAGGGAAAAACTTTTTTGCTTGAAGAACCGAAACAAGCGGAGGAAGTACAAAACTTGTTTGAGAAAAACGAAAATTCAGTTTCCCAAACCGCCTGGGCGTGCGTCGTTTATTCGTTCGTGCCCTATCTCGGAATTTTGTTCGTTCCCTTCGCTTTTCTGGTCGGCGGCTTCGGCGTGCTGGTTTCGTATCGCAAGCCTTATCTCGGCGGCAGAAAATTGTCGCTCGCCAGCATCGGTTTGAGTTTTGTGGTTCTGGTCGTGCAGATTTTCCTTTGGTGGCTTCTCTATATTATTCCCGAAATCGGAAAACAAATATGATGGTCAGCGGTCGGCGGTTCAGTTGCTGGTTGAATAAAAACTGAGTTTTCAGCTTTATCTTAATTTGCAGCTGACCACCGATAACTAACCACCGACCACTGACTTATGAAAATAGCAAAGATTGTAAAATCGAATTCCCACGTCGATTACGTCGGGCGCGTCATCGATTCTTTGGACGTTGCCGAGCCGCCGGCGGCGGAAGATTACGGTTTTGCGCAGTTTGTTTCGCTGCCGTTTGAAAACAGTGAAGAAATCGTCGGCGTGATTTACAATTCGATTCTCATCAATCCCGAGTATGCCAATTACGGTCCGCGTCTTTCGCCGAAGCCCGAACTGGGCGGTTTCAGTCCCGATTATCTGAACGAGCAGGGCTTGCTCGTCGGCATTCTGCTGCTCGGCACGACTGATAAAAACGGGAAAGTTTTGCACGGCGTTCCGCGCCGCGTCGTTCCCGCCGGACAGGACGTTTATAAAATCGAGCCGAGCGAGGTCAAGCGTTTTCACTCGGACGAAAACGAATGTTTGCAGATTCATTATTACTCGCAAATCGTCGCTCACGCCGGACTTTTTGCGACGCCTTTGCTCGAAGCGATTATCGAGCAATTGAGCCTCGATTGCAGCGACGACGACAAAAAACGGCTCGGCGTCTTAAAACAATCGCTCGCCTGGCAACGCACGATGGGCGGAATGCGTCTATAATTTAGATTTTCGAATTTACTATTTCCCCTAACAAAAGAGGTTTTATGAAAAAAATATTGACTTTGCTGGCAATAGCCTTATTTGCCTGCGCCGTAACGGTTTCCGCGCAGCCGCGTCCGGTAGAAACTAAAAAAGAGACAAAACCGCCGGCGAAAGCGCCCCAAAGTTTTGTGGCGAAATACGAAGGCGGAATGTTCGGTTTCAGCCAGAAGGAAGAAGGAACTTTAAAATTTGACGACATAAACGAGCGAATTATCTTTTTCGGCAAAGACCAGAAGGAAAAATTTGGGATTCCTTACGACGCGATGCTGATAATTTACCCGCAGTCCCAATCCGTCAGAACTACGACCGGCTCCGTTATCAAGGCGCTTCCGCTTCCGGGCGCGATGCTCGGCGGCTTGATTCGCGAAAAACGCCAGTATTTGATTGTGCATTTTCAGGACGTCGACGTCGAAGCGAAAGGAATCGTAAATTTCAAAGTCGAAAATAAAGAACTGCTCGATTCCGTACTCGCGACTCTGGCGGAAAAAGCCAGCCTGACGCAGCGCGGCGACGCTTATTATAAACCGAAAAAAGTCGCCTCGAAACAAGACGACGACCAGTAAGAATGAGCCGGGAATGAAGAATTTACAGGGATAGCAAAATTGACCGGAATAAGAAAGATATTTCTATTTTAAACATTCCCGTCAAGCCTGTTATTCCTGTATTTTTCTTTCTCCGCGGCTAATTTCTTAGTTCTTGGCGCGTGTCTTTTCCCGGTCTCTCGCGGCTGATTCATCTCAAATCGCCGAAGCGATTCTGCAAAATCGCCGCCAGCGAAATCGCCGCCGTTTCCGCCCGCAAAACTCTTCCGCCGAGCGTGACGATTTGAAAGCCGTTTTCGCGCGCCAGCTCGATTTCCGAGTCTTCCCAGCCGCCTTCCGAACCGATGACGGCGACGAATTTCTCGGCGGCTTCGAGGTCGGAAAATTTTGCGCCGCCGCGCTCGGAAAACAAGACTCGGCTTTCATCGTTTGAATTCGGCGACGACGGTTTTTCGATAAATTTTTCAAAGTTTTGCGGATTTTCAATCTGCATCAATGCGGCGCGCCCGCATTGTTTCGCCGCTTCGTAAACAATTTTGCGCCAGCGTTCGAGCTTTTTTTTAATTTCTCCGGCGTCTTTCAGCTTTACATCGGCGCGTCTGGTTTGAAGCGGAACAATCCGCGTAACGCCCAATTCGACAGCCTTTTGCAAGACCAAATCAAACTTTTCGCCTTTTAAAAGCGCGACCGCGAGCGTTAAGTCCAGGCTCGATTCCGGCGCGCGCGGATTTACTTCGGCAATAATCTTAAGAACCGTTTCGCGTTTTCCGATTTCCTCAATCGCGCAGGAAAATTCTTTTCCTGCGCCGTCGAAAATGTTTATGTTTGCGCCCGCGCGCAGGCGCAGAACATCGCGCAGATGTTTGGTCTGTTCAAAATCGAGCGTGATTTTATCGCCTCGAAAATTTTCCGGCGGAGCGTAGAAACGTCGCATTGCAAAAATAGGTGATTAAGTGAATAAGTGGTTAAGTGTTTACATATCAGCGTTATATAAATACCTAATCACCGAAGCACTTATTCACCTATTTTCCTTCTTGTCTGTTCGGTACGAATCTCTCTATAAAATCCTTTGAATTTTGTCGAAGTCCGACCCAGTTTTCAAAAATTTCGGGCGATTGCAGCCAAATCGTAAACCACTCGGCGATTTCCGCTTTTTCGGCGCGTTTGCTTTCTTCGACTTTTTCGTTTCCGGCAATCATCTGCGCGCGGCTTTTTCCGCGCCGCGCGGTTTCGCGCACCAGCCGCAAGCCTTCCTTATCGTTTTCCGACAGGAATTTGCGCCGCAGATTTTCGAGATTGCGAATCGACGCGAGCGCCTGCCGAAAATCGGAAAATTTCAGAATGTTGCGAAACATCGCATCATACGGCGATTCCAGACGCCGCTCGACGTCGAGCGGCATAATCTCGGCGTGGCGCAGCTCGGCGCCTTCGTCCGCCAGCAGGCGCGCCATTTTCATCGGGCTGTCGACGGCGCTCTGCCCGAAACGCTCGCGCACCGCCGTTTCAATCGCAACTAATTCTTTCGCGCCGACCGATTCGCAATCGAGTGCTTCCCAGACTTCAATAATCAAATCATTTTTCGTGCGCGATTTCCACATAGAAAGTTAACAGGAAGTTGCAGATAGTTGCGGACAGTTGCAGGCAGTTGGAAAAAGTTAAGAACAGTTACGAGTTTCAATCTTCGACAGTTTTCTTAACTTCCTGCAACTTTCCCAATCAAATCGGTTGACGAATGGTCTTTCGGGTCGCCGACGATGGCGACGCGACCGCCGTATTCGCGGACGATTTCGCGTTCCGGGACGGTTTCGGTCGTGTAATCCGTGCCTTTCGCGTGAAAGTCGGGGCGGACGGCGCGAATCAATTCCGTCACGGTCGCTTCGGGGAAAATCGTCACGTAATCGACGAATTTCAGCGCCGAGACGATTTCGGCGCGTTCCGTTTCGGGCATAAACGGGCGATTTTCGCCTTTCAGTTTTCTGACCTGTTCGTCGGAATTAATGCCGACAATGAGAACGTCGCCCAGAGCCTTCGCGCCCGACAGATAACGAATATGCCCGACGTGAAAAAGGTCGAAACAGCCGTTTGCCAGCACAATGCGCGCGCCGCTTCGGCGTTCGATGGCGACTCGCGCCACGAGTCGATTGCGTTCCAGAATCGGCGCGAATGAATTTACTGAACTCATAAATAATATAAAATCACAGATTAGCACAGATACGCAGAGATTTTATCTGATTTTATCCGCGCGCGTCCGTGTTTGAAATTTAGCTGTTCCGAGATAAGAAAAAAATGCGGAAATCGACTGCGTCAGTTCTAAATTCTAAATTATCTCGGAAAGCATTTTGCAATTAATTTATAATTTAGAATTTATAATTGGCGCATTAATTTTCGCAGCGTATGCCGAGCCGGTATTATTTATTTTTATCGAGACGCCGCATCGCCGTATAGCGCGCCGATTGAGTTCAGCAATTCTTCCGCGCCGACCGCTGCCGTTCCTTTTTTCATCACGACGATGCCGCCCGCGTGATTCGCCAGATTCGCGCTTTCGCTGAAGCTCAAACCCGATGCCAGCGCCAGCGCGTAAGCGGCGATGACCGTGTCGCCCGCGCCCGTCACGTCGACCGGCTCTTTCGAGCCGACGGCTTCCAGATGAAGCGGTTTCCGGTTTTTCTCAATCAAAAACATTCCCTTATTGCCGCAGGTGACGAGCAAGGACTCGTAACCGAGCTTTTCGCGCAGGCAAACGCAGGCATCAGCCAGATGCGCCACTTCCGCAAACTTTTCGCCGAGGATTTGCTCGGCTTCTTCCTGGTTCGGCGTGGCGGACGTGCCGCCGGTAAAATCCTGCAAACGATAACGCGAATCGACGAGCAACGGGATTTTTTTATCTTTTGCTATCTGGTTTGCAAGTGCCGCGATTTCCGCAGTTGCTACGCCGTAATTGTAATCGGAAATGATAATCGCATCGGCATTTTCGACTGCCGCGAGAAGATTTTCCTTTAGTTTTTCGATTAATTCCGCGCCGAGTTTTTCTTTGTTTTCGTAGTCGATGCGAATGACCTGCTGGCGCGCGGCGTAATGCTGGCTGGCGAGAACGCGAACTTTCGTGGTCGTCTGAAATTTTTCGGACGCGGCGATAAAAGCGCAGTTAACATTCGATTTTCGCAGGCTTTCAAGCAGCGCTTCGCCGTTGCGGTCTTTTCCGATTAAACCGACCAGACAGGCATCGCCGCCCAATCCGGCGACATTGACCGCCGCGTTTGCCGCGCCGCCCGCGAGAGTTTCGGTTTGTTCGTGTTCCAGAATGAAAACGGGCGCTTCGCGCGAGATGCGCGCAATCTTGCCGGAAAGAAACTGGTCGGCGACCAAATCTCCGACAATGACGATTTTTTTTCGGGAAAATTCCTGGCGAATAGTGTCTGCGATATTTGACATTTCGGGCTAAGAAATAAATTAATACAACTCAAAAAGATAAACAAAAAGGTTGAAGACCGTCTTCAGCCTTCAACCTTTTGCTTTGACCAATTGCCGCGCAAATTAGTGCGTGTCGTAGCTGGCGACCGGGAAGTCGTTGGCGGTTCCCCATTGAACGCCGACGAAGCCGCCGTCCGAGCTGCGCAGACTGTAAAAATAGCCGTTCGTATCGCGCCAGACCGCGATGTCGGTTTTACCGTCGCCGTCGTAATCAGCCTGTGCATTCAAATCCGTGCCGGTAATTCCGAACGAGTGAACGGCAACCTGATTAGTCGAGCTTAAATTGATAAACCAGAAAAGATTCGAAGTCGGCGTCGAGCCTTCGCGGACGACCGCTAAATCGGTTTTGCCGTCGCCGTCATAATCGCCCGGCACGACTAAATCGCTGCTGAATCCGTAAGGCGCCGCGCGCAGGCTGCCGTTCTGGCTGTTGATGATATAAAAAATTCCCTGACTGGTCGGCGTCGCGCCGGGACGCTGCACGGCGAGGTCGAATTTACCGTCGCCGTCATAATCGCCGGGCGCGGTGAAATCGGTCGAAAGACCAAACTGGGAGCCGCGAAAAGCGCCGGTTGCGCTGTCGATGCTATACCAGAACATCTGACCGTTGGAACGACGCACCACGGCAATATCGGTTTTCCCGTCGCCATCGAAATCTCTCGCAATCGGCTCGTCGCCGGTTGTGCCGAACTGCGCGGCAGAGAAAGTATTGTTTGAGCTGTTCAGTCGATACCAGTAACCGTCCGTGTCGCGCCAAACCGCAACGTCGCCTTTATTGTCGCCGTCGAAATCGCCGGGCGTCGGATAGTCGGTATTCGAGACGCCGAACTGCTGAGCGGTAAATCCGCCGGTGCTTTTCAGCGTATACCAAATGTTGCTGCTCGGACGAAATACCGTGTAGTCGGCTTTGCCGTCGTTGTCGGTATCCAGCGCTTCGCGCAGCGCAAGCTGAGCGGAAACCGTCGCCGCTAAAAATAAGATGCAGACAAACAAAACACCGAATTTGCCGGTAATGGTCAAAAAGTTTTTCATTGCGTTAATCCTTCTCGTACTTCTCTTAGAAATTCTCAAATGGGGTCGGGGCGACCGTGCCAAAAGACTCGGAATCATAAATATACTACCTAAAACCTTGCGATTGCAAGATAATACCTCTTGAAAACGCTGATTTTCAGATTAATATAACTATTCCCGAGATTTTTCTAACTTACGGAAGTTAGACGCGCGATTCGGGAAAAAAGTTTGTACGGGTCTGAAAATAATTGGCGGAAGCGGCAGGCAAAGGCTAAACACTTTTCTTTGCCGGTTTTCCGTCGTTTCCGCCGTTTCCGCCGTTTCGCCAATTACACAGTGCGGCGCAAGTTTCTAAAAAGACGTTTTCTGAAAATTCATTTTTCGATTTCCGCCGGCAATTACTGGCTCTGCATCGAGTTGGCGGGAATTTTCATGCCGGAATTTCCCCAGCCGAAAGCCGAAAAACCGGCTGTGCTGCGCTGCACGTAAAAGATTGCCGATTCGTTCGGATTCTGATTCGGTCGCCAGACGGCGAAATCCGTCTTGCCGTCGCCGTCATAATCGCCCGGCACGGGCAAATCGCCGTTGGTGCCGAATTGAAATCCGCTGAAAGCGCCGGTCGCGCTTTTAATCAGATACCACGTCCCGTCGGTGGTGCGCCAGACGGCGTAATCGGTTTTCCCGTCGCCGTCATAATCGCCGGGCACGACTTTATCCGTTACGGAATTGCCGAAAGCTAAAGTCTTCAGTGCGTTGTTAAAGCTTCCGAGCACGATAAAAGTATTTGCCGGAGAATCCGCCGCCGGACGATAAACCGCCAAATCGGCTCGGTTGTCGCCGTCATAATCGCCGCGGATGGGACGGTCGTTTTCGTTGCCGAACTGAATCGCGCGAAATCCGGTAATCGTGTTGAGAATGTACCAGACGAGCTTCCCGTTTTCTTTTCGGGTCACGGCAAAATCGGCGCGCGCGTCGCCGTCAAAATCCTGCGTGACGTTCGGATTATCGCCGCTCGCGCCGAATTGCTGTCCTTTAAACGTATTGTTAAAGCTTTGCAGGACGTAAAAAGTTCCGTTCGAGCTGCGCCAGACGGCGATGTCCGTGACGCCGTCGCCGTCGAAATCGTTCGGCACGGGAATGTCGTCGGCAAAAAGCCCGAAATTTCGCGTAATGTAACCCGAAGCGCTGCGGTTAATGTGCCAAATCATCGAGCCGTTATCATTTTGAATGGCGACGTAATCCGTGCGTCCGTCGCCTTCAAAATCCAATAGGTTACGCGGCAGAAACGGCTGTCCCTGAATAACGAAAAAAGTCTGGTCGGCAATCGTAATCGTCCCCGAACGCATTCCGTCGGAAACGTTGAACGGCTGAACGGTAAAATTGACCGTCGTGTTTCCGCTTCCGGTATTGCTTGAATTTATCACAATCCAGGGAGCGTTGCTTTTAATCGGGTAATCGCAATTAGTCGAAGCGGTCACATTAACGCTGCCGTTTCCGCCGCTTAACGAAGTCCGAAACTCGGAAGCGGAAAGGCTGAAATTGCAAACCGTCTGATTTCGCAAAGCGCGGTCGACGTTTAATCTGCCGCCGGTTTTGACGACGCCGTTCCAATCGGCGAGAACGTCGACCGTATTCATCAAAGTCGCTTTTAAAGAAGCCGGCGAGAGATTCGGATTGCGCGCCGAAAGCAGTGCCGCCGCGCCCGCCGCGTGCGGCGACGCCATCGAAGTTCCGGTCAGATTCGCGTAGCCGCTGACATTCGTATGCGTGCTTAAAATTCCCGTGCCCGGTGCGGCGAGGTCAACGCTGATTGGTCCGTAATTTGACGAACCGGCGCGAATATCGGTCGAAGTCGAGTTAGCGACGGCTAAAATCGAAGGGCTGGTATAGCTTGCCGGATAAAACGCCTCGGTTTCGACGTTGCGCCCGTTGTTGCCCGCCGCAAAAACATTCAAAATCCCGGCATTTCCCATCGCGTCGAGCGCGTCTTTCGTCGCCTGGTCGTAGCCGCAAGCCTCGTCGCAGCCGCCGTAGCTGTTATTCGTCACGCGAATATTGACGCCGCGATTTTTCATCAGTCTGACGTAATTATAAGCGTTGATAAGCATCGCCGAGGTCGTGCCGAAGCCGCTCGAATTATAAATTTTTATCGCCATCAGGCGAACGTTCCAATTAATGCCGACGACGCCCACGTTGTTATTGCCGACCGCGCCGATGGTGCCCGCCGTGTGCGTTCCGTGACCGTTTTCGTCCTGCGGGTTCGAATCGCTGAAAAAGAAATCGTAGCCGTAATAATCGTCGACGAAACCGTTGCCGTCGTCGTCGATATTGTTTCCGTTTATCTCGCCCGGATTCGTCCACATATTCGCCGCGAGGTCTTCGTGATTATAGTTGATTCCGGTGTCGATATCAGCGACCACGACGTTCGCGCTGCCGGTCGTCAAATCCCAGGCAGTCGGCGCGGAAATTTTCGTCAAGCCATACATTCCGGCGCTGTTAAATTGCGGGTCGTTCGGCGTGGCTTGCAGGTGATAAAGATAATTCGGCTGGACGTATTCGACGTCCGCCAAGTTGGCGTATCGCGCGACGGCGGTTTCGACCGACGAACCGGCGGGCAGCTTAACCCTCTGCCAGCCCAAATCGGGAAATTCTTCGACCACGCGCGCCCCAAACTGCGAGTTTGCCGAAACCGCCGAAGCGGAAACCGTGCCGTCTTTAAACTTCACGAGCAATTCGCCGTCGGCGTAAATTTTGGAATTATACTGCGCAGAAACGATTTGAGAGAAAAGCAAAAGCGCCGGAACGAAAAGAAATGCAAATTTTACGGTTTTCATCAGCTTACAACCTCGCGCGAATGATATTGAATATCATTATATTTTAGTTTTTTCAGGGCAGTGAGACAAGGAAAATATTAAGGCGAAAGTAAATGGGCGTAAGGTTAAAAATAAAAAACCGGCGAAAGCGCAAACTGCTTACCGCTTTACTGCCGGCTCTTTACACAAAATTTATGGGGCGGCTAGTGGGGGTCGAACCCACGACTTCCTGAACCACAATCAGGCGCTCTAACCACTGAACTATAGCCGCCGTAAATCAAAGACGAACGAATATTATCACCGGAAACCTGAAATAGTTCAAGTTTTAAACTTAAAATGCGCGGAAAAATTCAATTTGCCTTTCGGCTGAAACGACTGCGGCGTTTATGTTTTTCGCCCGCTGCGCTTTGATTTTTTCTCGCTTTGTACAAAATCTCGCCGGATTGATTCAGCGAACGAATCGGCGATAAATCTTCGGCTTGCCCGCTGCGCGCGGCGTAGCGCGTCGGCACGAGCAAAAGCTGGACTTTCGGCGCGCCGGAATCAAGCCGCCGGTCGAAGATTTGAACGAGCGAATGCACTTCGCGGTGCGTTCGATTTGATAAGGCGTGCGCTTCGTCGCGGAGCTTTTGCAGAAAATTCATCGCCTGCGAGCGGGAATTGAAATCAATTTTCGCGCCGCCGAAATTAGTTAAAAAATGACTCACTTTATCGTGTTGTTTCGGCGGTTTGACGGCGGCGACGAGCGGCAAATCTTCCAAACCGAATGCCTGCAAAACTTTTTTCACGGCGTTTAATTGCGGCTTTCCGCCGTCGAGCAGAATCAAATCCGGTAAATTTGCCCGCGCGGGCAAAAGCTTTAATCTTTCGCGCACGCTCTCCGCCAGAGATTCCGTTTCCGAAAGATTTTCAAACTGCCAGACAATATCTTCGTCTCTCGCTAATCTGCCGTCTCTGGCGAGGACGCGCGCGGCGACGATTTCCTTGCCCGCCAGGTGCGCCACATCGAAACATTCGACGTGACGCGGCGCGTCTTTCAAATTGAAAATTTCCTTTAATTCGGCGGCGATTTTTTCCGCGTCACGCTGCTGCGGCAAAATCGGATGAGCCAGCAAAATCTCGGCGCGTTTCCGCGTCGTCAAAATCGACGGCGGCAGTTTTTCGGGCATTTCGGCGATTATCTCAGCCTTTTTCCCGAAATGTTTCGACAGATGTTTTTCCAGCGCCACGCGCCCGGCAAAATCGTGCGAAACGTAAATCCGTTTCGGTAAATAAAATCGGTAGAAATCTTTGATAAATTCAGCCAGAGCCGCGCCTTCCGTATAATTTTCGCTTTCCGGCGGCTTCCGGACGAAATGCTTTCCGCCGACCGTTTTTCCGCGCCGCAAAGTGTTCAGGTGAATTACCGCTTCGCCGTTTTCGACATTGGCGGTTAAAACGTCGGTGAAATCCGCAACGCGAATCTGCCATTTGGAATCGGTAAAAATTTCGGAAATCGCGCGCCGGATGTCGTTCGCCTCAGCCGCGCGTTCAAATTCCAGATTTTCGGCGAAAAGCCCGATTTCTTTATCAATTTTAAATAAAAGCTCGTCCGCGCGCCTGGACAAAAGCAAATGCACGGCTTCGACCGCGCTTCGATATTTTTCGTCGTCGCAGATTTCGGCGACGCACGGCGCAAGGCAGCGGCGCAGAAAATATTCCGGACACGGCGCGTCGAAACTGCCGTCAATATCAAGCTCGCACGGATGCAGGCGAAAAACGCGCGCGACTAAGTCAATCAAACGGCGCACCATCGTTTCAGGCAGAAACGCGCCGTAAAGCGTGTCTTTTTCGCCGACTAAACCGGGACGCCGCGTGACGAGCAAGCGCGGAAAACGCTCGCCGGTCGTGAGAACTAAAAATGGATAATGAGATTTCGACATTGTTTTTTAACGCAAAGACGGCGGAAACGATGAACGCGGAACGATGAACGATGAATTGCATATTCTGAATAACGGGTTTTTATTCCGCGTTCATCGTTCCGCGTTCATCGTTTTCCGCGTCGAGCATCGCGTGAATCGTTTCCAGCGTGTCGGCGTCTTCGATTTTTTTATCGTCGCGCCAGCGCAAAATTCTCGGAAACCGGACGGCAATTCCCGATTTATGACGCGTCGAGCGCTGAATGCCTTCAAAGCCGAGTTCAAAAACGAGCTGCGGCGTCACCGACCGAACCGGACCGAAAGTTTCAATCGTATTGTTGCGGACAAAACGGTCAACTTTGCGGATTTCCGCGTCGGTCAAACCCGAATAAGCTTTCGCAAACGGCACCAGCTCGCCGTCGCGCCAGACGGCGAAAGTGTAGTCGGTATAAAGACTTGCGCGTTTGCCTGAGCCGCGCTGCGCGTAAATCAAAACGGCATCAATCGTCAGCGGGTCGATTTTCCATTTCCACCAATCGCCGCGCGGTCGCCCGACGCGATACATTGAATCGAGCCGTTTCAGCATAAAGCCTTCGACTTTTCGATTGCGGCTTTCGGCGCGAATTTCCGCCAAATCGTTCCAATCTTTCGCCAGAACAATCGGTTCGAGTAAAAGCGATTTTTTAGATTCGTCGGGCAGATTCGCCAGAATTTCGGTGAGAATTTCGCGCCGCTCGCGCATCGGTTTCGGGCGAATATCTTCGCCCTGAAACTCTAAAATGTCGTAACACAAAAGCACCACCGGAACTTCTTCCAGCAGTTTTTTGCCGGTGGTTTTGCGCCCGATGCGCCGCTGCAATTGCGCGAAAGGCAAAACCGCGCCCGTTTTCCACGGCAAAATCTCGCCGTCCAGAACCGTTCCGTCAGGCAAATTAAAGCTTGCCGCGGTGATTTCGGGAAAGCGTTCCGTCACCAAATCCTCGCCGCGCGACCACAAAAAACTTTCGCCCGCGCGTCGAATCAACTGCGCGCGGATGCCGTCCCATTTCCACTCGGCTTGCCAATCAGCAATTTCGCCCAAATCTTCGAGCGGAAAATCAATCTGGTGCGCCAGGTGAAACGGATACGGGCGCGACAAATCGGCGTCCGCAGCGGCGGCTTCAATCAAATTCAAATAAAAATCGGCGTTCGGCGACCAGTTTCCCATCAGGCGATGCGCGATAATTTCCTTTTCGATTCCGGCGACCTGCGCCAGCGCGCGAACGACGAGAAGCTGCGAAACGCCGACGCGAAAGCTGCCCGTGATGAATTTGTTAAAAACAAAACGCTGGTCGGCGTCGAGCTCGCTCCAAGCTTGGGCGACCGCTTCGCGCTGTTCTTCTTCCGCCGAATCCCGCAACGGCAAAATTCGTTTTTCAATCCAATAGCTCAGAGACAAATCGGTTCCGGTCGCCGAATTATCAGGCAAAAGCAGCGCAATCGTTTCGCCCAAATCGCCGACGGCGTCATAAGAAAGCTCGAAAAGCCAATCTTCGACGCCGGCGATTTCCGCCGCCCAAGCGCGCAATTTCGCGGTCGGAACAATCTGTCGCGGTTTGCGCCCGCTCAGAAAATAAATCGCCCACGCCGCGTCTTCGGCGTTCGCCGCGCTGAAATATCTGACCATCGCCTCGACCTTTTCGTTGGTCTTGTTCGTCTGGTCGAGAGCCAAATATAAATCGGTAAATTCTTTCATTAAGGGAAATTCAAAAGGGAATAAGTGATTAGGTGATTAGGTGTTTGCGCAATAGATGCGAAACGTTGCAATCGACTAAACACCTAATCACTTATTCACCTAACCCCTTTCTTCTAATTATTCTTCTAATTATTCTTCGTCAATTTCAGTTCCCGCCAGACCCATTTCCGGCGATTCGCCGGCGTATCTTGTTTTCAGCGGGCGCGCGTCAACGCCTTGATTTTGCAGATAGCGAACGAGCGGCTCGGTCGAGCCGTGCGTGACCAGGATTTTTTCGGCTTCGGTTGCCGCAATCGCCTTTAAAAGCTCGTCCCAATCGGCGTGGTCAGACAAAATAAAACCTCTGTCGACCGCGCGGCGACGGCGCGCGCCGCGAATCCGCATCCAGCCCGAAGCAAAGGCGGTCGAAGCGTTTCCGAATTTGCGAAGCCACGGCGTGTCCTGCGCCGACGGCGGCGCGACGACGAGCGAGCCGACAAAATCCTTTTTATTTTCGACCGCGCCGACATACTGTGTCGGCGGAAGCGCGACGCCCGATTCGCGATATTCCTGCGTTAATTTTTCGACCGCGCCGTGCGTGTGGATTTTTCCGATTGATGCATCGACGCTTTTCATAATGCGCTGCGCTTTGCCGAGCGAATAAGCGAAAATCACCGACGCTTTGCCTTTTTCGACATTGCCGCGCCACCAGTCGTTAACGTCGGCAAACAAAATATCCGGCGGCGTCCAGCGATAAATCGGCAAGCCGAAAGTGGCTTCGGTGATAAAAGTGTGACATTTGACGTGTTCAAACGGCGCGCAGGTCGGGTCTTCGGTTAATTTGTAATCGCCCGAAGCCACCCAAACCTCGCCTTTGTATTCGACGCGCACCTGCGACGACCCTAAAACGTGACCCGCCGAATGAAACGAAACTTTCACGCCGTTTATCGTTCTGGTTTCGCCGTAGGCAAGCGTTTCGATATTGCCTTCGTTCCACAAACGCGAGCGAAAAAGCCTTTCGCCTGCTTTTGAAACCAGATAATTTTTCGAGCCGCGATAAGTGTGGTCGGCGTGCGCGTGCGTCAGGACGGCACGTTTGACGGGTTTCCAAGGGTCAATATAAAAATCTCCCGCTTCGACATACAGCCCGCGCTCGCTCAAACTGATTAAATCCATTTTTCGATTTTAACAAATCGTGAAAGGCGAGAGGGAATTTATTTGGAAACGAAAAAAAGCGGAAAGTTTCCGGGCAAAACTCTCCGCTTTTTCTATTTTGAATACCCCCGGCACGACTTGAACGTGCGACCCACAGCTTAGAAGGCTGTTGCTCTATCCAACTGAGCTACGGGAGCAAAAAGCAAGTTTAAATGTTAGCGATTGTGGAATTCTAAGTCAAATTAGCAGGTTTACGGCGTTTCGTAATTCGTCTTTTCGATTTCGCGTATGATTTCCGTCATTCGTTCAAAAACTTCGGTTAAATTCAGCTCGCTCGTGTCAATCACAATCGCGTCTGCGGCAATCGAAAGCGGCGAATCGGCGCGCGAAATGTCGCGTTTGTCGCGCAGAGCGATTTCTTCGAAGGTTTTTTCGTAAGTCGTATCGAGCCCGCGCGCCAAATCTTCTTCGTAACGCCGCCGCGCTCTGGCTTCCGGGTTTGCCGTCAGAAAAAATTTCACGTCCGCGTGCGGAAAAACGACGGTTCCGATGTCGCGCCCGTCCAGAACGCAGCCGTGCGGCGCGTTTTCTCCCAAAAGTCTCTGATGCTCGACCAGAATTTTGCGGACTTCGGAAATCGTCGAGACAATCGAAGCCGCCTGTCCGACCGCGCCCGTGCGAATTTCTTTTGAAACGTCGCGCCCGTCGAGCTTGACCCGGAGATTTTCCGGCGCGCCGACAAGCTCGATTTTCGCGTTTTCGACAATTTCCGCAACTTTCGCCGTATTTTCAAAAGCCGTTTCGCTTTCCAAAACAGCCAAGCCGACGGCGCGATACATTGCGCCCGTGTCCAGGTAAAGCAGATTCAGTTTTTTGGCTAACATCTTGCCGAGCGTGGACTTGCCCGCTCCCGAAGGTCCGTCAATGGCGATTATCATCGAATTTTAGTTTATTTGATTTCGGAGATTCTGTCTAAATCAATCAAAAGTTCAAGATTTTTGCCGCCTTCCCACGTCTCGCGTTTAAAATTTCGGTGAAATTCGTCAATCGCGTGAACGGATTGCCGCGCCGTTTCTTTAGCCTTTTCAAAGCTCTCGGCTTTCATCAGGTAAATCAAAAAATCGCCTTCGTCCGTCTCGTCCGGAAAAACCGTTTCCGGAATCACCGATTCGTCGCGCAGCGTCGCCAATGCCTCGTCTTTCCGCTCGTTGATAACTTGCTGCGCCCACGCCCGCGCTTTTTCGATTGAGTCCGGCTTGAGTTTGATTTTTATACATCTGGTCTGGTAATTCACCGGGCAGATTCCTGAAAAACGACATTTTCCGCCGACGGCGACAAAGGTTAAGAATTTAATTCAGTTTTCAGATTTTTCGGCAGCTTTTCCCAAACCATTGTATACGATTGTTTGATTAAATCTTTCATCTCGTCCGTTTTCAGCGCATCGAGCTTTTGCACCGTCACCCAGTGATAGCGGGCGACGTAATGAGCGGGAATGATGCCGTCTTTCTCGGTCAGCTCGGCAAATTTTTCGGGCGTGCATTTGAAAGACAGAGAAATATTTTCCGCCGTCTCCAATCCCGTCACCGCAAACATTTTTTTGCCGACCGAGAACGTCAAATCATTTCCCCATTTGACGTCTTCGGTCGCGTGCGGGAGCGAAAGACAGAAGCGGCGGATTTCTTCGATGTCCATTTTATTCCCCTAAAATTTTTTCCAGGACCTTTATCGTTTTTTCGATGTCTTCGCGCGAGATGTCGTAATGCGTGACCATCCGAATCGCGCTGCCGAAACCGATGGCTAAGATTTCTTCTTCTTTCAATCGCGCCACAATCGCGGCGGAAGTTTTGCCGCTTCCCGCCACGTCGAAAATCACGATATTGGTCACGACTTTTTCGGCGTCAATCGAAATGCCCTTCAGATTCGCCGCGCCTTTTGCCAATCGTTTGGCGTTTTCGTGGTCGATATGCAAGATTTTCGGCGTTTCTTCCAGCGCGACAAGTCCTGCCGCCGCCAGAACTCCGACCTGACGCATTCCGCCGCCGAGCCGCTTGCGCCAGACGCGCGCTTCCTCGATAAAATCTTTTTTGCCGAGCAGCAGCGAGCCGACCGGCGCGCCCAAAGCTTTCGAAAGGCAAAACTGCACCGAATCGCAATTTTTTGATAAATCGGCGACCGATTCATTTAAAGCCGCCGCCGCGTTGAAAATCCGCGCGCCGTCCAGGTGAACGGGCAAACCGAGCGCGTGCGCCTGCTCGCAGATTTCGGCGGTTTCGGCAGCGGTCATCACGCTTCCGCCGCCGAAATTATGCGTGTTTTCCAGACAAATCAAGCCGGTCGGCGAGACGTAATAAACCTGATTGAGACGCAGCGCCGAGGCAATTTCGTCCCACGTCAGCATTCCGGTCGGCGACTGGCTGCGCACCGGGCGCACCACGACGCCCGCAATAGCCGAAGGCGCGCCCAATTCGTAATTAAAAATATGCCCGCGTTCTTCGATGATGATTTCGTCGCCCGCCTTCGTGTGCAGCTTGACGGCGATTTGATTGCCCATCGAGCCGGTCGGCACGAAAAGCGCGGCTTCCTTGCCGAACATCTCGGCGGCGCGCTGCTGAAGAAGATTAACCGTCGGGTCTTCGGCGTAAACGTCGTCGCCGACTTCCGCTTCAGCCATCGCGCGGCGCATCGCCGGCGTCGGTCGGGTCACTGTGTCGCTTCGTAAATCAATCATTCCGCTAATTAAATAATATTAAATAATACCTTTATGACAATGATATATGATAAAGATGGCGACTGCGTTTGGCTAAATCCCAATTCGCATAGCGCGCCGCTTCCGTATACCTGTAATTATACAAATTCAGATTTCCTTCCCGCTCGAATCGCGGTTTCAGTTCTTCCAAAACCTCGACTTTTTTTCGCCAGTGTTCCGCTTCGTTTCCCGTGAAATCGAGCGCCGAAAACTTCAAATCGCATTTTTCCAAAATTTTCGCTAAATCCGTATTTTCGGGCAGTAAATTTTCCCGGTCGGCGAGCTTGTTAATCCACTGCGTGTAAAATATTCCGATTCGCCCCTCGGGTTTCAGAATTGAAACGATTTGTTTCAGAGTTTCTTCCAAATTGTCCACGTAATAAAGCGTATCTATCGAAACGGCGCAATCGAAAACGCGCGGCTCGAATTGCAGACGATTCATATTTCCGACGCTGAACGTCAATCGTTTATTCTGCGTTCGGCTTTGCGCCTGCCGAATCGCTTCGGCGGAAATATCGACGCCGTGAAAAAACGCGCCCGTTTCGCTTTGCAGATATTCGGTGATAAAACCGTTGCCGCAGCCTAAATCCAGCACGCGCTCGTCCGCGCTTAACCGCAAAACTTCGAGCAGTTTATTTAGTTGAAAAACATCAGCCAAGCCGTGCTGGCAGAGATTTACGCCGTAAACCTTTTCGCAAAAAAGCGCGTGCGCCGCGCTTTCGGTCGCCGCGTCAAAAAAATTGTCGTATTCATAGAGCCACAAAGGATTTTCGGTTTCGACGGCTTTTCTCGCGGCGTTTCCTTTTTCCGTCAGCGCGAAAACGCCGCCGCTGTCGGATAAATAATCTTCATTAATCAGATTTTTAAATGCCGCCGACCAATCGACCAGATATTTACCGAACCATATTTCGCCGAATTTTCTTAAATTTTCCGTATTTGCAATCGTGCCGGCGTCGAAGCCGGACATTAAACCGTAGCGGCTTTTCAGCCAGCCCGCCGCAATCAGCAACTGTTTTTCCGCTTCGGAAAATTTTCTCATCGAACTTGTATTGCTTTCGAAAACAACTATTTAAGATTTTTTAACCTAAATTCCGCCGTTTCCCAGCCGGCGAGCTTTGCGCCCGCCTGATACGAGCTTTCCAGAAATTCCAGAACCGCCTCCCGCGGGTGTTCCGCGTTTCGCGCTTCGTCATACATTAAAAGCGCGAGATGCCCGCCGCCCGATTCGCCCCAGAACGCGGTTTCCGGCTGTAAGGGTTCGTTCGCTAAATTTTTCGGCTCCGGCGCGGTGTAAGAATAAAATGCGGGCGCGGGAACATTGTCGTCGCCCGTCCAGAAACCGAAGCTGATGACTTCGTGCGAATAGGCTTCGCGCTCGACCGTTCCGGCTTCGTCGCGGACGGGCGCAGGCTTTCCGGAAAATCTGGTTAAAGCCAAATCGAAGCTGTGCCAGAAAAGATGAACCGGCGTCGATTTACCCGTAAATCGACCGCGAAATTCCTCGAAAATCGCATTGACGCCGACCAGGATTTGCCTGAAGCGCTCGACGTATTCCCGGTCGTAAGATTTATTCTCCGAGTCTTCGGCAAACGGCGTTTTGCTCGGCGCTTCGTAGGGAACGGCGCGGATTGTCGCTTCGATGCCGAGCGCGGCGAGATTATCAAAAATCTGTCGATAAAATCGGGCGACCGTCAAACCGTCTTCCAGCGCAAACTCGCGCCGCTCACCTTGATTCGTCAAAATTTTCAGCGCGTGGTCGATAAAATCGAATTCAATCTCGAAATTGCCGAAGCCGTATGGAATCGGGCGCGTCGTCAAGCCGCGCGTCGAAACGTAGAACGGGACGTGCCACCAGTGATTGAGCCGCGGAAAAGTGGCGAGCCTGATTTTCCCGACAATCTGCAAATAGAGATGCAGAGTGTTTTTCGTTGCCCGCCACTGTTCGAGCGGCAGCGACGGGAAGGCGCTTTCTTTATTAAATGCAGTTTGATTCATAAACTTGAAACCTGAAACCGGCAATCTGAAATCTACGCGTTAAATTGCCCGCCTGCGGCGACAGGTGGTTCCGGCTGCTGCTCCGGCGCGAGCCATTTCGCCAGATTTTCAACGTAGGTTTTTATATCATTTAAGGCTCGCGGATTTTTTCGATAGCCTGCGCCCGGCGCTTCTTCGACAAAATCGGGACAGCCTTTTTCGACGTCCCAGTTGTAATCGACCAGATGATGAAAGCTGGATTCGGCGATGCCGCGCCCGAGCCGGTTGCCGTGCCGGTCTTCGCTTCTTTCGAAAGCCACGATTAAATTAAAATCTTTTCCCGAAATTTTGCTTTTGCCTCGCGCCACGACGCGCGCCGACGTTTCATTTCCCGGAACGCCGACGCCGCCTTCGTGCGGGTGCGCGGGGAAATATTCGATAACGCCGCCGTCCGGTTTTTGCAAAAGCTCGTGAATCGAATCGACCGCCGAGACGTTTTGATAATCGCCGTTGCTGCCGGAATGATAATTCGGATAATCGATATTTTTCGTGTCCCGGTCGTCGCGCGAGTTGCGCGCCGCGTCAGGGTCTTGCTGTTTCGAGTGGAAATAATGCGCCGCGCCGATGCCGCCGACCGTGCAGAGCGAAGAACCCAAATCCTGATGGTCGCGCGTCGAAAAAATTCCGCCGCCGCGCTGCCGAAAGCGAGATATTCCCGCGCAGTCGCTTTTCGATAAACCGTCGCCCGCGTCAACTGCAAACAGCCACAGCTCGTCAAAATCGGCTTCGTCCAGAACGCTTAATACTTTGTCGTCTCCTGCTTCATCCTGCTCGCGATTGCGCGCTGCGACTTCGTAAAGAGCGTTGCCGTTTTCATCTTTCAGCGAAGCTAAATGCTGCCGCAAAAGCGAAAATCTGTCGATGTGCCAATCGTTTTCGGCGAGCGGAATCGTCGTCTGCAATAAGATTTTGGTCGGCTTTTTCATATTTTTTATGAAACCGCGGATTTTCGCAGGTAAACACGAGATTCAAACAGGACAAGCAGGCTGCACCGAATAAAAATAAATCTGTGCTGATTCGAATTAATCTGTTGTTTCATCTTTTTCTTATCTCGTTCTTATCTGGTGTCTATCTGCGAAAATCCGCGGTTAATAATTTTTTCAAATTGTCGGCAGCGTTTCGTAAAACATATCGTCAACGTAGCAATAACCCCAATCTTCGCCCGGCTCGAAGGATTTGATAATCGGATGCTTGCTGGCGTGAAAATGTTTGGTCGCGTGCTTATTCGGCGAATTGTCGCAGCAGCCGACGTGCCCGCACGTTTCGCAAAGCCGCAGGTGAACCCACCAGCCGCCGGTTTTCAAACAATCTTCGCAGCCGTCGGCGCTCGGCGTCACCGCCGCTTTGATTTCGCTTAAATGTTCGCATTTGTTCATAATTTTAAAGTGGAAAAGTGAAAACGTGAAAAGGTGAAAAAGTTTGCCCGCGAAAAGCCGCGACTGCTTTTTTACTTTTAACCTTTTTCACTGTTTCACTTTTATCTTACCGTTTCGCTTTGTTCATTTCCAACCGGGTTCGGCAGCGGCACAAATCTTTCGTCCGGGTAACACCAAGCCCAGTTTTCGTTTGTTTCCAGGGACGCGATGATGGGATGAGCGCTGGCGTGAAAATGCCTGGTCGCGTGTTTATGAACGGAAGAATCGCAGCAGCCGACGTGTCCGCAACTCAGACAAAGCCGCAAGTGAACCCATTTGTAATTATTTTTGACGCACTCTTCGCAGCCGTCGGCGCTGCGCGGCTCGTAAATTTGTATCTCGGCGGCGTGTTCGCACGATTCTAAATGCGGCGCGTCTTCGGCTTGTGTTTCCTCTTTCACATAGAGGCTTTCCACCCAGATACTGCCGACCATCACCAGTAATAATGCGGTCAGCACGGCGAGCGGCGGCAGAAATTGACCGAGATATAAAATCAAAAGCGAAGCGGCAATCGCGATGAGGCGCGTGTAAATCAGATTGCAAACTCCCGTCACCAGACGAATTATCGTAATGACGGCGAGATAAACGGCGATTCCGCCCGAAAGCAGCGCGAGCGTCGGCAGATGCAAGTGAGCTTCGGCGGTTTCCTTTATCGCGTGTTCGACGCCGATGCCGGTGGCGACGATGCTGGCGACGATAAAGAAATTCCCGTAAAGATAAACGAAACGCCGCCACAGCGATTTCGAGGTAACGGCGCTGTCCTCGACAAAATCGAAATTTATCCACCAGATGCAAGCCGCCATCGCAAAACCCAGACCCGCCGCCGTAATCGTGGCGAGATTCCATTCGACATTCGCCGCGCCGTTTGCCGTCGCGATGACCGCCTCGCCCAGCACGATAATCGTAAAAAGCCCGAAGCGTTCGGGAATATGCGAGCGGTCAATCGGGAAAATTCTCGCCAGCCTGACGCTGAGAAAAGGCGTAACGAGTTCCAGCACCAGAGCGATTGCCCAAATCGCGTATCTGACCGGCGGCTCGAAAAAGAGCGAGACGAGCAGCAGCACGGCGGCAATTCCAAAGCCTTTGATAAACTGCAAACTGAAAGCCCGCGCCAGCGGAATGTAATAAGCCGAGCGAAGATACAGCACGACCAGCACCAGGCGCACCAGAACGTAACTGATAACGAGAGGCTGGTCGCCGCCTGCGGAAAAAGCGTTTTCCAGCGTCAGCGCGAGCGCGGCGACCGCCAGCATTCCGGCAAACGTCAAAACGCGGTAAGCGGTTTCTTCGGTTTCAAAACGGTCGGCGTAAAACGTAAATCCGACCCACGACCACCAGACCGGAACAAACAGCGCGACGTATTTCAAAAATCCGCCGAGGTCCGAGTGCGCGCTCAAAACGTGCGCCGTTTGCGCGACCGCCAGCACGAAAACCAAATCGAAAAACAATTCGAGCCAGCTGGCGTGGCGTTCGCCCTGATTCGGCTCAATCGTTCGCAAACGCGGGCGGTTTCTGGTTTTTATCAAATTGTCGGCTCGTTGCGCCATTATATTATTAAGTCAATCATCTTTCGGATGCGGGCAGCTTTTTTCCGCAAAAAGGACAAAAACTTATCGTTATAAAAGAAGTTCCGCCGTCGTGAATTATCAAGCCGTATTTATTGTATTGCTCGGAGTAATAAATTAAATTATCGGGGCAAGCAAAAGCGTCTCTGTGCCGTTCGCAAATATATTCGACTCTCTGCCGCATTTCTTCGCAGCAATGAGCTTTTCGGTTATTCATCGACTTTTAGCGGCTGCCGTCGGATGTCTCGCTTTCCGCGACCGCGACTTCGCCGTGCGTTTTGCGCAGCATATCGGAGAGCGCGGCGCCCAAATCTTCCAGCATCGCCTCAGTCCGTTCGTCGGTCATTTCGTCGCTGTCGCCGTCGAATTTGCTGCCGACAAACGAGACGGCAATTTCCGTCGGCAGCGTGTTGACAAACAAAATCGTCAAAACGTCGCGCATATGTTTCAGACAGCGAATGCCGCCGAAGCTGCCGGGCGAAGCCGTCATAATCGCCGCAAATTTTCCCTTATAGCAATCGGCGACCTTTAAATCGCCGTTGGCGCGCGAAGTCCAGTCGATGACGTTTTTCAAGGCTCCGGGCAGCGAGCCGTTATATTCGGGCGAAGCAATCAGCAAACCGTCGTGTTCGAGCAGGAGCTTTTGAAAAGCGGCGGCAATCGGCGGAAAACCCTGCGTGTCCTGCAAATCGGCGTTGTAAATCGGCATCGGATAATCTTTCAAATCCAGATAACTGACCTCCGCGCCGGCTTTGCGCGCGCCGGAGGCGGCGACTTTCAAGATTCGTTTCGTATAAGCCTTTTCGCGGAGACTTCCGGCGAACGCTAAAATTTTCGGTTGCTTTGCCATTTTCGGTTAACCCTTATGAAAGTAAATTTTTGTAAAAACGAGTTTGCCACGAACCTCCGTAAAAACAAAATCTTGCCATTTACAAAGGCAAACTGTTACCATTTTTTGAATACGAAAGCCGGAGCAAATAAAGTTATCAAGTAACTTCGGAATTTGGCGCGCGGTCGAAAATTTATGATTAAGCCGTTTCAAAATCTAAGCCCTCGCATTCACGAGACGGCTTTTATAGCCGAAAACGCGGTCATCATCGGCGATGTCGAAATCGGCGAAAATTCCAGCGTCTGGTATGGCTCGATTCTAAGAGGCGACGTCAATTACATACGCATCGGCGCGCGGACAAATGTGCAGGACGCCTGCGTTCTGCACGTTTCCGCCGGAACGCATCCGACCGTTCTGGAAGACGAAGTGACGCTCGGGCATCGCGTCACGCTGCACGGCTGTTACATCGAAACGGGCTGTTTAATCGGCATCGGCGCGATTGTGATGGACGGCGCGCGCGTCGGCAGAAATTCATTAATCGGCGCGGGCAGTCTGGTGACGCCGGGCGCCGTGATTCCGCCGCGCTCGCTGGTGCTGGGCAGCCCGGCGCGCGTCAAGCGTCAATTGTCGGACGCGGAAGTGAAAGATTTGGAAAAATTCTGGCATAATTACGTTTCATACAGCCGGATTTACAAAGGCGAGCCTCAATAAGATTTTGCTCGCCGGATTACAAACAAGGGGAAATTGGCATAATGCTTGGTATCTTGAGACTCGCCGCCGGCAGTCTGTTTTTAATTTTGACCGTTTTATTTTTTACGGTTGCGGCGCAGCAGACAAACGATTCGCTCAAGGAAGTTTTGCCGGATGAATCGTCCGTAACCGAATCGACTCAAACGGTGATTGAAAAAGAATCTTTTGTAAAAAGAGAAACGAGCTTTTTCAAGCCAGCCGAAAACCGTTCCATCTCCCCGAAATCTGCCGAAACCTTAGAACACGAACCGCAAACGACGACCGGACGCTCCGTTTACCGCGCCCGTCGCGGCGCTATTGAATACAATTTCGAAGTCGGCATCGCGCCGTTCGACCCGACGCATTTTACCGGCGAAAAAACATACAACACGGCGGGGCGCAAGCTCGGCGCCTTAAACTTTCGCATCGGGCGCGTTATCGGCACGCCGAAAAGCATCACCGTCACCTATCTTTTAGGCTTTACGCCGCTCGTCGTCGCGCGCGCCAACGAGGTCAGAAATCCGGCGTATATTTCGCCGACCGCGACGCCCGGCGTGCAGTCGACAAAACGCGAAACGAGTTACGGCTTCGGCGCGACGCCCGCCAATTTTCGTTTCACGTTTTTTCCGGGCAGTCGGGTCAAGCCTTTCGCGCAGGTCGGCGCGGGCGTGCTTTATTTCAATAAGCCGATGCCGATTCCCGAAAGCCGGCGCTTTCAATTTACCGGCGATTTCGGCGGCGGATTTATCATTCATCTGACGAATCCGAAACATTTTATGACTTTCGGCTACAAGTATTTTCACATCTCGAACGGCAATGTCGGCGGCAAAAAATGGAATCCCGGCTACAACGCGAATATTTTCTACATCGGTTTTTCGTTTTTTAAATAGACGGCTTTCGTCAAAAACGAAAAATTGCTTTATGCTTATAACGCGCGCCCTTTGCGCCCGCGCGTTTCTACTTTCCAAAACATTTTACGGAGAAACTTTAATGCGAAAATTTTTTACCGCTTTTGCCTGCTTAAGCAGTCTTTTTATTATTATTGCAGTTTGCCCTTCGGTAATTTTTACACAGGATTTAACGAGCCTTCAGAAAAAAGCCGTGACGGAAGAAACCGGCGTTGTCTCGACGCCGCAAACGTCTGATACGACGAGCGATTTCGACGAGAAAAACGAGCTTTCCGTCTGGGGCGGCTTCGCGCCCGATATGCCGCGCGTGTTCGGCGGCTCGCGACCTTCGAGCTACGGTCAACTGGCGGTTCGTTATTCGCGCCGCATCGCCACGAGCAGCAGCCTCGCGCTCAAATACACGATTGATTTTATTCCGCTCGCCGTTATCAATTACGACCGTCGCCCGATTATTCAAACCGCGCCGAACACTTTTATAGTCCAGAGCAACAGCACGACGAATTACGCTTTCGGCTTGACGCCCGTCGGGTTTCAACTGCATTTTCGGCGCAAAGCTAAAATCCAGCCGTTTATTTCGGCAAACGCCGGTCTGCTGATTTTCAATAAAACGATTCCCGACGACCGCAGCGCGGTTTTTCCGGACCGCAACGGCAAGCATCTGAATTTTACCCTGGCGGGCGGCGGCGGCGTCGATTTTCTGACCGATTCGGGCAGAACCTTTACGCTCGGCTTCAAGTTTCATCATATCTCGAACGCCTCGACCGGCAACATCAATCCGGGTTTTGACCAGAATTTATTCTACGTCGGCTACACTTTCAAAAAGTGGTAAGCGTTTAGCGGAAAAATGCGGAAAAGGCGGAAACGCCGGCTGTGAACGAGCGTGTCCGGGTTTAGCGATTCAACGCGCTAAACCCGGAACACGCTCCGGAGTTGTCGCGTTTCTGCCTTTTTGCTTTATAATTGCTTAGTTGAATAAGCATTTTATATCGAATCGCTCCTCTGACGAAAACGGCGAATCGCAAGCGAATATGGAAAAAATTATAATTACCGGCGAGGCTCTGACTTTTGACGAAGTTGTAAAAGTCGCCTGTCAAAACGCTCAAGTCGAGCTGGGCGATCTGGAAAAAGTCCGGAAAAGCCGTGATTTTATCGCTCGAAAAGTAGCGGGAAACGCGATAATTTACGGCGTCACGACCGGCTTCGGAGCAAAAGCCGACCGGATTATTGCGCCGGAAGACGCCAGAGAGTTACAAATCAATCTGTTGCGCTCGCACTCGACCGGCGTCGGCAAAAATTTCCCGACGCGGCTGGTGCGGGCGATTATGCTGATTCGTCTGAATACTTTGGTGAAAGGCTATTCGGGCGTCAAAGTCGATACTCTCGAACGGCTCCGGGATTTTCTCAATTATCAAATTCACCCGCTCGTTCCCGAACAAGGCTCGCTCGGGGCAAGCGGCGATTTGTGTCCGCTCTCGCATCTGGCGCTGCCTTTAATCGGCGAAGGCTATGTCGAATACAACGGCGCGGAATACGAAACCGCAGAATTTCTGGAACGTTTGAAAACGGACGAATTTTCCGAGTTAAAAGAAGCGAAAGACAATCTTTTGAAACCGTTTGAATTAAGCTACAAGGAAGGCTTGGCTTTAAACAACGGCACGACCGTGATGGCGGCGCTCGGCACGTTTGCCGTCTACGAATTCGAGCGGCTTTTAAAATTGGCGACGCTCACGTCTTCGCTGATGCTCGAAGCCTTCTGCGCCCGCCGAAACGCTTTCGACGCAAAAATTCACAAGGTTCGCAATCACGCCGAGCAGGCGGAAGTCGCGCGCTGGATTCGGAAATTCACGAAAAATTCTTCTTTTATGGGCATCTCGCACGAAGCTTTGCGCGCGAAATCGAAAACCGCAGCAATCAAGGTTGCAGAAACGGATTTGCTGGAAAAGAAAAAAGATTTTGCGGAAAAACTCGCCGACCTGAAATCCAAAACGCAGGATTCGTATTCGCTGCGCTGTCTGCCGCAGGTTTTCGGCGCGAGCCTGCAAGCCCTGAACCACGCGAAAGGAATTTTTGCCAACGAGCTGAACGCCGCCGTCGATAATCCTCTGATTTTCGTCGAAGAAGACGAAGTGCTTTCCGGCGGAAATTTTCACGGTCAGCCGCTGGCGCTGGCGCTGGATTATCTGAAGCTGGCAATTTCGGAAATCGGCAATCTGGTCGAGCGTCAAATCAACAAACTGCTCGACAAAGCGACCAACGATTTGCTCGAACCGTTTCTGATTTACGACGAAAAAAATATCAATTCCGGCTTGATGATTCCGCATTACGTCGCCGCGTCGCTGGTTTCCGAAAACAAGGTTCTCGTGCATCCGGCGTCGGCGGATTCGATTCCGACCTCGGCAAATACCGAAGACCACGTCAGTATGGGCGCGACGGCGGGCAGGCAGGCTTTGCAGATTCTCGGAAACGTAAAAAACGTCATCATCATCGCCATTCTGACCGCGCATCACGCCGCCGAAATTCGCCGCAACCAGTTTGAAAAACTCGGTCTGGAAACCGAGATGGGAAAAGCGACCGGAGAATTGTTCGCGGAAGTGAAAAACGCGATTCCCGATTTCCGCGGAAAAGATTTTTTGAATAACGACAGATTTTTATTCGACGACATTAAAAGACTGGCTGACAACTACGAAAATTTCGCAGCGGTCGCCGAGCGAAACCTTGAGGAGTAAAGAGGAAAATGAGCAATGCGAATCCGGCGCGCGGAATGCGCGATTTTTTGCCCGTTGACGTGCGGCGGCGCGAATACGTTATCGGAATTATCAAGCAGGTTTACGAATCCTACGGTTTCGAACCGCTGGAGACGCCCGCCGTCGAAAATCTCGAAACGCTGACGGGTAAATACGGCGAGGAAGGCAATCAACTGATTTTCAAAATCCTCAAACGCGGCGAAAAGCTCGATGCCGACGACAAAGAATTAGCCGACCTCGCCCTGCGCTACGATTTGACCGTGCCGCTGGCGCGCGTCGTGGCGAATCACCGCGAGCGTTTGCCGAAGTTTTTCAAACGCTACCAGATTCAACCCGTCTGGCGCGCCGACCGCCCGGCGCGCGGTCGTTTTCGCGAGTTTTTCCAATGCGACGTTGACGCTATCGGCTCAGGTTCGATGATTATCGAAGCGGAAATAATTTCCGCCGCGTCGGAGATTTTGCAGCGATTGGGATTTAACGATTTTGTCGTGCGCCTCAACCACAGAGAAATTTTGCGCGGTATTTTAGAAGCCGTCCAAATCGAAGCAGACAAGCAATCCGACGCGCTGATTGCTCTGGACAAGCTCGATAAAATCGGCAAAGACGGCGTTTTGAAAGAATTTGTGCAGCGCGGCATCGACGAAAACGCCGGGCTGAAACTGCTCGATTTATTCGCCGCGCTGGAAACGGCGGGCAATACCAACACGCTTTCGCGGCTTGCCGAATTCGTCGGCGAACAGGAAACGGGAAAAAACGGCTTGAAGGAGATTGCGCAGATTCTCAATCTTGCCGGTTTGGAAAATATCAAAATCGACGCTTCGCTCGCCCGCGGTTTGTCTTACTACACGGGCGCGATTATGGAAATCGTTTTAACGCGCGGCGATTTCGCGGGCAGCATCGGCGGCGGCGGGCGTTACGACGAGCTTATCGGGATGTTCGGCAAGGAACAGATTCCGGCGTGCGGTTTTTCTTTGGGATTGGAACGAATAATCGTCGTGATGACCGAAAGAAATATGTTTCCCGTCGATTTGCAAAACGCTTCGGCGGACGTGCTGGTGACAATCTGGAACGAAGATGCGGCGCGCGAATCGCTGAAGCTGGCGAATGATTTACGCTCGAAAGGCTTGCGCGTTCTCGTCTATCCTGAAGCCGACAAGCTCGGAAAACAATTCAAATACGCTTCGCAAGTCAACGTTCCTTTCGTCTGCGTTCTGGGCGAAACGGAGCTTGCGGAAAATAAAGTGACGCTCAAAAATATGCAGACGGGCGCGCAGGAAACAATTTCGCGAGAAGATATTGTGAAGAAAACTCAAGGTTAGAGCCGGGCATAAAACACATAAAAAAGGGAAGTTTCCGATGAAACCTCCCTTTACCCGCTTTTCCCGGATATTTATCTATCTGGTCACTTTATCGTCATCAATTAATTTATCGTCGGGATTTACTTTTTCCGCCACTTCGTGTCCGGCGACCGCGCCGCCGACTCCGCCGATTACGCCGCCGACCGCTCCGCCGGCTGCCGTGCCGACGCCGGGAACGACCGAGCCGATTGCCGCGCCTGTCACCGCTCCGCCGACCGCGCCCGTTCCTGTTCCGACATTGTGGTCACCGTCCTGTTCGTCGCCCGGCTCGGGATTTACTTTTTCCGCGATTTCGTGTCCGGCAGCGCCGCCGGCGATTCCGCCTGCAACCGCTCCGACCACTCCGCCGCCGACTGTTCCGACGCCCGGCGCGATGGCAGTGCCGATAGCCGCTCCGGTCGCCGCGCCGCCCGCTACGCCGAGCCCGGTGCCGACGACGTGTGAACCGCCGTGTCGGTTAAATTCATCGTGGAAATATTGCGCGTCTTCATCATTGCGCGCATTGACGCCCATATAAACGCCGCCGTTTTTGATTCCCGACTCGTATTCGGCTGCGTGTTCTTCGGGAATGCCCGAACCGACTAATGCGCCAATCAAACCGCCCGTCAAACCGCCCGCGCCCGCGCCCGCTAAAGCTGCAAATATCGGTCCTGCGACAACTAATCCCAAACCCGGCAGCAAAACGTTCGTTCCGATAGCGGCAATACCGCCGATAATCGCGCCGAGCGTTCCGCCGATTGCCGAACCCGCGCCCGCGCCTTCCAGCGCTTTGCTGCCGAGTTCCGTATCAGGCGTTCCTTCACCGAAATGACGGTTGCGTGTTTCATCAGACATCATCAGATTGACGTCATCTTTCGAATAACCGCGGCTTTCCAGCGATGAATAGGCTCGTTCCGTGCTTTCTCTGTCGTTAAAAAGACCCGACACTAAACGTGATTGTCCTGTTGATTGGTTCATAATTTTTATCTCCCTTTTGATTTTTTGTATTTATTACGCGTATCACCGATTTTTAAGAACTGCATCAAAATCAGACAATACAGATATTGTTCAAAGTTAACTGCAATGCGCGTGCCGTTTCTAAATCAAATAATATTTAATAGATTAATAAGGGCGTTTTACCGAAATGCTCGCCGGAAAAGTGTAAAAATCGTCTCTAAACTGTTCGTTTATGAGACAGTTGGTTATCCGAGTTTATTTTCTTTAATCAGCTTCAGAAAATAAACAAAGTTGTCGGAGAAGGGTTGGTTTTCAGATGAGAGCTTAGACGTTTTGATGGCGCTATTGACGACAGCCGCGAAGGCGCGCAAAATACGCGAATAAGTGAAAGATAACGGTAAAACTTAATCATCGGGGGGAGTGACTAAACGAATGTTGATAGGATAAACTTTGTCAATGCCAGCTTGTCCAAATTGTGAAAATTCAGAGAAACAAATAAAAAACGGAAAGAGTCACTGCGGCACGCAGCGATATTTATGCCGCAGTTGCGGCAAA
>DASVRT010000044.1:0-32438 GCA_036388475.1 Pyrinomonadaceae bacterium | reverse complement strand
CCAGCTCTATAACTCACGCCTGACTTTTTATTTGTCGTAATCACAACTTTTCCTTTTTTATTTTTTGTACGGAATCGTAACTTGCACAAAAATAAAGTGTTCCGCACAAAAACTCGATTTTCTGCGCAAAAACTACTGTTTTTTACCTAGTTTTTGTGCAAAGCCGTTGCAGTGGTTACAAAGTATTCAGTGGTTACTAATGTAACACTTAGTTTCACAGCTAATTGTTGAATTATAAAGATTTAAGAAATTATTACCTATTACTGAATATTTAATATCCATTATTAATAGAAATGAAAAACTGAAATAAAGAGGTTATATTCAATGCATTAAACGCTGTAGTCTCAACAGTTACGGGAAAAGATTCGGTTTGACAGAGTTTTGGCACGCTGGTTGTTATTAGATAGGGCAGAACAAAGGACAAAAATTAAAAACTAAACAGCAAAATAACAGGAGATAGGAAAATGAAAAATATTAAAAAAGCGATAACAGCAGCAACTTTGATGATGGTTTTGATGGTCGGAACAAGCTTCGGCGGAATTATTATTACCAGTTCCCAAAATCCGCAGCCGTGCACTGAAGCGCCGGTGAATACGTCGAAATCCGGCGTGATTTTATCCGATGCAACCGGCATCATCATCACCAGCGTGACCGGCATCATCATCACCAGCGTGACGGGCATCATCATCAAGAGCCTTGCCCCGACCGATTGCGGAATTATTATCACGAGCTAGTTCAAGATTTTAAATTTTGTTCGTGACTGACAACGGTTCCAAATTCTTAAGCAAAAGCCTCGTTGATTATCAACGAGGCTTTTCATTTTTATTAGAGCGCGGCGGAAAATTTGTTTGATTTGACCGCGCGCTTAAAATACATATTTTAAAGATTTACACTAAAAGAGATTCTCCGTTTCTGCCAAGCTTACAGACTATCGACATTCTTTGCCCTCTTGCCGACGCGCGGATTTTCGCCTTTGCGCCGGCGCGCATTCAACATTTCTTATTAAAAAAAGCGGGCGAAAGTTTGCGGAGATTTTCGACCGCGCGCGGCAGAGTTTCCAGCACGTATTCGACCTCTTCCGGCGTGTTGTCCTTGCCGAAGCTGAAGCGAATCGCGCCGCGCGCCAGCTCGTCCGTTCTGCCGAGAGCGCGAATCACGGGCGAAGGTTCGAGCGAGCCGGACGAGCAAGCCGAGCCGGTCGAAACGGCGACGCCCTGCATATCGAGATTTATCAGCAAACCTTCGCCTTCGATAAAACGAAAAGAGATGTTTGACAGATGCGGCAGGCGTTTTTCGCGGTCGCCGTTAAAGACGATGTCCGTGATTCTCTCGGCGACGCCCTGCTCGAATTTATCGCGCAAGCGGCGGACGTGATCGGTTCTGTCGCTTAAAGTTTCTCGCGCCAGCTCGCAAGCCTTGCCGAAAGCGACGATGTGCGGGACGGATTCCGTGCCGCCGCGCCGCTCGCGTTCCTGATGCCCGCCGATGTTTTGCTGTTGCAGGCGAACGCCGCGCCGGACGTATAATGCGCCGACGCCTTTCGGGGCGTAGAGCTTGTGCGCCGACATCGAAAGCAAATCGCAGCCGATTTCCTCGACGTCCGTTTTCATTCTGCCGATTGCCTGCACGGCGTCGGTGTGAAACCAGATTTTTCTGCCTTCGGCGCGCAATTCGCGCACGAGTCTGCCGATTTCCTCGACCGGCTGAATCGTGCCGATTTCGTTGTTCGCCGTCATAATCGTGATTAAAACCGTGTCTTCGCGAATCGCGGCGCGCACGTCGTCGATTCTCACCAAGCCGTCCTCGTAAACGGGCAGATAAGTAACTTCAAGCCCTCGTTTTTCCAAATCCTGGCAGACATTTTTGACTGCCGAATGCTCGATTTGCGAGGTGATTATGTGACGACCGTGTTTTTGATTCGCCTCGACCAGACCGCGCACGGCGAGATTGTTCGCCTCGGTGCCGCCGGACGTAAAAACGATTTCGTTCGGGCGCGCGTTGAGGATTTCGGCGACCTGATGCCGCGCTTTATCGACGGCGGCGCGCGCTTCCTGCCCGAAAAAATGAATGCTCGAAGCATTGCCGAATTTCTCGGTCAGAAACGGCAGCATCGTCTCGACTACTTCCTTATCGACCGGCGTGGTCGCGCTGTTGTCCAGATAAACGCGGCGAAACATAAATTTATTTTAGCGTATTTCAGGCGCGTCTGTAATTCGGCGAAAACTATTACATTCAAATTACAAAGAAACCAGCTTTAAACAGGAACTTATCTTGCTGAAAATCCGTTTGTTAAGATAAAGTAAAACGTTAGGCTCACTGGCGGCATCAAAGCCCGGACAGTTTGTTTTATAAAGGAAATATAAAATGGATTTTACGACGAAAGAATTATTAAAACGATATGCGAAGCTGGCAATCGGTCAGCCGTTCTCACCGATTCTGCTGAATATTCTGGTGACGAGCGTGTGCGATATGCGCTGCACGCACTGCTTTTTCACGGACGAACTCGACGACCGACCGCGCAAAAAATTGCAGATGAAAACGCACGAGCTGGAAAAAATTTCCGAAACTCTGGGCGGCAATCTCGGCGTGCTGGTTATCGCCGGCGGCGAGCCTTTCACCAGAAAGGATTTGCCGGAAATCGTCGGCGCGTTTCATCGCAACAACAAGCTGGAATCGGTTTATCTGATGTCGAACGGGCAGATTCACCCGCGAATTTTCCCCGATGTCACGCGCATCTGCCAGGAAAATCCGAATCTGAACGTGACCGTCGCGCTCGGCATCGACGGTCTGAAAGACCAGCACGAAAAGATTCGTCAGAAAGCCGGAAGCTGGGACAAAGCGATTCACACGGCGCGCACTCTGAAGGAAATGAAAAAAGAATTTCCGAACATCGACGTGCAGACCTGTACCTGCGTGATGAATTCGAACCAGGACACGATTTTCGAATGGTACGATTTTCTGAAATACGATTTGAAGCCCGATAAAATCAATATCAACTACATTCGCCCGCCGTCGAAAGACCCGAATGAACTTAATTTCGACCACGGTCGTTATGCCAAGTTGTCGAATATGATTCTGGACGACGTGCGCAATTCGGCAATCAAAAACAATTACGGCGGCTCGGCTGGATTTTTCAAAGCGGCGATTGATATTTATATGCACGATTTGATCGCCAAAGTGAAGGAAACCAACGAGGCGCAGATGACTTGCTACGCCGGAACTGCCGGCGCCGTGATTTACGACGAGGGAACGATTTCGTCGTGCGAAAACAAATCGGAAGTGACGAACCTGCGCGAATGGGATTGGAATTTTCAAGCCGCCTGGAATTCGCCGCAGATGAAACAGCGCCGCAAGGAAGTTGCCGCGGGCTGCTTCTGCACGCACGAATCGAACAGCTATTATCCGAGCCTGCCGTTTAATCCGAAGCATCTGATTCAGATTAAAAAGCTCGAAAAACAGATGAAAAAAGCGTCGAAGGAACTGGAAAATAACCAGCCGCAAACCGAAGGCGTCGCGGTCAAAGCGTAAGATTGATAAGTTTTTTTCTGTCTTTTCTCCTTGTTTCGCCGAACTGTGAACACAAGGAGAAAATTTATGAAAAAAATCATTCAGTTAACGGCTTTATTTTTGGTAGCCGGCAGCTTGTTAATCTTTGAAACATCAACGAGCGAAGCGAGATTCGGCGCAGCGGATTTGCGGGTTTCTAATGACAAGCAGAACCGGAACGCGAATCGCAACGGGAATTCCAACGGCAATCGAAATTCCAACGTTAATGGAGGCTCGAACGGGAATTCCAATTTTAACGGTAACTCCAATCGCGGCGGCGATGACGATGACGGACACCGTCGGGGACGACGGCGACGCGGCAGAGGGAGAGACTAACTTCTTCTGCTTGCAATTTATATAAAATGCAGCAGAACGCTCCCAAAATTCTCATTATTTCATCAGACACCGGCGGCGGGCATCGTTCCGCCGCGCAGGCTCTGGTCGAAGGCGTCAATCGTTTCTGGCACAGCGAATCGAAAACCGTCCGCGTCATTCGCGCCGTCGAAGAATCTCATCACATCACGGAAAAACTCGTCAATCTTTACAACTGGATTCTGCGCAATAAACAGCCCTGGATGAAATATGTTTATCAGATAATGAACCGTATTCGTCCCGAAACGCGCAAGTTTTTCCAAAAGCGTTGTATCGGCTATGTGCGCGAGCAGTTTGAAAAATGGTGCCCGCATATCGTCGTCAGCGTTCATCCGCTGACGCAGCACATCTTTGCGCGAGTCCTCAAGGAGTTGAATCTTTCGCAGCAAGTGCCTTTAGTGACGGTCGTTACCGACCCGTGTTACGGGTTCTGGAAAGGCTGGGCGTGCAACGACGTTTCGCTTTATCTGGTCGCCAACGAAGATGCCCAGAGACAGTTGATTGATTACGGCATTGCGCCGGAAAAAATCAAGATTTCGGGAATGCCCGTGCATCCGAAATTTCACGACGTCGACGAAAAAGACGCGCGAGCGGCGCGCCGGGCTTTCGGCTTGGACCCGGAAAAATTCACGGTTTTCGTCAATGCCGGTTGGGTCGGCGGCGGAAATATTCCGCAGATTTTCCGCGAGCTGGCGCGCGGCGATTTGGACGTGCAGGCGATTTTTCTCGCCGGCAAAAACAAGGAATTGAAAAAAGAAGCCGAAGAAATTGCGAAGACCGCAAAATTTCCCGTCAAGGTTATCGGTTATTCCAACGAGGTCGAAAAACTGATGCAGTCAGCCAACGTGATGATTTCAAAACTCGGCGGTTTGACCACGTTTGAAGCGCTCGCCTGTCATTTGCCGCTTATCGCCGACGCGACCACGCCGCCGATGCCGCAGGAAGCCGGCACGGTTAATCTGGTGGCGAAACGCGGCGCGGGAATTTTGCTGGAAAAAGCTTCCGACATCGTTCCGATAATTCAAACTCTGCTCAACGATTCTAAAAAATACGCCGATATGCGCGCCGCCACGGTCGGATTGGCGATGCCGAATTCGACGCAGCGAATCATCGAAGAAATCGCCGCGCTGCTGCCCGCTCACCTGGAAACCGAACAAACTCAAGCGCTCAGTGCGGCAAGTTAAAAACGATGAATTATGAACGCCGCGGTGCTGAATTGCGGTTTCCGCGTTTCGAATTCATCGCTCATCATTCCGCGTTCATCGTTTTTCCATATCTTTTGCGGCGATTAATTTTCCTTTGTCTCTACTTGTCACATCTCCGCATTTTCATTAACCTTTTCTTTTAGAGTTTTTACGAAATTCTTATTTGGAGAAATTATTTTGAGTCTTTTACTCGAAGGAAAGCGCGCTTTTGTTTCCGGCGGCACGCGCGGCATCGGCGCCGCGATTTGCGAAGTTTTTGCCCGCGAGGGCGCGGACGTCGCTTTTAATTACAATTCGCGCGACGATTTAGCCGAACAGGTCAAGCAGAAAATCGAATCTTACGGCAGGCGCGCGCTGGCTTATAAAGTTTCCGTGACCGACCGCTTCGGGATGAAGCATATCGCGCGCGAAATCAAAGACGCGTGGGGTTCGATAAACATTCTGGTCAATAACGCCGCCGTCAACAAGCCGGATAATTTTGCGACGACGACCGATAAATCGTGGGATTGGGTCGTCGATACCAATGTCAACAGTCTTTTCGCCGTCACCAAGCCTTTTTACAAACAAATGATACGCGAGCGCGGCGGCTCGATTTTAAATATTACGTCGGTCGGCGCGATTCGCTCCCTTCCGACTTCGGTGCATTACGCGACTTCCAAAGCCGCGATGATTGGCTTTACGAAATGCCTTTCGCGCGAAGCCGCCAATTTCGGCATTACCGTCAACGCGATTGCCGCCGGAATTTTCGATACTGATTTGGGCAATACTCTGCCCGAACGGCTTTTGCAGATGCACGATTTCTGGGTGTCGAAAGGACGTCTCGGCAAACCGCAGGAACTGGCTGAGTTTGCGGCGTTTATGGTCAGTGACCGGAACAGCTTTATGAACGGCGAAATCGTCATTGTCGACGGCGGCGCGGTCACTTAAATTAACGTGACTATTATAAATTAACGTGATTATTATAAGGATTATTTTCACCGCAGAGAAAGAAAAGTAAAAAGTAAAAAGGCAAAATTATTTTACCATTTACCTTTTGTCTTACATTTCTTTGCTCGCGGCGATGCAGTTTTCTCATTCAATACTTACAATTCTTTTTTCATCACGAAGCAGTTAAAGCGCTTTTCGCCGTAATAAAATCCGGTTTCGCCGGCTTGCCGGAAACCCTGTCTTTTATAAAACTCGAAAGCGCGCGCATTCAGCTCGAAAACGCTGAGCCAGAGCGCTTCAAAGCCTTTCGATTTCGCTTCAGCGAGACATTTTTGCAGTAAAATTTTGCCGATTCCGTGCTGCGTCATTTTCTCCAGAACGTAAATCCGGTGCAGCTCGATAATGTTTTCGCCTTTGACGCATTCAACCGGCTGACCTTCGCGCAATTTGGCGTATCCGATGGCTTTACCGTTTATTTCCGCGATAAAAATCGAATTGTTCCGGTCTTCCAGTTCGATTTTCATCGCCTGCGGATTAAAAAAATCGGCGATGTATTTTGCCAAATCTTCCGGCTCATCGGTTTCAAAATAGGTTTCGTAATTGGTCGCTCCGCCCAAAGCTGCCAGCAAATTCGCGTCTTTGATGTCCGCGCGTCGAATTTTCACCGCTTGTTTCATTGTTTAATACTTTATATTAACACCGGATTTTAGCCAAAATCTATTTGAAGTTGAAATTGGATTTCATTGTTAAGTGTTGAAATGATGAGATTTATCTTGACAAGTCGAATTTATTATCGTAATCTTTTTCCAAGTTAAGGAAAAATTATGGCGCGAACGGAATTAATCGAAAATTTGAATAAAGCGTTGGGTCTGGAAATCTGTGCGGTGATTCAATATACTCAGCACAGCTTTCTGGTCACCGGATTGGAAAGGGAAGTTTACAAAGAATTTTTCCGCGACCAGGCGGGCGAAGCGCAAGACCATTCCGAGTTTCTGGGCGATAAAATCGTCGCGCTCGGCGGCATTCCGACGGTCGAGCCGGGAATGATTCGCCAATCAACCGATTTAACGGAAATGCTGAAACAGGATTTGGAACTCGAACGCGAAGCGATGAGCGCATATATGGCGGCGTGGAATTCGTGCGGCGAAGAAGATTTGCCGACCAAATTCTGGCTCGAAGGACAGATTGCCGACGAGCAGCAACATATCGAAGAATTGGAAAAAATGACTTCCGAGAGAAAAGCGCAGGCGGGAAACGAAAGAATCGTTTTGCGCCAGATAAGCTAAAGATTTCTTTTGAACGACAAAAAGCAAAGCCGGTCGAAATATGACCGGCTTTGCTTTTTTATGTGGAGAAAAAATTATGCGATGAAGGGAAATTCCAGCACGTTGTTTTTCACGACCTCGCTGCTTTCCGCTGGCTGGCTGTTTAAACGGTAACGCGCGGCGCTGATAGCGCGATGCAAATCGTCGAGCATTTCCGCTTCGAGGCGCATCGTTTTTTGACAAGTCCAGCCGAGGTTTTCCGTCCACGTCGAAAGCTTCAGAACCGCTTCGCCGTTCTCAATCGAAACGTCAATCTTTTTTTCTTCGGTGACGACAGGTAATAATTTTGTTGCAGTATTGCCAGACATATTTATAAAAAGAAATTGAAAGTCAATTTCAATAAGAATTATAACGGAAAAAATACTTTCGTCAAGCTTCTAAGAGAGAAATTACGACGAAAGCAAAAAATATTTCAAGATTCAGGATTCAGCGTTCAGCATTTGCCGTTAGCAAACAGTCAATCTTGAATCTTGAATCAATCTGCATTCAGTTATTTTCTAGCTTTCCATTCCGCCAGAGATTTTTCGAAATCGGCGGTATTGGCAGGCGGCGTGGCGGCTTTGCCGACGGCGACGGCTTTTTCGCCGGTTTCGACGGCTTCTTTGATTCTGCCCATTTCCGCCAGAATCCGCGCCTTGGTTGAAAGGTTTCCGAACGTTTCGCGCGCTTTGATTGAAGCATCGAGCCAGCCGACGGCTTCCTCGTAATTCCTGTTGAGCTTGGAATTCAGAACAAAACTCGCGCCCTGATTGAGCGGGCGAACATCGTCCGCTTTGCGATTTGTAATCGCTTCGCGAATCGTCGAAAGCGTTCTGCCCGGAACGTCGCCGACATTAACCGTAAACGGCACGGTGAGCTTTTCCCATCTGACAACGACTCTCGCAGTGCTCGGCGTGACATCGCCGAAACCGAGCGACATCGTTTCCTGAAAATCGGCGCTCTGCGGTTTGACTCTGACGCGCAAAGCGTCATTTTTTTGGTCGTATGCAAAACTGCCCCAATCATCGTTTTTCTTGCTGAAAATTACAATCCATTCGCCCCGGTTAGGAATAGTATGCAAGCCGTATTTTCCGGCGGGCAAAGGCTGACCCTCGACGGTTACGTCGCGGCTGACTTCAAAAGTCGTGTTTTCGTTCGCGCCGGTTCGCCAGACCTGACCGTAAGGCACCAGGCAAGGATAGGTCACGCCGCCTTTCGGCAGAACATCGGCTGTTTGACAGCCCCAAACCTCGCGCGCTTTGACGTTCGGGCGATGATAAACGATGGAAATTTTCGTGTCGCCGATGGTCTGCGCGATTTCCTGTCGCTGCGATTCGCGCGGCAAAGTTAGTTGAGCGAAAACGCTCAGGCTCAACGACAGAATAAAAAATAGTATAAAAAGCGGTTTTTTCATTTGGTTTATTTCTCCAGTTTTTCTTTCGCCTTGCGCACGAAAATTTTAATCATCTCGGCGATTTTTTTGCTCATTTCGCGGTTGATAATGCTTTCGCCGGCAAGTCCGGCGAGCAGATGCAGGTCGCGTGCCGAATTCCGGCGCATCTCGACCACCTGCGAAAAATGGACGAGCGTTAAATTTTTACCTTTTTCCAGAAAATCCGCCGCGTAGCGCAGAAGATTTTTCGTTTCGCCCGCAACCGGCGACCATTCGATGCGGTCTTCGTCGTCTTCGGATAACTCGACGGCGAATTTCTGCATCATCGCGCCGACAATAGGAATCTCGGCGCGGATTGTCCAATGCGTAACGCCTTTCGCGTCGGTGTGAATGCTTTCGATGCCGGGCATCAATTCGACGAAATTTTTAATGTCGCTGAAAAACTCGCGCACGTTTTCCAGATTTGTATTTACTTCGACAGTATCGCTGTAATTGGCTTTAATGGTGAACATAACATCGTGAATCGTAAATCATAAATCGTAAATCGTTATCTTCGGAATTTATTTTACCATTAACGATTCACGATTTGCGATTCGCGATTTAAAACGTTCCGTTAAACAAAATCGCGTTAAAAAACGGTCGCGTCGTCGAGCGGAAAATGCCGCGGAAAAAAGGCTCGTCGGCAAATAAAACGACGTGACCGCCGCCGGTCGGCTCGTCGATGATGTAAGCCGTGCCTTTCAGCAGTCTTTCGGTGTTTCCTTCCCAGACGAAACCGGAAATCGTCAAAGGTCGGCGCGGCTTCGGCTCGAAGAGGAAAGCGTTCGTTCCTTCTTTCGAGACGCGAAAAAAATAGCCGGACGAAAGCAGCACGGGCACGTTTTCGTCCTCGACGCCGTAGGTCAGATAAGTCGTTCTATCGACGGTCGCGCGCATAATCGCGCCGGGCACGCCTTCGGGAACTTTTCCGGCGTTTGACGAAGGCGAGGCAATCGGCGGCAGCGTCGGCGCGACGCCGTCGGCTTTGTCGAATTTTAATTCCGACGAAGGCGTCGGCGCGGTTTCGGGCGTCGGCGTTTGATTTTTGGCGCGCGGGCTGGGCGACGGCGTCGGTTTGCTTTCGGCTTCCTTGCGTTTGTCGGGGTCGTCTTCGTCCGCGGCTTTTCCTTTTTCGTCGTCGTCGTCGCTGCCGACCAGCCTTGAAGAAGTTAAATTAACGTCTTTCAAAGCGGCGAAAACCGACGCGCCGCGTACCGTAATCAGCGTGCCGCCTTTGGAAATCCATTCTTTCAAATTCGTGATTCCGCCGCTGCCGAAGGCGCTGAAATAACGTCCCGCCGCGCCGTCCGGCATAATCAGAATGTTGTAGCGATTTATCGCCCCGCTCCGAATGTTGTTAATCGTGAGCGGCGTAAATTCGATTCCGTAGCGGTCGAGCGTCCACCAAATCGAGCCGTAACTGGTCTGGTCAACCGCTTCGTCGGCGACCATCGCAATGCGCGGCGTTTGCAGCGCGACGACCGATTCGCCGCCGACGCTGTTGTCGCCTTCTTCGGAAAATCCGGTATTGACGGCGACGACGTTCACGCCCAGTTCACGCGCCGCGCGCGAAACCGCTTCGTGCACTCTTTCGGGATTGCGCGTCACGCGGACGACGAAAGCGCCGCGTTTCCAGTTCCGACCGGCGGCGTTCAGAGGCTTCGTCGAGACCGCCACGCGGAAGCCTTCTTTTAAAAGCCGGATTGCCATCGCGCCCGCCGCGTCCGTTTCGTAAGGAATGAGATAAGCGATTTGCGCGCGTCCCGAAACGCTTCCGCGCCTGGCATTTTCCAGATACTCAGCCGTGACCGGCGTCGAGGAAATCGCGCCCGCGTCTTCCGTCCAGAAAGCGTCGATGCCGAACGCCAGCGGCAGGCTCCAGGCGGTAATGTCGTAAAATCCGTAATCTTCCTTCGTCTGACCTTTGCCGCGCATTTCGTTGCGGCGAAAACGTTCGAGATTGTCTTTGACAAAAGCGTCGTCCTGCGGCGTGTCCTGTTCGAGAATCGCTTTGATAAGGCGTTTCTGCGGCTGATTTAAATCAATAATATAAGAGCCGGAAGGGAAATTACGGCGCTCGGCGGGCGAGCTTTTCGTTTCGTAACCGTGCGCGGCGGCGGAATTAAAAGAGGAATTGGCGACCGAAACTTCGATTTTCATTCTTTGCAGATTTTCAATCATTTCCGCTGTTTTCAAGCGGTCGCGGGTCGGGTCGATGACGATGCGTTTCAGCTTTTCCGTGCCGGTTTCGCTCATTCCGGTGCGGCGGAAATCATAAAAATCCTGAAGTCGCGCCGCGCGATTTTTCGCCGCCGTTTCCAGCGTCGTCAATGAAGCGACGTAATGTTTCGCAATCGCCGAGCGCAGGGTCGCAATCGAGCCGTCGTCGCGCGTCCAGCGCAAGCCTTTGAAGCCGCCGCCGTCGGTTTCGTAAGTCATTCCGGTCGCGCCGTTCAGCGCGGGAAACGAATCCCAGTAGCCGACGTAAAACAAATCGAAAATGTCGCGCACGTAAAAATCCCATTTCTGCGCGTCGAACTGCGCGGCGTTCGCGCGCCCGAAAACTTCCAGCCATTTATTCGTCGTCGGCTGCGGCAGATTCGGGTTTATCGGCAGCGCGGCGGGCGGAAAATGGAACTGCGAAGGCTGACCGTGATGGTCAACGGCGATTTGCGGATTCCATTCAAAAAACGCTTTCTGCATATTTTTCGTCTCGATTTGCGTGACCGCCAGATTGTCGCGGTTCAAATCGAAACGAAAATGATTGTAGCGTCCCCAGATTGACCACGGCTCGCGGTGTTCGAGCGCGGAACGGTCGGCGTTGCCCATCGCCACCGAGTTATACCACGTCACGAAACGTTCGTGACCGTCGGGATTTTCGCCCGTGACAATCAGCACGACCGTGTTTTTTAAAATGTCGAGCGTTGCCGCCTCGTTCGACGCGGCGAGCTGGTAGACGACCTGCATCATCGCTTCAAACGAAGCCGATTCGTTGCCGTGAATCGTGTAAGCCATCCACGCAATCAAAGGATTATTCTGCGTAATCGTGTTCGCCTCGGTCGGCGATAGTTTGCGCGAGTCGGTCAAACGGGCGTTGTTCGCCTTGATTTCGTCGAGCCGGTTGATATTTTCCGGCGCGCTGACGGCGACGATGTGCATCATCCGGTGCTCGTTCGTTTCGCCGATGTCGAAAACGCGCACGCGGTCGGGCGCGGCTTTGGCAATCGTCTCGATAACCTTTTCCATCTGCGCGTAAGTCGTGTGAAAATCGCCGACGTCGTAGCGCAAAAGGCTCTGCGGGCGCGGAACTTCCGTGCGATACGCGCCGCGCGTGTAAAAATCGAATTTCGGAACTTCGGGCGCTTCGTAATTTTGCGCCGGAAGAAGCGCGGCACAAACGAAAAATAAAATGACGGGGAAAAAAACGCGAAAAAATGTCGCCTTCATTAAAAAAAATCCTTTGATTGAATTTGGGAAAGACTCGTCAGAAATTCTACAATGAACAACGAACAACGAACAATGAACAACGAGCGATTTACAAAAGAAATTTGCCCGCGCTGCGAAGCCTCACTGCTCAAAGAATGGCGCGATTTGACCGACGAACAGAAATTTCTGGTCGAAAGACTGCCGCTGAACACACAGTTTCCGCCCGAAGAAAGAAAGAAACATCTCTATTGCCCGCGCTGCTGGCACGAAGTTTCCGACACGCAAGCGCAAGCGTGAAATCAATTACGAATTGGAAGAGAGATTGGAAGCTTCGAGCAGAGAATTTTCCTCATTCGTAATTCGTAATTCAATTAAGACTGCGCAGGCAAGGCAGATTTTCCGTTTGAAGAGAGTTTAGAATCGAAATGACTTTCTGCTCGACTTCCGGCGGCAGCGTAACCCTGGTCGTGGTTTTCTCATCCAAAGGCACGCTTTGAATTACCGCTCTTGTGACTTCGGCAATGTTTTCTATTGCCGCGTCGCTTTTGTCCTGCTTCATCCATTTTCCGCCGCAGTTCAATTCTATCGCGCCGGATTTTTCCCACTGCAAAAGAAGTATCTTTTGTTTCTTTTCACCGGAAGAAAGATTTCGGACGGTTGAGGTTAAGTCAACAAAAAAGGCTGAGGTCTGTTCCTTTTTGTTTTTTGCCGGCTCCAGGTTAATTATCATCGACTGCATCGTGTATGATTCCGGTGAAGGCTCGATTCAGTATTAGAACACTGCCCGAATCTAAAATCAATCAACGCGTTTTCCCGTCGCAAAGGGTTTCCGCGGCTTTTTATTTACCGGCTCGGAACACGCATTGGAAAATATGAAAAAAGAGAGAAACAAAAATGTTGTTGAAACGGCTATTCTCCGGCAATGCAACGATAAGATACGCCGAAATAAAAAAAATCTGGATAAGTTGTATTTTTATTGATACAATCCGCACTGTATAAGCAGATTTAGATAAATCAGATATTTTTTCAAGGAGGGCTCCCAAAAATGTCTGTTCGTTTTTCTTCCGCCCACTGCGGAGTGCGGTCGTTGTGTGTCTCCATACTGTTAAATTTAGTCGTTTTTTCTTCGTTCGTTTTTTCGCAAGCGATTGACCCGACATTTGCGCCGCTGCTGCAAAATTTCGGTTCGTCGACGAGCGGGCTTCCGGCGGCGCACGCTAGCGCGCTGCAAGCGGACGGAAAAATTCTCGTCGGCGGAAAATTCAGAATCGCCGACAGCGAGGCGCGCAGCGGGATTGCGCGCTTTAACCCGGACAGCACGCTCGACGCGTCTTTCGATGCGGGCGACATCAGCACCGTCGAAACGATCTCGACTTTCGGGGACGGCGGCATAATCCGGCTGATTAAAATTCAAACGGACGGAAAAATTCTCATCGGCGGCTCGTTTACGCGCGGCGCGATTCCCGTTTTCCGGCAGCTCGAACGCCTCAACGCGGACGGCTCGATTGACCCGGCTTTTACGCCGCTGATGATTAACGAAGCCGTCAACGACGCCGAGATTCTGCCGGACGGAAAAATTCTCATCGGCGGCGATTTTCAATACACCGCCGTCAACCCTGCAAACGGGCAGAGCGTCACTTTCAGAAATCTCGCCCGGCTTAATCCGAACGGCACATTCGACTTTAGTTTTACCGGCAACGGCTTGCGCCAGAGCAATAATATCGCTCTGCTGCCGGACGGAAAATTTGTGGTCGGAAACGCTTACCTGACGCAGCCCGGTCAGGGAGTTCGTTTGATTCGCTACACCGCCGACGGCTTTGCCGAAGCGACTTTGGGCGAATTTAACGACACCATCGAAGACGTTAAAGTGCAGGCTGACGGCAAAATCGTCGTGGGCGGCTTTTTCGTGCTGGTCAACGGTTCGGACAAAAGCAAAGTCGCGCGTTTTAACGCCGACGGCAGCTTGGACGCGTCTTTTGACACGGGCGCGGGATTTTTCCGGAACGGCGTTCACGATTTGGAAATCGCGCCCGACGGCAAAATCGTCATCGGCGGCGGCTTCGATTTTTTCAATGACGCCTCGCGCCGGTATGTCGCGCGTCTGATGCCGAACGGCGCGCTCGACGCGTCGTTTAATACGAGCTTCGGCAATCCGCCTTTTATTATCGGCGGCATTAACGATGTGCTGCCGCTGCCGGACGGAAAAGTTTTTGTCGGCGGCGCGTTTTCTTTTAACACGACGAGCTTTTACAACAACATCGCCCGCCTCAATGCCAACGGCACGATTGACCTGAATTTCAACAACGCCAACATCAATTACGGCGGCAAAGGCTATTCGATTTTGCCGCAAACGGACGGCAAAATTTTAATCGGCGGGAATTTGCAGGCGTCAAATTACATTCTCGGCGACGGCTACACCCGCTACAACGCCGACGGAACGCCGGATGCGAATTTTACCAGAAATCCGGACGGCGGCATCGACTATGACATCGCGCTGCAATCGGACGGCAAAATTTTATATATCGACGGCGGAGCCACGGTTCTGCTTTATCGGCTGAATCCGAACGGCACGCGCGACACGGCGTTTCCGCAAATCTTTGTTCCGTTTTCGGCTTCGATTCAAAAGCGCACCGTGATACAGGTTATCGCCGTTCAGCCGGACAATAAAATTCTGGTCGGCGGTTATCTGATTACGGGCAGCGCGACGAGCCCGAACGTGCACGGTTTAATTCGCCTGAACGCGGACGGCACGCGCGACACGACTTTCCAGCCGGTCAACGCCTTCGGCGGTTTGCGGCAGGTTTTCGACCTCGCCCGGCAGCCGGACGGAAAAATCGTTATCGGCGGCGACTTTACGCAGATTAACGGAAACCCGCAATTTCAGACGCTGGCGCGGATAAATCCGGACGGCACGATTGACACTTCGTTTAATCCGAATCCGCCGCCGCCGATTCACGAATTGGAATTGCAGCCGGACGGAAAAATCGTTTACGCCGCGAACGCTTTGCTGCAACGCGTCAACGCCGACGGAACGCTCGATTCGAGCTTCAATGCCTCGGTCGAAAACAACGGCGTCCTGCTCGACATTCTGGAAGCGCTGCTCGTTCTGCCGAACGGCAGGATTCTCATCGGCGGAAATTTTACGAGCGTCAACGGCACGCCGCGCAATCGCATCGCCCGCCTGAATCCGAACGGCGCGCTCGACCCGGCATTTAATCTGCCGAACGGCGCGAACGATACCGTCTATGATTTTTCGCGGCAAGCCGACGGGAAAATTCTGGTTGCCGGAGCTTTTACGAGGATTGGAAATCAAGCGCGAATCGGCGCGGCGCGATTGATTGAAAGCAGCGCCGGACAATTTGATTTCGACGGCGATGGGCGCGCTGACATCGGCGTTTTCCGCCAGGGAAACTGGTATCTGCTCAATTCTTCTGCGGGATTTGCGACGGTTCAATTCGGCATTTCGACCGATAAAATCGTGCCTGCCGATTATGACGGCGACGGCAAGACGGATGTCGGCGTTTATCGCGGCGGCATCTGGTATTTGCAGCAAAGTGTGGCGGGATTCAGCAGCGCTCAATTCGGCTCTGAGGGCGACATACCAATTCAGGGTCGCTTTTAAGCAGACTTTTTGTTGGCTTCCTTTACCTAAAAGGGAAGCCAACACGATGATTTTGGAAATACCGGACTAGGATGAACGCGCCGATTGGCTCCATCTCCCATAAGAATCCGGCATTTAATTTTGCCCGCTGAACACGGAAAAATGTTCCGGGCGATGCGCGCCGCCAAGCTGATTACAATCGGGTTAGAGCGGGCATATAACAAAAAAAAACGGCTTTTGGGAAATTTATCACCGAGCCGTTTTAAGGAGGATATTGCCAGATGAAAAGTTTCTTTGCCGCCGGCGTTTTGGTTTTCTCGGTCGTCCTTTTAACGGCTGGAATTTGGTTTACGACTTTTGCCGGAAATCAACCGGGTAATTCGGGCGGCGCGTTATCTCTCGAACAACGCGCCGTTTATCAACAAAAAATCGAAGCTGTTTACTGGCGGCATCGCGTCTGGAATAATCCGCAGCCGAAACCGCCGCTCGAAGAAGTTTTGCCGCTCGCCGCTATTCGCGCCAAAGTCGAAGATAATCTGCAAAAATCGAACGCGCTCGAAACGGTTTTTAATCGTCCGGTGACGCCCGAACAGCTCCGTGCCGAAGTCGAACGGACGGCGCGACAAACCAGAAATCCGGAAATGCTGCGCGAGCTTTTTGCCGCGCTCGGCAACGACGCGTTTCTTATCGCCGAGATTTTGGCGCGTCCGGTTTTGACTGAGACATTTTTAAAAGATTTGTATCTGGCGGACAGGCGTTTTCAGCCGGAAATCGGGAAAGAGGCGAACGGGGAACTGGAAAGTCCGGGTGACGAAGCGGCTTTTGAAAACTGGTGGCGGGAACACAAAAACGAATTCGGAACCGGGATAAACATTCTGGCGCAATCATTTGAGTTGCCGAATATCGCTCCGGCAGTTGACGATACCTGGGAGCCGATGGTCACGACGCCGGCGGGCGGGGCAGATTCGACATCCGTTTGGACGGGCGTCGAAGTCATCATTTGGAACGGCGGCAATCCGATGCCCGGCTCGCGTTATAATCCCGCGCTGGATATGACTTTTCCGATTTCGCGCACGAACGCGCCGCTGAATCGCACCCGGCATACAGCCGTCTGGACTGGACAGGAAATGATAATCTGGGGCGGTTACAGCGGCGCGGCGCCGTTTGACGCATTTCGCGCGGGCTGGAAATACAACCCGACGACCGACGCGTGGACGCAGACGAGCCTGACCAATGCGCCCGAAGCCCGTGATGACCACGTTGCCGTGTGGACAGGACAGGAAATGATTGTCTGGGGCGGCTGGACTCCGACCGGCGTCAATCTCAATTCGGGCGGACGTTATAATCCGTCGAACGATACGTGGACGCCGACCAGCCAGCTAAACGCGCCGTCCGGACGTTTAAGAGCCACTGCCGTCTGGACGGGAGCGGAGATGATTGTCTGGGGCGGAACAATCAGCAACGTCGGTTCTCAAAACACCGGCGGACGTTACAATCCGGCAACTAATAGCTGGACGGCAACTTCGACCTCTAATGCGCCCGAGCCGCGCTTTAATCATACAGCCGTCTGGACAGGGACGGAAATGATCGTCTGGGGCGGCAACAGCTCCGGCGCAATCTTTAATACCGGCGGGCGTTACAATCCGGCGACCGATTCCTGGACGTCATTGCCGATTCCCGCATTAGAGCCGCGCCGTCTGCACACGGCGGTCTGGACTGGAACAGAGATGATTGTTTGGGGCGGCTGCATCGATTTTCAATGTTCGATAAGCCGCGAAGACGGCAGCCGTTATAATCCGGCGACAAACGCCTGGACGCCGACCGCGCAGATTGTCGGTAACAATCGAAGCCGTCATTCGGCGGTCTGGACAGGCACGGAAATGATTATCGCGGGCGGTTGCCGCGGCGGCGAATGCCAGATTCGGGTGACGAATATCATCCGTTACAATCCTTCGGCAAATTCGTGGCGCGAAGCGCGTGTCGAGCCGATTGCCACGCCGCGCCAGCCGCACCAGGCTGTTTGGACCGGGACGGAAATGCTGGTTTGGGGCATCGACGCATCGGTGTTCGATACAAACGTCTATCGCTTTAATCCGACGATAAACCGCTGGACTCGCACGATTGCGGCAAATGCTCCCGATGCGAGGTCAGATTTTTCCCTCGTCTGGACAGTGACGGAAATGATTGTCTGGGGCGGCGACGTTCAAGGTATAGGAGTAACACGGACAGGTGCGCGTTTTAATCCGACGACGAATACCTGGACTCCGACCACTATCACCAACGCGCCGACGAGCAGGTTTCTACATTCCGCCGTCTGGACGGGCACGGAAATGATTGTTTGGAGCGGCTTGGGCGGCAATTTAATTACGACGAGAACGGGTTCGCGCTACAATCCCGCCAACGATACCTGGACGGCGATAACGACGACCAGCGCGCCGGCGGGCAGAATTTTCCCGACGGCGGTTTGGACGGGAACGGAAATGATTGTCTGGGGCGGCAACGAGTTAAAGGGTGTGGAAGCCACCGAATACTTTAATACAGGCGGACGTTATAATCCGTCAACCAACACCTGGACGGCGACCTCATTGGTCAATGCTCCAGCCGCCAGAACCGCGCATACGGCTGTCTGGACCGGAACGGAGATGATTGTCTGGGGCGGACACACGGACGCTAATATATTCAATTCGGGCGGGCGTTACAATCCCGCCGCCGACGTCTGGACGCCGACGAGTTTAACCGATGCGCCCAGCCCGCGCTGGATTCATTCCGCGATTTGGACGGGAGCGGAGATGATTGTCTGGGGCGGCATCATCAACAACGCTTTTCCGTTTCAATCGACAAATACGGGCGGGCGTTATAATCCGACGACCGGCGCCTGGCGCCCGACCACGCTTGTAAAAGCGCCTGACCGCCGCGACGGTCACACGGCGGTGTGGACCGGGTCGCAAATGATAATCTGGGGCGGTGTGCGCGACCCCGAATCCTTATACACCAACACGGGCGGAATTTATAACGTCGAGACCGCGCAGCCGAGCCGCACGACATATGATTTTGACGGCGACGGCAAGAGCGACATCGGCGTTTTCCGTCAAGGCACGTGGTATCTACAACAAAGTCAAGCCGGATTTACGGCAGTGCAGTTCGGTATTTCGACGGATAAGCTGGTGCCCGCCGATTACGACGGCGACGGTAAAACCGACTTCGGCGTTTATCGCGACGGAACGTGGTACCTGTTGCGCTCGACCACGGGTTTTACGGGATTCCAGTTCGGTCAAAGCGGCGACATTCCGCAAACCGGAGACTTCGACGCCGACGGCAAAGCCGATTTGGCGGTCTTTCGCCCGGCGGACGGCGTCTGGTATTTGCAGCGAAGCACGAATGGTTTTGCCGCCGTCCGGTTCGGACAAAATGGTGATAAGCCGGTAGCCGCCGATTATGACGGCGACGGCAAAACCGATGCGGCAGTTTATCGTCCAGCGGGCGGCGTGTGGTATGTTTTGCGCAGCCGCGACGGGTTTACCGCCGCGCAGTTTGGCATCTCGTCCGATAAAGCGGTTGCCGGTGATTACGACGGCGACCGCAAAGCCGATTACGCCGTTTATCGGGACGGCACGTGGTATTTATTAAGAAGCTCGCAGGGCTTTACGGCAGTACAGTTCGGCATTGACACCGATATTCCCGCGCCCGCCGATTATGACGGCGACGGCAAGACGGATTTGGCGGTTTTCCGTAATGGAACGTGGTATTTGCAGCAAAGCACGGCGGGATTTGCGGGAGCGCAATTCGGACAGGCGAACGATATTCCCGTTTCGTCGTCGAGCGTGCCTTAGCGATTACTAAAACTTAAGCGGATTTCAAATATCCGCGATAGATAAAAGATGCTAACTGAAAACTGATAATTACCGCTTTCAGTTAGCATCTACTTCGAACTGTATTCGTATTTCATTAAACTGGATGAACGCTTGTCGTTTATTTGAAAATAGCTCTGAAAATATAAAAGCGCCACTTTGCCAAAGCGGCGCTTTTATAAAATTTACAGAAAAAAGCTTTATTTATCGGTTTTTTTTCTTGTTTTTTGAATCTGCATTTTCGTTGACGGTTTTGACCGTTACTTTGTGAACTTCAAACTCGTTGAGCATTTGTCTGAAATTATTACCGTCCAGTCGCATCACGACGTAATCGTTTTCGGTTCTGACCGACAGCGCGTGCTGGTTCTTTTTCATAAACAGAAACGGAAGGACGATTAAGCCCGTCAAAATCGCCATCGGGACTACGCCACTATTGATAAAAGAGATATTCTGAAATTTGACAAGTTTGGAAAAGTAGTATATAAGAATAAGGACTTTCACAAGGTTTATTTGATCACCATAAACAATCTATTTAACTTTTCTAAAAGAAAATTCAAACTTTTCTTAAGTTTTAAACTGTTCATCAACTCGATTTTATTCGTTTACTGTAGATTCTTGTAAGGTTTGATGTAGCAGATAGAAAATTTATATCAAACATACTAAAAACGCCACTTTCGTTTTTATTGAAGCGGTTATCAATTATTTCCTTCGTAAAGAAATCTATTAAATCACATAACTTAGGAGTTAAAATGAAAAAATTAATCTTATTAACATTGCTAATTTTTGCTTTTTCGTGTTTTGCTTTCGGTCAAGCCGCTGAAGTTACAACCCCTGAAACCAGAATTCCAGCCAATTCAAAAGTATACATAGCGCCGATGGAAAGCGGCTTTGAAACTTATATCACCGCAGCTTTGCAAAAGAAAAAAATTCCATTGATTATTGTTGCAACCAGAGAGCAAGCTGATTTTGAAATCAAAGGCAGTGTCGAAAAACAGAAAGCGGGTTGGGCGAAGACCATTTTTATAAGTCCATTGCCCTCAATCGATTCAACTATGCAGGTTATCAATGTGAAAACGGGAGTAGTTGCCTATTCGATTTCATCAACTAAATCAAACGCGCGTCGGGGAAGAAAAGGCTCGGCAGAACATTTGGCTAAAAACCTTGCTAAAAAGATGCAGAATGACGGTCAAATGGCTAAAGACTAAATATATACTTTGATTAGGATATAGAATTGCTTTGACGGAAGACTACAATCGCTTCGATTGTAGTCTTTTATTTTTCCATTTAGATAGAACTGAGCTTTTTGGAAATTTCCCGCGCCAGATTGCTCGCCAGGCTTCCCCAGGAAGTCGTCTCGCCCGCCGCGATAACCGCGCCGCTGCGGCGGTCGTAAACGCGAAAAACGTATCTATGCGTTATCCACGACAGCGAAACATAACCGATTTCGACGTATAAATCGGCTGATTCCTTGTAGCGCACGAGCGTCAAATTCAGCTTTTTCCAGTCCGCGCGCTTCATCAATTCCTTTTCCAAAGCCTGCCGCGACGGTTGCAGCGAAGATTTGACCAGCGCAATCGTTTTTGCCGAAAGAAGCGTTGCGGCGGGCGTGACGGCTTTATTTTCAACTAAAGCTTTGTTTTCGACGGTCGGCGAAGGCTGGCTTTCCGAAAAAGTTTGCGTTTGCCCGCCTGCGCCGTTAACCGGAGTGGCGCGATTTTTTTCTATCAAGCCCTGAATCACTTCGTCGTCAACGCCGGCTTTTTTTAATTCGATTAAAGCTTTCGCCGAAATATCGAAGTTTCCGTCGGCGCTGGATATTTTTTGCAAAATAATCTGTCTGCCCAATCCGGCGCGCGTCATTTCGACGATTTCCGTGTTCGTCAGAGTCTCGGTCTGGGCGAAAACCGCCGAGGCAAAAATCAATAAAAACAATACTGCTGAGATACTTTTCATAAAACTTTATTTTTCTTCGCCGACGCCTGAGATGCGCACGCCCGATTTGGTTTCAAACGCCGGAATCAGCATTTTTCGGGTGCTTTTGCTCAATTTTAAAACTGCGTAATCGTCGTCCGTGCGAATGGTCAGCCAGTGGCGTCGATGTTTGGTAAAGGCGACCGGAAGCGCGATGAGCAGGAGCGGCGGAAAGACAATCGAAGCCGCGCCCAAGCCGAGCCCGGTTTTCCAGCGCGGATTTTTCGAATACGAATATTCGGCGCTTTTGATGTCCGAATACAGGAAGGTTTTCGTGATTGCGCCGTTTTTGGAAGCGATGGTCAGCGAATTTTCGTCGAGCCGCATTTGCACCGATTTTTCGTCGGTGTTATTGCCGTTTTGCACCAGCAGCTCGACTTCGTTAAAAGATACATCGGCGGCTTTGCTCTGCGCTTTGACGCTCGACAAAAAATTAGATAAAAACACGACGATTAAAAACAATGCTATTTTTTTCATAATCCCTCAGATTGAGATCTTATTCGAAAAAACGTCGCAATTCGGCGCGGTTGTGACACTTTCTGAATCGTCACATTTCATTTGAGAAGGTTTTCAAAAGCGCTGCGGATTTCGAGGCGATGAAAAGTCAATTTTTCCAGCAAATCATTTGTCGAACTGAGGTTCATTCTTTCGACGATGGTCTGCATCGCCGCCGTATTTGCCAGCGGCAGGCGATTCGTGCGCCCGACCGTCAAGCGCAGATTGTGGTCGAGACAGCTTAAAAAATCGTAACCGTCGTCGAAAGCGTGAAAATCATTTTCGGCAAGCGAGCCGTTTTCGTAAAGCTTGCGGAGCATCGCGCGCGTCGAGCGATTTTCGGCATCGTCGGGAACATTGTCGCGCAGTTGCAGAAAGCGCATCGCAAAATAAACGTCGAGCATTCCGCCCGCGCCGAATTTAATATTAAAGTCTTTGGCGCGGCGCGCTTTTTCTTTTTCCAGTCTTTCGCGAACGTGCGCCGTTTCGATTTTCAAATCGTCTCGGTCGGCTTTCAGCGCGCTTTGATGAATAATCCGGCGAGCTCGATTTTCGATTTCCAAAGCCAAATCCATCTTGCCGCCGACCGCGCGCAGCTTTACATAAGCGAGCCATTCCCAGATTGCCGCGCGCGTTTCCAGATAACTGAAAAACGCATTTTTACCCAAAACCGTGACGCCGTTTTTGCCGTCCGGACGCAGGCGCAAATCGACACGGTAGAGATGACCTTCGCGCATAAAACTCGAAAGCGTCGTCACGAAAATCTCCGCCGCCCGCGCGTAGAAGAGAGAAGGGGCGTCGGGGAGCCGGTGAGCTGCGGAGTTGATTGAATCCGGCTCAGAACTTTTATCGTCGTAAATCAAGACCAAATCCAAATCCGAGCCGTAATCCATACCGCGCCCGCCGAGTTTTCCGAGCGCGAGAACGGCAAATCTAAGCCCGCCGGAAAAATCGAAACGGCGGCGAATTTCGCGTCCGGTAATTTCGAAAGCGACGCTCAGACTGGCTTCGGCAAGCTCGGTTTGCAGGCGTTTAGCTGCCGCTAAATTGATTTTTTCAAACGCGTCGAAAGCGGCGATACGCAGAAAATTCTTTGTCCATTCGATTCGCAAAGCGGCAAGCTCGTCGTGAAAATTTGCCTGTCGCGAAACCGCCGCGCCAAGATTTTCGGCATAATTAACCGCTTCGAAATTTTGCGTTTCGAGCGGCAAAGATTCGATTAACTTCGGATTTGCCGCAATCATCTCGGTAAAATACGGCGAAATCCGGCAGAATTTTTTTAAAGCCGCGAGTTTTTCGCCGGTTAAATCAAACGGCGAATCGGATTTTTCCAACGCGGAGATGATTTGTAGTGGCAGGTTTTGTGCCTGCCCGATTGAGCGCATAGCGCGAAGGTTTTCATTGAAAATCAAACCTGAATTTTCTTTGTGATGATTAACGCCCGTGCGGTCGCTTCGCGCAGGCACAAAGCCTGCTTCTACGATATTTTCGGCGTCACCGATTTCTTTGAACACACGCGCGAAAATCCGGTTGACGTTTTCCGCGTGTTTGTTCAATTCCGCATTGAAGCTTTCCAGCGACGGGCAATTCATTTTTTTGGCGATTACACGGCGTTTTTCCGCGTCTTCGGGCACGAGATGCGTTTGCAGACCGTGTTCCATTTGCAGGCGATGTTCAAGCCGGCGCAGAAAGTCGTATGCGTCGGCAAGCTCGGTCAAATCCGTTTCCGACAACAGTTTACGGTCTGCGAGCCGCGAAAGGCTAATCAGCGTGTGCGGCGCTCGCAGCCATTCGTCGCGCCCGCCGTAGGCAAGCTGCAAAGCCTGCGCGATAAATTCGATTTCGCGGATGCCGCCTTTGCCGAGCTTGACGTTAAAGCCTCTGCCGGAAAGTTTTTCGAGATTGATTTTTTCTTTTGAAAGGCGAACATTTCTCAGAGCGTTTTCGACCGTTTCGTCTTTTGAAAAAACGCTGGTTTCGATGCTCGCAAAAAAACTTTTGAAGATTTCCGCGTCGCCCGCCGCCGAGCGCGAGCGAATCATCGTCTGCCGCTCCCAGGCTTGCGCCGCCGTCCGGTAATAATTAACCGCGTCCGGCACGGAAATCGCCAGCGCGCCGACGCGCCCGTGCGGGCGCAGCCGCAAATCGACGCGATACGCCGCGCCTTCGCCGGCAGATTGCCCGCCGACGAGCTTGACGATAAATTCCGATAATTTCACGAAATACTCGCGGTTCGTGACCGCGCCGCGCGAGCCTTGTCCCGAAGTCGAGCCTTCGGACGAATAAAGAAAAAGCAAATCAATATCCGACGAATAATTAAGCTCACCGGAGCCGAGCTTGCCGAGCGCGACGACGGAAAACCGCGCTTGTTTGGCTTTTCCTTTTTCGTCCGATTCCAGCGGAATGCCGTAACGATTATCCATTTCCTGGCGCGCCAGACGCAGCGCGTATTCGAGCGTCGCGTCCGCCAGATGCGAGATTTCTTCGGTAATTTCGGCAATCGTTCCCAGCCGGCGAATGTCGCGCAGGTAAATCCGCATCAATTCGCGGCGGCGAAAACGGGCGAGCAAAACCGGCGGCTCGGATTGCGAATTGGTCAGCGAAAAACGCGCCAGCGATTCGAGCAATTCTTCTTTATCGCGGATTTTCGCTTCCGAACGCCGCCGCGCGAGCCACGAAATATACTGCGGATTCTGCAAAATCGTCGTCGCCAGCAGCGGCGAAAAAGATGCCAAAGTCAAAACATCCGACAGCAAACCTTTATTTTTTAAAATCCTGCTCGCCTCGGAAGGCTTCTGTTCGGAAAGCTGGCGAAAAAAACGCCCGGCGCTTTCGGCGTCCGGCAAATCCTTGAGAAAAATTTTGATGTCTTCAAATTGAGTCATCGACGGAAAAAACGTTTCGATTATTTTGCTTTAAAAATGGCGGATAACAAAACTGAAACTACTTTATTGAAAGTGCGGGTTAAAGGAAATTCAACTTTAAAGATACAAATTTCAAATGAAAAACGTCTCTAACACGTGAAAAACGTCTCTAACGGCTGAAATTGCAGCTAACGGATAAAATTTCATAACCGGCAGCTTGTTTTACTCTAATAAATTCAGGCGCGGAAACGCTTCGGCTTGATGCCGTATTTTTTGATTTTATAATTGATAATGCGCTCGGTCGTGTTCAGCATATTCGCCGCTTTCGCGCAGTTTCCGTTGGTGGTTTTCAGCGTGTCCTGAATCAAATCGCGCTCGAACGCGTTGACGGCGGATTCCAGAGTCGCTTTCGTCACCGTGTCGGAAACTTCGGCGGTTTGCAAAGTCGGCGGCAGATGATGACCGTGAATCACGTTTCCGTCGCAGGCGACGACGGCGCGCTCGATGGCGTTTTCCAGCTCGCGGACGTTGCCCGGATAATGATACGCCGTCAGCATATCAATCGCGGGCGTCGAAATTCGCTTAACAATTTTGCCGTGAATTTTTTCGTATTTTTCTAAAAAGTGCTCGGAAAGCAGCAGAATATCGGATTTTCGCTCGCGCAGCGGCGGCAAAAAAATCGTGAAAACGTTCAGCCGATAAAACAAATCTTCGCGAAAATTTCCGCCGGCGATTTCGGCTTCGAGATTTTTGTTGGTCGCCGTGATAAGCCGCACGTTGACCTTTAAGGTTTCCGTTCCGCCCAAACGCTCGAATTCGCGCTCCTGCAAAACGCGCAGAAGCTTGACCTGCGTTTGCAGCGGCAAATCGCCGATTTCGTCGAGAAAAAGCGTGCCGCCGTCCGCCAGTTCGAAACGTCCCTTTTTTCGCTGGTTCGCGCCGGTAAACGCGCCTTTTTCGTAGCCGAAAAGCTCGGCTTCAATCAGGGTTTCGGGCAGCGCCGCGCAATTGATTTTGATAATCGGTTTTTTCGCGCGCAGGCTGTTGTAATGAATCGCGTTGGCAATCATTTCCTTGCCCGTTCCGCTTTCGCCGCGCAGCAGGACGGTCGCATTCGAGCGCGCCACCTGCGAAACCTGCGCGTAAATCTGCCGCATCGGACCGGAATTGCCTATCAGATTATTGAAATCGTATTTCTCGCGCAATTCCTGCTGCAAATGCGACGTTTCCTCGAAAAGCTTTTCCTTTTCCGTCGCGATTTCGGTCTGCGATTTTAAAGCCTGCGAAATCATCGCGGCGACGACGGCGAGAAAGTTCTGTAAAGATTCAAAATCATTCTTTCGGTCGTAAACGACTTCAACGCCGAGAAAACCGGCTTTTCTTTTTCCGAGAATTATCGGAACGCCCAGAAAACTCGTTTCATCCGCGCGCGGAGAAATAAAATCGAAAGAAATTTCGCGCGAAGCTTTCTCGACCAAAATACGATTTTCGCCGTTTAGCTCGCCGTTCAGAAAACTTTTATTCAAACGATTTTCCAGACGCCGGTATTCGTTGACATTGAAACCTTCCGCGGCGTAAAGAGAAAGCTTTTCGGTTTGCGGCTCATACAAAGCCGTAAAGCTTCGGACGAAGAGAGCGGATTCGTGAATCGTCGCCAGAGTTTTGCCGAGACTGTCGCGCAGTCCGGCGGAATCAGCCAGTCTTTGCCCGATTTTAGCTAATGTTATAAGATTATTTTTAAAGAAGTCCGGATTCATCACCTACAAAATTGTATTACAAATAAAATTACATTACAAAATTGTAATAATTATGAAAGCGGCGATAAAATAAAGTGTTCCTTTTATAAGACAATCGTGAAATCCTTCCGTTCCGAATTTAAAGCGACAAATTTGTAAGAAACTTCGAAATGACCGAAAAACCGTCAAAATAATAAAACCTCGATGTTTACTGGCTAAAAAGCAAATATTCGCTTCCGGCATTGCTTTTGCAATAAGAAGAAAAGGATTTATTGATTGCTCAACTTCCGGAATGGCTTTGAGCGAAAGTTATCGCTTTTCGGCAAATCGCAAAATACAACTCTTGAAGGAGGCGATAACTTTCGCTCAAAGTCGAATTAATTCTCAAACTCGCCGAATTTCATTTCCCGAATAAACCCGCTAAAATTTACCTGATGAATAAAACGCTTCATTTTCAGGTTGACGAAGCTTCGCGCAGGCTTCGTCTCGACGAATTTCTCTTCGACAAAATCAGGGGCGTCAGCAAAATGTACCTGCGCGATTTGATAAAAACCGAAAAATGCCTGGTCAACGGCACGTTCGAAAATCGCGGCTACAAACTGCGAGCGAATGATTTTATCGAAATCGAAATGGACTGGCGCGTCGAGCGGGCGATGAAGCCCGAACAGCTTCCGCTGAAAATCGTTTTCGAAGACGCGGAAATAATCGTCGTCAACAAAGCGGCGGGAATGCTGATGCATCCGACGTTTGCGCAGAAAACCGGAACGCTGCTTAATGCTCTTGCTTATTATTTAAATGCGAGTCGAGAGTCGGGAGTCGAGAATCGAGAGAAAGAAGAATTTGACTCTCGACTTCCGACTCTCGACTCTCGACCGTTCGTGCGTCCGGGCTTGATTCATCGTCTCGACCGCCAGACTTCCGGCTTGCTGGTCGTCGCCAAAACGCCGCGCGCGCACCGGATTTTAGCCGACCATTTCAGGCGCAAACTAGTCGAGAAAAAATATTTCGCTCTGGTTGAAGGCGTTGTAAAAGAAGATTCGGGAACAATCCTCGCGCCGATCGGACGCATTGAAGAAATCAGATTGTGGAACGTCAAGACGGACGGCAAACACGCCGAAACGCGCTTCCGGGTCAAAGAAAGATTTCCCGATTCGACTTTACTGGAACTCGAACCCGTGACGGGCAGAACGAATCAATTAAGAATCCATTGCGCTCACATCGGACACCCGATTATCGGGGACGAATGGCACAGCCGCCGCGAATTTCCGCGTTTGTGTCTGCACGCTTATAAGCTTGCCTTCTGGCATCCGAACGGAAATAGACGGATGGAATTTGAAATGGGAAGTGAAAATTATTTTGTTTAACGCTTGAATTGACCCGTCCCGCGCAAACAGCCTTCAATATTATTTTGGGAAGAAGTTCGGCAAATGCCGGAATGCCCACAAAATGCCGAGAATAAGGCTTGCCGTGACGGAAGAAAATCTTTTTTGCAGTTCGGGAAGCGCAGCAAAGCCGCGTCGTCGGGAGTTTTGCCGGAAAAAGTCCATCTCGAAGTGAAAAGAGCAAGGTCGCCGGCTTCGATAACATTTGTTTTTATCTGCCGCGCTTTGCCTTCAGGTTTGAAAATCCATTCAAACGCCGCGCGAATTTCCGCTTTTCCGCACCAATCTATCCGGTTCTAAAACGGCGACCGAATCTTCTTCATAAAAATCCATCACGGCTTCAATATCACGACGATTAAACGCTTCGTCGAGTTTTCTGACGGTTTCTACAAGAGTTTGTTTCGACATTTATTTCGGCTGATTAATTTTCCGTCCGGCGGTTTTGTTGTCACAATATTGAGTCAGGCGGGATTTTTATAAGCGAGCATAAAAGCCGTCACGGCGATTAAAAGACACAGCGGAGAAAACAGCCGGGTATCCCAGAAAGCAAACGGTGTGTCGTGAATCTGCTTGAAAAATCCCACCAATCGGAATTCTCCGATTGCTCTGAGAAAAAACAAAATGCCGATAAATAAAGTCGCCCAGCGAAAAATCCATTTCGGGACGACCTCGCCTAAAAGATTAATCTGCCCGAGTATGACCAGCATCGCACAGAACAATGCCGCCGCCACCGCCAGAGTTCCGGCAGTTGAAGGGTTAAAGACGCGCGCGCCGTTAACGGTCGGAACGCCCGACCCGCTTCCGAAACGCCCGCCCGCCGCCCAGTAAACGTGAAAAAGACTCAACAGGGCAAATACGGCAGCCAGCAAAAGACCGGAGACGTTTTTCATATATTCTCTCTTTGTTTTTCCAATCAGCGCTTAACCGCATCGCGTTCCTTCGGGTTCTTTCGCGGGCTAATTTTCTTTCTCCGTGCGCGCGGCGTTGAAAAATTCTTTATTTCGCAAACTTTTCGCGGTAACGGCTTTTTTCCAGAAAAGCGCGGAAGTCTTTGGTTTCCAGAATATCTTTGACCGCCCGTCGTTTATCTTTCGCGTTTTTGTAATAGGCGTGACTGATTTTGTAGCCCATGTAATAGCCCAAATCCGGCGGGCGGTCACCGGAGGTGATGCCGTTATACATCCAGTTTTTATAGTCCGTGCCGGACATCTGCGCTTCGAAATCCTTCCACAATTCGGCTTCGTGACTGTCGCCGTAGATTTTCTGCTGCACGTTCAACGTCTCGCCCGCCGTTTTTTCGGCGATAAAATCGCACGCGCCTTCCTGTACGGATTTTGCCAGCAGCGTATCGAGCGACGAATATTTCTGGTTAAAGTGGCAGGATTCGTGCGCCACCAGCGGCGTTACGTTTTCAATCGGCTTGAGCATTATATTTAAAAGCCTCTCGGTTCGCTCGCGTAATTGCTTTTCGTCCAAATCCTTCGGCGCGCGTTTGCGAAAAGCTTCAAGAAATTCGTCGCGCGGCGTCTGTCCGGACAAACCGTATAATTCCGTTCCGACGAGCAGACCATTGTCCGAAGCCGTCCCGCCCGTGTTCGTGACGCCGATGACAAAATAAACGTCCGGGAAAACGGCTTCCGGGTAAATCTTCTTAAATTTCACGAAGGCTTTCCGCATCTGCTTTTCCATTTCCTTAACGCGCAGAGTGCTCGCCCTGACGGAAGCGTAAAATCGCGGCAGGCTCTCGACGGTCTCGGTCAAATCCTTCGCGCTCTTGATTCGCAGACGCACAAAATCCTTCAAACCGGCGCTGCCTTTGTCGAGATATTCCGCCTGATAAATGGCGATTTTCCGTTCGCGGTCGGTTTCCTTCGCCGCCGAATCAAACGCGCGCCAGAAATTATCAATATCCGACGTGACAAACTTCGCTTTCTTCGGGTCGTCGTTGACTTTCGCCTTCTGCGCGAAAACGCTCAAAGCGCAAATAACAAAACAAAATGCGATTACCATCAGCTTTTTCATAATAATACGGTGTAAGCAGAAATACTTTAAGCCTGTTTTTCGATTCAATCAACAAAAAATTGAAAAATTACAACTAATCGAAAAGATTGGCGATAGTAAAGTTTTAAAGGCGGAAACGCTCATTGGCATCCGCGTTTCCGCCCTTTGCTTAGAAAAAGCTAACTTGACGCAATCGCTTTGGCTTCATCTTCATCGGCGTAAGCGTTGTGCAGATGAACCGGATCGACTTTTTTCCGCAGGCGCATATTCAAAACCTCGACGATAACCGAAAACGCCATCGCAAAATAAATGTAGCCTTTCGGGATTTTCTGGTGAAATCCTTCGGCGACAAGCATCACGCCGATTAAAAGCAAAAAAGAGAGCGCGAGCATTTTTACGGTCGGGTGGCGCTGGACGAACGCGCCGATTGGTCCCGCAAAAAGCATCATCGCGGCAATCGAGATAACGACCGCCCCAATCATAATCCAAATGCCCTTATCTCCAAATTCCGTGCTGACCATTCCGACCGCCGTAATAACCGAATCGAGCGAGAACACGATATCAAGCAGCACGATCTGAACGATGACGCCGCTAAACGAGGCGTATGATTTTTTGGAGCCGTGACCTTCTTCGCCTTCCAGCGAACCGTGAATCTCGTGCGTGGATTTTGCAATTAAAAACAATCCGCCGACAAGTAAAACTAAATCCTTGCCTGAAATATCGCGTCCGAAAATAGAAAACAGAGGCGCTGTCAATCCGATCACCCAGGAAAGCGAAAACAGCAGTATGACGCGCATTATCAAGGCGAGAGCCAAGCCGACATATCGCGCCTTCGACTGCTGTTCGGGCGGCAGCTTGCCGGAAAGAATCGATATAAAAATGACGTTGTCGATGCCGAGAACGAGTTCCAGAACCGTTAAGGTCGCAAAAGCAATCCAAAGCTGCGGGTCAGATAGCCATTCCATTTAGAAAATCTCCCTCAAAAAATATTGGTCAATCAATTCCGAAATTTTAACACCCGGAAAAGCGTAATGATAAAAAGTTAAGATTTGAAAAAAAAAGCGAGCCGGGAAACAGGAAATACGTTGTTTCCGCTTCCCCGTATTTATCTTGCCGAGCGCGGTTTCAGAATTTCATTCGATGCTGATGCGGAGTGTGTAATTGGAAGCGTTGTTGCGGCGGGCAAAGGCGCGCGGCTGTAAAATGCGGATTTTATAGTCGCCCGTGTATTCGATTTCGCCCGTGTATTGGAGTCCGTTTGCGCCGTCGATATTTTCGTCCGACGGCGTGAAGACGACGATTTCGGCGCTTCCGGTCGTCCGGAGTTCGAGCTTTAAGATCTGACCGGCGCGAGCGCCGACGATGTAATCGACGTATTTATAACCGTTGATGCGACCTCTCAACGTCGCGGACGAAGCGCCGCGCGCAAAGCGCACGCGCGCACGCGTTTGCGCCCCGACCTGATTTGCGGAAACGAGCAAACCGAGAGCGATTAAAAATACTGCCGTCAAAGCGCATTTTCTGAACATCGGATTTTAAATTTTCTCCGAAATAAAATCTGTCGGAAACAAAAAGATTTTATCGCTGAAAACCATTGCCGTAAAGCGGCGCGCCGGACATTTTGCCGGTCATTTTCTGCCCGTCGAAAACGATTTCGCCGTTGACGATGACGGCTTGGAAACCTTCGGCGTATTGATGCGGATTTTCAAACGTCGCTTTATCGGCGATTTTGTTTTCGTCAAAAATCACCAAATCCGCCGCCATTCCTTCGCGGATTTGCCCGCGGTCGCGCAGTCCGAAAGTCTGCGCCGGAAGCGAAGTCATTTTGCGAATCGCGTCTTCCAGCGAAATTATTTTCAAAGCGCGGACGTATTCGCTCAAAACGCGCGCGTTGTTGCCGTAGCCGCGCGGGTGCGGGACGCCCGCGCCGAAATTCCGGACGCTGCTGTCCGAAGCAATCATCGTAAACGGCTCGCGCAAAATGTTTTTTACGTCTTCCTCGCTCATCACGCGGTAAACCATCGAAGCGCCGCCTTTTTCATACATCTCGAAAATCTGCTCAATCTGCGCGTCGAGCTTTTTTTTGCCTTTCGCCATTTTTGTAATTTCCGCGATATTTTTGCCGTTAAATTCGGGATTCGGGGCGTAAGAAGCGACGTAAGCGAAACTGTAATCCTTGAAATCTTTTTTCTTGAGGTCTTCCTTCATTTCCTTAACGATTTTTTCGCGCGTCGCCGCGTCAGCCAGACGTTTTTTGCCTTCTTCCAAGCCGCCCGCGACCGCCCAGGTCGGCAAACGCGCAGTCAGCGAAGTCGAAGAAGCCGTGTA
>DASVRT010000043.1:0-6857 GCA_036388475.1 Pyrinomonadaceae bacterium | reverse complement strand
GAGAGTCAGGAGCCGGAATCCGGCTCCTGACTCTCGACTCTCCGCTCTCAATTTATTTGGTCGTGTTGGTGTTGGCGTTTGAATTCGCCGTGTTTGTATTTGCCGTCGAATTCATATTCGAGTTTGAATTCGTCGTATTTGTATTAGCCGTCATCGCGTTCGCGTTAGTGTTCGTATTCGTATTCGTATTCGCGGTGGTCGTGGTCGGCGGCGTCATGCCTTCGGGATAAATCGTTTCTCTGAAAGCGAATTTGCTGCCTGCCGGGTCGAGCGACAAAACGACCGCCGATTTGACGGCGTTGCGGCTTGAATCGAGCGTGATGGTGCCTGTGACGCCCTTAAAATCTTTTGTCGAATTGATGGCGTCTCTTAATTTCGCGCTGTCGGTTCCGCCCGCGCGCTTGATGGCGTCCGCCAGAACTTTTGCCGAATCATAAGCGAGAGCCGCGAGGCTGTCGGGCGCGACGCTGAATTTCGCCTGATAGGTTTTCACGAAATTTTGAATTTCCGGCGCCGGATTGTCCGCCGAATAGTGATTGGAAATGTATGCCGGGCTCAAAGCCGCGCCGCCCAATTTCCAGAGTTCCGGCGAATCCCAGCCGTCGCCGCCGAGCAGCGGCTGATTCATACCGAGCTCGCGCGCCTGCTTGGCGATAATGCCGACTTCGCTGTAATAACCCGGAATATAAATTACGTCCGGCTTCTGGTCGCGCATCTGCGTCAGCTGCGCTTTAAAATCCTGGTCTCGCTGCGCGTAAGTCTGCTTGGTGATAATTCTTCCGCCGAGCTTGGTAAATTCCTGTTCGAAAAACTGCGTCAAGCCTTTGCTGTAATCCGAGCTGTTATCGCCCAGGATGGCGGCGGTTTTCGCGCCCAAAGTGTTTGACGCAAATTTTGCCATCACCGCGCCCTGAAACGGGTCGATAAAGCAGACGCGCGAAATGTAATCGCCGATTTCGGTGACTTTCGGATTGGTGGACGAAGGCGTAATCATCGGGATTTTCGCTTCCTGCGCGACCGGCGCGGCGGCTAAGCTGTTCGACGACGCGACCTCGCCTAAAACGGCGACTACTTTATCCTGGTTAATCAGTTTCGAGATAACCGTTTTCGCCTTTTCCGGCGTTCCCTGGTCGTCTTCGAAAACCATCTCCAGCTTCTTGCCGTTGACGCCGCCGGCGGCGTTGATTTCTTCAAAAGCCAGCTGGATGCCGTTTTTCGTCGATTGACCGAAGCTCGAAGTCGCGCCGGTCGTATCGCCGTAAACGCCGATTCTGATTGTGTCGCCCCCGCCGGTCGTCGTTCCGCCACTGCCGCTTTTATCGACGCAAGCCGTAAAAGACATCAAAACGGAAGCGAGCACTAACAAACTCAAAAAAATTCTTTTCATATTTACTTACCTACCTCTCGGATAAGACTATTTTACTAAATTTTATATCGGTCTCCGGCGGCTTGGGGTTTAATACGCAGATTACTTGTGCAAAGTTTAAGCCGCGCGGTTTTGATTTTGAAAAATTGCACCGAAAGAAATTATACCTGATTCGGATAGCCTGTCGAGTGTCTATCGGCTAAAATTCGCTTATATTTTTACCACAGCGACGCGGAAATTTAAGTAAAAAGTAAAAAGTAAAAAGTAAAAAGTAAAAACTCCTCTTATTTTGCCTTTTACTTTTTACTTTTTACTTATTTTTATGTGGTAAATTGTTATTAAAAAAATTATGAGCGAACAAAAGAATTTAGGCGATATGCCGAAGGAAGATTTTCGCCGTTTCGGTCACGAAATCGTCGATTGGATTGCCGATTATTTCGAGCGCCTCGAAGATTTTCCGGTTTTATCGCAGAATCAGCCGAACGATTTGAAAAACGCTCTGCCTACTCAAGCGCCCGAGCGCGGCGAAGATTTCGCGGAAGTTTTAAAAGACGTTGAAAAACTGATTCTGCCCGCCGTGACGCACTGGAATCACCCGAATTTTCACGGGCTTTTTTCGACTTCGACCAGCTCGGTCGGCGTTTTCGGCGAGATGCTCGCCGCCGCTTTCGATATGAAGGCGATGCTCTGGCGCACGTCGCCCGCTTCGACCGAACTGGAAGAAGTCGTCCTGGATTGGCTCCGGCAAATGATGAATCTGCCCGCCGAATTTAAAGGAATTATTTACGACACGGCTTCGGTTTCGACGCTGCACGCCGTCGCCGTCGCACGCGAAAAACTAAACTTACGCATCCGCGAAGACGGAATGAGCGGGCGCGACGATTTGCCGCTTTTGCGCGTTTACTGCTCGGAACACGTTCATTCTTCGATTGACAAAGCCGTCATCCTGCTCGGACTCGGACAAAAATCGCTGCGAAAAATTCCGACCAACCAGCGCTTTGAAATGCTGCCCGAAAAACTGGCGGAAGCCGTCGCAGAAGACCGGCGAAACGGTTTTCTGCCGTTCTGCGTCGTCGCCACCATCGGCACGACTTCGAGTTCGAGCGTCGATGATGTCGAAAAAATCGCCGACATTTGCGAAAAATCCAATCTCTGGCTGCACGTCGATACGGCTTATGCCGGTTCGACGGCGATTGTTCCCGAATTCCAGGCGTATTTCAAAGGCTGCGAGCGCGCCGATTCAATCGTCACGAATCCGCACAAATGGCTTTTCACGCCGTTTGATTTGTCGGTTTTGTATGTCCGGGATTTGGATTTGCTCAAAAAAACTTTTTCGCTCGTCGCCGAATATCTGAAAGTGACGGAAACCGTGACGAATCAGATGGATTACGGCATCCAGCTCGGGCGGCGTTTTCGCTCGCTGAAACTGTGGTTCGTGATGCGCTATTTCGGTCGGCAAGGCTTGATTGAAAGATTAAGAGAGCATTGCCGACTCGCGCGGGCTTTCGCCTCGTGGGTTGACGAAAGCTGCGATTTTGAACTGCTCGCGCCCGTGCCGTTCGCGCTGGTTTGCTTTCGCGCCGCGCCCGAAGGCACTGCCGAAGAAGAACTCGACGCGCTGAATGAAAACATAATGAACGACATCAATGCTTCGGGCGCGGCTTATCTTTCGCACACGAAATTGAACGGCAAATTCACGCTGCGGCTTTCGGTCGGAAGCATCCGCGTCGAAGAAAGACATATTCGGAAAGTTTGGGATTTGCTGAATGAGAAAATAAAGACGCAGCCAATGCAAAATTAAATTTGTTCTCTCATTTTGCACTTTGCACTTTGCGTTTTGCGTTTTGCATTAGCCGCGCCTTTGCGGGAAACTTTTTTTAAAATGAAATTCGTCAAAGAATCAATCATCAAAGCCGCGCCCGAAAAAGTTTTTGCCTTTCATCAGTTGCCCGACGCCTTTGAGCGCCTGATTCCGCCGTGGGAAAGCGTCAGAGTTTTGCAAAAAGCCGATATTTCCAAAATCGGCGCGCGGACGATAATAGAATCGAAGCTGTTCGGATTTTTTAAAGTCAAATGGGTTGCCGAGCATACCGGCTACGAGCCGCCGCGAATGTTTGAGGACACGCAGATTTCGGGACCGTTCAAGAGCTGGCGACACCGGCATATTGTTTTGCCGCACGTAGAAGGCGCGGTTTTAAAAGACGAAATCGAATTTGAGCCGCCCGGTTCGATTTTCGGAAAATCGCTCGCGCCGGTTTTAGTTTTGTCCAGACTGGAAAAAATGTTTGCCTATCGCCACGAAGTTACGCGAAAATGGTGCGAATCCGAAAATTAATTTATGCTGATACATATTGTTTGCTGGAAGTATAAGCCCGAAATTACCGAAACGGAGCGCGCCGCGCATCGCGCGAAGCTGAAAAATCTGCCGGACGTGATTCCCGATATTTTGAGTTTCAAGGTCGGCGCGGACATTCTGCATCTCGAACGCTCGTTCGATACGGGTTTAGTCGCAACTTATCCGGACCGCGCCGCGCTGGACGTTTACACCGTCCACCCGGCTCATCAGGAAGTCGCCGCGCTCGGCAAACAGATTGCGGAAAAGGTTATTTCGGTTGATTTTTGGGATTGAGTTGACCGGGTTGTTGTGAATTTGGTGAACTTGATAAACTTAGCCGACTTCCAGTCAACTTATAAAATATGAAGCGCTGGAAAAAAATTCTGCTCATTTTGCTCGCCGTAATTTTGACGGCGCAGATTCCGTTTTGCTACCGGCGTTACAAAATCGGGCAGCTGGCAGGAAAAATCGAGGCGCTGCAAACCGGCAGAAATCAAGCGGAAAATCCGCAATACAATGATTACAAAGGCATTATTCACGCGCATACGAACGTCGGCGGGCACAGCACCGGAACTTTTGACGAGCTCGTTCAAGCGGCGCAGTCAAACCAGCTTGATTATGTCTTGATGACCGAGCACGCCGCCGGGCTTTTCGACACTTCGGCTTTAACTTTAAAGGGCATTTACAACGGCACTTTGTTTGTCAACGGGCAGGAAGTCAACACGGCGACGGGCGACAGATTTTTATTGATTCCGGGACATCAGGAAAGCTTTCCGGACGCGAAGCTCGAAACGCCGCCGTTTATCGAAAAATACAAAGCGCAAAACAAGCTCGTTTTCGTCACCTACCCCGAAAAATTAAAATCCTGGGACGCCGACTTTGACGGCATCGAGGTTTTCAGCCTGCATACGAACGCCAAGCGGATGAATCCCGCGCTGTTTGCCGAAGACGCGCTCTGGTCTTATTACAGTTATCCCGAACTGCTGCTGACGAAATATTTCACGCGCCCGGACGAAAATCTGCGCCGCTACGACGAATTAACCCGGACCAAAAAATTAACGCTTTTCGCCGGCACGGACGCGCACTCGAACATCGGCTTTCACATCTTCGGCGACGACGCGGGCAATAAAATAATTAATCTGAAATTCGATGATTACGCGACGATTTTCCGTCTCGCCAGAAATCACGTTCTGCTCGAAAAAGATAAACCGCTGACGCGGGAAAACCTTTTGCAGGCTTTAAAAAACGGTCATTCGTTCGTCGGCTTCGACACGCTCGGCGAAACAAAAGGCTTCGCTTTCACGGCGGGCGATAAAATTATGGGCGACGAAATCGCGCTCGGCGATAAAGTCAACTTAAAAGCCGCCGCGCCCGCGCCCGCGCGTTTCGTTATCTTCCGCAACGGCGAGAAAGTTTACGAACAAACCGCAACCGAAATTAATTTTGAAGCGCGCGAAAAAGGCGCGTATCGCGTCGAAGCTTATCTGGACTCAATCGGTTTCAACCAAATGCCCTGGATTATCTCCAATCCGATTTACTTAAGATAGCTGACTGAAAGTTGAGAGAGTTGACTGAAAGTTAAAGATAGCTTTGTTTGTCCGGTATTCCGCAACTTTTCGGTAACATTTCATAACTTCCGCGACTTCCTGCTACCCAGTCGATTTTCAGTTAACTCAGGCAGCTTCCAGTCAACTTTTTAATAATTAACATTTTTTTAACACGCCGTTCATCCGCCTGTAATTTGCCGGTCATATTCTAACGCTTGCGGCATTCTATTTACATTTTCAAAAAACACTTCGAGAAAAGGAAGCCGGCAAGCGGTTTTTTAGGCGCGAGGTCTATCAAGCCGCGAGTTGCTTTTTTAAATTCATCCAGGAGAAACCGATGCAACCCATTTCTATTTTAAGATTTTTTGTTTTAGCTATAAGTTTTTCGCTTTTATTAACCCAGACAGCTTTCGCGCAGGCGACCGGAAGCTTGAGCGGAACGGTCAAAGACCCGAACGAGGCGGTGGTGCAGGGCGCAACCGTGACGGTTAAAAATTCAGCCGCCAATTTAACGCGCGCGGCGACGACCGACGAGGAAGGACGCTGGACCATTCAGGTTTTGCCCGTCGGCAATTACAGCGTGACGTGCGAAAAGGAAGGATTCAAAAAAGGCTTGCGCGAAAATGTCGGCGTCGAAGCTTCCGTTCCGCGCACGCTTGAAGTTTCGCTGGAAGTCGGCTCGACGGGCGCGGTCGTGACCGTCACCGGCGACCAGCCGCTCGTGCAGCTTGAAACATCCGCCGTATCGCGGCAGATTACCGGCGAGCAATTAACCAAAACCCCGACCTCGACGCGCAGTTTTACCGGACTTTTGTCGTCGGAAGCGGGCGTCGGCTCGGAGCTTTCGCCGGTCGGCGTAAACGGTAACGGAAATGTTTCGCCGTCGGTCAACGGGACGCGCACGACTTCGACCAGTCTGACTTTTAACGGTATCGACGCGACGAATATTACCAGCAACGAAGGCTCGCTGAACGACAACATCTCGCCCGCGCCGGAAACTTTGCAGGAAGTCAAACTGCAAACGTCGCTCTACGACGCTTCGACCGGCAGAAGCGGCGGCGGAAATTTTCAGCTCGTCACCAAATCGGGCGGCAATAAACTTAACGGTTCGGCTTACTATTACCTGCAAAACAAACGCTTTAACTCGAACGAATTTTTTCCGGAAAGAGCCGGCGAGGAAAAGCAACAATGATTTGCAGGATACGGTTGATTTCGGCAACATTACGAGCACCGTCGGCGGACCCCTCGTCGGACAATTCCGGGCAAAATTCCGCTTCTAAATTTCCAATCCCAGTCCTGCAACAAAAAAAGGCGAGCCGGCAATCAGCGGACTCGCCCTTTTCAATTACGAATTACGAATTTACGAATTACGAATTACGAAATCACGAATTGGTTGAGTTTATTTAAAAGCCTGAGTTTATTTAAAGGCTTGAGTTTACTCAACCATTCGTAATTCGTAATTGATTTAGTGCGTATTGATACGGGCTACCGCATAATCGCCCTGCTGTCCCCACTCGAAAACGCTCAAAGCGCCGTCCGACGATTTTCTGACGAAAAAGAAGTTCTGCGCCGGGTCGGCATTCGCGCGCCAGACGGCGATGTCGGTTTT
>DASVRT010000042.1:0-4633 GCA_036388475.1 Pyrinomonadaceae bacterium | reverse complement strand
TCGCGCTCGCAGAAGCCTTTCATAATTATCTCGTCGCCGTCTTCGAGGAAGCGTCGCTGCTCGCCGTTCGGCAGTTCAATCGGTTCCTTGCCGCGCCAGGTGAGTTCCAGCAGACAGCCGCGCTCGTCTTTTGATTTGCCGGAAACCGTTCCCGTTGCCATCAAATCGCCGGTTTGCAGATTGCAGCCGTTTGAGGCGTGATGCGTCAGCATCTGCCCGATTGTCCAATACAAATCCTTCATATTCGAGCGCGAAAGCAGAAACGGCTCGGTCGATTCATCGCGCATTTTTCGCGTTTGAATATAAACTTCGAGCTGCACGTCAAAGCCGCCGTTTTTTTCGTTTGCCTCGGAGTATAAATAATCGAGCGGCTGCGGGTCGCCTTCCGGTCGCTCAAACGCTTGCGTGCGAAACGGCGCGAGCGCTTCCAGCGTGACGACGAACGGTGAAACGCTGGTCGCAAAATTTTTGGCGAGAAAAGGACCCAAAGGCTGGTATTCCCAAGCCTGTATGTCGCGCGCCGACCAATCGTTGACCAGACACAAACCGAAAATGTGTTTTTCCGCATCCTGAATCGAAACCGGCTCGCCCAAATCATTTCCCTGACCGACGAAAAAGCCGACTTCCATCTCGTAATCGAGATTTTTGCACGGAATAAAAACCGGCGGCTGTTCGGCGTCCGCCCGATTTTGACCTTTCGGACGTTTGATTTCCGTTCCCGAGATGACAATCGAAGACGCGCGCCCGTGATAACCGATGGGCAGCCATTTGTAATTCGGCAGCAGCGGATTGTCCGGGCGAAACATCGCGCCGACGTTGGCGGCGTGAAAGATCGAGCAGTAAAAATCGGTGTAATCACCGATTTGGAAAGGAACGAGAAATTCGACTTCCCGTATCGAAAGCAAATTTTTCTCGACGATTTTGCGGTCTTGTTCAGCCGCATTTTCCGCCAGAGCTTCGATTAGACGATGACGAATAAAGGAAACGGTTTTCGGAGGCAGATTTTCGACGCCGCGATTTAAAGAAAAATCATAAGTTAAATCTTCGAGCGACTTATATGCTTCGGATTCCTTATTTCCGAACAAGCCCTGTTCCCAGCAGGAATCGAAATCCAGCACTTTATCGCCGACGGCAAAGCCCAGACGCTCGTGTTTTAAATTGTCTCTTTGATAGAAAAAGCAATAAGGCAAATTTTGAATCGGAAAATCCGTGTCGGGCGCGTTGGCTGATTCAACCCAGCTTTTTAAATTCAGGTCGTGTGTTTCGTTTATCTCAAATGTCATAAGAAAATTACAATCGTTTCTGCGCTTTCGTTAATTGCTTTATAAAATCTCCAAATCCTGCAAATCGGCAATCGGTTCTTCGAACGAGCACGAGCCGAAGGAAATCGCGCCGCGCTCGCGCAGCAGCCTGAGATACGCGGTGCTCAGAAAATGCTCCTGTCGCCACCAGACGCCGTTGGCGTCAAAGACAAAACTTTCCGTCCATTCGTCTTCCAAAAGCTCGTTGAGCAGGCTCGGTTTGAAGCCCTGGCGCGCGAATGCCGCCGCCAGAAAGACGTTCAGAAAACCGTACATCATTCCGACCGGCGCGTCTTTTTCGTAAGTCAGCGATTTTTGACAGCGGACGGGATGATGCAATCCGGCGGTGGCTTTAAACGGAACGTTTGCCGCCGAGCAGGTGCGTATAAAACGCGTGATTTCATCCGGTCGCGGAAAGGCTTCCGGCGTCGTGCCGCCCGTCCGAAGCTTGGCGCGCTGTCCCGTGATTGCCAGTTTTACGACCAAATCGGCGAGCGCTTCGCCAATCGGAATTTCAAAATAATTGGCGAACCGCGGCGGAATGGCTTCGACCGAAGTTTCGATTATTGAAGCAGAATTAGCTTTTATCTCAAGCGCGTCGCATTGCGCAAAGGGCGCGTGTTCGGCGTTAAAATCTTCGACCAGCCGGACGGTTTCGTAAATGTCTTCGCTCGCCAGAACACTCAGCTTCCAGGCGTCTTGACCGCCGCGCGTGAAAAAATCCTTCGCGCTTTCGGCAAACTCGCCGAGACGCGTGACCGAGACGATGAAACGCCCAAGCATCCAGTTGTAATTGCTGTTTTTGTAGGTCGCGTAATTGATGACCGCTTCCGGCATCGAAAGCGCCGAAGGCGGAAAAAGTCCCGCGTAATCGACAATTCCGGCGAGCAAAGCGCGGACGGATTCTTTGATGTGTTCGCTCATTTTTATCAATGGTAAATGGTAAATGGTAAAGCGCAAATAAAGTTTATCAGATTTTTATCTACCATTTATCATTAACCGCTAACAAAATTCTTTTTCAGCTTTTGCCAGACTTCAAAATATTCGGGCTGCAAAGCGTCGGTTTCCATCGCAAAACGCGTCGGGCGAATGATGTAGCGCGACTCGAACATAAACGCCATTGTTCCCGAAAGTTTTTGCGGCTGTAAATCGGCGTGCGAGGCTTTTTCAAACGCGTCGAGGTCAGGTCCGTGTGCCGACATCTGATTGTGCAGACTGCCGCCGCCGGCGACGAAGCCTTCTTCCTTCGCATCGTATTGACCGTAAACCAAGCCCATATATTCGCTCATAATATTGCGGTGATACCACGGCGGGCGAAACGTGTTTTCGGCGACGAGCCAGCGGTCGGGAAAGATTACGAAATCGACGTTTGCCGTGCCGATTTCGCCCGAAGGCGAAGTCAGAACCGTGAAAATACTCGGGTCGGGATGGTCGAAGCTGATTGAGCCGATGGTATTAAATTTTCGCAAATCGTATTTGTACGGTGCGTAATTTCCGTGCCAGGCGACGACATCCAAAGGAGAATGGTCGGTTTCGCAAGCCCAGAGGTTACCGCCGAATTTGGCGACGATTTCCATCTCGCCTTCGCGGTCTTCAAACCAGGCGACCGGCGTTTCAAAATCGCGCGGATTCGCCAGACCGTTAGCGCCGATGGGACCTAAATCCGGCAGGCGAAACTGCGCGCCGTAATTTTCGCAGATGTAGCCGCGCACTTCCGCGTCGCCGAGCGCGACGCGGAATTTCAAGCCGCGCGGAATAACGGCGATTTCGCCCGCGCCGACGCGCAGCGCGCCCAGCTCGGTCAAAATTCCGAGCCGCCCTTTTTCCGGCACGATAAGCATCTCGCCATCGGCGTTATAAAAAAATCGTTCGCCCATCGACTTGTTGGCGCGATAGATGTGAATCGCGATTCCCGTCTGCGAAAACAAATCGCCGTTTCCGGCTATCGTCGTCAAACCGTCGATAAAATCGGTTTCCGTTTCCGGCAGCGGCAGCGGATTCCAGCGCAGTTGATTCGGCGTCGTGACGATTTCGCCGAACGGCGTCGATTTCAGCAGTTTATTTTCGATTTGGCGAAACGGTTTGTGCAGCACCGACGGGCGAATGCGATACGTCCAGGTTCTTTTGTTTAAAGCGCGCGGCGCGGTAAAAGCCGTGCCCGAAAACTGCTCGGCGTATAAACCGAGAGGCGCTTTCTGCGGCGAGTTTTGCCCGGGCGGCAGCGCGCCTTTAACCGCTTCGGTCGCAAATTCATTGCCGAAACCTGATTGATAAATCAATTTTTCTTCGCTTGCTGACGGAGACGTCATTTCCGATTTTCCTTACAAAGATAAACTAAATTTTATCTGCTCGCCTTCGGGCAGATTGTTCCAGCTTTCGGTCAATTCCCGCAAAAGCTCGCGCGCCTGTTCGATTTTAGCTGCGTCCGGCGCGTATTCAAAAAAATCCGGCGCTTTGGAAAACTTAGTTTCGCGGCGCGAGATTTCGTTGAAATATTCGAGAAAAGTCTCATTTTCAGGCGACAGAATGCCGAAAAGCTCTTGCTGAAAAGCATTCACCAGCGCTTCCGAATACAAAGCCGGAACGCCGCCTTTTTCCAAAACGTCCGCGTCTTTCACGCCGTCGCCGATAAAACGTATGAAACCGCGCAGCTCGCCGAAAACTTTCTCGACCGCGTAATGAACCATCTCGTGCGGAATTATTCCCTGTCGCCAAGCCCTGAAAATATGTTTTTGGCGGGCTGATTCGATAACGCCCGTGTCCTGCTTTTTCGCGCCGCCTTTGTGAAAAGTTATCGAAACCTCGGCGTTCATAATTTACGGATTTGCGGCAAAGCGTTCGAGTTCAAATTCTTTGATGACGGCGTCGAAATAAATCGCGTCGTTCGGGCGATTCGAGACGTTTGCCTGAAAATCGTCGCGGCAGCCCGGATTGCAAAAACCGACGACAAAACCTTTGTAAGCCGTCAGCGAATCAGCCGCGACGCGCTCGCCCGAACGCGGGCAATATTTATTGATCGGCTTTTCCATAATTATAAATTTCCGCGCCTGCGCTGCTCTTCCTCAATCGAAACGAACAGCGCTTTGAAATTGCCTTTGCCGAAACCTTTGCAGCCTTTTCTTTGCAGAATTTCATAAAAAACCGTCGGTCGGTCTTCGACGGGCTTGCTGAAAATCTGCAACAGATAGCCCTCGTCGTCGCTGTCAACCAGAATTCCCAGACGTTTCAAATCGTCGATATTCTCGTCGAAACAATCGACACGCTTCGGCAATTCGTCGTAATACGTGTCGGGCACGCGCAGAAATTCGACGCCGTTTGCCTGCAATTTTTCG
>DASVRT010000041.1:0-133375 GCA_036388475.1 Pyrinomonadaceae bacterium | reverse complement strand
GAAAGTTAATTAAACTTTCGCGTAGGTTAATCCGGTCTGCCCTTGATATTTTCCGCCTCTGTCGGAATAAGAAACGGCGCAGGCTTCGTCTGATTCAAAAAAGAGAATCTGACCGATGCCTTCGTTGACGTAGACGCGCAGCGGCAAATTTGCCAGATTTGCAATCTCGACGACCAGCCGTCCGGTCCAGCCCGCTTCGAGCGGCGTCGTGTTGACCAGCAAGCCGGCGCGGGCGTAGGTTGATTTTCCGAGCGCGATTCCCGTTACGTTGCGCGGCATTTGAAAAGTCTCGACCGTGACGCCCAAGCCGTAATGATGCGGCGGCAGAAGATAATATTTTGAGCCGTCTTCAGCCGTGTAAAGCATCGGCTCAATCAATGAATTTTCGTCAAAATGCTTCGGGTCAATCTCCAGCCCGTAAACGGAGGAAAAAATACGAAAGCCGTCGTCTGCCAGGCGCATATCGTAGCCGTAGCTGGAAGCGCCGGCGCTGATGATGCGGCTGCCGTTCGTTTCTCTGACCAGCTCGGGCAGAAACGGGTCAATCATTTTTTGTTCTTCAGCCATTCGGCGAAGCCAAACATCCGATTTAATCGTCATAAAATTTTATATAAAAAAAGGAAAGTGATTATTAAGAAGATAACGTATCACTTTCCTTTTATAAAATTCAAATCGGTTTTGTTTGTTTACCAGTTGCTCAGTTTCAAGCCGCCGTCGCCGACCGTAAACGACAGCAGCGCGCCGCCGTTTCCGGCGCGGGCGATGATGGATTTTTCGCTGAATTTGGCGCGCTCGCGCGGTTTCAGGTTTTCCAGCGAGCTTTCGATTTTTCCGGTTTTCAAAATGCTGGCGTTTAAATCGGCGCTCAAGTTTTGCGGAAATTGGACGTTGAGCGTACCGCTTGCCAAGCCGATGTTGAGCTGACGACCGCGCCAGCTGGATTTCGCGATTTTGACATCGACGTTGCCGACGCCGAACGTCGCGTCAATCGAGCCGCCGATTAAATCCATCTTGGCGTTCGATTCCAGAAATTTTATCATCATCGCGCCTTCGACCGCCGTCAGCGTCAAATCGCCTTTGCCGCCGTTGATTTCCAAATCGCAATAGGTCGGAACTTTGATGCGAAAATCTATTTTAAAAGGCACGCCCAAAAGCTGTTTCGGAAATTTTTTCGCCACGCGCTTCATATAATCGCGGTCGTGCGTGCCGACGCTGACGATGCGCGCGTGACCGAAATCTTCGTCCAGAACAAAACCGTCAACCTGTGTCAGCAGCGCCAAATCGGCTTCGGTCGCCGCCTGAATCTCGATTTCCGCCTGCACTTCAATCTCGTTTTTCTGCCAGCCTTCGATGGTGATTGAACCGATCGGCGCGCCGACAATCGTCACCGTTCCGCCCGCGCCGAAGTCGATTTTTTCCGATTTGAAGGTCGTGCGCTTGATGAGCGGCGCGGTTTGCGGATAAGCAGCAGAAGCGGACGCGCACAGATAAAGGCAGAAGACGGCAAAGATGATTTTGATATTTATTTTCATTGTTTTAAACGGGAAGGAGAAGCAGGTCACGTGTGGATGATAACAAAGTCGAAAGATAAAAGCCAATAATTTTATTTTTATCTGCGGATAAAAGCGATGCTGCCGCGCTGGTTGACGACGTTGAGAGTGGCGCTGCCGTCGCCGATTTTTCCGACCACGCGGCGACCTTCGCTGACAAATCTTAACCCGGCGTTTTCGAGCGAACTGAGATTGATATTGCGCGTCGAAGGCGCGGTCGCGACCAGGCTGAACGAAGATTCAAAAGGAATGCGCAAATTTATCGCGCCGCGCATCGACGTAAAGCGATAACGCCCGCCCGGCTTGATGTCGCCGTCGAAAAATATATCGCCGATGCCGTTTTCGGCGGAGACGGAAGCGGCGGAAATATTGGTTAAAGTGATGTCGCCGTCCGAGGCGATATGCGCGCGGACAAATCCGGCGGCGATGTTAGTGACTTTCAGATTGCCCATCACGGTCTCGATATTGACCGAAGAATAATACGGGACTTTGATGTAGAAATTGACGTTGCCGACCTCGTTTCTGCCCTGATTGTCCTTGACGACGTTTATCAGAATCGTGCCGCTCAGGCTTTGCGGAACGACGTTTGCCGCCGGCGCTTCCAGAACAGCCACAATCTGCACGCTGTCTTTATTCCAGCCTTCGACCTCGACCGTTCCCGTCCGATTGGTTAATTGCAGGCTGACGTTTTTACTGGCGGGATAAGTTTTTGAGAATCGCTTCTGGGCGGAAATTTCCTGCTGGCTCGAAGACACAAAGAAAAAAACTACGCTCAGAAGAAAAATCGTAGTTTTTTTGTTCAGCAGTTTTTTTAACAAACAACTCATTTTAAAGACGGCTCATTTATAATTCGGAAAATTGACGCAGAAGCTCCATTTTTTCGTTTAAAGTGGTGTCGAGCATTTCGCTGGAAATTTCGTCCTGCGGATTGGTTTCTAAAATCTGATTGTATTCGTTGACTGCCTGGTCAATCTCGCTCAGGTTGCGCTCAAAGGCGGCGCGAATGTTTTTATCCCATTGCTGGCGGCGCGTTTCGACTCGTTTATTCCAGTATTCGATGGCGACCTGCTGTTCTTTCAGGCGTTTTTCGCGCGTTGCCTGCGGCGTTTCAATCACGCCGACCTGACCCAGAACCTTTTCAAACATACTCGGCGTCGCGCCCGCCTCGCTATTAGCTGAAAGCACAAAATTTTTAATGCCGATAACCGTCAGCAGCGAACTGATGACCGCCACGCCCATAACCGCCGAAAAGGCTTGCGTAAAGGAAAGCGACCACGTGCGATTCCAGAGCAGTGACAATCTGCTGCCCGGTTTCGGCGCGCTGACGATTTCCAGTTCGGGCTTGATTTCGGTTTCGATGATGTTGTTGATGCGGCACCAGAGAGCCTGCGAATTGGGCGGCGGGATTTCCGTGTTCGACGGACTGCCGCAGAAACCGATTATTGAAGCAAAATCTTCGCAAATTTCCGCGCATTCCGTGCACAGAGCCAGATGCGCTTTGACGTTTGACGAATTAACTTCGTCAAGGTCGCCGTCCAGAAAACTACTCAGAAAATTTTGACAATTTTCGCAATTCATAAGCCTAAGAGATTTATTTATAGCAATTACCGCTTGCTAAAAATATGATTACCGAACCTCTTGTTTGGGTTGCCTTATTAGATTAAAAGATTAAAGTTTTTCCGCCAATTGTTCTAAGCTTTGCTTTCCGCAACCTTTCGGAGCAGACCGCGCAGTTTCAGCCGCGCCTTGTGCAATTGCGATTTTGATGTTCCGACGGAAAGACCGAGCATCCGGGCGATTTCCTCGTGCTCGAAACCTTCCACATCATGCAGCACAAAAACGGTGCGGTAGCCGTTCGGAAGCTCCGAGATGGCTTTGTCGATGGCGATTCGGTCGAGAATCGGCATCCGGTTGTAATTTTCCGTGCCTTTAACGATTTGTTCGGGCATTTCGCCGTCTTCGGTGGTTTTTTCGTTCTGCACGCCGCGCCGGCGAAAATGCATCAGCACCTGATTAATCGTCATCCGGTGCAGCCAGGTCGAAAAAGCCGATTCGCCCCTGAAGCTGCCGATTTTCCGAAACAGCTGAATAAAAACTTCCTGCGTCAAATCTTCGGCTTCGGTCGCGCTGTTCGTCATCCTCAGACACAAGCTGTAAGTCCGACGATGATAACGGTCGTAAATGCGCTCGAACGCCGCCATATTTCCCGAGGCGGCTTTCTGCGCGAGTTCAAAGTCGGAATCGTTTGCTTTGATAACGGTTTCTGTTGGATTAACAGACGGAGAAACACTTACAGGAACGCTTTTGCAGTTTTCCTCAACTGGAAACGGCACTTCGTCACCGGTCACCACTGCCGCTGCGGTTAAGTCCATATTTGCCCCTAAAAGCTCGTTTTCGGAATGTATAACTTCGTCCCTGTTTATGATGTGCAACCTCCAAAATTTAGTTGCCTGACGCCAAAGTAAAATGATTTTACTTTTTTATTTCAAATTTGGCAAAGACTTTTTTGCAAAGCGGAAATTGAACCACAGAGACACCGCAGACACAGAGATTTTCAGGAAAAATTAACAGGGATAACAAAATGAATAAAGATAAGAAAGGTATTTTTATTTAGGGAATTTTACACCTCGCAAACACTGAAGTTTTAATGGCTGAGATGACGTGGGCAAAAATCAGCAACACAAGCCGCAGGTTAAGAAGAACCGTTTTAACAAAGTCGCTGTTTCGCCCTCACGTCCATTGAATTGTTGGGCGGAACTGGTTACAAGTAACGCTCATATTCGGTTTCGACGCCCGTCAAGTCAAACAATTTTCTAAAAAGTTGGCTTAGTTCGTCAGAAGGTGTTATTCGGAAAACAGAATGAAACTTGTCGTCGCTAAAACCCTCAAACGTCCAAGTCGCGCCGTCGTTCGGTATTGATTCTTCAACCGTAGAAGGCATCTCCCAATACGACGCTCGATATATTAGATTCTTAAAACTCTGCCATTCTTCTGCCGATAAAGAGCGAGTCTGTTCAATTTCAAGGTCGCCTAAACCGTAACCGCCTTTGCCATTCAGACGTTTGATAACAATAAAATACTTGTCGCCCGAACGCCAAACGCGAATCACTGTCGGCGCGTGAAATGTTGGAATCCACGTCAAACGGTAACTTTCATCAACACAAGCAGCCGGAATTGTAAGCGGTGTTTCACGAAAGCGTCTGAAAAGATTGGCTGTTACTTCGGCATTTGCTTCTTCATCTGAAACACGCTTCGTTGCTTTGTTTGCGTTAATCGTATAGACATGACGAGTTAAAACGCTTTTATAATCAGAAGCGTCAAAATTATCAACATACAACGGATAACAATCGTGCGGTTTCGGAGCAACGTCAACAACAGAATTTGAGCGATTAAAAAACCATAACGCCACAATGCCAACGCCGATAAAAAACGTGGCAAGAGCAATGGTTAATTGAAGCGAAATACGTTTCATAAGTTTTTAGACACTAAAAGCGCGAGTTTGTTCCGCCCAATTTTGTATTATACCGAATTAAGGCTTTCTTATACCGAATTTTTATACATTCTCGCGTGAAATTATTCAGACGAATTATTAATTTCAGGTTTGCCCCTGTGTTGTCTTTGATGAAATTTCTTTTATGACCAGTAATTCCTGTCCAGCGAGCGATAACCGATGGCTTCGCCGATGTGCGTCGGCTCGATATTTTCGCTCGCTTCCAAATCGGCAATCGTGCGCGCGACCTTTAAAATCCGGTCGTGCGCGCGGGCTGATAAACCTTGACGCAGCATCGCGCGTTCGAGCAGGTTTTCGCTTTCCGCGTCGAGATGACAATATTTTCGGATTTGACCGGAACTCATCGCCGCGTTCGAGAAAACTTTTTCGCCCGCGAAACGTTGAAGCTGAATCTGCCGCGCCTCGACGATTCTTTCGCGAATCGCGGCGGAGCTTTCGCCCGGCGGAACGCCTTTGCCGCGCAGCTCCTTGAAATTCACCGCCGGAACGTCAACGTGAATGTCGATTCTATCCAGAAGCGGTCCGGAAATTTTGCCGACGTAACGCTGAATTTGCGGAGGGCTGCATCGGCATTCGCGGTTCGAGCCGAAATAGCCGCACGGGCACGGATTCATACTCGCAACTAATGTAAAAAGCGCGGGAAACGTGAGCGACATCGCGGCGCGGCTGATTGTTACCTGTTTATCTTCGAGCGGCTGCCGCAAAACTTCCAAAACGCTGCGGTCAAATTCCGGCAGTTCGTCCAGAAACAAAACGCCGTTGTGCGCTAAGCTGACTTCGCCCGGACGCGGAATCGCGCCGCCGCCAATCAAGCCGGCATCGGAAATCGTGTGATGCGGATTGCGAAACGGGCGCTCGACTACCAAACCGGATTTTCCGGTTAGCCCCGCGACCGAATGAACTTTGGTGATTTCCAGCGCTTCTTCGAATTCGAGCGGCGGCAGAATCGTCGGCAGGCGTTTCGCCAGCATCGTTTTGCCCGAACCCGGACTGCCAATCATCAGGATATTATGACCGCCGGCGCTGGCGACTTCGAGCGCGCGTTTCGCCTGGTGCTGACCGCGAACTTCGGCGAAATCAACCTGGTAACGATTATCGGCGGCGCTCAAATCGGAAATCTCGATTTTCACCGGCGCGATGCGCGTTTCTTTTCCGCTTTGTAAATCCAAAATCAATTCGACGGCGTCGCGCAGATTTTTTATCGGGTAAACGCTTATTTCCTGCACGACGGCGGCTTCGCGCGCATTTTCTTCGGGCAGCAGCAGATTTTTAACTCCTTTCTCGCGTGCCAGCAGCGCAATCGAAAGCGCGCCGCGAATCGGACGAATCCGACCGTCGAGCGAAAGCTCGCCGACGCTCATCATCTCGTTTAATTGTTCGACGCCTCCCAAATCGCCGTTCGCGCCCAAAATTCCGAGCGCAATCGGCAAATCAAAGCTCGCGCCTTCCTTGCGCACGTCGGCGGGCGCGAGATTTATCGTCGTTTTGTGAAACGGAAAAAAATAGGAGCTGTTCGAAATGGCGGCGCGGATTCTTTCTCTGGATTCGCGGACGGCTAAATCGGGCAAACCGACGATAATGACGGGCGAAACGTTATCGGCTTCGCCGCGCACCGGCGTCAAATTGACTTCGATTTCCACGAGGTCGGCGTCAATTCCGTAAACGGCGGCTGAGAGCGTCCGAAAGAGCATATTTTCTTTTCTGGCTTTTGAGTAATTTGTTTAGCCTGAACCTCCGTAAAATCCGAGGCAGAAAATATAACATAATTTCGGAAAAGATAATAAGCAAGGGCTCGAAGCCCGCCGTTCAAATCAGAATTCAGACCGCGCGAAAATATTCTTACGTTGGCAGTTCCTTGTAACAACCGCCGCTGGTCGTTGCCTGACAAGCCTCTTCGACCGCGTCGAAGCCCGGTTGTCCCGGTTCTACGTTTTTACAGTATTCCCAGTCCTTTTCCGCTTCTTTATAGGTCAGGTCGAACTTGTGCGGAGCGTCTGTCGGAAGCTTCATCACATCGTAATTATGCAGAAAATCGCCCTCCGGCTCACAATCGCCGCCCTGACACCGATAGCCGAGATAAACGAAAAAAGGACCGTCGCTTTTTTTAAATTTTCCGATGAGATGCCTCGAACCGTTCGGAAATTGAAGCTCAATCGGAACCTCCTCGCCGTCGACGGCGGCACCGACCACCTTCGCGACATAGTCTTCAAATTTCGCCGCGGTTTCATCACCTTCTTTGTGGAGCGTCGCTTTGAAAGTGCTTTTAACTTTGGTGTAAAAAGTTCCGTCGTTGATGTAAACTCTCGAATGGATTCGCTCTCCGGCGTTCGACACAAAACCCATACATCTCATATGGGCATCGTCCAAATCAACCGTCCATCTTATATCTTCATCATCATTTTCTTTACCGCCCTGCGATTCAAAACGTTTTCCCACGCCTGTTTTGTTCGCATTGACGACGAGAATTGAATTCTTCAGCGCCGCATCCGTGAAAATGTCCTTTGAATTCCAAATCAGCTCGCAATCATTGCGGTAGATTTTTATCTCGTAAAAATGTGTTTTGTCCGCCACTTTCAAAAAACCGGTTTCGGCGCGGGCATTAGTCTCGCTAAAGCAAATCAGCGCCAGACCGTGGATGAAAACATTTAGGGTGGCATTATCGACTTTTTCGTTTGTAACAGGTGGCACATTCATATTTTTCTCCTTTATTCATTTTGTATTTTTTTGTTAATAAACCGTATATCCGCCAATCGGCAGAAAGCCCGCCCAATAGAAAGGCTGCCGGAACGGCGATTTTTCGTTTGACAATATATCAATCTGCGCCTGGCGCAGCGCCGCGACGGTCGGCAAATCTTTTTGTTTGCGGTAGCGATGAAAATTAATCATCAGCTCGGCGGAAGCCTTCGAATCGACCGACCACTGGCTTGCCACGACCAGCGGCACATCCAAAGCCAGAAAAGCCCGCGCCGCGCCAATCATTCCCTCGCCGTTGTAAAAACGCTCGACGCCGGTTTCACACGCCGACAAAATTACCAGACGCGTTCGCGAAAGCGGTCTTTTCGTAATTTCTTCAACCGATAAACCGCCTTCCGACAAAACGAATTTTGAAGCTGCCGGCGAATTGGCGTTCGGAACGTAATGACCGGCGAAATGCAAAACGTCGGCTTCGTCCAGATTATTGATAAGCTGCTCTTTGGTGGCTTGGCTTTCCACCAGAATTTTTCGCGGCTCGTAAAAAGCGCCGATTTGTCTGGCTTCGCGGGCGGCGGCGGGCAGGTCTTTGAGCCCGGCATATTCTCCGCGCGAGAACGCCGGATTGCCGATGCTTAAAACGCTTTCCTGACGGTCGTCGGCTTTGCGTCGGGCAATTTCCGTTTCGTTGACGAAAACCGTGGCGCTCGGTGCTGAAACCAGCGCGTATTCTTCAATCAGATACTTATCCGTCTGCGGCGCGACGAGCGCGGCAAATGGTATTCGGAAAAACATTTTGTCGGCGACCAGGCACAGAGTTTTATCCGGTTCGAGCGTCGCTTCGACGGGCGCGATCAAAATCCCGTAAAGCTCTTTTGCCGCCTCTCGAAATTCTTTTGCATCGTTTTTGTCCAGCAAAAGCTTCATATATTTCCGGACTTTCTCTTCTATTTCAACCGCCTTAATTTGCTTTTCGGCGACGACAAATTTCGCTTCCGAAACCTGCCAAATCAAAATTTTGTCGGCGAGAACCGCGTAATAAATCATTTGCACGCCCGGCGGCATCCGGCGGCGAATTTCCGAGACGTTCAACGGCTGAACGAAATTATTGTGAATCCGGTTCAGCAGCGACCGCGCCCGCGAATTTTCCGCGTAATCAAATGCCTGCGCGCTGTCTTTTAACTGCGAATGGCTGTAATCAATCGCCGCGTCGTAAACGCCCTGCTCGGCATCGAAAAACGTATTGCGCTCGGATTCTTCCTTGATTTTTCCCCGGCTTTCATCGAACATTTGCAGGACTTCGAGTAATTCGGCTTTGACCGCCGCGTCGTTTTTCCGCGCCATTTCGCAAAACAATCGTCCTTTTTCCAGCAGGTAATTGGAAGCGGAAAATTCCATCTGCCGGTATAATTCTCTCGCTTGATTGTAATTTTCGAGCGCCTGCGCGCAATCGCCCGATTCTCTTTGCAAATCGGCGCGAATCCGGGTCGAGTCGGCGATTAATTTTTGCTTCATTTTCTCATCCGCCGACGAGCGGGCGAATTGCAGAATCGCGTCCGATTGCCTGAAAGCCTGCGGGAGTCTTTGCAGCTTGCCGTAAATAATCGCCAGATTTTTACGCGACGTGTTAGTCATCCGAGGGTCTTTCAGTTCCGTTTCGGCGAGATTAAGCATTTCTTCTCCGAGCGCGGCTGCCGCCTCGTTAAAGCCGAAAACCGACAGAGCCTCGACCGCAAAATTCATATTTCGCCATTTCTGGCGCGGAAAAGAATGATAGGAACTCTGAAAAATCAGACCGCGGTAAGCGTAATCCAACGTCTTCTGAGAATCTCGAATTCGCCCGTTGACGTCCGTCAGCTGAACCAAAGCGCGCTGGATATTATAGGTGTCGGAAATTTCTTCGGCGAGGTCCAGCGATTTCCCGCTATAGACGATTCCCTGTGAATACTCGCCCAGCTGAATGTAATTGCTTCCCGCCCAACCCTCAGCCAGCGCTTGCTGCCATTTGTATTTTTTTTTCTCGCTCGTCTCAACCAGAGCCAGCAATCGCCGGTTGCTTTCCTTAATGAGGACGCGCTGGCAGAGGCAATAACAGATTTGATATTCGGCAGTGCCCGCTTCCCAGTCGTCGCCCGCTTCCTCGAATAACTTTTTCGCCTGCTCGAAAGCTTCCAAGCCCTGTAGATAATCCAGCTTCAGAATCAACTCGTAACCTTTCTGCATAGCGGCGTGCGCGGCGAGAAGCTTCTGTCGCTGCGCCTGGTTCGTTTTTGAATAGTAGCCCGCCAATTCGGCAAAATACGGGTCGCCGGCATTTTGTCGTTCCAATTCGCCCAGATACACGAAAGCCGAAAGGATTTCGTTTTGTTCTTCCTTTCGGCTTTGATCGACGCTCGCTTCTAAAAAATTTCGCGCAAGTTGCCGGGAAATCATTATGCCGCTTATTAATTCTTTTGTCTGGCTGGCAATTTCCCACGTTCGCCGGTCGTTTCCTTGCCGGAAGGCTTCGAGAAAATCTTTTAAAATCTGCGATTTATCCTTCGTCGCCGAACTTTGTTCCGTTAGCTCGTCCAATTCTCTGCGCGCTTCGTCCGCCCAGCGCGAAGAGGAATCCTTTTCCAGATATTTTTTCCAAGCCTCGCGCGCCTGATTTGTCATTTGCGGTATTTTCCGGAGGAGCAAAGCACGGTTAAAAAGAGCTTCCAGCAGATTTTCGTCCAATTCCAGCGCGCGATTAAGATTTTGCAAACCGAGATTCGCGTTTACAAAAAACTCTTCGCCTCTGTTTGCGTCTTTGGCGAGCTGGGCTTTTTCCAGGTAAACCGCGCCGCGGTCGCTGTAAATTTTGGCGTTTTCCGGCGCGTTTTCTAAAGCGCGATTAAATTCCTTTAACGCCTCATCGAATTTCTTTTCAGCTAAATAAAAAACTCCGAGAGCGTGGTGCGCCCGCGCATCCGACGAATTTTCCGACGCGTCGCCGAGAAGCCTTTCGGCACTTTTTCGCGCCGCCGGGTCGGTGATTATCGGAGGTTCCTCGCCGCCGCGCGTAACGACAAAGGGCGCATAATCAAAATTTGCCGTCAGGCGCGATTCGACCGGACGCTGCCCGCGATAGGCAATTTGCAGCTGCGTCAAACCTTTTTCAGCTTCCGATTCGGAAAAGCCGAGACGATAAACGGCAAAACCGATGCCGCAAACAATCAAAGCGACGAACGCCAAGCGCAAGGCGGGTACGGCAAACCAGCCGCGCCAATCAAAAAGGGCTTTTCTTTCTTCGGGAAATTCTTTAACGGCTTGAGATTGCGCCGCGTATTTGTGGAGATTTTTAATCAATTGCAGATGTTTTTTTCTTTCCGGCGCGGCGAGAAAAAATTCGTCGAAAGACCGGCGGTCTTCGCCGCTCAGATTGCCGTCCAGATATTCTTCCGTCAATTCAGCTTCGGCGATCGAGAGTTTTTCGGCGTAATCGTCATCGAGAAATAATTTTTCCTCTATCTGCCGCCTCTTCGCTTCATCGGTCAGCTGACCCAGCAGGTATTCTTTGATTTTGTTTTGCTCTTCCGGATTTCCCTTCATTTTTTGCCCGTTCTATATGTTTATGACAAAAACTCGCATAATCTTTCACAAATTTTTCTCAGCCAGACAATTTTGCGTGCATTTCTGTAGCCGCGCGCGGATTCGGTGAGTTTTGACTTGCAGCGCGTTGACGCTGATTTCCATTTTTTTCGCTAATCCCTGTCGAAACTCGATTTTGGCGCGTTTTTCTTCCCTGTAATATTCGACAATCAATCGACGCTGGTCGGCAGGTAAAACTTTCAGACAAGTTTCCAGACACTCGTATTCGATTTCCGATTCGGTTTCGTTTTGGCGGTAATTATCCGTCTCGGTGAGCTGGAGAGTTTTGATTTTTTTTTGTTTGCGCAGCCATTCCAGATGAATATTATGCGCCACGCCGTAAAAATAAAGCGCGGGGTCGCCCGTATAATTATCAATCAATTGCGGCAGTTTCTGCGTAATGCGGTTGAAGGTTTCGTCAGCCAGCTCCTCGGCTTCGAAACAGCCGCGCGCGACGAAAATCCGAATCAGGCGCTGGCGAATCTTTTCGTACTTCTGCCCGGCTGTTTCGCGATTCTCGGCGAGCCAGCTTAAAAGCGCGTTAAACTCTTCTTCCGTAATGCCGTTTTCTCTAAACATTCGTTGAGCGACTTAACCGAAAACGAAATGCAGTTCTTCGACTCTGTCGGGTTTAATTTCAGATAAAGTTTTTTGCCGAAACTCTGAGCCTCCGAAGTATAACGGAAAACACATTTTTTTGGAACTTTTACGACCTGTTTTATACGCCTTGTTTAACAACAAAGTACGAATTTTTTTATGTAAGGTTTCAGAACGAAATGCCGCCGGTTGAAAACGAAAAATTTTCACGCCGGTAAAATTGAATTGCCGACGGCGAAAGAGCAAAAAGGCGGAAACGCTGATTGTTAACGAACGTTCCGCCTTTTCGTTTCTCGCTTCAGCCGCCCGAATCCGCCGGCTAAATATATGCCGGGATAGATTTATTTTCAGTTTGAAGATTTTAAGAATGATAATTCTTTTCAGGATAGTGCGAGGTCGGCATAAAAAAAGCCGCGTTTGAAATCTATTCAAACGCGGCTTTTTTTATATTTTCAACCGAAATTAGCGGCTCGGAATTCTGATTTCGCGTCCTGCCGGAAGCTGCGAGTCAGGCAGCAAACCGTTAAATTTAGCGACTTCGATTGCCGACGCACCGTGACGGGCGGCAAGTTTTGCCACCGTATCGCCATTCTGCGCTTTTACGACGCGCACGCCGCCGCTCGGCGCAGTCGTGACCGGCGTCGTCGGGCGTTGATAGCTCGTTTTGCGCACATTATTGCCGTTCGGCACGATAATCTTACCGTTTTGCGGAATCACGCCGCCGTTTGCCGCCTGTAACTGCTCGACTGAAACGCCCGTGCGATTGGCTAAATTCTGAGCGGTCTCGCCGGCGACGACCTTGGCAACGGTCGCGTTATTGCGATTCGACGACGGAACGCGTCTTAAAACCGCGAAAACTTCATTTGCCTTGCCTGCCGGAACGCGAATGTTATACGGTTCGGGCGGCGACATATTCGAGCGCAGCTCGGGATTCAGATAACGCAGATATTCGACGCTCGTGTCTGCCGCCTGCGCGAGCAGTCCGAGACTGGTCGAAGGCGGAACGCGAATCTGCGCGTAATTCAGCGCCGGAGCCGGACGAACGTGTCCGAAGCCGTAGCGCTGCGGGTTATTGGCAATCAAAATCGTCGCCAGAATGTTCGGCACGTAATTGCGCGTTTCCTGCGGCAGATAGGGATAAGCCACCCAGAAATCGGCAACCCCGGCGCGGCGAACGGCGCGGTCGACGTTTCCTTCGCCGGAGTTATAAGCCGCCAGCGCCAGCTCCCAGTTTCCGTTATAGCGGTTTGCCAGGAATTTTAAGTATTGAGCCGAAGCTTTGGTCGCTTTTTCAAAACCGTTTCTTTCATCGACATAAGCCGTGCGGCGAAGCCCGAAACGCGAACCCGTGCCGGGAATAAACTGCCACAAGCCGGAAGCCGCCGCCCACGACAGAGCCGAGGGTTTCCAGGCGCTTTCAACCTGTCCGAGCCAGACGATATTTTCCGGAATGCCTTCTTCGCGGAAAATCTGGCGCGCCATACGCACGAACATTCCCGAGCGATAAAGCCCGATTTCCATCGTCTGTCGCCCGCGACCCTGATAATAATTCAGATACTGCTGAATCATCGGGTGAACCTGAAAATTGAATCCGAGCGATTTGTTGGCGACCGCGACTTTGACGAGTTCGTATTGCTGCTGCACGACCGGGTCGCTTTCGACATCCTGTTCCTGCGGCGTTAATTCGAGTTTTGCCAATTCATCGAGCGGCGAAACTTCGAAGCTCTGGCTCGTGAATCCGGATTGCGGAGCAGTCGTCTGGTTCGTTTTATTATCGACCACCGCCGTCACCAGATTATTGTCAACCGTCGCATTATTCTGCGGCGCAGGCTGCGAAAGCTTGGCGACTACATCGTCGGCTAATTTGTTTTCGATATTCCAGCCGCACGTCGCCGAAAGGCTGCGGATTTGCGGTTGCTGATTCGACGGAAACTCGATGCGGTAAACCGTTTCGATTAATTGATTGTAGCAGTCATTCAGGTTTTTGCTGGCGCGGACGTTGACGCCCGACATCAGGAAAACTTCGACGCTCCGGTCAAATTTTTCACGGGCTTTGCTGCGTTCGTTATCGCGAAAATGCAGCATCGCCTCTTTGAAATATCTGCCTGCATCCGATGAAATCTGATTGAATTTCGTTTCTGCCGTATTATCAACCGGAACCGTTCTGAGTCCCGAACCGTTGACTTGAGCATTAACAAAAGAAGATAAATTTAAGATTATGATTGCGGTTAAACTGAAAACCTTGAAAAGGTTAGTTTTCATCAAGTTCGTCTATACTCCTTACTGTAGAATTTCTTTCTTCAGGGTTAGGGCGAATCAGTGAAACGTCCCAAAACTTTTTCACAGCGCGTTTAAAGTTTAACGCCGTGCGGCTAAAAAAGTTCCTTTTTTGCGGATTGTTTATGAATCCTGTAGAAACCGGAATTTTAACCGTAACATACTAACCAAACCGTGTCAATATTCAGAATGCCGATAAAATCTGGCGATTATGAAAATCGGCGGCGTAAAAACCGGCTTTTTCACTCGTTTTTACGCCTGTTTAGCGGAAGCGCGTTTTGACTTTTCAACCGGCAGTTCTTTTTCCAGCAATGCCTCGCGGAAAACCTGCCGCACGTTATCTACAAATATAAATGTCAAATCGCGCAAAACTTCCTGAGGTAAATCCTCTAAATCACGCTTGTTCGGTTCCGGGAGAATAACTTTTTTCACTCTCGCGCGGCGGGCTGCCAGAATCTTTTCTTTGACGCCGCCGACCGGCAGAACGTTGCCTCTTAATGTTATCTCGCCGGTCATCGCAAAGTCCTTCCGGACGGGTCTTCTGGAGAGCACGGAAACCAGCGCCGTCGCCATTGTAATGCCCGCGCTCGGACCGTCTTTCGGAATCGCGCCTTCGGGAATATGAACGTGAATGTCGTATTTCTCGAAGTCGTCCTCGTCAATCTCCAGTTCCGACGCCCGCGCTTTGGCGTAAGAGAACGCGGCGCGCGCCGATTCCTGCATGACTTCGCCCATTTGCCCGGTCAAAACGAGATTTCCTTTGCCGCGCATTCGGATGGCTTCGATAAACAAAATATCGCCGCCGACCGCCGTCCACGCCAAGCCGGTGACGATGCCGATTTGGTCTTTTTTCAAGGCGGTTTCGCCGAAGATTTTCGGCGCGCGCAGGAATTCGTGCAGATTTTCTTTAGTTACCTTGACGATTTGAAAATCGTCGTCGAGCTCGGCTTTTTTGCGGGCGACTTTACGGCAGACTTTGCCGATTTCGCGCTCTAATTGCCGAAGTCCGGCTTCCTGCGTGTATTGGCTGATGATGCCCGCAATCGCGCTCTTGGAGAATGAAACGTCGGTTTTTTCCAGCCCGTTTTCGTCCAGTTGTTTCGGCAGAAGATGGCGACGGGCGATTTCCAGCTTTTCTTCCTCGGTGTAGCCGGAAAGCGATATGATTTCCATTCTATCGCGCAAAGGCGGCTGAATCGTGTCCAGAACGTTGGCGGTCGTCATAAACATCACGTTCGACAAATCGAACGTCACGCCCAGATAATTATCGCGGAAACTGCTGTTTTGTTCCGGGTCGAGCACTTCCAGCAGCGCCGACGAAGGGTCGCCGCGAAAATCAGCGCCGACTTTGTCAATTTCGTCCAGAATGACGAGTGGGTTGTTCGTGCCCGCCTGCTGGATGCCCTGAATAATTCTGCCCGGCATCGCGCCGACATATGTGCGGCGATGCCCGCGAATTTCCGCTTCGTCGTGCAAGCCGCCTAAACTGAGACGGACGAATTTGCGGTTCAAAGCGCGCGCGATCGAGCGTCCCAGAGATGTTTTACCGACGCCCGGCGGTCCGACTAAACACAGAATCGAGCCTTTGGGTTTTTCCTTCAATTTGCGCACCGCGAGCGCTTCGATAATGCGTTCCTTGACTCTTTCCAAGCCGTAATGGTCTTCGTCGAGAATCTTTTGGGCTTTTTTCAAATCCAGATTGTCTTTCGAGGCTTTCGCCCAGGGCAAATCGGTCATAATGTCCAGCCAATTCCGTAAAGTCGCGGTTTCGGCGGTGTCGGGATGCATTCTTTCGAGCTTTTTAAGCTGGCGCAGGGCTTCTTCTTCCGCCGGCTGCGGCATCTCGGCTTTCAGAATCTTGTCGCGGTATTGTTCGATTTCCTCGTAAAGCTCGTTGCCCTCGCCGAGTTCGCCCTGAATCGCTTTCAGCTGCTGGCGCAGAAAATATTCGCGCTGCGAGCGGTCGATGTCGGCGCGCGCCTGCGTGTTGATTTCCTGCTGAACGGTCAAAACGTCGATTTCCTTGCTCAGAAGCTCGTTGACGCGGCGCAGGCGCGGAATCGGGTCGGAAATGTCCAGAACGCTCTGCGCGTCTTCGACTTTCAGTTCCAGGTTCGACGCCGATAAATCGCCGAGACGTCCGGCGTCTTCCAGATTGGCGATAATCGCCAGAACTTCGGGCGAAATGTTTTTGCCGAGGCTCGCGGCGCGTTCCATCGAAGCGCGCACGTTTCTGACCAGCGCCTCGACTTCCAGCGTGTTGGACACAATCATCGGCTCGTTAATCGGCGTCACCTGCGCCTTGATGTAATCGCTGCCGACCGTGACCGAATCGACCACCGCCCGCGAAAGTCCCTGAATCAGGATGCGAATGCGACCGTCGGGCAGCTTTAACATTCGCATAATGACGGCGACCGTGCCGACTTTGTAAAGGTCTTCCTGCGTCGGTTCTTCCTTGTCCACGTCTTTTTGCGAAACGAGCAGAATCATCCGGTTCTGGCTCAAAGCCTCGTCCACCGCTTTAATCGAACGGTCGCGCGAGACGAACAGAGGAACAATCATAAACGGGTAAATCACGATGTCGCGCAACGGCAAAACCGGCAGTTCGGCGGGAATTTGCAGCTGCGGCTCGCCGCCTTCGGCTTCTCCGACCTGCATCGTCAAATCTTCAATTTCATCCATAATTTTATGTTAGCCGATTTGAATGGAAAACGAAAACGCGTCAAAAGTAGTAAACGGTAAGTGGTAAGCGGCAAGTGAAAGAAACGAACTTATCACTTGCCGTTTACCACTTACTACTGATGTAAGATTTATTTTTTGCGGACGGCTTTTCGCGTTTTGGAGTGGCGGTTGGTTTGCGCTTTATCGCGCGAGCGAACCAAATCTTTCAGCTCGCTCATAAATTCGGAAACGTCTTCGAATTCGAGATAGACGGAAGCGAAGCGGACGTAGGCGACTTTATCGAGTTCTTTCAGGCGGCGCATAATCACTTTGCCGATTTCGCTGGTCGAAAGCTCGCGGTCGGGCGAATCCTGCACGGTTTTTTCGACCGCATCGACGATTGATTCGAGCTGCGCGGCGGAAATCGGGCGTTTCTCGCAGGCGCGTAATAGCCCGCTCATTACTTTATGACGTCCGAAAGGCTCGCGGCGACCGTCTTTTTTGACGACCATATACGGAATCTCGTCTATCCGCTCGTAGGACGTAAAACGCCTGCCGCATTCGAGACATTCGCGGCGGCGGCGAATCGAATCGCCGTCCTTTGATTCGCGCGAATCGACGACTTTATCTTCCAGAAAACCGCAAAAGGGACATCTCATAAATTTTCGATTTTAGATTTGCGATTTTCGATTGAAACCGCCGTTTAAACCTGACTTTCAAAATTCAAATTGACATTGGAGTTGGCAGTCTGAGCTTTGGACTCTGAACTTTTAACTTTTGACTCCAAAGTCTCGACTCTCGACTCGTTTTCGTGCTCGACTTCTTCGACCGCGTGCTCGGACGAAAGCAGATTGCGCAGCTTGGCGATGGAAATATCGCCGTGGAAAAAGTAATACAGACCGAAAATCACGGCAGGCGCGAAATAAACCAGGTGCATCGCAATCGAAGTCGCGCCGGCGACGTTCCGGTCGACGTTCAGAAAAATCAGGCTCGCCGCCGTCGCCGTGTGAAACGCGCCCGCCGCGCCGCCCGGTGTCGGCACGACCGAGCTGACCGCCGCAAAACCCATTATAAACAGCGACGCGCTGAAATCGAGCGGCAGATTGAAAGCCAGCAAAACCAGCCACGTCGGAACGGCGATGGCAAACCATAAAGCCAGCGTCCAGAAAACGACCGAAACGACTTCGCGCCAATCCCGAAAAACCTGCAAGGCGGCGGCGAGCTGTTTTAAAATGCTCAGAAAAATGCGGCGCAGGCGGCTCGGAATGATTTTTCGGTCGGTCGCGCGCTTAAACCATTCGATAATCGGCACGGAAAATCTGGCGTATAAAGCCAGCATCGCAATGCCGAAGGCAACGCCGACCAGCATCAGAATGCCGACGACTTTGACCGAAGCAAATTCCGCTTCCCTGCCCGCCGGCGCGCTGAACCACAACAAATTCACGGCGAAAAAACAAATCAGCGCCGTCAAATCGCAGATGCGCTCGACGCCGAGCGTCACCAGCGCCGCCGACGGTCGCACGCGGTCGTCGCGCATCGGCAGCCACATCGGGCGCACGATTTCGCCCATTCTGCCGATAAAAAACACCGCCGCAAAGCCGACGGTCGTCGTCGCAAAAAGCTCTTTCAGAGAAGTTTCGGTAATCGGCGCGAGCAGAACCTGCCAGCGGCGCGCGCGCAAAAGATAGCCGAGACAGATAATCAGCACCGCGACCGTCAGATAGCCAGCGTCCGCCTGCCGCAGGCTTTGACCTACTTCTTCCCAATTCAGATTTCGCCCGAAAAACCAGAAGATAAAAACGGCGAACAACAACAACAATATGAATTTTATATACTTCCGCAAAATATTTTCCTATAGATAATGTATTTTATTGTGTGTCAATACGATAAAAACACAAGATACCGTATTTTCCCATAAATTTTAAGTCAATTGTAATAAGTTTCACATTTTTTGAATGAAGTTTGCCGAAACTTATCGCAATTTCGTTAATACAGTGTAGCGGAAACGGCGAAAAAGACACTTGAAGAACTCAGAACCGATAGTTGATAACTGAGAATTAAAGAAGTTATCAACTATCGGTTCTGAGTTCTCCGTTATCGGTTTTTCTCTCCTGCTCCAGCAGTTCGAGCGCTTCCTGAATCGTTTCCTGCGCTTCGGCGTGGTCTTCCTCGTCGGCGAGGGGCGGTTCCTGCACGAATTTCGCGGTCGTTTCCAGACTTAAAGTGACGTAAACCGGAAAATGGTCGGAGCCGACGCTTTTCAGACGGCGCAGCTCGACCAGTCGAAAATGGTCGGTGTGAAAAATATGGTCGAGCGGAAAATGCAGCAGCGGATATTTGACGGGAAACGTCGAATACATTCCGCGCCCGACGCGCGGGTCGAGCAGGCGGCTGATTTTCTGGAAAAGACGCGTCGTGCGCGACCAGGCGACGTCGTTTAAATCGCCGAAAACGATGGTCGGTTTATCCTGCCGGTCGTGCTCGGCGACTTCGCGCCCGACCAGCAAAAGCTCGGCGTCGCGCTCAGTCGAGCGTCCCGTTTCCATCGGAATCGGCGGGCGCGGGTGCATACAGTAAAGCCTGACGATGTCGCCCGAACGCAGCTCGACTTCGGTGTGAATCGACGGCACCAGGTCTTCGATAATGAATTTGAGTTCGGGATTGATGAGTTTCAAACGCGAAAAAAGCACCATTCCGTAACCGTTATCGAGCGGATGCGCAATCATCGTCGGGTAAAGCTTTCGGAGCGGCTCGACGGCTTTCACCCAAGCCGCATCGGTTTCCGCCAGCAAAACGATGTCGGCGTTCATCTTTTCGACCATTCGCACGACCTTTTCGTATTGGCGGTTTTCGATAAAAACGTTGGAAAACAAAATGCGGATGACTTTTTTCGGCAGCGGAACGCGGCTTTTCTGCACCTGTTTGCGGTAAAGCGGCGTGTAGGGCACAATGCAGAAAAGCTGATAAACCGAGCAGGCGGAAAGCACGGTCAGAAAAATCACTTCGACCGGCGCGAGCGGATAACCGACGAGATTGAAAACGAGATTGACCAGCACGGCGGCAGCGGCGATTTGCAGGCGCGGAAATTCGCCGATGCGAATCCACCACGCGCTCAGTCGCAGAAACGGCAGAACCGTCAACACGATTGCCGAAAATCCCAACAGATAAAGAATTATCTTAACTGCAAACAACCACCCTGCGCCTTGTCCCATTCAATCCATCTTCCCGCCAGCTTCAAATCAAACTACGGTTAATATCTTAGCATTAAATAAAATTCATTGACTTTCCGAAGCGTAAAATCTATCGTTAAATGGATACGAAATTCTTAAACTTTCGTTTGCCGCCGGGCGTCAAACAAACAATCGTTTTATCCCGTTATAATTTTCAAGTAAGAAGGAGTTGAGAAGAGCATGCAAACTCGAAAGCTGATTTTGCTGAAACTTTCCGCCATCGGCTTAATCGCTATTGTCGCCGTTATCGGTTTTTTCGGTTTCTTTAATAATTTTAATAAGGCGAAGGCTTCGGCTTCGGGTCCGACGCCCGGACACACGGGCGCGCCGAATGAAGCCAACTGCACGGCTTGTCACACGGACGCGCCGGTTAATTCCGGAACGGGCAGCGTCACCATCGCGGGCATTCCCGCCAACTATCGCCCGAATCAGCAGATTCCGATTACGGTCACGACCAGCCAGGATACCGGCGTCACTTTCGGTTTTCAATTAACGGCGCTCGACAGCCAGGGCAGAAACGTCGGCACGTTCACGCTGCCGCAGCAGAATCCGCCGCAGATGCAGATAATGGAAGGCATCATCAACGGCAACATACGCCGCTACGTCGAGCACACGATTGACGGAGTGGTTCCGACCCAGTTCGGCTTTAAGACCTGGAATTTTACGTGGACGGCGCCAGCGACGCGCGTCGGTCGCGTCGGTTTTTACGCGGCGGGCAACGGCGCCAACAGCGACGGCGGACCGAACGGCGATTATATCTACACGACTTCGCGCAGCGCTTTTGCCGGAACGCTCGTTTCCAATTTCGACGGCGACACCAAATCCGACATCACGGTTTTTCGTCCGTCCGCCGGTTCCTGGTATAGCCTGAACAGCTCGAACGGTCAGTTTGTCGCCACGCAGTTCGGCGCGAGCGGCGATAAAATCGTGCCGGGCGATTACGACGGCGACGGCAAAGCCGATTTGGTCGTCTGGCGTCCGACGGACGGAACGTGGTATCTGCTCAGAAGCCAGGCGGGATTTACCGCCGTGCAATTCGGCGCCAACGGCGATATGCCGGTCAGCGGCGATTTCGACGGCGATTTGAAAACAGACTTAACCGTGTTTCGTCCTTCGACCGGCTCGTGGTATCGCATCAACAGCACCAACAACCAGTTCGTGGCGACGCAGTTCGGCGCGAGCGGCGACAAACCCGCGCACGGCGATTACGATGCGGACGGCAAAACGGACATCGCGGTTTTTCGCCCTTCAAACGGTTACTGGTATATCCTGCGCAGCACCGACAGCCAGTTTCTGGCGATTCAATTCGGCACGAGCGGCGATAAACCCGCGCCGGGCGACTACGACGGCGACGGCAAAACCGACCAGGTCGTTTTCCGTCCGTCAGACGGCGCGTGGTATCTGCTGCGCAGCACCGCCGGTTTCACCGCTTTCCAATTCGGCATCTCGACCGACAGACCGGCGCCCGCCGATTACGACGGCGACGGCAAAACCGATGTCGCCGTTTATCGCGACGGCGCGTGGTATATTCTGCCGAGCACGGGCGGCTTTACGGCGGTCAATTTCGGAAGCGCAGGCGACATTCCCGCGCCGTCAGGCTACATCGCGGAATAAAATCGACAAAGCACGCCTCGGGCGCCGGCTCGCCGGTCAATAAATTAAGATTGATTAGGATTAGTTTAGATTTAATCCTAATCAATCTTTTTTCATTTAATTAAATTGACATTACACCCGCGCCGTTACCGAACACACTCGCGACTGCGACGTTTGCACTCGTGACTGCAAAGATTACACTCACCACTGCGCCTGTTACACTGACAACCGCACGAATTACACTGGCAACCGCGGAGATTACAATGACGACCGCACGGTTTACACCGGCGACCGCGCGTTACACACAAGCGACCGCAGAAAACACTCCGGCGACCGCGAAAATTTTTGCCGCGCCGGGTTCCGGCTTAATTTGCGCGTATTCTCGCCGCCGCTGATAAAGTCGGCGGCAAAAGAAAAAGCGGAAAGTCTTTAACCTTCCGCTTTTGGCATTTTAATTGAGTTATGACTTGTTCGGTGCTGGATTTCTTTTCGTCACCGCCGGAAACAAGCGGTATTTTACCGCGCCGCCGTTGCCGCGCGACCGCCGCCCTTGATGTTCATCTCGTTTAAAATCCAGCCCGCGCCGCCGAGTTTTTCGGTGACGAAAAGAACGTAGCGAATATCGACCGCAATCGTCCGCCCGTAATCCTGGTCGAAGAAGATGTCGTTGCCCAAGCCTTCGTAGTTGCCGTCGAAAACGATGCCGACCTGTTCGCCGTTGCCGTTCAGAATCGGGCTGCCCGAATTGCCGCCGATGATGTCGGTCGTCGCCAGAAAATTCACCGGAACGCTGTCGCCGACGCCGTAACGACCGAAATCGCGATTGCGCTGAAGGTCTTTCAGCTGCTGCGGAACGTCGAACGGCTCTTCGCCCGTGTCTTTTTCAATCACGCCTTTCAGCGTCGTGAAAGCGGCGTAAGTGACGGCTTCGCGCGGGCGATAGCCGCGCACGTTGCCGTAGGTGAAACGCAGAGTCGCGTTCGCGTCCGGGTAAGGCTTCGCGCCGCGCATCTCGCTCATTCCTTCGACATACAGATAACGCAGATTGCCGACTTCCGAGTTGAATTTGCTCGTCCGCGCCGCAATTTGCGCCTGCTCCGCCGCCAGACCGCTCATAATTTCGACGATGTGCGGATATTTTTTGTTCAGCTCGTCAAACTTCATATCGTAAAGATTAAAAATCTTTTGCGGCGTGTTGAAGTCTTCTTTTTCCGCAATCATCTCGGCGAAAGTTTCTTCGGCGCTGCGGCGCTGTTTGCCCTGATAGCGGTTAAAAGCGTTTTCGACCGGCGCGAATTTTTGATTGTCGGGCAGCTCGGCGATGGCGCGCAGAAAATATTTAATCATCTCGCGTTCGAGCACCGGCTCGCGGTTTTGATACGAGGAAGTAATCTCGCCGCGTTTTTCATTGCTCAGAGTTTTGCCCTGCGCGACGGCGTTGACGGCGTCGAAAACCTGTTTGAAAACCGGCATAATCGAAGTATTCGGAAAAGTCCGCAGAACGCGGTCGCGCGCCGAAGTGGCGTAATAAGTCGTGTAGAGATTATTGAATTTCGACAGCGTCTCGCCGTATTTCGCCTTGCGCGCCGGATTGGCTTCGACCCACGCGGCAAATTTCGCTTCGTCGGCTTTGCGCTTGTTGATAATATCGCCGCGCCGCATCGCCTGCACGCCGCCTTCGTAAGCCTTGACGCCGTTGTTGATGCTGAAAATATCGCCCTGCAATTTAATGCGTTTTTCTTCGTCGTCCTCGCCGACTTTCTGCAAAGCCGTGCTCTGCGCGGTCAGATAATCGACGATAAACGGAAAGTTGACGTTCTGCGAAAAATCGACCGCGCCGCTTTCGCGATAGCGCGTCGTGCCGCCCGGATAACCGAGCACGAAAACGAAATCGTTTTCCCTGACGCCGTTCAGCGAAACGGTCAAAAACTTTTTCGGTTTAAACGGAACGTTGCCCGGCGAATACTCGGCGGTCGAGCCGTCCGGCGCGACATAGGCGCGCAGGAACGTGAAATCGCCGGTGTGGCGCGACCATTCGAAGTTGTCCGGGTCGCCGCCGAAAAAGCCGATATTCTTGGGCGGCGCGTAAACGACGCGCACGTCCTGAATCGACATCGTCTGGTAGAGATAATAGAAATAACCGTTGTTGACCGACTGGACGCGGACGGTCGCTCCCTTCGGCGCTTTCGCCTGCTCGGCTTTCTGCAAATCGTCGATATTTTTCTTGACGGCGAGGTCGCGCGCTTCGCCCGTCAAGGCGGACGCGCCCGCCCAGATTTTCGCCGTCACGTCTTCGACGCGCTGCGTCAGAACCAGATTGTAATCTTTCGCCGGCAGCTCGTCCGAGCGCGAATTGGCTTTGTAGCCGTTGGTCGCGTAATCTTTTTCCTTGGTCGAGGCGTGAACCAGCGCGTCGAAACCGACGTGGTGATTGGTCAGAATCAAACCGTCGGGCGAGATGAATTCGCCCGTGCCGAAGCCGCCCGCGTCGCTCATATTGACGCGGACAATCGCGTCGGCAAGCCCGACGCCGTTCGGATTGTAAATATCCGTCGGCTTGATTTTCAAGCCTCTTTTCTGGAGCGGCAGCCTGACGATTTGGTCGGGCGTATACATTCCCTCGTCGGGAAAGGCGAACGAAACGCTCGTCAGCACGACCGACATCAGCAAAACTAAGGACGCCAAAACATTTATCTTTGTGCGCATTATCTTTAAACCCTTCATTGTTGAAATTTGGAAAAACTTTTGTTTCTTTAATCTTACTCAAAACGCGGGGAAATGTCTTATCGGCACCGTGATTCTGAGAAATTTCTTGACACGTTACGCAAACTGGGTTTATTGTAGCTGGAGACCAACAACTGTTTATGGTTGTTTAGCAGTATCAAACAACTTTCCGTTCACATCTTGACGCTTCTCCAGGCAAAGAGGAAGGTAATATGAAAAATTATTTTTTTTCGCTCGTTCTGTTGTTCTCTCTTTTTCCATTTTCTCTCTTACACGACACGCTTGATTTAAAACCAATCGCTTTTGATTTCCCAAAGACCAAAACTGCGCAGGACTTAGAAAAACTGCGGAAAGATTTCGAGCCGGCGAAAAAAATGCTGCTGGCATACGGAGTTTCATTTAATCCTGAAATTCTAATTCAGCCCGATTGGAGACGGCAGCTATCTCCGGATTTAACTCAATTAGCCGAAATGCAAACCACCTTGCGAACCGGCGACAAGCTTCAGGGCGTGCAAATCGCCGACACAATAATTTTACCCGAAAAAGTCGAGCTGACCGGAGATTTGGTCATTATAGCGAATACCATTGTTTATGAAGGCGCGCAGGCTCTAATTAAAGGAACGGGGAAAAATATTTATGTATTTCCGGTAAAAGAAACCTTTCACTTAGAGAATACTTTTGAATATGCAATGAAACTGCAAGGATTTTCCCCACAAGCTCTTCCTAAAATCAATCAACGAGTCGGTGAAAAGTTTGAGTTGGGACAGCGGGCGAAGCTAACCACTTTAACAATTGAGGTTAATGGGCAGGGTTACGACGAGTGGCGAAAAAAGTATAAAAAGCCAGGTAAACAAAAATCTACGCAACAACAAACTTCTACGTTTGAGGAGACGCCCTGCCCGCCGCAAAGGCAAATTTGTAATGCCGATGAAGGCGGGGAAGGTCCACAGGGGAGTTCCGGGACAAATGATGCGTTTCCCGCTTCTCCTTTTGATGGCATAGATGGAACTTGCAGGCTAAACGCGCCAAACGGTCTGGAGGGCTCGCCGGGCGATGACGGAGTAATTGGTCCCGATAATGCAGGTGAAGGCGGAAGAGGCGGCAAAGGCGGCAAAGGCGGAACGATTATGTATAGCATTACCGCGCCGTATGCAATGGGATATATTTTCGAAGCGAAAGGCGGCGAAGGCGGAAGAGGCGGCAAAGGCGGAGTCGGCGCGCCCGGCGCTAACGGTCAGCAGGGCGGCGAAGGTGGCGACGGTATGAATTGCCCTTGTCATCAAGGCGGTGCCGGAACCGGGGCTGACGGTAAAGACGGAGGCAGAGGCGGTAAAGGCGGTCGCGGCGGCAAGGGCGGTCCGGGCGGTCCGGGCGGTGACGGCGGGACAATATTTGTAGAAGCGCCGTTCGGATTCGACCGACCAATTTATGCAAGATTCAATGGAGGTTCTCCCGGCAATCGCGGAGAAGGGGGGCTTGGAGGTCTCCCAGGCAACTCAGGAGAAGGTGGTAAAGGTGGAAAAGCGTTAGGAAATGGTAATTGTCCAACATCAAGCGCTCACGACGGAAGTAACGGACGAAAATTATCAACTTTGGGAAATGGTGAAAGAGGACCTGAAGGAGATATGGGAACTGTCTCTGGACAGCGGGGAGATTACAGTTTAATTATTGTGCCGCCGCCAACAACAGCCTGCAATGAATGTTTCGAGTCTAATCCCGAATGCGCCTGTTATACGGGCGGCGGCGGAGAACTTCTGACTGCCAAAGACAAAACATTTTGCAATCCTGCGCTGCGATTTATTAAAATCGGTTATTCCGCGCCGCTGAAATCCGCGCTCATACCGCAATGTTTATGCAGCTCTTCGCCAATCCTGATTGACATTCTCGGCAACGACTTCGCGATGACCGATGCGGCGAACGGCGTCGCGTTCGACTTTAACGGCGACGGCGTTATCAAAGGCAAAGTGTCGTGGACTTCCGCTAATACCGATGATGCGTGGCTGGCGCTCGACCGCAACGGGAACGGGAAAATCGACAACGGAATGGAGCTGTTCGGCAATGCCACGCCGCAGCCCGCGCCGCCCGCCGGTGAACAGCGACACGGCTTTCTCGCTCTGGCTGAATACGACAAAGCGGCAAAAGGCGGCAACGGCGACGGCGAAATATCACAACCGGATTCTATTTTTAACAGTTTGAGGCTATGGCGGGACACAAATCACAACGGCGTCTCGGAAGCAAATGAACAGCACGCGCTCAGCGATTTAGGATTAAGAAAGATAGAGCTTGATTATCGTGAATCGAGAAAAACAGACGAATTCGGCAACCAGTTCAAGTATCGGGCGAAAGTCAAAGACGCGCAGGGCGCGCAACTCGGTCGCTGGGCGTGGGATGTTTTCCTTGTAACTCAGCCTTAATTTGCGAAAATAATTCCAATAAATAAAAAAGTGAGCCGTTACGGCTCACTTTTTTATTTTTTATTTCAATTCTCCACTATTGCTGTTTGGTCAAAGCCGCGATTTCAACCGGCTCGGGCGGCAGAAAACGACGCGGGTTAATGGCTTTGTCGTTCAGCCGCAGCTCGTAATGCAGATGCGGTCCGGTCGAGCGTCCGGTCGAGCCGACCAAGCCGAGCAATTGCCCGCGCCCGATCGTGTCGCCGACCGCGACTTCGATTTTGGAAAGATGCCCGTAGCGCGTGGTCAAGCCGTTCAGGTGGTCAACCTCTATGAGATTGCCGTAACCGCCCTGCCAGCCCGCTTTAATCACGACGCCGTTGGCGGGCGCGACGACCATATCGCCACGTTCTCCGTCGATGTCCAGTCCGGCGTGAAACTCGTAGGTGCGACCGCCGAACGGGTTGCGGCGAAAGCCGTATTCGTTGTTGATTTTGCCTAAGTGAGCCCACATCGAGGGCAGAAATACGGGATTTCCGGTGGTTTCGATAAGACGCAGCCGGTTGGTTATCTCCGCTTCTTCGGTCTCGGATTCGAAATTGGAAAGCGTTAAAGGTCCGCCGGTATTATTCGGGCGCGGGCGGTCGTAATTGATTGAGGAAACTTCCGTAATTTTTGGATTATTTGAAGAAAAACTGATTTGTTGATTGGTAGTTTCCGAGCGGGATAAAATCTGCGCTCCGACTTTGTTCAGGATGATACTGTCGGATTTTAGAAGTCCGAGGACTCCGATGGAAAGAAGTCCGATTGTAAAAATCAAACTTGCGGCACAATTGGTTACAAACTTTTTCGAGATTTCGACTCGGCGAATGTAAATTTTGGTTTTAGACGAATGCGTTAATAAAAACGTATAAAAGCGGTCGTCCTGATGCATTAAATAAGCTCCTTTTTATGAATCTCGCGCGGAGCATAAAACTTCTGCCGCGCGGGGAATCACGAAAGCACAGCCTACGGGCGACTGACGCGATCCTTACTGAGAAGCGCATCCGAAAAAATAGGGACGCAAACCTCTCTCTGGGGGTCAAAATAATCAAATTGTGGATTATTTATTTGGTTGAATAATCTATATGCAGATTATTAAAAGTACGGTCAAACTTAAAGCTAACACAAGGCTGTCATTAAAATCAAGTAAAGACGGGCATTCGACGCGACAGCCGTTTCTAAACTACTGAATTTAATAAATTTAAATTATTCTTTCGCGCGGCGATTTTTGCTCCAGCCTCTGAAAATCATTACCGCCACGCCGAGAATCAATGCCACGAAACCGAGCACGATGACGGCTTTAATGGCAAACGTCAGAAAGCCGATAAAGGCGATTATCTGTTTGACCAGCGCGATAATAAGCGCGAGAAGCACCAGAATGCTTCCCCAACCGCCGGTCGCCGCCGCATATACCAAAGTTCCGCCCAAAGCCAGAGCGGCAACACCGCCGCCGAGTTTTGCTGTCGTGCTTAACCAGTTCGTCATAATCTTAAAGTCCTTTCAGAATTGCCGGGTTATTTTCTCGCCGGACAGCTTATTATTAAAAACAACTAACGCCGTCCGTTTTTCATTTTAGTCGAAGCGGTCAGGTATAAGCAATCAGATGCGTGCCTTTCGCTTTCGGTTCGCCGCAAAATTATCTCGATTTCCAGGATTTGACCTGTGTTTCAAATTCGTCCTCGGCGGCGCCGTAATCGCCGGTGCGAAAATTCGTTTCGCCGATGGCTCCGGCGGCAAAGCCGGGCGAATCGGCGCGCGCCGAAAATTCCGTCCAGTCCGTTTCCTTCGCCTTCGGTTTAAAAACGTATTCGCGCAAAAGATAGATGCCGAGCATAATCAATAAAACCGGCATAAGCGCGCGCATAAACGAGCGCATCGGCATAAACATCTGTAAAAAGAACACGGCGCCGAGCGACGTCAGAACAATGCCGAAAACTTTCGGATTGCCTTTAAAGCGCTGGACAATCCAATCTTCCGCGCCGTCCGGCGTCAGTCCCGAACGAATAAGCTGCGCCGTCCGCCAGGCGTCAACTGCCGCATACAGCCACATTCCCAGAAAGCCGAAAACGAAAAACGGCATACCGCCCATCGTCGCCAGTTGAAAAAGCCCGACAAAGACGGCGAAATGAATTAATCCTTTTGATGTTTGCCCGTTGTAAGCCGCACCGAGTCCGGGACAAATCAGAGACAGAATCGTCGCCACCACGGGCGAAACCTGACGTTTGACATACGGCACGTATGAAGATTGATTGCGGCTTCTGAGCAGCTCGACGCCCGTCACGATGCAGTCCTGGCAAAACGGAAAGCCTTTGATGCGATGGTCGCACGCCGGGCACAGAGGCTTTCCGCAACCGTTACAATTGACAACTGCCGTATTATGGGCGTGATATGCACAATTCATTTACTGTTTACCCTCTTGATTTACAAATGTACCCTCAACCGGCTCCTGATTATTCTGATTTACGTCAGTCGGTTTTCCGCCTAAAACAATATCAGCGCCCTGTTTATAAGTTTGTCCGGCAAGCTCAAAGCTCTTTTGATACATTCCGCTCAAACTGCCGTCGGCGGAAACCGTCTGCGTCAGAACCATAATTGCGAAAATCAGCATCATCGCCACCGGCGCCAGCTGCGGCAAGGAAATCTGCGACGCCCAGGCGCGCGCCCATTCCTTGACCTGCGCCGCCCACGACGCTTTGACGGTCGCGGCTTTTGTCGTGCCGAGCGTTTCCTGCAAAATTCTTTCGTGCAGACCGGCGGGCAGCGGCAATTCTTCGGTTTTGTATGTATAGCAAGCGGCGATTGAGCGCACGACTTCGCCCGGCAAATCCGTACAGCGGTCGCACAAAACGGCGTGTCGCTCCCAGCGGTGAAAAACGGTCGCGGGCAGAAATCCGTCCAGATAATCGGTCAGATGTTTTTCGAATTCGTCGCACGCCATCGCCATTTCGGGCATCGTCATCGAAATAATCCGCGCTTCGAGCCGCGTCAAAGGCGCTTTCGGCACGGCGATTTCGTGACAGACTTCGAGCGCGCTTTTAACCTCGTTTAAAAGTGCATGGCAGATAGGACAGCGAAGCGCGTGGGCGGCGACCGCCTTGTGCGTTTCCCTCGCCAATGTGCCATCCAGATAATCGGTCAAAAGACTTTCAAACTCCGAGCAATTTATGATTTTTTCGTTTTCATAAGTCATAAAACAACCTAAAACTTTTTCCCCAAACTTTTCTAACCGGACATTTCTATTTTCATATTCGTTTTGCTACATACTTACGATGCGCATCCGGCGCAAAATTTTCGCCAGTTCTATTCGTCCTCGATTAATGCGCGATTTCACCGTGCCTTCGGGAATTTTTAATAAATCTACGATTTCCTGATAACTCAATTCTTCGATGTCGCGCAAAATAACGCAAGTTCGCAAATCGGGCGGCAGCTTGTCGATTCCTTCCTGCACCTGCCGCGCCAGCTCGCGCCGCTCAATTTCCTTATGCACCGAGCCGCCGACCGAGCGCAGGTGAAAAACGTGGTCTTCCACGTCGTCCGCCATCGAATCCTGCGGGTTGCGCTGCCGATGCCGGTAATCGTCGATAATCAAATTCCGCGCCAGCCGCATCAGCCAATTCGACAAATCGCCGTGCTTCGCGTCGTATTGGTCGAGCGTGCGATAAATCCTGACAAAGACCTCCTGAGTCAAATCTTCGGCGGCGTCAACGCTCGACGTAAACCGGTAGGCAAGATTGAAAATGCGGCGCGAAAACGTCGTCACAATCTCCTCCCAAGCCGTGCCGTCTCCGGCTCGGCAACGCCGCACGAGGTCAGCTCCCTGACTGCCAGCTAATGCTTTTACAGCTTCCAATGTTTGATTTCTCCGAAAAACAATTGCTTTCCGTTCAAAGCAACAAAGCCCAAATCCCGCTTTGTCAAACAGTTCTTACGAACCGGCGCGAAAAAAAGTTCCAAAAGAAAACCCGAAAAGAAAAAGGCTGACGCTCGAAATAATCCGGCGCCAGCCTTTCTCAATTTTAAGGATAAACGGAAAATTAAAACTCAACTCTCCGTTTATCACGCCTCAAGTTACGGAATGTAGGATTTCGGAACGGCTCTGTCGCTTGCCACGCCGAAGCCGGCAGCTGAGAATCCGCTCGTCGAACGGTTCAGATACCAGGTTCCGCCGCGATAGACAGCCTGGTCGTATTTACCGTCGCCGTCATAATCGCCCGGAACCGGAACGTCGCCGTTCGCGCCGAACTGCACCGTGTCGAAATTCTGCGCAGGAACGCCGGTCGCTCTGGCGATGTACCAGGTGCCGTTTGACGGACGGAAGACAGCCAGGTCGTCCTTATTGTCTCCGTTATAATCCGCCGGAACCGGCAGGTCGGTCGCTAAACCGAACTGCGCCACGACAAGCGCTCCGCCGTTTGAATTCAGACGATACCAGGTCGCATCCGACGGACGGAAAACGGCAACGTCGGCTTTGTTGTCGCCGTCGTAGTCTCCGACCACCGGCTTATCGCCGTTGATGCCGAAATGCTGCTTATCAAATGCTCCGTTCGAGCTGTTAATACGATACCAGTCGCCCGTCGAAGGACGGAAGACGGTAACGTCCGCTTTGCCGTCGCCGTCGTAATCGGCTGCCTGCGGAATATCGCCGGCTTGACCGAAGGACGGAGCGCTAAACGCGCCGTTCGACGAATTCAGACGATACCACGTACCGTTACGGAACACCGCAATATCGGTTTTGCCGTCGCCGTCGTAATCCGCCGGGACAAGCGTATCGGCAGACGCGCCGAACTGAACGGCGCTAAAGCCGGCAGTCGAGCGTTGCAGATACCAGTTGCCTTCCGCCGGGCGGAAGACCGACAAATCGGTTTTGCCGTCGCCGTCAAAGTCCGCGCGCGTATTCGACGCTTGCGGGTCAACGATACAAACGAAGTCGTTGGCTTCGAAGGTCAACGACCAGCCGCCTGCTAATGCTCCGATGTCGGTGCCGGCGTCGTCTTTGACGTATAGCGCCCAGGTTCCGTTCATCGCGGAACCGTCCGAACCGAAGGTGGAGGCAAACGTCGCCGTTCCTGCCGGTGCGGGGTTGTTATATGGAGCCGCCGGTGCCGGGGCAGGCATAACATCCGTTGTCGTATCGGTATTGCCCGGTCTGTATGTGCCGGTTGTCAAAAGTGCCGTCGGCAACGCGCTGGTCGCCGTGTCAGTTAGCGACACGTTAATATTTGCGACGTCATCACTGCCGCCCATATCGGACATAACCACAAACTTCTGTCCGCCGGGACCGACTAACAGAATGTCGATGTCTGCCGGGAAGGTGTGCGTCAAACCGTTAAGATTAAGTCTGAGAACCTTATTGCCTGTCAGACCCGAAACCGTGACATTGGACGGATACGGAGTAGCCGCCGCGTTATCGTTAATGGTAATCGGCGCCGCATTCGAGAACGTCGCCGGTGCGCCGCCGACGGGTGCGCCGAGTCTGAATTCTCTGGTTTGCGGCAGTTGCGCGCCGGCATCGCTGCTGACGACAATTGAAACCTGATGCATAGTTCCGCACGTCGCTCCTGCCGGAACAGTGTAGGGAATCTGACGGGTAACGGTTGCGCCGTCCGCGATGTTGCCGTAGTTGGCGCTGCCGCCGCCGGTCACGGTTCCGACCACGTTATTGATGGTCGAGCCGGTCGTATTGGTAACCGCCACGCTTAACAGAACGTTTTCGCCCGGTTCGGGATAGCCGTCGTTGTCGCCCGACGAGTCGCTGACCGAGAACGGATTCGTCATCACAACGTTCGGGAAATCGAACGCTTCGGTGACAGCCGATGCCGACTGAACGCTCGCCGAGAAGCCCATACCGCGACGGCGGAAGCCTTCGCGGACATCAGCCACGTCAGCCGAGGCTTCCGGCTGCACCGGGAGAGCCGCCGCCGCCGTGATGATAGCATCGCGTTCCTGAAGCATTGTCGGGTTAAGCGGGGCAAGCTTCATGCCGTCGAGAACGACCTGCATAGCTTTGCGGTTGCCGATAGCCCAGCCTTGACGAGTAATCATCAGGGCGCGGACTTCCCACAGCGCGCTCGACCAGATTTCACCGGCGTTGTGCACCTGCGAGCACGAGCCGACCGTGCCGACCGGACCACGCGGATACGCGCTGTTCGGATTCGTCGTCGTCGTTCCGATGAGCGTATCGCAGCCCGTATTGATGTAACGGAACGTCAGCGGGTTATGCGGCAAACCGTTCGGTCCGGTGAAAGCGATAGGCGCTTTCGGGAAACGACGGATGCCGTGATAATAATTCGAGGTAAAGCCAGCCGCAATCAGGTAAGTCGCATAGCCGCCGGTCGTGTAAGCACCGTTAATCGGGTCGGTCGGTTCTGACAGCATACTGATGCCGTACCAGTCGCCCCAGCCTTCACCCATCATCGCGCCCTGATTTCCGAGACCGCTGCCGTTGCCGTGCAGGCGATTCGACGTGCCGTGCGTGACTTCGTGGATGATAACTTCGGCATCGCCCGTTCCGTCATAGTCGGGAGTCGGACCTGTCCAGACATACATCTGCATACGTCCGCGAGCACCGTCGGCTCCGGTTAAAAAGTTAGCGTTATTCGTACCTGACGAATCCTGACCTTCAGCTCTGACGCGGTCGTTTTCCACGCCGCCGCGACCGAAGTTGCTGTGCTGGAAGTTGCGCGCCTGCTCGGTAAAGCCTAAGCGATACAGCTCGTCGTGGTACCAGTTCATCACGTAGAACATCTGGATGACCGCGCCGCGCTGCGCTTCGGCAGCCGTCGGGGCATCAGTGCCGGCTCCCGGCGGCGGATTCCACAAAGAAGTGAAAGTACGGTTCGGAGCGCCGGTCACAGGAGCATCGACGCCATCCGGCGCGATGAGGTCAAGACCAGCCTCAACCGCGTTTCCGTCTGTAATATTCTGACCGTCAGTAATCCAGCCGTTATTGTTGAACGTAAACGGCGCTTCATTACCGATTCTGGTGACGCTGGTTCTGGGAATAACCGTTCCCTGCGTTCCCAATGTCGGGTTGGCGGGTCCGGGTGACAGCGGTGCCGGGCTGTCGCCAGCGTTGATAAATGCGTTCGGGTTGCCGTAAACCTGATAAGTCGCCGACTGCGTCTGGTCTGCAACCAGGTTTTTACGCCAGAGCATCGTGCCGTTTTCGGCATCGACGATGACGTAATAAGCATCGACCGGCTGATAAATCATAACTCTCCACGCCGGAATTGCGACGCCCGGCTCGGTCGGAAAATACATTTTCTCGGCGGTCGTCGCCGAATCGCCCGTGCCGAAAACGACTTTCAAATCGGTTGATTCCGCATCGTTGCGCGAAACGTCGCCGGTCGAAAGCTGATGGTTAATGTAACCGGCGGCTTTTTTAACGGCGTCGAGCGGGTTGCGGAAATCGGTCGAAAGACTGCCGTAATCCAAGCCCGGCGCGAGGTTGTTGACGACGCGAATCATCTGACCGTTTTTGGCGAAACCGGCTTTGACTTCGCCGCGGAAAACGGGAATGCCGTTGATTTCCTGGTCAAGCTCGACAAACGAAAGATTGCCGTCCGGATTGGTGTAATCGGCAAATGTTTTCAGCGAGTCAATCTGCTGATTCGTCATTCCGACTAATTCATTGTTTTGTTTGATAAAGCCGCGGAGAATGTCCGAGCGTTTCACATCTGAAGGCGGCGTCAGGAAGTCGGTTTTGCTTCTCCAAACGTCGGGAGTGATAACTTCGGGAATGCGAATGTCGTTGTTATATTCGACTTTCGCGTGCGGCAGTCTTTGTTTCAGAGCTTCTTCCGCACGAACGAATTTTTCTCTATCGTTAGCGACCGCCACGGCGTCTTTTCCGAGTTTTTGACGGAATTCGACGAGCGCCTGCCCGGCGGCTTTGCTTTGGTCTTCACGAATATCGTACATCGGCTCTCCACTCGATTCAGTTCGGTCGAAAAGCCCTTTGGGGTTGGTGTTTTGATTGGCACCAGCCTCCGAACGGAATTGATACGGCAGAATAATCAGCGCCGCAAACAATCCGAGAACAACAAGGGTCAGCAGGAGACCTTTACGGTTGTCTGCTGTAGAACTTTTTTGCATTTATAAGCCTCCTAAAGCTAATAACGGGAATTTCATACTACTCACTTCGGGTAGTTTTAATTTATGACCTTAAAAATATAAGGACGGAACAAAGAAGATTATCGACATTGAAAACTTGTAGAATGAAATACTAGTAAATTAGACCCTTTTCGTTGTCGGAAAGATTCATCAAACAAAACTATCGCGATTTAGAAGACAAGCGGTGCCGCTTCGGAATCAGACGAGAATATTTGATTTGGATAAATTAATAAAGAATGACCTGTATTTTTTAGCAAAAATTTCGCTTATCGTCAAACTGAATTCAACAATGTTTCTCAAAAACTTCAATCAAAGTTTTTTATCGGAGCCTTAAAAAAATTTCATTATTAATCCGACGGCTTAGGCAACCGAATAAATTTCCTGAACTTAATTTTCCGAAAGCGTTTTTATTTGCCAAAGGTAATCCGGCATTAAAAGATTAACCGAGAGAAAAAGTCTGTTAACCGGATAGTAAATGATTAACAGACTTTTTCAATTTAAGAATAACGGAAAGAAGCGTCTGAACAACTCGCTTGCGGTTTCTTCTTTCCGTTATTGTTGGTTTCTACGGGATGTATTGTTTGGGAATCGCGCGGTCGGTTGACAATCCGAACGCGGCTCCCGCAAATCCAGCCGTCGAACGATTCATATACCAGGTGCCGTTTCTGAAAACAGCCTGGTCGTCTTTACCGTCGCCGTCGTAATCGCCCGGAACCGGAACGTCGCCGTTCGCGCCGAACTGTGTAACAACTAAAGCGCCGCCGTTCGAGTTCAAGCGATACCACGTACCGTCACTCGGACGGAAAACGCAGATGTCTTCCTTATTGTCGCCGTCGTAATCGGCGGGAGCGACCAAATCGCTTGCCAAGCCGAACGAGACGCCGGAGAAGACTCCGTTTGAGCTGTTGATACGATACCAGGTCGTATCCGACGGACGGAAGACAGCCAAATCATCTTTGCCGTCGCCGTCGTAATCGCCGCTCACCGGACGGTCGCCGTTCGCGCCAAACTGCGTCGCCACAAACTGTCCGTTCACGGAATTGATACGGAACCAATCGCCGGTCAAAGGACGCCAGACCGCCAAATCGTCTTTAGCGTCGCCGTCAAAGTCGCCCGGCACGGGAATATCACCGTTCTGACCGAATTGCGCACCGACAAACGTTCCGTTTGACGAATTCAGACGGAACCAGGTTCCGGTCGAAGGACGCCAAACCGCCACATCGGTTTTGCCGTCGCCGTCAAAATCGCCCGGCGTCAGGACATCCGAAGCCACGCCGAACTGCGTGGCGGTAAAGCCGGCAGTCGAGCGCTGCAGATACCAGACCGTATCGGACGGGCGGAAGACCGACAAATCGGTTTTGCCGTCGCCGTCAAAGTCGGCGCGCGATTTAACGTTTGCCACAATCGGAGGACAGTTGTAAGCGCCGACGACCTGAATCGTATCGACGTTCCAGCCCGAATTAGGACCTGTTCCGGCTGTATTATCGTCGGCTCCGAAACGGAAGCGAAGTCGGACGTTTTGTCCGGCTGCCGCTGTGGGGAGCAGAACTTTCGTATTGATGTAACCGCCCGAATTGCCAGCCCACGCGCGACGATTCGCCATCGGATTATTCGCGCCCGCGCCGAGAAGGTCGTTGTATCCGCCTTCGAGGAACGAGCCGCCCGCGACCAGAATATCCTGGAACGCGCCGGCGCCGATGCTGATTTCCAGCGCGCCGCCGTCCCAGCCGGCTTCCGTATCGAAACGGTTGCGGAAGGAAACGGTCGCCGCCGAAGCCGTAATCGGAATTGACGGAGAAGTTAAATCCGTGCCGCCGCCGACCGTCGTCGGGTCGATTGCGAATGCCGAATTCGGAGCGGTATCGGAATTCGTCGTTGTTGTCACGAACGGAATTCCGCCCTGAAGCGTCGTTGACGTCCAGCCCGCCGGAAACGCCGGAACGGTTGCGCCGTCAAAATTTTCGGAGAACGTCACGTTCGGGATGCCGACAATCAGCGGACGCGTAAAGCTCGTCGCGCCGAGACTGCTGTTGACGTTGAAGGTTAATGTCAGCGCGCTGCCGCAGGTCGTGCCTGCCGGAACGGTGAAAGTAACCTGCTGGCTGACGGTTCCGCCGTTGGCAATCGTGCCGTAATTCGCCGTGCCGCCGCCGACTAACTGCAAGGTCACGCCCGTCGCGGCGTTGCCGGTGTTATTCGTCAGCGGAACGGTAATCGTCAAGGTTTCGCCCGGTTCGGGGAATCCGTTATTGTTTCCGGACGCATCGGAAACGCTGAAAGTCGGTGTTTGAAGCAGGTTAGGCAGGTCGAAAGCTTCCGTCACTCTCGCGTTGCCGGTACCGGCACCGACGTTCTGGATGCTTGCCGAAAAGCCCATACCGCGGATGGCAAAGCCGCCCCATACATCGGCTACGTCAGCCGCCGCTTCCGGTGCCAGCGAGCTTGCCGCCGCCGCCGCTAAGATAGCATCGCGCTCGGTCAAAAATGTCGGACCCAGCGGAGCCAGCTTCATACCGTCGGTAACCAATTGCAAAACTTTACGGTTGCCGACCGTCCAGCCGAGACGCGTGACCATTTTCGCGCGGACTTCCCACAGAGCGCTGCTCCAGACCTCGCCCGCATTGTGAACCTGGTCGGCAGCGCCGATAAACGGAGGCGCAAAAGCACCGTCGTTAAGATTAATGGTCGAGCCGTCAATATCCGCAAAGGTCGAAGGATTGTGCGGACGATTATTCGGACCGCCCGTAAAAGCCATCACCGCTTTCGGAAAACGCCGAATACCGTAATAAAAATTGTTTGCGCCGACGCCGCTCAGCTGATAAGTGTCGTAGCCGCCGAGCGAATAAATGCCGTTAATCGGGTCGCTCGGTTCGGAAAGCAGGCAGTGCGCGTAGAAATCCGACCAGCCTTCGCCCATTCCGCGCGACATATTCAGCGAAAGACCGCTGTTATTGCCGTGCAGGCGGTTCGACGTGCCGTGCGTGACTTCGTGAATGACCACGTCGGCATCGAGGTTGCCGTCAATGTCCGGGTTCGAAGCCGTCCACAGATACATCTGCATACGTCCTCGCGTGCCGTCCGCGCCAGCCGAGAAGTTGGCGTTGTTCGTGCCCGACGAGTCTTGTCCTTCACCTCTGACACGGTCGTTTTCCAAGCCGCCGCGACCGAAGTTGCTGTGCTGGAAGTTGCGCGCCTGCTCGGTAAAGCCTAAGCGATACAGCTCGTCGTGATACCAGTTCATAATGTAGAACATCTGTGTGATGCCGCCCTGTTGGGCTGCACTTCCCGGATACGTCTGCGGGACGGGCACCGGCGCATCACCCGTGTTCGTGTTCGGGTTAAACGGCGTGTATGCGTATGTAAAGTTGCGGCTCGCATTGATGGCTTCGCTGTTTAAGTCAACACCGTCAACGCCGTCGCGGTCAAGACCGGATTGAACCGCGTTGCCGTCGGTTCTGTCGCCGCCGTCGGTAATCCATCCGTTATTGTTGAATGTATAGGGAGCTTCGTTTCCGATTCTGGTCACGTTCGTGCGCGCAATCGCCGTGCCCTGCGTGCCGTTCGGCGACGTCGGTCCCGGCGTTAAGGCAAACGGGCTGTCGGCGACGTTAATCATCGCGTTCGGATTAGCATAAACGTTGTAGGTCGCCGCCTGCGTCTGGTCTTCCGTCAGGTTTTTGCGCCACAGCATCGTGCCGTTTTCGGCATCGACGATGATGTAATAAGCGTTGACCGGCTGCCAGATTAAAACTCGCCACGCCGGAACGGCGACGCCCGGCTCGGTCGGAAAATACATTTTTTCCGCCGTTGTCGCCGAATCGCCCGTGCCGAAAGTTACTTTCAAATTGTCCGAAGCGGATTCATTGCGGGCTAAATTCAGGGAATCGGCATCGACATTGATGTAACCGGCGGCTTTTTTAACCGCGTCGAGCGGGTTGCGGAAATCGTTTGAAAGACTGCCGTAATCCAAGCCCGGCGCGAGGTTGTTGACGACGCGAATCATCTCGCCCTGTTTCGTGAAACCGGCTTTGATTTCGGCGCGAAACACCGGAACGTCGTTGATAAACTGCTCCAGATGCGCAAACGAAAGATTGCCGTCCGGGTTGGTGTAATCCGCCGTGACTTTCAGCGCATTGAGCTGCTCGTCGCTGGCGCCGATTAACGAATTATTTTCTTTGGCAAAATTGCGGAGAATCTCGGAATGCTTCACCGTCGAAGCGCTCGTCAGAAAATTGCGTCCCCGTTTAACGTCGGGACCGATGACTTCCGGCGTGCGAATGTCCGAGTTGTAATCGACTTTCAGAGTCGGGACGCGCTGTTTCAAGACGTCTTCGCCTTTCACAAATTCGGCTCTGATATCGGCAATCTCGACCGCGCCTCTGTTTTGCGATTGACGAAAGCCGGCGATTTTTTCAAACGCCGATTTGTCCGCGCGAATGTCGTAATTTTCCAAACCTTCTTCGTGGCTCGTGGTTCTTTCGATTACGCCCTTCCGGGAATTTTTCTTGGCACCAGCCTCCGAACGGAATTGGTACGGCAGTATTACTAATGCTGCGACCAACCCTAAAACAAACAGACCGAGCAAAAGACCGTGTCGGTTTTCCGCTGCTGTAGAACTTTTCTGCATTTAAGCCCTCCTAAAGACTAATAACGGGATAAGTTTTTCACTACTTTATGTAGTTATGATTTATTACCTTAAAAATAAGGACAGATTTGTATATATAAAAAGCATCGAAAAACTGCTTCGACACAGAACAAGTTTACGTTTACAATTTGCTATGATTGGCAGCTATGTATACTTCCGAAAAGAAAGCGCGGCAGAGTAACCTTACGTAGCTATTATTAAGAGCAATGGTGATTTGCAAACTCAATCTATACTAAAAACGTAAGATTTAGTCAAATCGAAATCGGCAAAATTGAATTTTTTTGGGAAAAATAATAATCTAAATGGAAGAAATTTTTGGAAAAAACGGGCTCATCGCAAAATATCATAAGGAATACGAATTTCGTCCCGGTCAGATAAAAATGGCGGCGGCGGTGCTGCGCGCGTTCGAAGAAAAAAAACACCTGATTGTCGAAGCCGGAACCGGAACGGGCAAGACTTTGGCGTATCTCGTCCCGGCAATCGCCGCCGCGCTCGGACAAAACAAACGCATCGTCATCTCGACGGGAACGAAAAATTTGCAGGAGCAATTAATGGAAAAAGACATCCCGTTTCTGCAAAAGATTATGCCGAAAAAATTTACGGCGGCGTATATGAAAGGGCGTTCGAACTACGCCTGCCTGTATCGCATCCAAAAAGCCGAAACGCAGCCGATTCTGGAAAGCCTCGACGAATTCGACAGTTTTCAGAAAGTCTCTCGCTGGTCGCGCGAATCGGCGACGGGCGACAAAGCCGAGCTGATAGATTTGCCCGAAAATCTCTCTTACTGGCGCGACATCAATGCCAAGGGCGAAGCCTGCATCGGGCAGAAATGCGCCGAGTTTGAAAACTGTTTCATTACCAGAATGCGCGCCCGCGCCGAAGAAGCCGACATCGTTATCGTCAATCATCATCTTTTTTTCGCCGATTTAAACATTCGCGGCAACGAATTCGGCAGAGTTTTGCCCGATTACGCCGCCGTGATTTTCGACGAGGCGCATTTAATCGAAGACATCGCCGCCGATTATTTCGGCTTTCAGGTTTCCAGTTTTCAGATTGACGAGCTGGTCAGAGATGTCGAGCGTTTGCCGATTACGGACGTCGCTCTGAATCGCGATTTGACGAAGCTTTCCGCCAAAATCATCGGGCTTGCCGACCAGTTCTGGGCGCGTTTCGCGCAGGGGCGCAGTCAGGACGGGCGTTTCCCGCTCGTGCAGGGCTCATTCGCCCAGAGAACGAAATCCGGCGAAATCGAAGCGACCGCGCTCGGCGAAGCGTATTTTAATCTGGACAACACTCTGGAAAGACTGGAAACGACTCTGGACAATCTGAAGGACGATAAAAGCGAAATCGAATCGGTCGTGCGCCGCACCCGGCAAACGCGTTTCGACCTCGATTTTATCTGCACGCAAGCCGAAAAAAATTATGTTTACTGGTTAGAGCGGCGCGGCAAAGGCGTATTCTTGCGCGCCTCGCCGATTGACGTTTCCGCGCTTTTGCAGGACAAGCTTTTCGACAAAACCGAAACGGTCGTGATGACTTCGGCGACGCTTTCGAGCAACGGGAAATTCGATTTCATCAAAAATCGTCTCGGCTTGGACAACGAGAATTCCGATTCGCTGCTCGCGCCCTCGTCGTTCGATTATCAGAAACAGGCGATTGTTTATCTGCCGAAAGCGATGCCCGACCCGCGCTCGCCGGAATTTTTGCAGCACGCGGCAAACGAAATCGTCAAGATTGTCAACGTCACCAAAGGACACGCTTTCGTTCTCTGTACCAGCAACCAGTCGATGAACGCGCTTTACGAACTCGTCTCTTTGCGCGTCGATTTTCCCTGCTTCGTGCAAGGCTCGATGATGAAAAGCGCGCTGCTGGACAGGTTCAAAAACACGAATAACGCGGTTTTGTTTGCGACTTCTTCATTCTGGCAAGGCGTCGATGTGCGCGGGCGTCAGCTTTCCTGCGTCATCATCGACAAGCTTCCCTTCGCCGTCCCGACCGACCCGATTGTTGCCGCGCGAACGCGTTTTATCGACGAAAACGGCGGCAAATCGTTTTTCGATTATTCCGTTCCGCAAGCGATTATCACGCTCAAACAAGGCGTCGGCAGATTGATTCGCAGCGCGAGCGACAAAGGCGTCATCGCCATTCTTGACCCGCGCCTGCGCACGAAAGGCTACGGCAGAGATTTTCTGAATTCTTTACCGCGAATGCGAATTACGGCAGAATTAAAAGACGTGGCAAATATTTTCGATTAAATTGAGGCGTTTATGAAAATCAGTCGCTGGATTTATCTTCCTCTCTACTTTGTCGTCGCTTATGTTTTGATGCATTTTTTATTTGATAAATCCATTAGTGCCGATTGGCTGCTTTATTATGCAGTTTCCGGCGCGGCGGTTGGATTTGTCACTATGCTTTGGAACGACGCGATAGCGAGAAAAGTTACCGGCAGGAGAAACAACGAGGAAATTTATATAGTCAGACAGCGGCGAACTTTAACGCTTTTGCTGAATTACCGGAAAGCCTTTGAATGCTGCCGCGAAGCGGTTGACGACCTGAATCCGGCAAAAATCAAAGAGGAAAGCCCGGAAAGCGGCGTCATAAAATTCAGAACCCGGATGAAATGGCATAGTTTCGGCGACATCGTTACCATCAATTTAAAGAAAATCAACGAAAATCTGACCGAAGTCGAAATTCGGACGCGCCCGATTCCGCGAACGATTCTCTCCGGCACCGGCGATAGCTGGAAATATGTCGAGGATATTTGCGATTATCTGAAAGAACGGGACGCGAAAATAAATAAAAAAGTGCTGGTCGACAGCGCCGCGATTCTGGACGAAGTTTACGTCAAGCCGTTTCAAAAAGAAAAGATTTAACTATAATTGATTTAAGCCTGTCGTCGTTCTGCAAAGTAATGATTGAACGCCGGCAGTGAGGTTTGGAATTTTTTTAAGGTAAGGTTAAATTTATGAAAAAACTTGTTGCGGCACTGTTCTCTCTTCTGTTTTTCGCGCTCTTATCCGTCGGCGCGGCAAACGCGCAGACGGACAACTCAGCCAATTCAACCAAAGAACAAGGGACTGTAAATCAGCCTTTGAAAATAATCCGAAAAACTCCGCCGAGCATCGACAGTTTCCGGCAGTGTTTTGAAACTCAGGGAGATTCCCGCTTGTCTATCAGGGTCAGAGTCACCTTTCACAGTTCGGGAAAAGTAACCGACGCGGAAATCGTCAACACTTCGGGCTGCGAATATTTTGACAAAGAAGCTGTGCGAGTCGCGAAAAAAATAAAATTCGAGCCGGAAATCAAAAACGGCGAAGCCGTGACGGTGACAAAATCCGTCGAATATAAAGCCGGAATTCGTTAGAAAATCCAGGAGAGTTATTATGAAAAAATTCTGTAAATCGTTATTCGCGGTTTTCTTTTTCGCTTTAGTATTTGTGGTCGCTTCAAACGCGCAGCAGACGCCGCCCGATTCAACCGGCAAACAAAAAACCGCGACGCAGGAAAAAGACAGACCTCTGGAGATAGAACACAAGCCGTTTGCCAAGACGGGCAACTGCCCGCACCAAAGCCGCGGGTTGACAAGGCTGCGGGTGACTTTCGACAAATCGGCGAAAGTGACTAATGCGAAGATTGTAATTTCTTCGGGCTGTGACGATTTTGACCGCGAAGCCGTCAAAGCGGCGGGCGGAATAAGATTCAAACCCGCGATTAAAAACGGCGAGCCGGTGACAGTCTCAAAGCTGATAGAATATAAATTCAGAAAACAATATTAATGAGCAGTTTTTACGAAGTAATGATTGAACGCAATTTTTCCAGCGCGCACCAATTGCGCGGCTACAAGGGAAAATGCGAGAACCTGCACGGTCACAATTACAAAATCGAGATTTTTGCGCGCGGCGAAGAGCTTAACAACATCGGTTTGCTGATAGATTTCGGCGATTTGAAAAAAGCGGCGGACGAGATTGTGAAATACCTCGACCATCGCAATCTGAACGAGCTGCCGCCGTTTGACGAGGAACTCAATCCTTCGGCGGAAAATCTGGCGCGATATATTCTGGAATATATCGCCTCGCGCGTGGACGACGCGAGAGTGCAGGTCTACAAAGTCCGCTGCTACGAAACGCCGACCAGCATCGCGACTTACCAGGTTTCATAAAATAGATTTTCAGTGTCGGAGTATTAAGCTAAATGCAGGCATTAAAAAGTTGAAGCGTAATGGCTTCAAGTCGAATAAATGATTCGTTTGGCGGCGAAGGAATAAAATTATCAAGCATAATTATAGAATCCCCGAGGCGAAGAATCACCAATCCGTCGGAATCAATGCCCCCGACTTTCCCTTGAATATGTCCATATTCATTATCCATCGCGATAACTTCTTTATCTTCTTCCGCAAAAGATACATTTTCTCCCCACTTTAAAGAATCATTTATTTCAATTTCAACTTCATAAGATTCATCAAGTCGCGGCAACGGGTCGCTCATCCAAAAACCTTTGCCGATTCCTAATAGCGATTTGAACACAATTTTATTACCGCTGATTTCGCTGATTTTTATTCTCATTCTTTTCGTGTTTCGCAGGCTAATTCTTATTTAGCAATCCCCGCGCCGATTTCAAACAGGCTCGGAATGCGGACGGGCAATTTTCCCTGAAACGGAACTTCGCCGAAAAGCGTTCTGACGGCGGCGTTTTGTCCGACTTCTTCGATGGCGTAAGTCACGGCGTAAACGCGCGCTTCGGGAAACTGTCGAATCAGATACGGCGAGCCGAAAGCGACGACCGCCACGTTTTTATCTTTCATCGCCACGGTTTGCTGAACAAAACTCGTCAGATTTTCCGGCAGCGCGACCGTTCCCTTGCCCGCCGCGCGCTTGACGAAAACCGCCAGCACGATTGAATCGAAATTTCGGGCGTCGGCTGAAACTTTTTCGAATTCTTCTCTGGTCGTCCGAAAATCGAGCCGCAGAATTTTTGCGTTTTGCGCGCGTCTCTGGACTTCCGGCATAAACGCCGCGCCTTCGACCGGCTCATCGTCGGCGGCGACGACGACAAATAAAGCCCCGTTCGCTTTTTCGACGCTCAAAGGCAGCATCTCGTTCGCGTTGCGCAAAAGCGTGATTGATTTTTCGGCAATCGAATTCGCCTCGCGGACGTTTGCGGGGTTCTCGACGAGTTGATTGACTCTCGTCAAATCGACCTGCGTATTCTGCGTCAAGCCGAGCCGGTATTTCGCTTTCAGCAAACGCCGGACCGATTCGTCGATGCGCTGTTCGGTGATTTCATTGCGCTTGACGGCGGCTTCGACGGCGTTTATCGCGTTGGTCGAATTCAGCGGCAGCAGAATCACGTCCGCGCCCGCCTGCACCGCCATCACGACCGATTTTTCTTCCGAATAATTTTTGATAATCGCGCCCATCTCCATCGCGTCGGTCGAAATAATGCCGTCAAACTTTAATTCGCGGCGCAGAATGTCGGTCGAAACTTTCGCGTTTAAAGTCGCCGGAATTTCGTCGTTCGTGATTTGCGGCAGAGCGAGATGCGCCGTCATTACCGAATCGACGCCGCTCTGAATCGCCATTTTAAACGGGACAAGCTCGACCGCGTCGAGCCGCGCTTTATCAATCGGCACGACCGAAAGCCCGATGTGCGAATCGGTCGCCGTGTCGCCGTGACCGGGAAAATGTTTCAAGGTCGCGAGACAATTCGCCTCTTTCACGCCTCGCGCCAGCGCCGAGCCGAATTCGCCGACTTTTTGCGGATTTTCGCCGTAGCTGCGAACGTTTATCACCGGATTGTCGGGATTGTTGTTGATGTCCACGACCGGGGCGAAAAGCCAGTTGACGCCGATGGCGCGCATTTCCTCGCAGATGATTTTGCCCTGCCGGTAAGCCGCCTGCACGTCGCCCGCCGCGCCGACGCCCATATTCGTCGTGAAAGGCGTGCCGTTGCGGACGTTCATCCGCAAACCGCGCTCGTAATCGGCAGCGAAGAATAACGGAACCTTTGAAATTCGCTGAAGCTCGTTGGTCAGACCGGCAATCGTGTTCGCATCGCCGCGATAAACCGTGAAGCCGCCGATTTTGTTCTGCTCGACCTCGCGGCGATAATCGGTGAATCGCTCGCTCTGAAAATTCGTAAAATCGCCGACCAGCCGGACGTTTATCATCTGCCCGATTTTCTCGCGCAGGCTCATCTGTTTCACAGTTTTTTCAACCCATTTTTCCTGCTTTTTGTCCGCGTTCGGCGCGGGCGTGACGGGCGAAACAAAGAAAACGAAAACGACGAATAAAATTATTATATTTTTCACGAATGACCTCAGAAATAATTTAATCATAACAATCAAAAATAATTTAATCACAGCAATCAAATTTCTGCCTTGTTTTTGGCAAATAAAAAGGCTTCCTCCGAAGAAGAAGCCCAAAGTTTTTGTTTTGATGCAAATTTAATTTCCCGTTTGGACGATTTTGTTCATCGCCTGCGCCAGTTCGAGCCGATTTATCGCGCGGTTCGGGTTGAAATTATTTCCGTCCAGTTTCAGAAAGCCTTTCTGCAAGGCGACGGCGACGTAACCGCGCCATTCGTTCGGAATCGAACCGGCGTCGGCAATCGCCCACGGGAAAGGCGTCGTTGCCGCCAGATTTTCGAGATTTGCCGCTTTGACAAATGCCACCGCCGCGACGAGTTTCGCCGCCGCCGCGTCGGGACGAAACGCGCTTCCGCTCGCAGCGTCGAAAATTAATTTGCCCGACGGGTTCGATTGCACGCTTTCGACCACGCTGCGCGTCGTTAAATCGCTGATGTCGGAATACATCGGCGCTTTTGCCGCGTATTGCGGAACGCGTCCGCCGCGGACGATTGCCGACGCTAAATCGGCACGCGAGACGACGGTCGTCGAACGAAAATTCGCGCCCTGCGGAAGCATTAAAAATCTGCGCAGGCTGTCGTAAATGGAGCTTTGTGCGTCCGCCGGCAAATTGCCGACATCGCCGAACGGCGCGTATTCGACTCTGGAAGTCTCGACCAAACCGAAAATGCTTTGCGCCGAAGCGAAATTGCTGTTCGTGTGCTGAAAGACCGCCTGATACGCCTGGTTCGGCGGATTAATTAAATTTACTTTTTCGCGCCTGCCGGTCAGTTCCATGGTATTCAGATTATTCGATTCGCCGCGCAGAACGCCGTTCGAATCGTAAATCTTCATTCCCAAATCGTTAATGCTCTGACCGCCCCACGCGATGCCGACATTCGATTGAATGGCGTTGGCGGGAATCGAAAGGTCGGTCACGGCATTAGCGCCGGGCGCGACGGTCTGATTGAAAGTCTGCGTCACGGAAGTGACAAAATTTACCGAGTGCGTTTCCAGCGTCGCGCGGAAAATTCCCGTTCTTCTGACCGGAAAAGCCGATTCCAGAACCGCCGCGTAAGCGTTGAGCATTCCCGCACCGGCTTCGTGCCGGTAATTTAAAGGCATCGGCGTCGCCGACCGTTGCAGCACGTCTTTGACTTCCGCCGGCGTCAGATTCGGATTCGCTTCGAGCATCATCGCAATCGTTCCCGCCACGAGCGGCGCGGAAAACGACGTGCCGCTGGCGGTCGTGTAAAACGGCAATTCGGTCGCCGACAGTCTTTGCAAATCCGTCGGAATGCCTAAAGCGCTCGTCTGCGAAACCGTGCTGCGCAGGCTGATAACGTTCACGCCCGGCGCGACAATCGAAGGCGTATGCGCGGCGTCGCCGAACACGCCGCGCGAAGAAAATCCAGCCAGATTGCCCTTATCGTCGGTCGCGCCGACGCTGACCACCCACGGCGCGGCGGCATACGGGTTCAAAGTTCCGTTGCCCGCGCCGGAATTTCCCGCCGAAAAAACGACGTTGACGCCGCGTTCGCTCAGCGTTTTCGTGGCGATATTAACCGGGTCATTAAAATCGTAGACGGTATTTGCCGAAAAGCTGCAATTGATGACGCGCACGTTGTAGCCGGCGCCTTTTTCCAGAATGTAATCGAATCCGGCGAGAACGTGCGTCAGGTTTAAATCGCCCGCACCCAGACCGAGAATTCTCGCGCCCGGCGCGACGCCGTTATATTTTCCGCCGGACATCGAGCCGCTTCCGGCAATCACGCCCGCCACGAAAGTTCCGTGACCGCTGACCGGGTCTGTATTCGGAACATTTTCGACCGCCAGCGGATTGATGAAGCCGAGCGCGGCGCTCTGCGTATCCTGAAGCCGCACGTTTTGGATGACTTTGCCCGATAAATCATTGTGCAGCGAATTGATGCCCGTATCCAGAACGGCGACCGTGACGCCGCGTCCCGAAATTGACAAGCCCGAATTGTGCGCCTGTAAATCGCGGTCGGCGTTGACGCGCTGCACCTGCGTTTTATTAAAAAACGGGTCGAGGTTCGACGATAAAGTCCGGTTGCCGTAAATCGAGCGAATCTGCGGCAGACGCGAAACGGCGATAAGCTGCGGGCGCGTCGCGGACACCATCACCATCGGCAGCACACGGTAAATCGTTCCGCCGGTGATGCCGAGCTGCTGCAATTTCGCGATGTCCGCCGCCGCCGGGTATTGATGAAAAACGATCACGGCGTTGACATTGCTGTCGTCCGTCGCTTGATTCATCCACAGCGCCAGTTCCGGGTCGACGCTCTGCAAGCCGCTCATAACCGGCGGATTTTCGTCGTCCGCGCCCGTTAAGCTGATGCCGTCCGCGCCCGTTAAACTGATGCCGTCGGCGCCGGTCAATGAAATTCCGTCCGCGCCGGTTAATGAAATGCCCGTGGGAGAAACGAGGGTGAAGACGACTCCGTTGGAATTAAAGCCCGTGATTGAATCTGCGCCGGTTAAGCTGATGCCGTCCGCGCCCGTTAAACTGATACCGTCCGCGCCGGTCAATGAAATTCCGTCCGCGCCGGTCAAGCTAATGCCGTCCGCGCCGGTTAATGAAATCGCGCCGTCCGCGCCGGTTAATGAAATGCCGTCCGCGCCTCTGATAATAATCGAATCGGCGCTGTAAGTTGTGCCGTCCGCGCCGGTTAATGAAATCGCGCCGTCCGCGCCGGTCAAACTGATGCCGTCCGCGCCGGTCAATGAAATGCCGTCCGCGCCGGTTAAACTAATACCGTCCGCGCCCGTATAAGTTGCGCCGTCAGCGCCCGTTAAGCTGATTCCGTCCGCGCCCGTTAAGCTGATACCGTCGGCGCCGGTCAGTGAAATTCCGTTTGATTTGTAGTTGAGAAAGCCGTCGGCTCCGGTCAGAGAGATGCCGGAAGTTCCGATATAGCGGATGCCGTCCGCGCCGGTTAAGCTGATGCCGTTGGATTTGACGACATTAAGCCCGGCGAGAACCGAGTTGACCGCAAAAATGTATAACAGAAAAAAAGAAAGAATTTTTCTAAAGCGCATAGGCTATGTAAATTCCGGATTATGTATTAAAGAAATACAATTCTAATTTCAAAAAGTATTAAATTCAACCGCTTTTTTAGGAAAACCGCATCAGGTGGGAGCTCGATGCCGGTCGTTTTTCAATTTCAGCAAACAGCGTGCCTCAGTTTTGCAGCGATTCGCTCAGCCTTAATTGAAACTTGACGCCTTTTTCCAGCCGCAGATTATTACTGTTTGTGGAAAGCCGCCGAACCGTTTGCCGAACCGCCGGTCGATTCGGAAATTCTAATTCCGTTTATGGCGCGTCCGAGCGCTCGGGTAGCGGCGGGAGCTTATCGTCCCGCCGTATTTGGATACTCCGCTGACGGTTTGCAGCGTCGCCGCAACCACGCCGCCGACCGGGTTACCTACTCCGCCGAGTAAACCGCCGCCCGAACCGCTCGAAACGTTTGCCGATGAACCCGAACTTCTCGAAATGTCCGGGTTCATCGAATCGCCAATGCCGTCATTGGCGGTTGCTCGGGTGAAACAATTGATTCCGGGAACAATTTTTTTCATGCCATTTCAAAAACTTCTTTTTCGGGCGCTTCTCTTGGAGAGAGATTTTTAAAATTTAAAATCCCGATGGGCTTGAACTGTCTCCATTCTTATATATGAGACTTGAGAAAAACTTGAGAACTTTTTTAAAAACGCTCGGCGCCGAAAAAAAATTCAAGTTTTACTCAAGTCCGTCCGGCTAAAGTGTTCGTTGTATGACAATGAGCATCTCTTTTCACGAAAATCTCGATTACAGCGAAACCGGCATCTCCTACGATGACGTTTCGACGGTTAGTTCAACGTCGGCAGCCGCGAAAGATTACGCGCCGAAACCGGACGAAATCCATCTTTTCGCCGAAAAATTTCGCGTGCCCGTATTGTCAAAACACATCACGCGCCCGCGTTTGAACGAGCTTTTAACAAAATTTTCCGAGCAAATCGGCGCGACGATGATTACGGGGCGCGCCGGAACCGGAAAAACGACGCTGGCGGCGGATTTTGCGCAAAATTACGATTCGGTCGCGTGGTTTCGGGTCGAATCGTCGGACATTAACTGGAACGTTTTCGCCACATATTTCGCCGAAAGCTTTAATCAAACAAATCTGAAAGCCGAAAGCCCGGCTGAAAACTCGTCCGAAATAGAGGTTGCGCCGTTTCTGGAAAAACTTTTTTCGCGGCTCGCCGCGTGTGATATTAAAAAGCCGGTTTTGATTGTTTTGGATGATGTTCATCATATTTTCGATGCGCCGTGGTTTGCCGAGTTTTTCAATTCGCTGCTCTACCTGCTCAACGAAAACACGCATCTGCTTCTGCTCGCGCGCAGCTCGCCGGCGTTTCCGCTCTGGCGCTTGCGCTCAAAACAGGTTTTAGGCGTCGTTGACGAGGATTTGCTTTTATTTAATCGCGAGGAAGCCAAACAATTTCTGGCAAGCTACTGTTTAGCCGATAAAACGGCGCAGGAAATTTTTAAAAAATCTTTCGGCAGAATCGGTAAATTAAAATCGCTGGCGGAAGCCGAACCGGATAAACAGCTCTGGTGGTCTGATTAGAGGCGGAAGCGCGTTAAAAGCGGTAAACGATAAGCGATAAGTTGCAATTGAAAATTGCGATAAGCGCGTGAAAATTGCGGGTTGCAATCGAAAATTCGGTTTGAGCGCTTAAAAATCGTCTTGAGCGGCTGAAAATCAGTTTGAGCGCTGGAAAATCGTTTTGAGCAAATAAAAAATTGCTTTGAGCGGAGAATTTTCGTTTTGAGCGCGAAATATTTCTTTTGAGCAGTAAACGGCAACTTATCACTTGCCGTTGCAAAGAAGCGAACTTACAACCTGCCGTTTACCACTTACCGCTGTTATGGCATAATTCTCGCTAAATATTCACGCCCAGACACGATTTATCGAGAAACAAGAAATGCAGAAGCCAAATTTTTTTCTGCGGACAAAGCTGCTTCCGCCGCGCTCGGTTTCCGAGTTGCTGGCGCGCCCGCGCCTGACGGAAAAATTGCAGGCGAATCTCAACGCGCCGATAACGCTGGTCGCCGCCGACGCGGGCTGCGGCAAAACGACGCTCATCGCCGATTTTATCCGCAGTCAATCAAGGCAAACCGTCTGGTATCAGCTCGACCACACGGACGCCGACCCGTTTATTTTTCTCGGCTACATCTCGCACGGCATCAAAAATTTCGCGCCCGCTTTCGGCGAAACGATTCTGCCTTATTTAACGGAAGCGACGGACGAGTTTCTGCGCTTTCCCGAACGCGCCGTCGATTTGCTGCTGAACGAGATTCTCAGCACTCTCGAACAGCCTTTTATCTTAGTTCTGGACGATTATCACCACATCGGGCGCGAAACGCCGGTGCATCAACTGGTTGACCGGCTCCTTCTGTATTCGTCCGATATGATGCACATCATTATCACGACGCGCGATTTGCCGCCGCTCGCGATGATGCGCCGCCGCGCGCAGTCCGCCGCGCTGGTTTTAACGCGCGAAGATTTGCTGTTTACCGACGAGGAAGTGCGCCAGCTCTTCCGGCAAACTCTGAATATCGAATTAAAAGAAGCGGAAATTTCCGAGTATCGGCAGCGCACGCACGGCTGGATTACGGCTTTGCAGCTCGTGCGGCAGGTCGCCGAGCGCGAGATTTATTCGCATTCGAACGCCGCTCCGACGGTCGATTTGCACGAGATTCTGCAACAGTCGGAAAAAGATATTTTCGATTATTTCGCCGAAGAAGTTTTCTCGCGCGAGCCGGAAGACGTGCAGAATCTTCTGCTTCGTTTGTCGCTGCTCGAATCTCTGCCGCTCGACGCTTGCAGCGAGCTTTTTCCCAATATGCGCTGTTCCGCCATTTTGCCGGAACTCGTGCAGAAAAACGTTTTTGTGACGGTCGTCGGCGACAGCAAAACTAATGAGGAATACCGTCTGCACCCGCTTTTCCGCGATTTTCTGCTGCGCCGCCTGCGCTCGGAAATCGGGCGCGCCGAAGTCGCCGAAGAAAGAAACCGCATCGCCGCGTTTTATCTGGCGCACAATCAATGGGAAAAGGCTCTGCCGTATCTTTTGCAGGCGGAAAATTTTGACAGCGCGGCGCGAATTATCGCCGAAAACGGCGGCGAATGGCTGGCGAGCGGCGCGATTACGACCTTAAGCATTTTCGTCGAAAAAATTCCGCTCGAATTTATGGAAAAATACCCGCGCGCGCTGCTTCACAAATCGGAAATAGCGCGCCTGCAAGGCGAAACCGACAAATCTTCCAATCTTTTGAGCCGCGCCGTCAAGCGCCTGCACGATGAAAACGACACGGTCGGCGAAGCCGAAGCGCTTCACGCGCTGGCGAGTCTCGCGCGCCGCAAAGGCAAATGCGGCGAGGCGTTTGAATATCTCGAAAAAGCCGAAAACCTCGTTGACGAAACAGCGGAAACTTATCTGAAATGCTCGAACACGCGCGGGCTTTGCCTGGTCGCGCAGGGCGCGTGGACAAACGCCGAGCAGCAATTTCGGCTCGCGCTGGAACTCGCCGAAAAACAAGGCAACGAGCATTACATTCGCCTGATTACGCACAATCTGGCTTTGCCTTCCGGTTTTCGCGGCGATTTCGGCGAAGCCCTGCGCTGGTTCAAACGCATTTTTCGCCACGACCGACCCGATTCCCAACTGCCGCAAGAGGCAATCGGTCATTTGAACGTCGGGCGGCTGCACCTGTATCGCGGCGAGTTTGACGAAGCCGAACCGCATCTGGAACGAGCGCTCGAACTCTGCCAGCTTTACAACATCAAGCCTCTGCGCGGCGAAATCATCGAGGCTTTCGGCAATTTTTACCGCGATAAGGAAGATTTCACGCACGCCGCCGAATACTACGAGCGGGCGCGAAAGGCTTACGACGAGGCGGAAGTAAATCTCGCCACGCGCGAGCTTGATGAAGAGCGGGCGCGGTTTTACCTGATGCGCGGCGATGCGGTCAAGGCTCGCGGTCTGATGGAAAATCTGCTCGCAGCGCGCGAAAAGCTCGGCAACGAAATGCTTTCGCAAGCGGCTCGGCTCGGACTTTGCCGCGCGCGTCTGGCGCTGGGCGAGACTGACGACGAACTCGCCCGTGAAATCGAAGAAATTCTGGCGTTCTACCACGAGCAAACTCTTTATTACGACGAGGCGGCGGCTTCCCTTTTGCTCGCACGGATTTATTTCGCGCGCGACGAGCGCAAGAAAATGTTTCCGCACCTGCAAAGAGCTTTAGATTTGACGGCGCGCTTCGATTATGAATTCTGGCTGCGCGGCGAGATTCGGAAAAACCCGAAAATGTTTGCCGACGAGGAAATCACGGAAAAACTGCCGATGGATTTACGCGAAACGGCGGCGGAAAGAATGAAGGATGAAGGCGCCAGAGTGAAAGCGACCGGACAACAGAGCGCGGCTGAGCATCTTTTATCCGTTGTTATTCAGCCTTCCGAAGTCGTCGATTTGACCGTCAGAATGCTCGGCTTTGTCGAGATTTACCGCGATAAATCGAAGCCTTTCGCGCCGGACGCGTGGACGACGCGGCGGGCGCGCGACATTTTTTGTTATATCGCTTCGAGTCGCCACCGGCGCGTCGAAAAGGACGTGTTGATTGATACATTTTGGAGCGACGAGGATTTGGCGGCGATTGAAAAGAATTTTCACCCGACGATTTCGCATATTCGCAAGGCTTTGAACTCGAGGCAGGCGCTCAAACAGAATTTTCTCGTTTTTCGCGACGGCGCGTACCAGCTTAATCCGGAGCTTTCGTATTCGATTGACACGGAAGATTTCGACCGTTTTGTCGCGGAAGCCGAAAAGGCGAAACGCGACGGCGACGATGCGCTTTTTCGCCGCCGGCTGGACGCGGCGCACGCGCTTTATCGCGGCGAATTTATGGCGGGCATTTATGAGCCGTGGGCGGAAGAACAGCGCGGCTATTACCGCGAGCAATACGCGCGAATTTTGAACGCGCTGGCAAAATCGGCTTTTAAAGAGAAAAACTGGTCGCAGTCCGTCAAGCTGGCGCAGGAAATTTTGCAGGACGACCCGTTTCGCGAAGACGTTCACCGTCTTTTGATGCGCGTCTACGCGGCGCAAGGCAAACGCTCGCAGGTCAAGGAACAATTTGAGAATCTCCGGCAGCTTCTGAAATCGGAACTCGGCGTCGAGCCGGAAGCGCAGACGCGGCGGATTCTTCAAGAATTACTCAAGTAAAAGTGTTACAATCGGCTTATCAATTACGAATTACGAATTACGAATGAAGGAAATATTCTTCTAATTCGTAATTCATTTCGGGCAAGGGGAAAGATGATGTATTTTCGAGTATTTTTCAACAGCCTTTCGGCTTTCGCGTTTTGCTTGATGCTTTTCACATTTCACGTTCAAGCGGCGATTACGATTGACAACACAAGCTCCAACGGAGTTTTTAATGCGGCGGGCGTCACTGGTTTATCGTGGACGCACGAAACCGGCGCGGGCGCAAACAAAGCTTTATTCGTCGGCGTTTCGACTTCGACGACGACTCTGCCCGTCGGCGTACCGACCGAACGCGTGGCGAGCGTCACTTACAACGGCGTCGCTTTGACGCGCGTCGGCACGGCGATTTCGCCGAACTCTCTGAACACTTCGGAAATTTTCCGGCTGGTCAATCCGCCGAGCGGGGCGAATACGGTCGAGGTGACGCTGACGTCCGTTCCGGTTCTCGGAAATCCGTTTGTGAATTATGTGGTCGGCGGCGCGATTTCGCTGCAAGGCGTCAGCCAGACGATGCCGAACGGCGCGTTTTTTCCGGCTTCGGGAACCAGCGACACGCCGACCGCCATCGTCACCGACAGCGTCAACGGCGACGTCGTGCTCGATACTTTGGCGGTTTCGCCGAGCGCGGTTTTTGTCGCGCCGGGCGCGGGGCAAATCGAGCGCTGGGACGGGCAGCCGTTTTTCGGCAACGCTTTCGACATCGGCGCGGGCAGCACCGAATTCGTGATGCCGACGCTAACGACGTCGAATTGGATAATGTCCGCGCCGGATAATTGGGCGCTCGGCGCGGTGGCAATCCGGCAGTTTGTGATTACGGCGGCTTCGGTTTCGGTCAGCGGCAGATTAATCGCGCCGAACTCTCGCGGCATCGGCAATGCCCGCGTGAGAATAATTGGGGCGGACGGCGCGCCGCGCTACGCCTTAACAAATCCGTTCGGTTATTATCGCTTTGATAATATTCAGGTCGGCGAAACTTACACGTTTACCGTCGAATCGAAACAATACAGTTTCGCGCCGCGAGCCGTTTACATCGGCGAGGAACGCAGCGACTTGGATTTTATCGCCGGACAATAAGCGCCGGCTGCGTTTGTTCAATGTCTGAAAGGCTTTGAGCGAAACTCAAACGCGTTTTCGCCGTATATGAACCCGAACGTACGGCGTACGAATGCTTTTGTACATTGTACAGTTGCGTTTGTACGCCCTATTTTTCTGTTTGCACGCCGTACAAATGCATTCGCACGTTGTGCTTTTTCATTCTTACGCGTTCGAACCGTTTCCAGAGATTATCAAAGGCGGGAGGTTTGCGCCTCCGTGACGAGCCTTTCGCCGTTTGTCCCGGCACTGCTGCCTCCTGTCGCTTCCGCATTTGATTCTGACGACGGCAAAGACGACAAATCTTCGACGTCGAAATAACTATTTTACCCCGGCGTGCCGGGCGCGAATCCGGTGCGGCAGATTTCTTCGTTTTCCGAATCAACACAATCTCAAGTTTGCCTCAAGTGTTCTGAAACCCGCATAAAACCTCGCTAATAAATCAATTTTAAAACGCTTTTACGACTCAAGTATTTCTCAAAGACCGCGCGGTATCTTTTCAACATACAGTTTTTGAAATTTTTGTTGAGGAGAATGAGAGATGAAATTCAGAGTAAGCCAAACGTTATCGCAAAGGTTCTTCGGATTGATGTTTGTTTTCGTGCTGGTCGGCGTCCTTTTCGGACAAAGCTTTGCCGCCGCCAAGCTCAGCCCTGCGCTGCGCACTAAATTGAACGGTTTAGCCAACAGCGCGCAGGTCGGAATGGTCGTCGTCGCTTTTAAAACGACCAACGGGTTGCAAAATTCGCACCTGAACATTTTGCGAAGCGTCGGCATTCTGGGCGGACAGACGTTTCCCACCCTGGGAATGGTCGCGCAGCCGATGACCGCCGGACAGGTTCGCGCGCTGCAAAACAATTCGGCGGTGCGCTCCATCTGGTCAAACGACCAGCTTCATTACTATATGCATCAGGCGCGCGTGGTAGGCGGCGCGGCACGCGTCGAAACCGACCGGCAATTCGCCATCCGCAACGGCGGCTTACCCGTTTCGGGCGCGGGTGATTTTTCGGTTCTCGTCATCGATTCGGGCATTGACGCGACGCACGCCGATTTGCAGTTCGGCACGAAAGTCATCCAGAACGTGCAGACGCCGGTCGCCGCCGGAACTCTGCCCGGCTTTACGCCGAACGTCTCGATTGAAAACGTTCCGAACACAGACCAATCGGTCGGGCACGGAACGCACTGCGCCGGAATTATCGGCGGCACGGGCATCCGCTCAGGCGGGCTTTATCCGGGCGTCGCGCCGGGCGCGAAAATCATCGGCGCGGGCTTGGGCGCGGGAATTTTCGTGATTAACGGCTTGGCTGCCTGGGAATGGGGCTTGGCAAATCAATATCGCTACAACATCCGCGTCGTTTCCAATTCCTACGGCGACTCGGGCGCATTCGACCCGGACAATCCGCTGACAATCGCCAGCAAGGCGGCTTACGACCGCAATATAGTGGTTGTTTTCGCGGGCGGAAATGAAGGTCCGGTCAAAGATACTTATAACCCGTATGCGAAAGCGCCGTGGGTTATCGGCGTCGCCGCCGGAACGAAAGAAGGCGAGCTCGGCGATTTTTCCTCGCGCGGCGTGCCGCGTGCCGAGCGTTTGAGCAACAACGACCCGCTCGACGATTACAACGCGCCGACGATTACCGCGCCGGGCAAAGGACGCGCTTTTGAAAGCAGTTTAGAGCGAGCCGGATTCACGATGGACATAATTTCGACCCGCTCGACCTCGAATCTGGTCGCCAACGGCACGACCAACGACACGGAAATCGCGCCCGGAATGATTCCCTTCTACACGCAGATTTACGGAACTTCGATGGCGACTCCGTATGTCGCGGGCGTGGTGGCGCTGATGCTCGACGCCGACCCGACTTTAACGCCGGACGAAATCAGGGAAATTCTGACTTCGACCGCCAGCAAAATGCCCGGACGCGAAGATTGGGAAGTCGGCGCGGGCTTTATCAATGCTTACGCCGCCGTCGATAAAGTTTTCAATCGCACGCGCAATTACGCCAATTTTCAAGACGCCAGTTTCAACGCCGTCTTCGGCGAACAGCGACCGGCGCAGCAGAATTTCCATCTCGATTTCAACCCCGCCGTTTCCGGCGCAACCTCGACCAACGCGACGACGTTCACGGTCGAGCCGGAAATGAACGTGCTTGACGTTTTCGCTACGGTCGATAGCATCGCCGGAGGCACGGGCAATCTGGTCGGCATTCGCATCACTTCTCCGAGCGGCGTTAATTACTCGACCGCCATCGATTATCCGGTTATCGGCACGGACAAACGCCAGATTGTCGTCCAGAACCCGGAAGCCGGAACCTGGACTTTGGAGGTGCGCGGCGCGCGCGGTCTGACGGCGGCTCCGCAGGCTTCTTCGCCGATTCAGATAGCGATGCCCGGTCCGGTTGACGGCAATGTCACGCAGATTAAATACACGCTGCCGAATATTCCGGACATTCAGAATCATCCGCAGCAGACAGCCATCGAAGCGGCATTGAAAAACCGCGTCATTGACATCTATGCCGACGGCACTTTCAAACCGAACGACACGGTGACGCGCGAAGATTTTGCCCGCTCGCTCGTTCTGAACACATCGCTTCGTCAGACGCTTTCGGCGACGCCGAGATTCGGCGACGTTTCGGGCGACCTCGCCAGAATCGCCGAAGCCGTCACGGCAAACGGTTCGACCCTGCGCGATTTTAATTACATTCCGGGCGGAATAATGAGCAGCGAGGCGACGAATTTCAACCCGGGCGGCTCGGTCAATCGCCTCGATTTAGCGGTCGCTTTCGTTCGCGCTCTCGGTTACGACACGCAAGCCCGCAATCTAGCGGGTTCGGATGTGACGTATAACGGCGCGGCGCTTTCGGACAACGCGCAAATTCCTGCGGCGCTTCGCGGATACGTTCAGATTGCCATCGACAAAGGTATGTTCGAAGCGTTTCCGGCGCAGGTTATCGAAATCGCTCCGGGACAATTCCAGGTTCTTCCCGGACCGCGTTTCGAGCCTGCGACGACCGTCAATCGCGCGACACTCGCAGTCAAGCTGAACAGCTATCGCCAGTTGTTCACGACGGGAGGCTGAAACAGCAGGCAAGCAGCCGGCGGAAGGCAGTTGGGGTTTAAAATTCAACGTTGAATATTCGAATTCAATACCGCTTTCCGCCTCCCGCCTGCTGTTGCTTTCTTCTTTTCTCAAGTTCGCCTCAAGTCTTGAAATCAAGCCCATTTTTTCAGGTCAAGCGTTTCTCAAGTCGAAAAAGTTATCTTGAAGACAGTTAGCAAAAATTATTTTTAGTTTCCATTGGAGGATGAAATGAAGGGCAAGGTCAACAGTCAATTAACGGAAAAAGCAGGGTTCAAGCTTATTGCAGTATTTTTGTTTTGGTCATTTATTATAACAGGTCTCTATATTCCGTTCGGCACGGCGAAAGCGGCTCCGAGCACGACGCCTTCGGCGGATTCAATCGCGCAGCTTTATAAACGCCCCGCGCCGAAATACGATTTGAACACGGCTCGCAATCTGGCGAATATGCGGCAAGCCACCGGCGAGCAGCTCGCGGCTTTGCAAAATTTCAAAGCGACAGTCGCCGCGCCGAATATGACGGCGCGCTGGAACGAGTTCGGCGGCTCGCCCGACGTGATGTATGATTTCGCCAGCCAGCCGTTTGCGGGAACGCCCGAAGAAGCCGGTCGCGCCTTTTTGTCGCAGAACGCGGCGCTTTTCGGAATCTCGAACGTCAACGATTTACAGCTTTTCAGCCAGACGCAGGCGCTCGGCGGTTATCTGCTGCGCTTTAAACAGACCTTCAACGGCATCGACGTCAAAGACGGCGGCGTCGGTCTGGTTTTAAACGGCAACAAACAGGTCATTATGGCTTCGGGTCCGTTTTTCCGCGACGTGAACGTAAACACCGAGCCTTCAATTTCGTCGGCGCAGGCGGCGCAGGCGGCTGATGCGGATTTGGGACGCTTCAGCTCGAATTTGTTTAATTCGCTCGGCAACGTTTTTCAAGCCGCCAACGCTTTATTGAATCAGCAGCTCGGCGGAATCAACAACGAAGCGCCGCGTCTCGGCATTTACCCGACGGCTGACGGCTATCGCCTCGTCTACAAAGTAGCGAGATTTTCGACCAATCCGTTCGGCGCGTATATCATTTCGGTTGACGCGCACACGGGCGAAATCGTCGCGCGCAAAGATTTTGTCGCTTTTCAGCAAGCGCCGCTTCCGTTTACGGCGGACATTTATCCGAAATACCCGGACATTACGCCCGAACTGAAAGACCAGTCCATCATCAGCGTTTGCGCCAACGACACGCCGTGCGGTCAACAGCGCGTGTCGCTGCGCAATTTCGACCCGACCAACGTGGCGACCGGCGTCAACGGCACTTTGACCGGAACGCACGCGCTCGTCAACAACGTGCTGGCGACCAAACAGCCTTTCGCGCAGGCGGCGATGGGAACCTGGCATTTCCGCCGCGACAATCCGACCGGCTTCGAAGCCCGCACCAATGAAAAAGACCAGTTTGCCGAACCGGCGGAACACCAAGACGAAATCAACTCGTTTTTCTTCGTCAACTACCTGCTCGAATACGTTGACTACCTGCACGTAGCGGGCGACAACGGCACGCTCGGCGGCAGATTCCCGGACGATTATCCGAACAAAACCGTTCCGCTTCCGGCGACGGTTCATATGCCGAACTTTTATATGGCGCTCGACATTGCGGGCGGCAGTATTCCCAATCCGACCGACCCGGATTTGCATCTGAAAGCGCTCGGTATGGACAACGCTTTTGCCGTTCCGGTTTCGGCGCTTTTCGCCGAATTGACCGGCACGAAAACGCCTGTCGTCATCAACCCGACTTTCTACGGTCACGGTTATCTTTTAAACGATTTGGCGCTCGAAGGAACGGTTCCGTATCACGAAGGTATGCACTCGATTACGACGCCGATTGCCGGTCTTGAAGGCGGCGAGGAAGCCAGCGCTTTGAACGAAGGTCAGGCAGATTCCTGGGCGTTTACGATTACCGATAATCCGAGCCTCGGCGATTACGTCGTCAACGCGAAAGGCTACCGCGATTTAGCGCGCAGCCGCGGGCGCAATCCCGATTCGATTGCTTACATTCGCAGCGCCAATTCGACCTTGAAATATTCGGACATCGGAACCTTGCTCAGCGCCGGAACGCCGATTTTTGAAGAACACTACGACGGCGAAATTTATATGTCCGCGATTTGGGACATCCGCGAAATGTTCAATCGTCTGTATCCGCAAAATACAGCTTATAAACGTCCTCGCCCGAGTGACGGTCAGGCGCTGAAAGCAATCACGAAAGGAACGGAAGTTTTCGAACGCGACTTTTTAGGCTCGATGTACGTGCTCGGCACGACCGCGCCGGACACGATGGTCAAATCGCGCGACGCTTTTATCGTCGCCGACCAGCTGCTCTATCCGTCGGATGCGGCTGACCCGGACGCGCCCGGCAAACACCGCTCGATGATTGAACAGATTTTTGCCGCGCACGAACTCGGCGTCAACGCGCTGGAAGTGACCGGCGGCAGAGCGACGATTTCGACGCAGGTGACGCCGTTCACCGGCGGGCAAACCGCGCCTGAAGTTCCGTCCAACATCCGCGTCGCGGCAGCCAGCCCGACATCGCTCAAAGTTTCGTGGGACGCCGTTCCGGGAGCGGTCGCCTACGAAGTTCTGAAACGCAAAATCGGTTTTGAAAATCGCCGCCTGCCGAACGGCAAACGCGAATTCGCCGACGGCGATTCGTCAACCACCGGCTTCCGCCACGTCAACTACGTCAACGGCAACCTGGCTTCTTATGTAGACACGGGCGCGGTTCACGAAGTTTTCGCGCCGGAAGGCTTGAAAAATCTGTTTGACCACGAATATGTCGTGCGCGCCGTCGGCGTCAATCAGGGCGGTCAGCTCGGCTGGTCGAACTTAAGCGGCTCGACCCGCGCGGCGCAGCAGACGCAGGATTTGACGGCGCAGGTCGATTCGGCGATTTCCAACATCAGCTATTCCAACGGCGTGATGTCGTTCGACAACAAACTGACGAACGCGCGCGGCGCGCTGGCGACGGATAAAACCATCTACAGCCCCGTTCAATTCCAGATTGTGAGCATCTCGAATCCGATGGTAACGGTGAAAAACGCCGACGCCGCCGGCAACACGTTTGTCTATAATCAAACGCTGCCGCTCGGCGCGACCAGCAACGCCAAACGGCTCGAATTCAACGACCCGGCGGCGCAGATGTTCAGCTTCGACGCGAAAGTTATCGGCAACGCTTACGTCGGTTCGACAGTCGGCACCGGCTCGCAGAATCCGGACGGAACATCGAATCCGCCGCAGCCGATTACTTATTCAATCTTCCGCGAAAACAAAACGGGAACGCTCATAGCGGGCGAGCCGACTGCGACGGGCGGAGCGAGCGCAACCTGGGGCGACCCGGCATTCAAAGGCATTACGTGGGACGACGTTCCGGTCACGACCAAAGGCGACGCTTTGTTCCTCGAAGCGGCTTTGAGCGCGACGACGGTTGACCTCGACTTTGAATTGCGCACAACTGACGGTCAGATTCTGTCCGATTCGGCAACCGCGTCGGCAAACGAATTCGTCTCGTCGGCGGTTCAGCCGAACACAACCTACATTCTTCGCGTCAAAGGCTTTGCGAACGGTCCGACGACATTTAACATCGTCAGCGACCAACTGCTGCCGCAAGGCTCGCCGAACGAAAACGCGGGAACGAAAACGGTCGGCGGAAGCAGCTCAACTACTCCGACCGGACCGCTCGGACTGCCGCTTCCGACAGTCACAAATATGCTGCGCTTTACGGTTAATCCGATAACCCGAAGCGTGACGGTCAAAGTTCTTCGCTAGAAATAAACGGTGAAGCAATGGTTAAAGCGGAGTCTTTTCAGACTCCGCTTTTTTGCGTTTGCATTTGAAATAGGTCTAATGAAAAATCTCCCGGCTTTTAAAAGTCGGGAGATTTTTCGCAGCTCGCTTTTTTAACTTTAAATTCCGCTGCCGTGGCTTTTCGACAAGTTGTTGGTCTGTTGATTCGACAAATCATCCGACTCAGCATTTTTTGAATCATTAGTAACCGCGCCGGTAGTGACGTTAACAGTATCTTCAATTGTTCGCCACATCTGCCGCGCCTGTTCGGAGGTCTGCGACAGCATCACTTTATTTCCGTCAATTGCTTCGACCGAATCTACCGAAATCAGATGATGTTTTCCGTCGGGCGAATCTTTGCGAGCCAGCTTGATTTCTCCATATTCAATGCGGTCTACCGTGCCGATAGATACGTTGTCAGCCCCGAAAACTTCCATTTTTTCGCGAATGTCGAGCGAGTTGATTTTTGAGAAATTGTCCGGCAGAGCACTACTGCTTTTGGCTGATTTCCGCATTCCGAGCAGAACCGCGATTCCCAGTCCCGCGCCGACCGCCAGCGCGCCGGTGACGACGGGATGCATTTTCGCTTTTTGATAAACGCTTGTTTCCAGCGTAAATCGTTCCGGCGCGCCGCGCTCGCGCAAATCCGAATTGGTTTTGTAAAGTCCGTCGTGACGATTCGGCGGCGGCGGCTCGCCCGAATTCTGCATCGAATCAATCATCGCTTCGTTCATTTTCTCGAAAAGTCGCGGCGTGTTCAGCGCCATCGAAGAATGCGCCTTCGCCATCTCGCCGACAAAGAAATCGCGCACCGGATTTTCGGCGCAGTGCAGAATCGCTTCCGCCACCAATTCCGGCGCGTAAAGCGGCGGCGGCAATTGCGGCTCATACGGCAAATAATTTTTCGCGTTATCGGCAAACGGCGTATTTATCGCCGTCGGCTTGACCAAAGTCACCGAAATCGGCAAACCGTCCGCTTCGAGTTCCATCCGCAGCGCGTCCGTGAAACCTTTGACCGCGTGCTTCGACGCCGAATACATTCCCTGCAACGGCACGGGCGCGTCGGAAACTTCGCTGCCGATATTAATGAGCGCGCCGCCGCGTTCGCGCAAATGTTCGACGGCGAGGCGCGAACCGTTGACCACGCCCCAGACATTCGTTTCAAACAAGCGGCGCAAATCTTCGGTCGGCACGTCCGTAATCCGCCCGTAAACCGAACCGCCCGCGTTGTTGACCCAAGTGTCGATGCCGCCGAAATTCGCTTTCGCAATTTCCGCCGCGCGTCTCAAAGCACCTTCGTCGGCGACATCGGCAATCGAATAAATTACGCGTGTGCCGTTGGCGCTTAATTCGTCGGCAAGCTCGCGCAAGGCATCTCCGTTTCGCGCTACCAGAACCAGTTTCGCGCCTTTTTCCGCCGCCATCCGCGCGGTCGTTAAACCGATGCCGCTGGTTGCGCCCGTTATTACCATGACCTGTTCGTTTAATTTTTTCAGATTTAGTTTCATTACAGATTTCCCCTTTTCAAGATAAAAAATTATGAGTTTTAAATGCTGAATTTTGAATGATTAGTTTAGCTGCGAACTTAAAACTCAAAACTCAAAATTCAAAACTTTTATTCAGCCTTTGTTTCTAATCGGTTGATTGGAAAGCGAGTTCGGCGCGTCCAGATGTGCGCCGTCGTCCACGCCGACGCCCAGGCGGTCAACCAACTCGCCGCCGAGCCACGCCGTCGCCAGCGATAAACCGACCGCCAGAAGCGCGATGGTTATCGCCAGATTATCGGGAATATGATTCGCGTTTCTATATCGAAGCCACCAGCTTAACGCGAACAAAACAATCACGATAAGATTTCCGCCGCCGTGCAGCAGACCGACTCTTTTCGCGCGCGTTCCCGAAGGAATCGCCAGATAATCGATTAATCCGGGAATCGCCGCCGCCAGTCCGCCGATTAAACCGGCGGCAATCATATAAAACGACAGTTGATACCAGAAATCGTTTTTCGTAAACATCCCCACGATGTCGAAAATGACCGCCACCGGCAATAATCCCAAAGGGAAAACGACCAGCATCTGATGAGCCGCGTGCCCGAGTACTTTTGCTCTGCTTTCCATAAATAAATATTCTCCGGCGTGGCGGTTAAACGGTCGCGCCCGAATTTTCTCCTTCCGACAAATTTCAAAGTGAGAAACCGGATTCTGCAAGACTGATGCCAGACTGTAATCAGTAAATATTCGTATGGATAAGATACGAATCCGCCGCGCGTCGTATCCAATAACTACAACAATCGCACTCCGCGCGGCGCAATAAAAAACCACAGACAAAAATAAAAATCTTCGGTCTGCGGTTTTTTTCGATTAGTTTTTAAACGATTCGTTCCGGCTCGTTTTCATCCTCGCCAATCGGCGGCTTGTTCTGCACGTCCGGCGGGTCTTCAATCGGAACCGTCGGCTGCTCGTCCGGCGGAACGGGAATCGCTTCATCGCCTTTGTCGGAGCGCGACGGCTCAATATCGGTGTTGTTTTGATTTGTGCTGTCAACGTCCGGCGAATTTACGTCCGGGTTCGGAATATTCTGCATAATCTCACGAAACTTCCTTTCAAAATTTTAAACTCGATACTGCAAATCAGCTTTTCTCGTAAGCCGGAAAATCACTTTGCGCGATTTACGTCTTATCCTTCGCGTTCTTTCGCGTTAAAAAATTTCTTAACCGCAAAGAACGCAAAGGTTTTCGCAAAGAAACGCGAAAGTCGGAGTTTTTATTTTCAAACAGCTTCTAGCTGCTGGTGGAAACCGATTCCGCGATTTTCTTTTCTTTGGTCTGCTCGTAATTTTCCACGTCTTCGCTTTGCTGATTATTTTGCGATTCAGCCGAGCTGTCGTCCTCGCCTTCGGCTTTGCCCGGCGTGCGTCCCGGGTCGCCCGATTGACTTTCCGTGCCCGAATGCCCGGTGCCCGTTTCGCTCGGCTCGATGTCCGGCTGTCTCTGCTCGTCGCCTTCATCGCCGGTCGTGCCGCTGCTCGATTCTATCGCCTGCGCCGCCGAGACAAACTGCTGGTCTCTTTTCGAATTCGGCTCCTCGCTGCCGCTCGGCATCTCTTCATTGCCGCTGATTTTTATATTTCCGTGATAATCGGCTCCGTATTGCGGGTCGTTTTGTTGATTGCTCATTCTGCCTCCTTGCCATTTTTTATATTTTTTATGTAGAAATTTTATGTTTGCAAAAATCGTTCCCACTCCGCAAATTCGGCGAAACCGCCCGTTATCCAAAGATTTGCCGGATTTTTCAGCCGGCGGTGAAAGATTAGTATACAGAAAGAGCGTATTAAATTAAGGCAATCGGCAGATTCCCTTTTTATCAAATAACAAATTTATTTTTAAAATTCGCCTTTTTATTGAAGATAATACTCTCGCCGGTTTTTAAAGAAAATCGGCATAGCTTTTGCAATCGGCAATCTTTCACAAACGGAATTTTTATATATTTTAAGGAGAAAAACGATGAACGCAACCGAGCTTTTAAAACAAGACCACCGCGAAGTGGACAGCCTGATTGCCGAGTTGGAAGGGGCGAACGGCGACACTGCCGGTTCTTATACGGCGACTTTTCAAAAATTAAAAACTTCTTTGACCGTGCACGCCGAAGCCGAAGAACAAATCTTTTATCCGGCGATGGAACAGTTTGAAGAAACCGAGGAGTTGACCGAAGAAGCGTATTCGGAACACGACGAAGTCAAGCAATTGCTGGAAGATATGACGGGCTTAAATCCGGGCGACGAAGAATTTCAGGAATTGCTGGCACAGCTCAAAGACAGCGTCCAGCATCACGTCGAAGAAGAAGAAAGCGAGATGTTTCCGAAAGCCGAAGAACTGCTCGGCGAAGCAACGCTGGAAACGATGGGCGACGAAATCGAAGCCTTCAAAGGAGAAACTTCCGGTACGAGCCGCATCGCTTCGGCTTAAATTTAATCGAAAACACGGGCGCGGCGGCATTCCAGTTGACGCGCCTTTTACTTAAGGAAAAATCTATGAAAAATTTACTGCAAAAACTTGCCGGATTCGAGCCGACCGGTTTTCCGTTTCTGAATTTTTATCTGAACGCGCAGGTCAACGAAAACGGGCAAAGAACTTTTGACGTCTACGTCAGAACGCAGCTCAGCGAAAGCGCCAAAAATTACGCGGAAGAATCTTCCGAGCGCGAAAGCTTTGACCGCGACGCGGCAAAAATTCTGGAATATCTCGAAACGGTTCGACCGACGGCGCAGGGCGTGGCGATTTTTGCCTGCGCGGCGGCTGACGATTTTTTCGAAACTGTAGAACTGGATATGCCGATTGACGAGGATTATTTTTTCGTCGGCGACCGCCCGCATCTGTATCCTTTGGCGCATTTGCGCGACCGCTTCCCGCGCTACGCCGTTTTGCTGGCGGACACCAACCAGGCGCAGATTTACGTTTTCGGGCGCGGAAAAACCTTTAGTCACGAAGAAATCCAGAGCACGAAAACGAATCGCACGGAAGTCGGCGGCTGGTCGCAGATGCGTTATCAGCGCCACATCGACAATTTTCACAAGCAACACGCCAAAGAGTGTCTTGAGGAGATGGAAAAAATCGTCCGCGACGACGGCGTCAAGCGCCTGATTCTGTGCGGCAACGAAGCGGTGATAATTCCGATTCTGCGGTCGGAAATGTCGAAGGAACTGGAAGAAAAAGTAATTGACGTTTTGAATCTGCCGGTCACCACTTCCGAAGACGAATTGTTTGAAGCGACGCAGGCGGCGATTCAAAAATACAATTCCGTTTCGGATATGGAAAAGATTGAAAAGCTGCTCGAACAAAATTACGACGGCGGTTTGGGCGTGGTCGGCGTCGAAAAAACGCTCGAAGCCTTGCAGAACGGTCAGGTGCAGGAGCTTTACTTGAGCGCGAATCTGGACGTGATTCGCTACAACCGCAAAAAGGTCGCCAAAGTTCTGGAAATTTACGCGCCCGGCGAAGAAGACGTGGTGCCGAACGCCCAGGATTCGGAAGAAATTGTTGACGAACTCGTGCGGCAGGCGCTCGCTTCGGCGGATAATATTACATTTATCGAGGACGAAAATCTGCTGAAAGATTACGGCGGCGTCGGCGCGCTGCTGCGTTACACGATGACGACAACGCCCGCTAATCACGCCAAACAAGGAGGTTAAATGGCTGAAAAACAAGGTCAGAAAAAGACAAGCGGAAATAAAGACTCGCAAAATATGCGTTCGCAGAAAGTAGAAAAATCGCCCGACAAGAAAAATCAGGCGACGCGCTCGCAAAAGAAAACCAGCAGCGGAGGAGGAAAATAAAATGTCGGAAAAGAAACGCCAAAAGAAAGACGGCGAGGACAAAAATAAAAAAAATCAGCGAATGCACGAAGCGTCGAGCGGCGGCACGGTCGAAGAAAATGACCCGAACAAGCGACAGGGCACAGCCGACAGCGACGTGACGAAAAAATAAATACGCCGCAAACTAAAAACAGAAAAACAGCAGATAATTCAATCTGCTGTTTTTTTTATTCGAGTTTAATTTGTTCGAGTTTAGTTTGTTCGTGATTAAAATTTTTCCGTCTTCATTTGATTTCGGAATTTGAAAGGTTAAGGGAAACGACGTTTACAGACTATCCGTAACGTTCGAGAAAAAGTCGCAGCCCGTCAATAATTCGACATAATCGACACTGACGCGATAGGTTTTCCAATCGCTGTCGATGTCGCTTTGATTCGGCACCCGGGCGGCAATCGTTCCGGTTGAATTGGTGACGCGCGAAAGCGCCACTTTTTCATTTGACTTTTTTATCGCTTTTAAGAGTAATAATAAGGCTGTATGTCGCCGCACGACCAAAATAATTCGGGCGCGAAATCTTTTTTTCGCCGCGTGCCGGGAAAGGGCTTGGTTATTTTTGCGGGCTGGACGCTGCTGGCTTTCTTTTTCTCGATTCAGGCTTATCTGAATTTCGCGTATGTCGGCAGACCGTCGCCTTTCGGCAGAATTCTCGTCGCGTGGCTGAGCTGCGTTTACATCTGGGCGCCGCTGACGCCGCTCGTCATTAATCTGGCGCAGCGTTTTCCGGTCGAGCGAGAGGCGATTTGGCGCAGATTGCTCGTTCATCTTTTCGCCGCGAGCGTAATCTCGACTTTGCAGATAGCGATTTACACGTTTGTCCGGCAAGCCCTTCTGGGCGACGCAGCGCAGCCGTTTTCGCCCGCGCGCTCGTTTCAAAATTTGTTTGTCGCCGAATTTCACATCAATGTTCTGCTTTACTGGACAATCGTCGGGCTGGCGCAGGCTTACGATTATTATCGTCGTTACCGCGAGCGCGAGCGCCGCGCGGCGCAGCTTGAGATTGCCGCCGCGCAGCTTGAGGCTCAACTGGCGCAATCGCAGCTCGACGCCTTGAAAATGCAGATTCAGCCGCATTTTCTGTTCAACACGCTGAACACGATTTCCGTGTTGATGCAGGACGATGTGAACGCCGCCAACAAAATGCTGATTCGTCTGAGCGAATTGCTGCGCGTCGCGCTGAAAAGCGAAAAAACGCAGGAAGTTTCGCTCCGGCAGGAACTGGAATTTCTGCGCGGCTATCTGGAAATCGAGCAGACGCGGTTTCAAGACCGATTGCGGGTCGATTTCGAGGTTGACGCCGAAACTCTGGATTCGCTCGTGCCGAACCTGATTTTGCAGCCGCTCGTCGAAAACGCCATCAAACACGGCATCGCGCCCCGCGCCGAAGCCGGAACGATTTGCGTCCGGGCGCACCGGCAAAACGGTCGCGTCGAGCTTTCGGTGCGCGACGACGGCGCGGGTCTGGCGCAATCGAAAAATCAGTCGAACGGCGGAATCGGGCTTTCCAACACGCGCGCCAGACTCGAAAAACTTTACGGCGCGCAGCACAGCTTTGAAATCGTTTCGCCCGGCGCGGGCGGTTTGGAAGTTAAAGTGTCGATTCCCTTTCGCTGTGCCGCGCAAAATTAACGATGCGAAATATTCGTGTATTAATCGTTGACGACGAACCGCTGGCGCGGCGCGGCATCCGTCGCCTGCTGGAGCGCGAAACGGATTTTGAAATCGCGGGCGAAGCCGGAAACGGGCAGATTGCCGCCGCCAAAATCGAAAGCGAAAAACCCGACCTCGTTTTTCTCGACATTCAAATGCCGCTCGCGGGCGGTTTTTCGCTTATCGAAAAATCGGACGCGAAAAATCTGCCGGAAATCGTTTTTGTCACCGCTTACGACGAGCACGCGATAAAGGCTTTCGAAGCGGGCGCGCTCGATTACGTTTTGAAACCGATTGACCCGGAACGCTTTCAAAAAACGCTCGAACGCGTTCGACGCCGCATCAACGCGCGGGAAACTCCCGCCGTCGAATCGGAATTAATCGAATTGCTGCGCGGGCTGGCGAAAAACGAAACGCAAAATGCGCCGCACGCCTTTCTGGAACGCATCCCGGTCAAAGACTCGGGGCGCGTTTTTTTTATTGACGCCCGCGAAATCGACTGGATTGGCGCGTGCGGCAACTACATCGAAATTCACGCGGGACGAGAAAAACACCTGCTGCGCGAAACGATGGACGGCATCGAAAACAAGCTGAACCCGTCGGATTTTCTGCGCATCCGCCGTTCGACCATCGTCCGCATCGAAAAAATCAAGGAATTGCAGCCGCTTTTTAACGGCGAATTCGCCGTCATCCTGCAAAACGGAACCGAGCTTGCCTCAAGCCGTCGCTATCGCAAAAATCTCGAAGCGATTTTGAAGTTCTGAAATTAACTGAGAACTGAAAATCATTCGCAGTTCTCAATTCTTACTTCTCAGTTCTCAGTTCCAAAACGCTCACGTTTCCGCCTGTTTTCACTCGTTTCCAGCCGCATATCACAAAATCGTTGCGCCGTTCGGCAAATAGCAATTAAGCTGTCGCGTGTTCGCTTCAAACCTTTTTTAAACGCGAGAAACCGCAATGAATTTATCAAAAACTTTTTCGATTTTACTTTTGACGCTCTTAACCTGCTGTTACGCATCCGCCCAAAATGCCGAACTGGAAGTGCGAAAACTGGAGCGCGCCTGGCTCGACGCTTACGAGCAGCACGACGCGAAAGCAATGGAAGCTATCGTCGCCGACGATTTTACAATCACTTTCACGGACGGCTCGATGCAAACCAAGCCGCAAATTATGAATACGGTAAAAGCGCCGCGCCGCGCCGACAGTCCGCCGCCGAAATTTTACACCGAAAACGTGCAGGCGCGCGTTTACGGCGACACGGTTATTTTAATCGGGCGCGTTACTTCCGAATGGCAGCAAAACGGTCAGACGACGAAAGAGCAAAACCGCTACACCGACACTTACGTCAAACGCGGCGGGCGCTGGCAGGTCGTCGCCTCGCATTTGTCGAACGTCCCGAAACCGAAAACCCAAAGCGCGGAGGTTTCGTCAAACGCGGGCAAAGGGCGCTCGGTCAACAAAAATAAAATTCTTTCGCTGGAAAATCCGACCGTTCGCATCGAGGTTGACGAGCAATTGCAAAACGTCGGGATTTTGAATTTTATTTTGAAAAACGTCGCGCGGGTCGAGCGTTACGTTTACGCCCGCCACGACGAGAATAAAAGAATCCGGCGACTTTTTATCGCGCAGTTCGAGGCGATTTTGCCCGGCGTCAAAGGCGGTTACACGTTTCAGGTAATAAAACCGACGCGGCTCGGAAATTTCGATTACCAGACGGACATCGGAGTTTACAATTTCGCCGAAAGAATCGCCGCCAATCCGGGCGCCGAACCGGAAGTAACCAAAGCTTTGTTCGACCAAAACGGCTTGAAAGCTGACGAAGATTATCTCGTCGCCCGCTACGCGCGAATCACCGACGCGGTCGATAAACGCCACGAATTGATTTTGTTTTATTTTGAAACTCTGCGCGATTCGGGCTTTACCCGCACGCAGCTCGAATCCGGCGGCAAGCCGACGCCCGAAGCGGAAAAGCTTTACGGCGAATTTGCCGACCGCGCCGCGCGCAGTTTCAAAGTCGCCGACGGAAATATGTCGACCTTATCAAAACCCGAAAAATTATCATAAAAAAATCAATAATCAAAGGCATAAACGCGAACCGAACAAACGCGGCTCGGATTTAGCGAAAACAAAAACGGCGAAATCACGTATATGTTTCAGGACGCATATTTCGTCTACGAAAAAGTCTCGCCCTGAGGCTTGAGAAAATTTATATCATTAAAAAGGAACACGAAATGAAGAAACTGGCTTTAATACTTTTTACCGTTCTGACTTTCTGCGCGCTGAGCGCTCACGCGCAAACGACCACCACAACTGCGCCGACCGGCGACCAGCAGGCGGCGATTAAACAAACCGTGCTCGATTACGCCGAAGGCTGGTATGAAGGCAACGCCGAGCGGATGGAGCGCGCGCTGCATCCCGATTTAGCCAAACGCATCGTCCGCAACGACGACAAAGGCAACAGCCGCCTCGACAATATGGGCGCGCTGACTCTCGTGCAGGTCACGCGGCGCGGTTTCGGCAAGCAGACGCCGAAAGAGCAGCAGCAAAAGGACGTGACGATTCTGGATATGATGGAAAATTCGGCGGTCGTGAAATTGGAAATGCGCGACTGGGTCGATTATATGCAAATAGGCAGGCTTGGCGGGCGCTGGGTCATCGTCAACGTGCTCTGGGAAATGAAGCCGCCGAAAAAATAGCCGCCAAAGCATATTTGGCGGTCGTCAGTGCCAACTCTGCGGTCGCTAGTGTAACTTCCGTGGTCGCCAGTGCAATTCTCGCGGTTGCCGGTGCAAACCTCGTAGTTGCCGGTGTAATGGATTACGCGGCTTCAAATGTGCCGGAAAGATGCACAAGCTTTTCGGTTAACTGCGCCGCCGCGGGTCGCGCGGACGGTTCTTTGGCGAGCATAGCGGCGAGCAAAGTCTGAATTTCGGGCGGAATTGAAGCGTCGATGCTGCCGATTGGCGTCGCCTCGTCGAGCAGACGCTCTTTCGGCGAATTGGATTTAAAAGGCATCTGCCCGACCAGCATTCGATAGAACATCACGCCGACGCTGTAAACATCGACCTGACCGTCGCACGCGGCGCTCAGAAAGCGTTCGGGAGCCATATAATCGGAAGTGCCCAGAACGTATCCGGTGTCGGGCACGTCAAAGCCGTCTTCGCTCGCGCGCCGCGTTTGTTTGGCGATGCCGAAATCGACCAGCTTCACGACCTCGCCGTGTTTCGTCTGGTGCAGGAAGATGTTCGACGGTTTCACGTCGCGGTGAACGACGCCCGCCGCGTGCGCTTCCGCGAGCGCCGCGCAGACCGGAATGATTATCTCGACCGCACGTTCGAGCGGCAAAACGCCTTTGCTGCTCAGCGTTTCGCTTAAGGTAAAGCCGCGCAAAAGTTCCATCACGATATACGCAATCCCGTTTGAGGAAATGCCGAAATCGTAGACCTCGACCGCGTTCGGATGCACGAATTTGCTGGCGGCGACGCCTTCGCGCCGAAATCTTTCGAGCGCGTCGGGGCTGTCGTTGCCGGGCGTCGGGCGAAAAACTTTGACCGCGACCGCTCTTTCCAGCGTCAGATGCGTGGCGCGGTAGACGACGCCGAAGCCGCCCGTGCCGATTTTCATATCCAGCCTGTATTTGTTGTCCAGAACCTTTCCGGGCAAGGTTTCGGTCAAAGCCGAAAAGACGCGGTTCGTCCGCTCGTGAGCTTCCACGAGTTCGGCGTTGCGCCGCGCCAGCTCGGCGTTGCGACGCTCCAAATCGCGGCGCAGCCGATATATTTCCAGCTGCGTGGCGACACGCGCCAGAACTTCTTCGTCCTGAAAAGGTTTGGTCACATAATCGACGCAGCCGGCTTCGAAACCTTTGACTTTGTCGCCGGTTTCGCCCAGAGCGCTGATGAAAATCACCGGAAACGCTTTGAGCAATTGATTGGCTTTCAGACGACGGCAAACCTCGTAGCCGTCCATTTCGGGCATTTCGATGTCCAGCAAAACCAGTTCCGGCGCTTGAAAAGCAATCATTTCCAGCGCCCGCGCGCCGCTTTTGGCGATGCGTGCCTGATAACCGTTTTCGCGCAGAATTCCTGCCAGCAGCGTCAGATTATTCGGGTTGTCGTCAACAATTACGATGTCGCCTTTGCTCACGGTAAATTCTCCTTCAAATTAACTGATGAAACCGCGGATTCACGCAGATTATTAACAGGATAGACGGGATAAAAAATGAAATTCAACTTTCTCAGTTTTAAATTATCCTGTTCATCCTGTTAATAATCTGCGTTTATCTGAGTTCATCTGTGGTTAATTCTCTTTTTCTCTGCGGTGAAAATTCTCAATCTCTGCCCATTGCGCGCAGCACCACATCGAAATCAAAATCCTTAACGGCGTGTTGAATCGTCGCCGCCAGCGCCGGGTCGATGTTTCGCAATTCGTCCGTCACGCGCAAAGCGGCTAAATCGTCGCCCGCCCGCAAAGCGTGTTCAAATTGCGCCAGCAGCTCCGGCTTCAGAACCGCGAAACGCGCGGGCGTCAGATTGGCGAAATCGGCGTTTGAAACGATTTCGGTCGGCGCGCCGGAATCAACTTCGTTCTCATAACGAAAACCGACGCCGAGATGCTTCGTCAAATTCTCGAAAATCGTTTCATAACGAAACGGTTTTGCCAGAAAATCGTCCGCGCCTTCCCGAATCGCCGCGCCGCGCTCGCTCTCGAAAGCGCTCGCCGTCAGAGCGACGATTTTGGTTCGGAAATTTTCCGCCGCCGTTTCGTCGCCGTCGTTACGTCTTTCTTCTGCGGCGCGGATTTTCCGGGTCGCTTCGTAACCGTCCAGAACCGGCATTCGCAAATCCATAAATATCAAATGCGGCTGCCACGCCGACCACGCGCCGAAGGCTTCCTCGCCGTTTGCCGCTTCGCGCACTTCAAAACCGATTGACGACAAAAGGCGCGTCAGCAGCAGACGGTTTTCCGCCGTGTCGTCGACGACCAGCACACGCCGCGCCTGTTCGCCCGCCGCCAAGCCGACGACTTTGCATTTTTCCGCCGTTTTTTCGCCGTTGGCGGCAAGCGGCAGATTCGCTTCAAACGAAAAAACGGTTCCTTCGTTCAAGCGGCTTTTAACTTTTATTTCGCCGCCCATCAACTCGACGATTTGCCGGCTGATGACGAGTCCGAGTCCGGTTCCTTCCTGCGCGCGCCGCCCGCTTTCGGTTTGGACAAAGGCTTCAAAAAGATTGTCGATTTCATCTTCCGCGATTCCGAAGCCCGTATCTTCGACTTCAAAACGCGCACGTCCTTCTTCATTCCACGCGCAGCGCAATACGACGCCGCCGGATTCGGTAAATTTGACGGCGTTTCCGAGCAGATTAACCAAAACCTGCCGCAGTTTATTTTCGTCGCCTTTGACCAGCTTCGGAATATTCGGCTCGACCTCGAACAAAAGCGTGAGATTTTTCGCGTCGGCGCGCATTCGCAGCATTTCCTCGACCGAGCGAAGCATTTTCCGCGGGTCGAAAACCTGTTCGGTCAGAACGAGCTTTCCGGCTTCAATCTTGGAAATCGAAAGCACGTCGTTGATTAAACCGAGCAGGTGCTCGCCCGAACGATGAATGACGCCGAGGCTTTCGCTTTGCTGCGTCGTCAAGCCCGAATCGCGCCCCAGCAATTGCGAAAAACCGATAACGGCGTTGAGCGGCGTTCGCAGCTCGTGACTCATATTCGAGAGAAAAACGCTTTTCGCGCGATTGGCTTCCTCCAGTTTCTGGTTGGTTTCGCTGAGTTCCGACGTGCGCGCCGCGACCTGTTTTTCCAGAGCCGCGCGCTGTTTTTTCAATCTCGAAAGCCGCACGAAAGGCACCGCCAGCAGACCGATAATCAAAACCGAATAAAACAAAGTTTGCGCCCACCACGTTTTCCACCACGGCGGCAAAACGACGACGCGCAGCGAAGCGCCGTTTTCGTTCCAAACGCCGTCGTTATTCGCGGCTTTGACGCGAAAAACATATTCGCCCGGATTCAGATTGGTAAACATCGCGCGGCGGTTTTTGCCGTCCGTTTCAATCCAATCGTCCGACAAGCCTTCGAGCTTGTAAGCAAAGCGATTGTCTTCCGGCTGCTTATAGTTGAGCGCGCTGAACTCGATGCCGAAAATATTGTCGGTGTAATTCAAGACGATTTTTTCCAGCGATTGAATGTGCGCCGGCAGAATTGATTCCGCCCGAATCGCCTGCGCCTGGTTCGCGAGAAAAAATTCCGTCAAAACGACGGGCGGCGTGAAAGTGTTGTCTTTGATGTCCGCCGGATTAAAGGCGATTAAGCCCTGCGTTCCGGCAAAATAGAGCGTTCCGTTTTTCCCTCTGAAAGCGGCGTTGCGATTGAAAATATCGCCCGGCAAGCCGTCGTTTTTGCCGAAATGACGACTCACGTTTTTTTCCGGGTCGAAGCGAAACAAGCCGTTGATGGTCGCGACCCAGAGAAAGCCTTCGGCGTCTTCCGCCATCGCGCTGATGCCCGAATCGGCGAGTCCGGTTTCCGGCGCTAAACGTGTAAAGGTTTGCGTCGCCGCGTCGAATTTGCAAAGACCTTTCCGCGTTCCGATCCACAGCGCGCCTTTTGCGGATTGAAATAAATTGTTGATAAATTCATTCGGCAGGCTGTTCGGATTTTCCGCTTCGGGCGCGTAACGCGTTATTTTACCCGACGCCGGTTCGAGACGATTTAAGCCGGAAACCGTGCCGACCCAGATGCTGCCGTCAGCGCCTTCGGCGAGCGATTCGACGATGTCGTTGCTTAAAGTATCGGGGTCGCCTTTTTTCGAGCGATACGCGAGGAAAGTCGGCTGCGGATTTTCCGCCGCCGGCTCGACCATCTTGTATAAGCCCTGATAAGTTCCAACCCAGACGTTTCCGCGCGAATCTTCCAGAAGCGTCAAAACCGTGTTGTTTCCCAAACTCTGCGGGTTATTCGCGTCTTTTTCAAAGCTTATAAAATCGAATTTATCGCCGCGCTTTCGCCGCAGCTTCAAACCGCCGTTGATGGTGCCCGCCCAGAGTCTGCCCTTTGAATCGAGCAGAAGCGTTTCGACGCCCTGCGAGCGCAAGCCGTTTTTCGCGTCCGCTCCGGTTTTGTAATAAGTGTAGGTCGGCTGAGAAAAGGCTTCGGCACCGGGAACGATTTGCGTAATTCCCTTTTCGCTGCCAATCCAGACGCTGCCGTCAAAATCTTCGACGGCGTGACCGGCGCTGTTTTCCAAAAGGCTCGGATTGGTATTGTTCGAATTGTGACGGTAAATTTTAAATCCCGATTTGCTCAAATCCAGCTTGTTCAAACCGCCGGTCGAGGCGGCAATCCACAACAATCCCTGTTTATCTTCGGAAACGGAATAAACCGAGCCGCTGCCTAAGCTGAAAGGATTTCCCTCGTCGGCGGCAAAGCTCACAAAACGCGGATTCGGTTTGTTTTTCTCTGCTTGCGCGAGATACGTCAAACGCTCGTGGTCGCCGCCCGCGAGCCAGACATTTCCGCGGCTGTCCTCGGTTAAATTCACCACGATGTCGAATTCGAGCCCGGTTTGCGTTTTCTTGTCGTAAGGAAAGCGCGAGAAAGCCGGCTGCGGTTTCGATAATTCCGAAGCATTAATTTTGGAAAGACCGCCGCCGCCCCACAAGCCTATCCAGAGATTGCCTTCCTTATCCGAAAGCAGGCTGTAAACCTCGTCGTCGGGCAGGCTGCCGGGTTTATTTTTATCGTGCGCGAATCGTTCAAAGCGCGCGGGACTTTCGGAAATCATCCGGTTCAGTCCCTGCTTCGTGCCAATCCATAAATTGCCCGCCGCGTCGCGAACGATTGCGCCGACGCGGTTATTGCTCAGGCTTTCGGGATTGTTCGGGTCGTTTTTAAAGGAAGTAAAACGAATCGACTCCGGCGCGTCGCCCGTCCGGACGGCTTTATCCAGACCGCCCGGCGTCCCAATCCACAGGCTGCCGTCCGTGTCTTCGTAAATTCGATAAATGCGATTATCGCTCAAGCCGTTTTGATTTTTCTGGTCGTGGCGAAAAACGTAAAACGTTTCGGTGCGGCGGTCAAAAAGATGCAAGCCGCCGGTTTTCGTTCCGACCCACAAATTTCCCTTGCGGTCTTCAAACAATGTCGTGATGGAGCCGTCCTGCAAACCCGTCCTGCTGCTGGCGTCGGGCAGAAAATGTTTAAAGCCGTAGCCGTCAAAACGATTTAATCCGTTCTCGGTTCCGACCCAGAGATAGCCCGCGGCGTCGCGCAGCGTGCAGGTGACGATTTGACTTGAGAGCCCGTCGTCGATGCCGAATTTTTCAAAGCGAAAAGGTAGATATTGACCGTAGGAAGCCGCGGCGAAAAAATATACCAGAGCACAAATCAGCCCGCATTTCAGGCTTGAGCCAATCAATTTTTCGGCTTGTTTTTTCGTCATAAACGATTCTCCGTCATCTGAGTCATTGCGGGGTTTTTGAAGCTGCGCGCGGGAAAATTGTGAGTTTTCAGCTCGGCGAAATTTTGTAATTTTAATGAATTTGAAATTGTCGCTTTTTAAGCGTTGATAGAATGTTGATTTAAAGCGCGGTTAGGAAGCGAGAGTTGAAGACGGAAGTTTCCGGCGATGGCGCGCCGCAAAACAACCTAGATAATATTATACAAACGGCGATTTATCTGCAAGAAGAAAGTTTTATATAGACGCCGGGCAATTTTGCTTTTTGTGAGAAATATCTGAAATAAAAATAAAAGGCGCGATTAAATCACGCCCTTTTTGATAAACGGATTTATATTAACCGTTAAAAAATAAATTTATAGAAAGCGTCGAGAATAATCTGAAATTCGCTCGGCTGTTCTTCCGCCGGAGCCGCGCCCGGCGTACGATTTCCCGAACCCAAATACCCGGAGCGGGTTCCCGAACCGATAGTTCCGCCGCCGTCGCCGTCGGCATAGACATTATTTACCGCGCCGGAAACGAACAAGCCGACGACCAGCGCCGCCATTATAAAAAATTTGCGGATTAAGTTTTGTTTCTGCATTATGATTTCTCCTTTGATTTCTTTGAATTTATAAAAAGCCGTTTTGAGTGAAACAGCCTCTCAAATAATATAGTCGCGCGCGGCAAATAAAAAAGACAAAAGTGATGAGCGGCGAGCGATAAGTGATAAGTGACAGGAAAAACGGTTTCAGTTCACAGTTCTTCCTTATCACCCATCGCTTATCGCCCGTCACTCTATAATGAAACTTCATAACCGGCTACTTCGTTAAATCAGAGAAAATCTTGTAACCGAACCGAAACCTGCGGCGTCTTTTGGTGCGACTGTTATTCAAATATCAATCCGAAAACTCAAAATGGATTATTCAACAGCCTGGCAAGACAAAAATTTTATGCCTGATGCGGACGCCGAAAGCGCCGAAGCGCCCGCGCGCGCCGAAAATTCGGACAGACGACTGGTCGAGCTCGTTCTGGCGGGCGACGAAACGGCTTTTGAACAGATTTTCGAGCGCTACAAACGTCTCGTCGCGACTATCGCCAGCCGTTATTTCCGGCGTCCCGAACAAATCGAAGAAATTATTCAAATCAGCTTTACAAAGGTTTATTTCGAGCTGAAAAATTTTCGCGGGCGACACGACGCTTCGATGGCGAGCTGGCTGGCGCGCATTACGACCAACGCCTGCCTGGACGCGCTGCGCAGTCAAAACCGGAAATCGGAAAATCTGCTTTGCGAATTGAGCGAGCCGGAAATCGAAATTTTATTCGCCGCCGCGCCGACGAATGGTGAAAACACGGAAAAATCTCTGGTCGAGCGCGATTTGGCGGAAAAACTTTTGTCGCGTTTAGCGGCGGACGACCGCGCGCTTCTGCAAATGCTCGACGCCGAGGAAATGAGCGTCAGCGAAGTCGCCGAAATCACCGGCTGGTCGTGCTCGAAAATCAAGATTCGCGCCTTTCGCGCGCGCCGCGCACTGCGGAAAATCTTGCGAAAATTTTTGTAACTGAAGCGGAGAATGAAACGTCTTTTGGAGCGGAGAATGAAGAAACAGGATTTACAAAACGAAAAACTCGACCGAATCGGGCGCCGACTGCTGGCGGCAAGGCGCATTTCGGGTGAGGAACTCGACAAAATCGCCGGCTCGCCGCAGCTTTTCGCGGCGGTCGAAGCCGGAATCCAAGCCGAACGCAGCGAGCGCCGTTCGAAGCGCCGTTCCGGCAATCGGCAGAGCTTGCCCGCCTGGAATTGGCAAAAAACCGTCGCGGCGACGGCTGTTTTGATGTTCTTCGCGCTCGGCTTGATTGTTTTTACGAAACAGGATTCATCATCGACTTTGGCTAAAAAAATCACTCTGCCGCAAATTCAGTTGCCGTTTGCGCCCGTCAATTTTCCGCAACCCGTCGAAACTTTTGAAGCGCCGCCGAAAATCACAAAAACGGAAAATTCGGCGCGCAAAAATCGTGTAAGTTTCCAGAAAGCGGTTTTCAAAAATGAAATCGCCGCGTTGCCGAAACCGACGCCGCGCAGAAAGAATCCGGTGAAACGGCAAACAATAAGCGAGCCTGAAGGCGAATTTTACGCGCTCACTTATGGCGGAAATCCGGGCGAAGCCGGAGAAGATTTGCGGATTATCCGCGCCGAGCTTTCGCGCTCGTCCCTGTTTGCGCTCGGCGTGAATCTGCCGATTGAAAACGAGTCGGAAAAAATTAAAACCGATTTGCTGGTCGGCGCGGACGGCGTCGCCAAAGCGATTCGATTTGTAAAGTAATTTTATAGTTTATAAGGAGAAAAAATGAAATATTTATTTTTAATTTTACTATGCCTCACGGCTTTGACCGTGACGGCGACGGCGCAGCAGGGAGTTGCGCCGAAAGCCGTGACGGAAATTATCGCCAGCAGTTCGACGGCAGTCGTTAAAGGCGCGCCGTTTTCGGCTGAGGCGGTCAGTGAAAGCACGCAGATTCTCGCCGACGGCAATAAAATATCGCGCACCTTTACGGTTCGTATGTATCGCGACGGCGAAGGTCGTTTTCGCCGCGAAGAAGTTCCCGGCGCGGGCGCGGCAGTCGGCGGCTTCGGCGGCGTTCGGCAAATGATTTCGATTTTCGACCCGGTGGCTAACCAGAGGTTTTTCTTAGACCCGACAAAGAAAACCGCCCGCCGAATGAGCATTCTGCCCGGAAGCGCCGAAGGCGCAGTCATCGTCAACGGTCAGGCGATGAGTGTCGCCACGCGCGCGCAGATTGAAACGAATGCCGCCCAGCGAACCAACATCGTCGTTTTGCCGGGCGTGGTTTCGTCAAGCAATACGGGCAAATCCGAATCGCTCGGCACGCGCAGTTTCGAAGGTTTGGAAGCCGAAGGCACGCGCACGACGACGACCATTCCCGCCGGAACGATTGGCAACGAGCGCCCGATTGAGATTGTTTACGAGAAATGGTATTCGAAAGATTTGCAGTTAATCGTTTACTCCAAACACAGCGACCCGCGTTTCGGCGAGCAAATTTACCGGCTCGACAATATCGACCGCGGCGAACCTGACCGCTCGCTTTTCGCAGTCCCTTCGGACTACAAGCTGGTTACCGAGCCGACGTTTAATTTCGTCGCGCCGAGACCCGCCGTTGTCACGACGCGGAGACCGGAATAAAAACAGCTATTCTCTAACCGGAAAACTTTGGATGATTGAAAAAGAGGCTTATCAGGAGCCTCTTTTTTATCTTGCCAAAATCGTGCCTGTATCTTAAAGTTCGAGTCGGATTTAAGCTTAATCCGTTTCCAATCGAAGAAGAAAATATGAAATTAAAATCGTTTTTATTTTTAATCAGCCTGCTTGTCTGTTCACGATTCACAATTTACGATTTATCCGCCGACGTGCACGCTCGGGCGGCGTTCCGGGTCGGGTTCGGCTTTGCGCAAAATTTCCCGGGTGACGGGCGCGGTGTCGCCTTCGCCGAACAGGATATATCTGAATAAATATTTCGCCGGATTGCCTTCGCTCCAACCGAAATAAACGTGCGGAATTTTTCCGGTTTTGTCGCGCAGATGCAGCAGCAGCGCGGCGATGGCGTTCGGCACGGCGGGCGCTTCGGTGCGCAGAATTTTATAACCGGCGATGTCCACGCCGTGAATTTTCAGCTTGCCTTTAAACTCGGACGCATCGCCCAGATTGATTTCATAAAAAAGAACGGGGTCGCTCGACGGAATATGATTGTCCACGCGTTTTTCGTGTTCCTTGAAGCGATATTCTTCGACGTCGCCGGTTTCGCGCCGGTTCGTGACGATACGAATCTCGCCGCCGCGCGCCATTTCGTCGATAAATTGGCGTGCCGGATCGTCAAAGACGATTTTTTCCACGCGCAGTTCGGTCGAGCGCAGCGCGCGCGAAATGAACGAAGCCAGAATAATCGCGAAGATAAAAAATGAAGCAATCTTGATGCCGTCGGGTCGCTCGATAATATTTGTAATCGTCGTGTAAGCGAAGACTAAGGCGATTATCAGAAACAGCCATTTCGTCGCCTGCGCTTTTCGCCACGCGGAAATCGTGACGGCGATGGCGGCGGAAGTCATCAGAAACAAAACGCCGGTCGCGTAAGCGCCGCCCTGCGCCTCGACATTTGCTTTAAAGATTAGCGTAACGGCAAAACAGATGACGGCGAAAACCATCACGAGCGGACGCGTGGCTCGCGCCCAGTTCGGCGCCATACCGTAACGCGGCAGATAGCGCGGCACGATATTCAGCAGTCCAGCCATCGCCGAAGCGCCGGCAAACCACAAAATCAAAATCGTGCTGACGTCATAAGCGGTTCCGAAAACATCGCCTAAATACTGATGCGCCAGAAAGGCGAGCGCGCGTCCCTGCGCCTTTCCGCCTTCCTGAAATTCGGCGGCGGGAATCAAAACGCTGGTGATAAAACTGCTGCAAATAAGAAAAAAGCTCATTATCAGCGCCGCCGTCAGCAACAACCTTCGGGTATTTTCGATGCGTTTCGGATTTTTGACTAGCGGCATCACGGCGACGCCGGTTTCAAAACCGGAAAGCCCGAGCGCCAGCTTCGGAAAAACGAGTAATGAAAGAAGGAGTATCGCCATAATGCTTCGCGGCTCCGTCACGCCGGTTAGCGTCCGTTGAGTAAAAAGAGCTTCTTTCCAATTCGATAAAACGGTCGGATGCGTCGCTATTTCATAAATTCCAACGGCGATGACAATAAAATTCAGAAGCAGGTAAGCCGACACCAGAAAAACCGCGATGCCTATCGCTTCCTTAAAACCTTTCAAAAAAACTGCGGCGAGAATAACGATTAAAACGAGCGTCACCGGAATCGGGTGGTCGAGAAAATGCAGGTGCGATTCGACAAAAGGGTTGTGAATTATATGCTCGGAAGCATCAGCCGCCGAAAGCGTAATCGTGATAACGAAATCGGTGGCGACAAAGCCGAGCAACACCAGCACGAAAAGCTTGCTTTTCCAGCGCGACAACAGCGATTCGAGCATCGAAATCGAGCCTTGCCCGTGCGGGCTTTCCGCCGCCACGCGGTTGTAAATCGGCAGCGCGCCGAAAAGCGTCAGCAAAACCAGAATCAGCGTTGCTATCGGAGACAGCGCGCCCGCTGCCAGAAAAGCGATGCCGGGCTGATAACCGAGCGTCGAAAAATAATCGACGCCCGTCAGACACATCACTTTCACCCAGGAATGCTGCTGGTGCTGCCCTTCGCCCTCGTAAGGCGCTTCCATCTCCTGCACGCCCTGCATTAACCAGTGTTTGAGCCTGCCGTCGGGAAAAACTTTTTCCGCTTTCATATTGAATAACTCCGAAAAAAATAAAAAACCACACGCGCACCGAATGCGAATGTGGCTGAATTAAAATGTAAAATTAAACCTTAAAATACTATTCCATTACGCCTGCGAGGTTAGCTGACGGGCTGGAATATGGAATTATTCTGCGCTCGTAAAATCGGCGAGCGCTTCGCCCCGATAAATGGTTCCCCCGCGTCGCTTCTTAAATTTATAAGTGAAGCAACTTCGGCAATTTTGATTATCAAAATGCCGATCATACTCTTCGGTAAAGAAGTCTACAACCGCCCTGAAAATAATTGCATAAAAGTTATAAGTTTTTTATAAAGATTGTGTAAAGCTTTCATAAGTAGAGATTTAGAGGTAAGATTTACTGTCGAGACGGGGTCGTGTTAATTCGTAATAAAGGCTTTAAACGTAAATTTTAAAACGCAAAATTAACGGCTTAAATTCTATATTTTGAAGGCATCCTCATATCGCCGGCGGCGGTCGGCTTTTTTATCTTCGTCAATCTTGTCCGAGTAATGCGCGCCGCCGATGAGCAGCCCGAACGCGGAAAATAAAAGAATAAAACCGATATAATTAAGCCGCGTCAACGCGCCGAAAAACGGAGTAATCGAGCTTAATGCGACGCCGAAAATTCCGACTGAGATTCCGCTGCAAAATCCGAAGGCGGAAAGCTTGTAATTGAAATTCCAATTAGTTTTTTGATAATCGCAAACCAAAAATTTATTTATTTCAGGAGTAATTTCCGTGAAAATGCGCATAGTTTCCTTTTTCTCTCTTATCTTTCAATAAAGGCTTTTTTGCTCGTCGAGCTTTTAAAATCAGAGAATAAAAGAAATTTCGTAAAGTGTGGATAAAAGGTTCGTAAAATGTTTATAAGGAATTTTTGCGGCGAGAAAAGAAAGATTTCAAAGAAAATTTTCGCGGGCGAATATATTTTTGATTATGGGTTGAAACGGTAGCCGACCCACGGGTCAGTCAAAATATAGCGCGGCTTCGAAGGATTCGGCTCGATTTTTTTGCGCAATTGCCCGATAAAAACGCGCAGGTATTCGTTTTGTTCGGTAGAATTTCCGCCCCACACGGCGTCGAGCAGCGTCCGGTGCGTCACGATTCTGCCTTGATTTTTAATTAAATAAATGAGCAGTTCAAACTCTTTCGGCGTCAGATGAACTTCTGCACCGCGCACGTAAACCTGCCGCGCGTCGAGGTCGATGGAAAAATCACCCGTTTCAATTTTCGTTTCGATAGCGGCAGCGCCCGACGGCGCGCGCCGCAACGCAGCGCGAATCCGCGCCAGCAGCTCGTCAATGCTGAACGGTTTCGTTATATAATCGTCCGCGCCGATGTCCAAAGCTTCGATTTTGATTTTTTCCTCGCCTTTCACCGACAAAACAATTATCGGAATCTGTGAAAAACGGCGAACTTCGCGGCACAACTCCAAGCCGTTCATCAAGGGCATCGTGAGGTCTGTAATGATTAAATCCGGCGACCAATCGCGGAATAAATCCAGCGCGGCTTCGCCGTCCGAGGCGGTCCGCACGTCAAATTGATTTATCGTCAAACTCTTTCGCAAAGCGCGCAAAATCTGCGGCTCGTCGTCGACAACTAAAATGCGTTTGGCGGATTCCACGCTCATTTAACTTTTAAAATCCTTCAACTCGATTCGGCAAACTTTTGTTCATCGCCAATCGGCACGGTAAAAATAAATCTCGTGCCCGCGCCCGGTAAAGCGTCCGTGACCCAAATTTTCCCGTTATGCGCTTCGATGATACCTTTCGCGATTGCCAATCCCAAACCCGTCCCGCTCGGTGCGTGTTTATCGTTTCCGATATCGCTGACGCGAAAAAATTTATCAAAGATGTGTTCGCGCAGATTTTCGGGAATGCCGACGCCTTCGTCCGAAACTACAAATTCCAATATTTCGCCGCCCGCGCGTTTCACCGAAATTTCGATATTTGTGTTTTCGGGAGCGTATTTTGAAGCATTTTCGAGCAGATTGTAGAGCACCTCGGCTAAAGCCTTCGAATCGGCGCGCAGCAGCGGCAAATCTTTTTCCAAATCAAGTTTAATATAATAATTTTCCAAAAGCGGCTCGGCGCGAATCAATGCGGCTTGAATAATTTCATTGACCTCGCTCCACGCCTGACGCAAATTTAATTCTCCGGCTTCGATGCGCGCCAGCTCGACCATTCCTTCGATAAAATGATTCAAACGGTCGGTTTCTTCATCTATAATTTCAAAAAACTCGTGCCGACCTTCCGCGCCGAGCTGAAACTTTCCCTCATTGATTTTCTCGTCGTCCAAAAGCGTGGTAATCGAAGTTTTGATGGAAGTCAGAGGCGTTCGCAAATCGTGCGTCACCGCGTCGAGCAAAGCGGATTTCAGCTTTTCGCTGCGGCGCAGGGCTTCGGCTTCGCTCGCTCGCTCGAACGCTTCCTGAAGCTCGCGGTAAAGCCTCTCGATTTCCTGTTTGCGCCGCGTGGCTTCCTCGGCGCGACGTTTGGCATACGCCGAAAGCTCGCCGGCAATAATGGCGGTGACGGTAAAAGATGCCCACGCCACTAAATTCTGCGGCTCGGAAATCGTCCAGGCTCTGACCGGCGGCAGAAAGAAATAATTTAAACCCAGCACGGCGACCAGCGAAGAAAGCAGCGCCGGATTTCTGCCGATAAATGTCGCCGCCAGTAAAATAACCAGCAGCAGCGCAAAGGCGACTGTCGTTGCATTAATATGCGCGCGAAAAGGTTCAAAAACGGCGATGACCAAACCGACGCCGGCGACCGCTCCGGCATAACGAAGCCAGCTTATATTTGTTTTTTCGCGCGCGCCTTGCTTCATAATCGTTTTATACAACCTGATTTTTATTGCACAAAACGGCTTTTGCCAAAAAATTTCATCACACCTTTTTACACTATCTCGACGGAAAAAAGAAAAGGCTTTCCAAAACGAATTCAGAAAGCCTTTTCTTTTTTTAATAAAATGGTCGGGGCGAGATGATTTGAACATCCGACCTCACGGTCCCGAACCGTGCGCTCTACCAGGCTGAGCCACGCCCCGCTATGTCAAGTTTTAAATTTTAGGTTACGAAACCGATTAAGTCAAACCCGAAGACAAAACCCGAAGCCTTAATAAATATATTATGGAACCGGAGTTTCCGCTTCGGCTTCCTTTTTACCGTATCTGTGTTTCAAAAATTCTATCAGCGGCGGCAGCAAAGACAGAAACACGACGACGATAACGACTTTTTCGATGTGGTCTTCGAGCTTGATATTCAGCGCGCGCTCAATCACGCCGCCCAGAAAATATCCCGCCAGCACCATACTGAAAATCCACAAAAAACCGCCGAGCAGGCTAAACGGCAGAAATCTCGCGTAAGGCATCTCGGTCGCGCCGACGACCATCGGCGCAAACGTCCGCACAATCGGCACAAAGCGCGCCAGAATAATCGTTTTCGCGCCGTGTTTTTCAAAAAACTTTTTCGCCTTTTCGACGCGGCTCGGTTTAAAGATAAACGATTTCTCGCGGTTGAAAAGCCGTTTTCCCATTGTTCTGCCCGTCCAGTAACCGGTGCTGTCGCCGATGACCGAGCCGAGAAAAAATGCCAGCAAAACCAGAAAAACATTCAGCTTTCCGGCGGCGGCAAACAATCCCGAAACGACCAGTAACGAATCGCCCGGCAGAAAAAAACCGACCGCCAGACCGGTTTCGGCGAAAACGATAAAAAATAACCCGAAATAAACGTAAATGCCGAGCAGATTCAGTAAATAATCAATTAAAAGTTTCGGATTTAAAAAATCTTTTACCTGATAAAGAAAATCTATTATTGATTCCATAGGTTTAAAATTACGAATTACGAATTACGAAGGATGAATTGTGTCTTCCAATTCGTAATTCGTAATTTATCCTTGCCAACCGTGCTCGCCAATCAGCGGCACAAAAGCGCACGCGCCGAAATCTTCCCTCTGAAAACCTTTTTCCGTGCGCGTGACGCGTACGAGACGCTGCGTTTGCTGGTCTTGCCCGACGGGCAAAACGAGCCGCCCGCCGATTTTTAACTGTTGAAGAAGCGGTTCGGGAATTTCCGGACTGCCCGCCGCGACCAGAATCGCGTCAAACGGCGCGTAAACGTCCCAGCCGAGCGTTCCGTCCGAACAGCGCAGCGCGACGTTCTGAATTTTCAATTGTTGAAGCCTTCCTTGCGCTTCGCTCGCCAGTTGCGGAACGCGCTCAATGGCGTAAACATTGCGCGCCAGCTGCGCCAGAATCACCGTTTGATAACCGGAGCCCGCGCCGATTTCCAGCACTCTGGAATGCGCCGCGAGTTCCAGCAGCTCGGTCATTCGCGCGACGATAAACGGCTGTGAAATCGTCTGTTTTCCCGCAATCGGCAGCGCATTGTCGGCGTATGCCTGCACTTTTAAGGCTTCGGGAACAAAAAAATGACGCGGCACGCGGCGCATCACTTCTAAAATTCGCTCGTCCTGAATCTGGTAATGTTCGCGCAAACGCTGAATCATTCGCTGACGCGGAATTTCGTATTCGTCAATCATTTATGAACGGTCTTCGGACTTTGGTCTTTGGTCTTCGATGCTCGCTGCTCAAGTTGAATTTTTAACGCCAAGACCAAAGCCCGATTTCCGTTTTCAAAATCGCAAATTCATCTCGTCCCAATCTTTCAATAATTCGAGGGCTTTATAATTCGTCAAATCGCTGCGCATCGGCGTGACGGAAACAAAGCCTTCGTCAATCGCTTCGAAATCGGTTCCGCCTTCGGCGTGAAAACCGCTGCGTTCTTCGCCAATCCAATAATACGGTTTTCCGCGCGGGTCGGTGTGCTCCGAGATAATCGGGCGGGCGTTTTTCAGACCTTGTTTGGTGATGCGAAAACCTTTCGGAATGCCTTTCGGCACATTGATATTCAACAAAGTTCCTTCGGGCAAGCCTTCCTCGATTGTCTTGGCGGTCAGCTGACGCGCGATTTTTGCCGACTCGGTAAAATCGTGATTGCGCGTGGCTATCAGGCTGAAAGCCAGACCGGGAACGCCTAAAATCGTGGCTTCCATCGCGCCGGCGACGGTTCCCGAATAAGTTGCGTCGTCGCCCAGATTAGGACCGTGATTGATGCCGGAAGCGCAAATGTGCGGTCGCTCTTGCAGCGGCAGAATGCGGTTCAGCGCCAGCGTCACGCAATCGGTCGGCGTGCCGTCAACCGTCCAGTGTCGTTCGTCGATTTGTCTGATTCTAAGCGGTCGGGCTAAGGTCAGGCTGTGAGATGCGCCCGACATTTCCGATTCGGGCGCGACAACGTAAACATCGCCGATTTCGCGTAAAGCATTTTCCAGTTCGGCAATTCCCCGCGAATGAATGCCGTCGTCATTCGTGACCAGAATCCGAACCTTTTCCGAAGGCATAAAAAATTTTCGATTTGCGATTTGCGAATGCCGATTTGGAGAATCGGAGTAATTTAATTAAATAAATCCTTATCTGACCGCAAATCGCCAAGTCCTAACCGTTTCTCGGTTCGCGGTTGAAGCCGCCGCCGCCGCCAGTATTTTGATTCTGGTTGTTCTGATTATTAAAATTATTGTTGTTACCCATCGGGCGCATACGGTTGCGCTTTTTGTTGCGCTTGCGAGCCATCGCCGATTTGAGTTTCGCTTTCTGTCCGGGCGGCACGAAATGCGCGTGTTTTTTCAAATCTTTAATAATTTCTTCGGTCATCACTTTGCGCTTGAAGCGGCGCAGCGCGCTTTCGATTGACTCGTTATTGTTTACTGTTACAAAAGCCATTTTAAAATTCCATCTCCTTAATCTCCGACACAGTCGGCTCGTCTGCCATCAGGCGAAATGATTATTAAACACTTTTTTCAGCGCAAAGGCAAGTAAACAACGGAAAATGGAGAACGGAATAGGGAAGAAAAAATTTAATTCTAAAGCCGGAAGTCAGAATTAAATTCGCGGCTCGCCTTTACAGTTTTCCGTTTTCCGTTAATTGCTTTTCGGCAGCGGCAAGCCGAGCAGATGCCCTTCGTAAACGAAATAAATTTTCCGGTCTTTCTCGTCAACCCACATATTCATACTGTCGAAAGCGATTTGCGGCAGTTTGATGATGGATTTAAAGGCGAGTGTTTTCGCGTTATAAACGCCAATCTGCGTTTCGTTTTTCACTTCGTCGGGAATCGCCGCCCAGAATTCGTCGGGTTTGGCGGTCGGTTGAAGCGGGCGAAAAGTTTGCTGCGCAAGCGGGCGAATCTCGCCTTTTGCCGGCTGCACCAATCCGGTTTCGACGTCGAGCAGAAAGTAATCGCCCATTCTGTTCTCCTTGGTTTCGGCGTCCTCATATTCTTCGCCCTGATAAGCGCCGCCGAAGACCAGCGCCTTATTAATCGACGGAATAAAAGCGACGGCTTCAAAGGTCGGATACTGCTGCGGCATTTTAATCTTGAGTTCCTTGCCCGTCAGCAGATTGACGCGCACCAGCGCGGGCGGTCCTTCGTCGTCGTATCTGGTCGCCAGCGCCCAGCGCCCGTTTGCCGTCACGAGCGGTTTCGAATAATATCCGGTGCGGATTTTACTCGCTCGCCCGCCGGTGATTTTATGCAAACCTTCACCGTCCGCCCTGATTTCAAAATTCGCGGTTCGCGCTTTCCATTGCCGGTCTTCGCCGCTTCCCGGCAGATTGTCCTGCACAGGGATAAACTCGACGCCCGGCGGTTGGGCAATCAAACCGGAAAGCTTCGCCGACTCGAATCTATACCACGCAAAGTTTTCATACTGCCGCTGCGCGCGGCGCTCGGCGCTGAGCACCTGTCCTTTGTCATAATCGTATCCGTCGCTTTCCGCTTCGGTTTCTTCCTGTTTCTCCAATTCTTCTTCTATTTGTTTGCGGCGCGTCGTATTATCAATCAGGACGCGAAAATCATCGCCGTTTTTCCAGACCGAACGCGCCTGTAAACTCTCGTCGTCAAACAAAATTTCCAGACCCGCGACGTTTTTTTCCAGCCAGTAGTGAAGCTTCGCCGGCGGCTTCTGCACTTCGTCAAACATCTTTTCCAGCTCGACGAAAAATTTCGATGCTTCGTCGGCGCGAATGAAAACGCGCCGCCCGCCGCCGCGCCCCAGCATCACCAATTCCTTCGCCTCGCAGCCCTCGCAGGCGGACAGAAACGGCGGAATCTCGTCAACTTCATTCGCCGCCAGATAGCTTTTAAAAGCGTCGAATTCCTCTTTGGTCAAAACGCGCTCGCGGTAGCGCGAGACGTCTTCTTCCCAACTGAAAACGGCTTTATCCTTATAGATTCGTATAAAATTGTCCCCGTAGGAATAAATTCCCAGAAGCTCCTGATTTTCCCTGACCTCTTTTTGCAGCTTCCGCTCGCCTGCCGTCAACTCTTCAAAATCGGCGGTGAAATAATAAAACGGCAGTGACGCAAACGCTTCGTCGACGCTGATAAACAAATCCCGCAAAAAATTATTGTTGACGGCGGGCATCGCGCCGGAAGAGAAAGAATTGCGCGCGCCGAGAATCCTGGCTTCGTTCGGGTGCAGCGCGAGAATCTGCATTCGCGCTCCGGGCGAATCCTCGCTTTCCAGATAGCGCTCCGCCGCCAGCGCGAGCAGCTTGTTCGGGCTTTGCAGATGTTTGGCGACGGCGCTGACGGGCAGCGCGGCGCGAATCAATCTGGCGCACGCGAGCATCGCAATTTTGCTTTCGACATTTTCGCCCGCCAGAATCGCGTCATAATCGCTGCCCGTTTCGGTCAGGCAAGCCGCAATGCCGAGCGCAATCGAGCTGCCGCCGCGAACGTCGGAAACTTCATTAAACTGCTTTTCCTTCAACTCTTTTCGCAGGCTCAAAAGCTTGATGACGCCGTCTATATCGGTCTTGTTGTTTTTCAAATCCCGGAGCAGCATCGAATTGACCGCCGCGCCGCGCCAGTTCTGGATAATTTTTCGCAAAGCGGAGGCGATATCCGGTTCTTTCCGGTCGAGATATTCGATGCGTTCGAGCAAAGCCTCGATTAATTCATTACCCGGCTCGGTATGTTCCATTATCTGGAGTCCTAAAATTACCCTTGAATCTTTCAGGTCAGGCGTCACGCCGTAGCCCGCCGAATTGCCGACGACCGAAATATTAGGAGCGGCATATATCGATTCGATTTCCCGGATGACGGCGACATTAGCTCCCGTGCTGACGTTGACCGGCGTACTCGGCGTCGTCTCTACCTCGTCATTGCGCAGGCTGGTGTTTTTGGCGATGAGTTCGAGCGCCTCAACCTGTTCGGGAATGGAATAACCGCCGCATAAAAATAAAGCTTTGACGACCAGACGGCGCTCGTATTCCTCGGTCTGCGACAGGAGAAAGCGCAGAGCCGGAACCGCCCGCGCGTCTTTCTGCGTCGCCAGAGCATTTATCGCCGCATAGCGGAAAGGATAAGAATCAACCTGTTTGACGCTGCCGCCGGAATAAGTATTGGACGAAGACGTATTGGTATTGACGGTGGTCACAGTATTAACTTCGCGCGTTTCCTTTTCATTGAGCATCGCAATCAAGCCCGGAACGCTTTCGGGAATCGCCACCGAATCCAACACGCCAATCAATACCCGTCTTTCGCTGCCGACTTCCTTTGCCCATTTCGGATTTTCCAGCCACGGCAGCAGAGCCTTGATAACTTCGGGATTTTTCTGCGGAACGAGCGTGCTCAGGTTGCGCACCGCCGCGTTGCGCACGGCTTTGTTGTCGCTTTTGACCAGTTCGAGCATTTTCTCGACGTATCTTTCCGGCGGCGAATGATTCAAAAGCGTCGTCAAGCCCGTAAAAACTCGCCCGCCGACGCGCAGCTCAAACAAAGTTTCGTCTGAAAGCAGCGAGAAATACCATTCGTCGCGACCTTCAAAATCGCCCGCTTCGACCAGCGCATCCATCGCCAAATCGCGATTGCCCGCGCCCGCGCCTCGATTTTCCACCGTCGTCTGCAACTCGCGGCGATATTTTTCAATGTCGCTCGTGTCGCTTTCCTTTAAGGCGTGCTCGTAAAAAGCCCAGCGCGCCAGCGTCTGCGAGACAGGCTTGTTCGGGTCGCCGAGCAAACGCTCTAAAATCGGGCGCGCTTTTTCCCAGTCAACTCTGGCTAAAGCCAGCAATTCATCCTGATTCGACACGTAATCCGCCGTCTCATCCGTTGCGCCGGCGGTTTTCAAAAGCTCTTCGCTAAAATAACCGCTGTTATAAGTAAGCCATCTTTTAACCGCGTCGCGCCAATCTCTTTCGTACTTCCGGCTGGCGAGCTCCTGGTCGTAAAATCGCTTGACGAGTTCGACCGTCGCCTGATTTTTCGGCAGGATGTTGATAAATTCCGTCAGGCGTTCCGGGTCTTTTTCCAGCTCGGCGACGAGTCTTTTCAGGCTTTCTTCGGAAGGCTTCGCGGCGAAAGTATATTTGGCGTTAAATTGATTCTGGTAAGTCCAGTAAGCCAGTAAATCATCAATCGGCGCATCGTCTTTCGGCGGATTGTTTTTATTGAAAAAATCTTCCGCGCGCGCCTTTAATAAATTTTTAACCAGAGGATTCGGCGGCGGCGGCGCGGGCAGATTAAGCAGATTTAATAAAATATTGTTTTCCGCCTGCGAGGTCGGCAAAAAAACGAAAAATCCGAAAATCAGTAAGAAAAAACACAAACCAACGGCGGACAAAAATCGTTTCATATAATAATTCTCTCTCCTCGTGCTGAGATTTAATACCTTATCTTAAAAGAAAAATCAATATTTTAATGGACGCTCCGGCTCTCTGCGGCTGAGAAAAGCTGCTTGTCCGTGAGACAAACATCATTACAGATTACAGTGCTTTCGGCAACGATCAGCTCAAAAAAGCACATTCGCCCGGCGGAAATGACGCGGATAATCAGCAATGCGCGCGGAATTTATTCGTCACGCCGTATTTGTTACAAATATTGACGTAAATTTTATCAACGGCATTTTTGAATCTTTCACTTGTATTTCCGCAAACGCTGCTTGTTTTTCTGTAATTCCCGACTCTATTTCCGTGAAAGACGCTTGCAATTCTATAAAAGCCGCCTATATTTCTACAAAATGCATATGTAATTCTGCAAAATGCGTATGTAATTCTGTGAAACGTGCGTGTAATTCTGTAAGATGCGTGTGTATTTCCGTATACGATGTGGATGTTTCTATGAACTTCGCCTGCAATTCGGTGACTTGCGCCTGCGTTTCTGCGAAACTTACCGGCGTTTCTGTTATTTGCTATATTATTTCCGGAAATATAAAATTCTTTTCTGAAAAATCATCTATCTTTGAAACGAATCGAGGTTAACATATGCTTATATTCAATCCGAAAACAATTTTTGCCTTGCGCGGCATCGAAAATCCGACCGATTTTCTGGCGAAAAACGGCATCAATCGTTCGACGGCGAGCAAAATGCTGAACGGTTATATGACCACCATCAAAACCGTCTACGTCGAAAAGATTTGCGTCCTGCTCAACTGCACGCCGGGCGATTTATTCGAGTGGAAAGCCGGCAGCAAAACGCAGATTTCCGAAAATCACGCGCTGAACACCTTGCGCAAATACGGCGCGGGCAAAACCTTCAGCGAGCTGGTCAAAGATATTCCGGTGGAAAAGCTCGGCAAACTCGAAGAAATGCTTGACGAGATGCGATTGAAATAGCTTGCAAAAAAAATGCAGAGTGCAAAATGAAATTACTTCTTCCATTTTGCACTCTGCATTTTGCGTTTTGCATTACCGGCGGACTACGCCTGAGCCGTTTCGGTTTTATCTTTTTTCTCGCGCTTGATGCCGCCGATTTGGACGAGGCTTTCGCCCTTGATGTTGTTCTTTTCCATCACCATCTGCTGATAAAGCTTGCGCATCATCTGCATTTCTTCGGCAGCGGTTTTCGGTCCTTCCATTTCCGGCTTGTTCGGACGCGAAAGGTCGACTTCGTTCAAAATCATATTGTGCGATTTGTCGCCAAGCTCGACTTCCTTACCGCGCGCGAAAACTTCGTGACGACCGTGGTCTTTATACCACTGCGCGACCGTCGCGTTCTGGTGCATATGCTCGATGATATTGCGCCAGCCGATGCCCGTATTGTAAGCGCAGAACGAAATTTCGCCTTCCTGCGTGCCGTAGGGAATAATGCACATTTCCGTGCGGCGGAAATCGTAATTGAAAAGGTCTTGAAACCACATTCCCGCGATGAAAAGGAAGTTCCAAGGGTCTTGACGACGTTTTTCGATGTCTTCAATCGTGCGGTCGGGACCGACTTTACCGTAATCCTTTCCGCTCAAGCCGAATGATTTATCGAATTTCTTCAAAATTCCGCCGAGCGTTAAGCTTTTCGGCGAGCCGTAAGGATTGTAGTTTTTTAACAACGCCAAGCCCATCAAAACATTCGAGAACCATTTTCCGCGATTCGTGTCGGTGATGTGCTTCATATCCGTCACGAGTCCCTGAATGTTCAGAAATTGCGGAACCGGCGCCATTTCCTTCGTTTCCTTATTGACCATCACGGCGGTTCCGACGCCGCAGTTCGGGTGGCAGCCGCAGGAAACCTGTCCCCATTCGGCTTCCGGTCCGTGAACCACGTCGGCGAAATCGGCAAACGCGCCCATTAAGCTGAGCGGAAACCAATCGCGCGTCGGCTCGGTGATTCCGACCTGTTTCTGCACGTCCTGCGCCAAGTGCGACAGCGTGTAGCGCTGCTGCAAGCGGCGCTGCTCGGTAATGTGCTCGTCGCGTCCGGTAAACGAAACCGGCTGGAAGGCGATAAACGAAATCTTTTTCGGATTGTCCAGTGCGAAACGAATAATCGAGCCGACCTGGTCATTATTAATACCGTTAACCAATGTCGTCACGAGAATGATGTCAACGCCCGCTTCGTGCAGATTGTTGATGGCGCGTAGTTTTACGTCGAACAAATTGCCGATTTGACGGTGCGAGTTGGCATCGTTGCCGATTCCGTCAAATTGCAGATAGACGAAACGAAGTCCGGCTTCGGCAGCCTCGCGGCAGAATTCTTTAGATTTGGCGAACTCAATGCCGTTAGTCGCCGCCTGCACCGAGTTGTAGCCGACTTTGCGTGCATATCGAACCGCTTCGAGAAAATACGGCGAAAGCGTCGGTTCGCCGCCTGAATACTGCACCGACATCTGACGCCGCGGTTTGATTTGAATTGCGTTGTCGAGAATTTCCTTCACGTCTTCCATCGAAAGCTCGTGAACGAAGCCGACCTGGTTGGCATCCATAAAACACGGGTCGCACATCATATTGCAGCGATTCGTCAAATCAACCGTTAAAACCGCGCCGCGCCCGTATTTGATTGAAGAAGTTCCGTGATTGTGAAGTTTTTCGTCGTTGTGCGATTGAATGTCGCGACCGGGAAATAAATCTTCGATATGTTTCAAAAATGCCGAATCAATCGCCATCAAATCTTCAAAGTGTCCGTGTTCCGGGCAATCTTTAATCATCCAGATTTGACCGTCGCGTTCGATAATCTGCGCTTTGATTTCGCCGACTTTTTCGTTAATGAGCGTTGCCACTTCGCGGTCGCCGCTTAAAATTTGCTCGCGTGCCTCAATGACACAGTTCGGGCACAAGCTGTCGGTGGTGCGCGGAAAACCGAGCGTCGGTTTCGATTTCTGCCACGACTTTAACATCGGTTTGTCCGACCATTTCGGTGTAAATGACGGATTCGGTTTATATTGATTGATGGCGCGGATAGCATTAAAAATTCCGCCGGCGACAACGGTTAATCCTTTTTCGACGTGTTTAATAGGTCTCATATTCTCTTTTCTCCGAAAGAAAGCTTCTGTGTAAAAAATTTATTTAATGTTCAATCTCACTCGCGCTTATATACAACAATGCCTGTTTTGCCTGAGCAAACTAAATTCCACTTGATTAAGTTATTATGAATGAGCGAAGTAGAACATCTTTAACTATTAATATAGTTAGCAATAATTATGCCATTGGAGAATTCAAAATAACTCGTTTGTTTTGAAGGTTTACGGGCTTTTTTAAATTAAGCCGCACGCGCGGGAATTGTAGCAGTTTGATACAAATTCTTTATCAGCACTCCGTTTTGAACTTTTTGACACAAAAAAGATACCGTGCTTGCCATTATTTTTTACACAAAAGTCGATTTCAATTTAAACCTTTGCTTAACTTTTCCACATCTGTGGAAAAGTTATTATTTAAATATTTATCGTATTATCTAAGTAAATACGAGGTTTGCATTATTTGCGGATTTTCGTTCACCTTTTGTTCATCTTTAAGCAGTCAGCTTAACATCTACTTGAAGGGTTTTTAGCAATGTGTTGAAAGTAAAGGGTTTAGCCTTTCAAGAAATTTCTTTACAAAGAGTTTTCCATTATGCTAAATTTTGTTTCACCTTCAAGGTAATACTAGTAAAAATTCCAGGTTTCAAGCAAGTCCACTAAAATAGCAGTACAAAGCGGTGAACTAAAAGGGAAGCAGCAGAAATACTTTCGCAAGTAAAATTATGACCATTCGCTTCGGGACATCCGGTTGGAGAGCTATCATAGCCGACGAATTCACCTTTGCGAATGTCAGGAAAGTAACGGAAGCAATCTGCCAGCACTTGAAAGAAAGTTTCGGCGACGAACCGCAGATATTGATTGTCGGACACGATTCGCGCTTTATGGGCGAAAAATTCACCGCCATCGCCGCCGAGATTGCCAGGCAAAAAGGGTTTCGTGTTCTGCTCTGTGAAAATCCGACGCCGACGCCGACCATCTCCCACGCGATTCGCCGGGAAAAAGCCGCAGGCGGAATAAATTTTACGGCTTCGCATAATCCGCCCGAATATCAGGGCATCAAGTTTTCGACCGCGGACGGCGCGCCGGCGCTGCCGGAGATTACAAAACGGATTGAAGAAATCATCCAAAACACGCCGCAAGTCGCAGACGCAGACGGCGGAACGATTGAAAGATACGATGCGCGTCCGGCTTATCTGGACGATTTGAAAACAAAAATTCGCTTCGACCTTATCGCGGCAGGCAAAGGCAAATTCGCTTACGACGCGCTCTGGGGAACGGGTCGCGGTTATCTGGATAAGATTCTGCGCGACAACGGTTTAGAGGTCGAAACTATTCACGATTGGCGCGACGTCACATTCGGCGGGCGCTCGCCCGAACCGGGCGCGAGTCATCTGGACGAGCTGCGTGAGACGGTTTTGAAAAACGGTTGTCTGCTCGGAGTAGCGACCGACGGCGACGGCGACAGATTCGGCGTGCTGGACAGCGACGGCACTTTTATCGAGCCGAACCAGCTCATTGCAATTTTATTCGATTATCTGGCGGAATCACGCGGCTGGAATCTCGGAATTGCCCGCAGCGTTGCGACATCGCACTTGGTTGACCGCGTTGCCGAAAGCAGAAATTTGAAAGTCTACGAAACGCCGGTCGGCTTTAAATACATCGGCGAATTGATAAACAGAGACGAGATTATTCTGGGCGGCGAAGAATCCGCCGGTCTCTCAATCCGCGGGCATTACCCTGAAAAAGACGGAATTTTAGCGTGTCTTTTAGCGGTCGAAGCGGTAACGGTCAGACAGAAAAGTTTAACGGCGCAGTTAAACGAAATATTTGAAAGAGTCGGACGGCTTGAAGCGGGCAGAATCGGGGTGAAATTAACGCCGGAAATTGCCGAAAAGCTGAAAGAAAAACTGGCGCAGGAACCGACGGAAATCGGCGCGCACAAGATTGAAAAGATAAACCGGATGGACGGTGTGAAATTTATCTTCACCGACGGAAGCTGGATGCTGATGCGTCCTTCGGGAACCGAACCGCTCGTCCGTATTTACGCCGAAGCTGATACTCAGGATGATTTGGAGGTGCTGCTTGAGCAAGGTCGCAACTACTTATTGGGATAATTCAAACGCAGTGTTTATTCCAGCCAAAAACGCGCGCCCGCGGACGCGTCCACAATCCGCGAAACGCGAGAAGGCAAATTCGTGGCTCGGCTTTGCCGTGGTTGTCGCCTTGAGTTCGATGATTTGTTTAACCGTCAACCTTCGCGCCTACAGCGAATTGAGCGCGGAAATCGACCAGCATCAGGTTCTGAATACAAATGTTAATCAATTGACAACCGAAAACTCGGTACTGCAAGACGAGATTCAACAGATTAAGACCGACAAAACTATGATTGAGCGCGAGGCGCGCCGTCTGGGAATGAGTCGTCCGAATGAAAAAGTTCTCGTGCCGGCGAATTAGACTCGCGGAGTGTCTAATTCGTCAGCACACTACCTGCCCGTAAAACAACTGCCTTTTGCCTATCTGCTCCGCGTTGCCAACAGTTTGTCCCTTCCGCCAATTTCGCGGCTCGTGTTTCCCGAACACGAGCCGCACCACCTTCCTTAAATCAATTACGAATTACGAATTATAAATCTTTATCCGTGTCCATACGTGTCTATCTGTGGACAATTTTTCTTCTCTGCGGCTTCGCGCTAAAATTTCTCAATGCACTCTTACCGAATTTTCTATTCGCCGTATTATTACGCCGACATCGGCGAAGGTCACGTTTTCCCGATTAAAAAATTTGAATTGGTCAGAGACAAATTGCTCGCCGAAGGCACTCTGCAAAAAGAGGAAATCAGCGAGCCGCAGCCCGCCGCCGTCGAAGATGTCCGGCTCGTTCACACCGAAGATTACGTGACGCGTTTGATTAACGGCGAATTGACGGCGAAGGAAATCCGCAAGCTCGGCTTGCCGTGGTCGAAATCGCTCGTGCGCCGTTCTTTTCTGGCTTGTTCAGGCACCCTCAGCGCCGCGCGCCGCGCTCTATCAAACAGCGTCGCGTCAAATCTGGCGGGCGGGACTCATCACGCTTTTCCCGATAGAGGCGAAGGTTTCTGCGTTTTGAATGACGTCGCCGTCGCTATCAGAGTTTTACAAAAAGAAAAGCTGGCGGAAAGATTTTTAATCGTTGACTGCGACGTTCATCAGGGCAACGGAACGGCGTTTATCTTTCAGACGGATAAAAGCGTTTTCACTTTTTCGATGCACGGCGCGAAGAATTATCCGCTTCACAAAGAGCAATCGACACTTGACCTTGAGCTTCCGGACGGCACCGGCGACCGGGAATTTCTCGAAATCCTGCACGAAGCTTTGCCGCGCATTTTTCTGCACAATCCCGACATCGTTTTCTATCTCGGCGGAGCCGACCCGTTTGAAAAAGACAAGCTCGGACGTTTGAAACTGACCAAAGAAGGCTTGCGCCGGCGCGACGAGATGGTTTTACAGTTTGCCGCCGAGCGCGAAGTTCCAATCGTAACGACGATGAGCGGCGGCTATGCGCTTGACATAAACGACACGGTCGAGATTCACTGCAACACGATTCGCGCCGTAAAAAAAGTATTTTTCGCCGAAGATAAAGTTTTGACGAAAAACGTAAATTATTAATCTAAAATACGGGTTTGCGTTATAATGCGTCTGAGCCAAAGCCTCCGCCGAAAAAATCTATGAAACCGCTGAAAGTATTTCTCGCATTGTTGTTTTTATTCGTTTCGTTTCAAGTTTGCTTCGGGCAGGAAAAGTCTGAGTCTGTTTTGGTTGATGAATTCGGTGAAATACCCTGTGATGATTTTCTGGCAAGATTAGATAATTTTTTCGTTGCCCTGCGAAACGACCCGGCGGCAACCGGCTACGCCGTTATTAATGGTAAAAAGGAAGCTATCCGGCAGAGTTTCAGATATCGAAGCTGGCTGCGCGGCTGGATGAAGGTCAGAAGGTTTGACTCGTCCCTTATGACGATAATTCGCGGCGAAAATTCGGAAAAACTGAAAATTCAGTTCCGGCTGATTCCGGCGGGCGCGAGTTTACCTGATACTTCCGATTTAGGTTGGAATTCTTTGCCAATTACCAAACCTTTCAATATTTACAGCGAGTTTGATGCCGACGAAATCTGTCCGGGAGACTTGATAATAAGATTCTCGGAAATTTTGAGGGAAAATCCCGACATTCGCGGGCATCTTGTCATTCGCGCAAAATCTCCGAAAGATTTCGGCAACCGAAAAAAAGAATTATTAAATGAGTTTCGCGAAATAGCGCCGAGCCGTTTAAGATTCTTTCACGTTCGTAATAACTCCGACACTTATGTAGAATATTGGCTCGTGCCGCGTAACCAGCCGAGAAAACGAAACTAGATGCGCTTTGAAGAATCTTTCATTGATGAGCTGAAACAACGCGCCGACCTCGTGCGGATTATCGAACCCTACGCGCCGCTCAAGAAAAAAGGCGCGAACTGGATGGGCTGCTGTCCTTTTCACCAGGAAAAAACACCTTCGTTTTCCGTCAATCCGGCGAAAGGTTTTTACAAATGTTTCGGTTGCGGAAAAGGCGGCAATGCCTTCAGTTTTTTAATGGAGCTCGAAGGTCTTTCGTTTCCCGAAGCGATAAAAAAAGTCGCGGAAGTGTCGGGCGTTCCCTTGCCCGTGCAGGTTGACGATAAAAAATTCGAGCAGGTCAAAAAGAAAAAAGAAACCGAAAAGAAAATCGCCGACGCCGTTATCGAGCTGAATCAATTCGCGCTCGAATTCTGGGAAAATCATTTGCAGGAACCGAGCGGCAAACAGGCGCGCGAATATCTGGAAAAACGCGGCATTTCGGAAGAAACCCGAAAAGTTTTTCGCATCGGTTACGCGCCCGACAGTTGGGACGCGCTGATGTCTTTTCTGAAATCAAAAGGCGCGGACGAAAAATTAATCGAGCAGAGCGGTTTAGTCAGCATTAACGAGGAAAAAAAACGCGTTTACGACCGTTTTCGCGGGCGCGTAATGTTCCCTGTGCTCGACGTCAACGGAAAAGCGATTGCTTTCGGCGCGCGCATTCTCGATAAAGGCGAGCCGAAATATCTGAATTCGCCAGAAACTCCGGCTTACATCAAAGGCGAGCACCTGTACGGGCTTTTTCAGGATAAAGAAGATATTCGGCGCAAAAAGTTTGCGATTCTGGTCGAAGGCTACCTGGATTTAATCGCTTTGTATCAGGCGGGCGTGCATAACGCGGTCGCCAGTCTCGGAACGGCTTTCACTCAACAACAAGCGAAACTTCTGGGCAGGTTTGCGCGTAAAATAGTTGTGAACTATGATGGAGATAGTGCTGGCGTGAAAGCGGCGAGACGTGCTATCGAAACTCTGTTGGCGGAAGACTTCGAGATTAAAGTTTTAGTTTTACCGAACGGGCAAGACCCAGACGATTTTATCCGCGCAAACGACGTCGAAGCATATAATATTCAAAGAGGCAACGCTTTCCCCTATCTCCAATTCGTTCTGGAAAATGCGACGCGGGAGCGCAATCTCGCATTGCCGAAGCAAAAGGCTGACGCAATCGAGGATGTGCTGCCCGTAATTTCGGCTGTACGCAATTCGATTCAGAAACGCGAATCTTTCGACCAGGCAATGAATTATCTGCGGGTCGAAGACGCGGTTTTGAAACGCGATTTGTGGAAGACGGTCAAGCTCGGCGCGCACGTCGACGCGGGCACGATTCGCAAAACCGTCTCGCGCACGATGCAGGCTCGCCTGACGGTTGCCGAACAGCGTCTTCTGGAATTTATTATTCACGACGGTGAGCTGCGCGAAATTATTCTGCCGCAGCTCGAAGAGACGGATTTCGAAGCGCTGGCGACCGCTTCCGTATTTCGCGCTCTTTTGACAATCCAGCGGAACGGCAAACAGTTTACGGCGGAAAACCTGGAAAATTTAGTTTCCGATGATTTACAGGTCGAAGAAGTTTTGCCGCTCCTTTTAATGTCGGAGCCGCCGCGCGAGCCTGACGAGGCGATAGACGAGATTTTAGCCGAAGCCGAAAAATGCGTGTTTACCCTCAGAGGTATGGCAATCGCAAATCGGATTTTAGAGATAAGCCAGGAACTCGTCAACGCCGAACAAACGGGCGATTTCGAATTGCGCGACCGATTGGTCGGAGAGCAAATCGAATGGGCGCGGATGAAATACGAGATGGAGAAGGCGAATATGCTTAACGCGGAAAATTAACCGCAAAAAGAAGAAACGATGAACGATAAATAATGAACGCGGAAATTGCAATTCATCGTTTCGCGCTCCGCATTCATCGTTTCTTTCCTTTGCGGCAAGGCTTGAATTAACAAACAACGAATTCCGTCGATTGTTAATCCAAGCTCTTATTACAAATTTTTTATTAAACAAAATGAACGAATACGACGAAAAAGACGATTTAATGGACAGGCTGCTGGAACTCGGCAGAGATAAGAAAAACTTTTTAAGCTACGATGATTTGAATCGTGAAATGCCCGATTCGATGGTCTCGCCCGAGGACATTGAGGACGTTTTGCAGAAGCTCGAAGGCACTGGAATCTCGATTTCCGATTCCGATTCGGCTCTGCTCGAACAAGCTGCCAGTCTCGCGATTGACGACGTTGAAGGCTTGGACGAAGAAGACCTCGATTTAGACCTTTCGGCGGGAACGCTCGATAAAACCAACGACCCGGTTCGCCTGTACCTGCGCGAAATGGGCGTCGTGCCGCTTTTGACGCGCGAAGGCGAAGTAACTATCGCCAAACGCATCGAGCGCGGTCAAATCAAAACGCAGAAAGCGATTTCGCGCTCACCGATTGCCGTCGAGCAATTGGTGCATCTCGGCGCCGAACTCGGACGCGGCAGATTGAGCATTCGCGAAATTGTCACGTTTTCCGAGCAAGCCGAATTGACGGGCGAAGAAGACAAAGCGGACGAATATCTGCGCTGGACGATTGAAGGCATCGAAAACGTCCGCGTCAATTACGAGGAAGCGCTCGGCGTTCTCGGGCAGTTCCGCGAAGAACAGAAAAAAGCGAAAGGCAAGCAAACGAAAAAATTGATTCACCTGCGCCGGCAGGTCGCGCGCCTGCGGCTGGAAATCGCGCAGGAAGTTAAAAATCTGAATTTGACCGAGCGCGCCAAACAGCGTCTGATTAAAGCGATTCAAAAAGTCGCCGACGAAATCAGAAAAGCCGAGCGCGAAATCACGAAATCCGAAGACAGGCTGGAAGGAAAAGTTTCGCCCGCCGATAAAAAACAGTTGACGCAGAAGATAACGGACGCGCGCGCCAAGCTTCAGGAACTGGAAGGCAAATATCACATTTCGCCGGTCGAAGTGAAACGCTCTTTGCAGGCGATTTTAATCGGCGAATCGCAGACGAATCAGGCGAAACGCGAATTGGTTGAAGCCAACCTGCGGCTCGTCGTTTCGATTGCCAAAAAATACACGAATCGCGGTCTGCAATTTCTGGATTTGATTCAGGAAGGCAATATCGGTTTGATGAAAGCCGTCGATAAATTCGAATGGCGGCGCGGCTACAAGTTTTCGACTTACGCGACGTGGTGGATTCGCCAGGCGATTACGCGCGCGATTGCCGACCAGGCGCGCACGATTCGCATTCCGGTTCATATGATTGAGACGATTAACAAGCTGATTAGAACGTCTCGCGCTTTAGTGCAGGAACTCGGACGCGAGCCTTCGTCCGAAGAAATCGCCAAAAAGATGGACATTCCGGTTTCCAAAGTGCGTAAAGTTTTGAAAATCGCGCAGGAGCCTATCAGCCTGGAAACGCCGATTGGCGAGGAAGAAGATTCGCATCTCGGCGATTTTATCGAAGACCGCTCGATTTTGAATCCGGCTGAAAGCGTAACGGTAATGAACCTCCGGGAAATCACCGACGAGGTTCTGGCGACCTTGACGCCGCGCGAGGAGAAAGTTATCAAAATGCGTTTCGGACTCGGTAATACCGGCTCGGAACACACTCTGGAAGAAGTCGGACAGCACTTTGCCGTGACGCGCGAGCGCATTCGCCAAATCGAGGCGAAAGCGCTCAGAAAACTGCGTCATCCGTCGCGCTCGCGCAAGCTGAAAGCGTTTCTGGAAGGCAAGCAGTAAATATCCGAAACAGGAAATAAAAACGAGTGACGAGAAAATCTTGTCACTCGTTTTTTATTTATCTAGACTAAAACTATGCCGGAATCAATTGGAACGCAGATTTTCTCGCTCGTTATTTTATCAATGGTCGTCGCCTGTATCGCCTGGACGGTCACGCAGGAAGAAATTTTTCGCGAATGGCGCGAGATGTGCTCGGACAAAAGCGAAAGCTGCGGCAATATTCTGCAAAGAAAATTCTTTTACGTTTTCACCTGCGAATACTGCTTCAGCCATTGGGTGACGATTTTGATTTTGATTTTCACGGGTTTCAGGCTGCTGATTGACGATTGGCGCGGCTACGTGCTGGCGTTTTTTCTTCTGCCGTGGCTGGCGAATCAATGGATGAGCGTTTACCGCCGCCTGCGCGTCGGCATCAAACACGAAAATCTGCGCGCCGAAGCGGTCAAGGAAAAATTGCAAGAGTAGGTAACAAATGCAAAATTCAAAATGCAAAGGGCAAAACGGAAGAATCAAATATTTTGTCCTTTGCATTTTGCAATTTGTCACACATTATTTCTGAACCGCCGCGACACGGAAACCGATTGACAGACCAAACGCATTGGCAGGATATTGTTCGCGGAAGGTTGAGCGGGATTTGGTCGGAAAATTGTTCCAGGAGCCGCCGCGGATAACTCGCATCTTGTTGTTTCCGACGCTCGTATTCGGCGTGCCGTCAATGGGCAAGCCTTCATAAGTCGGGCTGTAAATATCCTCGCACCATTCGGAAACGTTGCCGTAAATGTCGTAAAGACCGAAAGGATTCGGCAGCTTCTCGCCGACCGGATGCGTCTTGTCTTCCGAGTTTCCGCTGTGCCAGGACATCGCTTCGATGCGTCCCGAAAAAACTCCGGCGGTGCCCGCCCGCGCCGCGTATTCCCATTCGGCTTCGCTCGGCAGGCGATACACCAGTCCGTCGTCCAGTTCGTTTAGTCTCTGCACAAAGATTTTCGCCATTTCCCAACTGACGCGCTCAATCGGACAGTTATCGCAGCCTTTGAAATTGCTCGGATTATCGCCCATTACCGCCGCCCACTGCGCCTGCGTCACTTCAAATTTTCCCATCCAGAAGCCTCTGGCAAAAGTTACGCGGCGGATCGGTTTCTCATTATTGAGCTGAGTTTGGTCAAAGTCGGCGTAATCCTGACGGGCGACGCGCAGGGATTCGGAAATATTTGCCGCGCTGGCGCCCATCATAAAACTGCCCGCCGGAATAAATACCAATTCCATCCCGACCGCATTACTCCAGGCTTTCGGGTCGAGCGCGCCGGGTTTGTCAGTTGCCGGTTTTTCCAACTGCCGCAGCATTATTCGCGCCAGCGGAGCGTTCGCTCCATTCGGAAATTCTTTTAGCTGTTCTTCAATCAACGCCTTATCTTTCGTCGCTCTTCTCGCGTCCCAGAGAACCTGCTCCAGCCTTATTTTAGCTTTCTCCGCGTTTGCGCCGACGGGGAAATTTTCGAGAAAAGCGCGTAATTCCTGCCCATCGGCGCTGCTTCTGACTGCGTCCCAGGCTTGCGCCTCGCGCTGGAACCGGGTTTTTCCCTCGACGTTCGGCGCGGTTTCAATCGGTTTGACTGCCGGCTCGGTCAGCTTTTTAGGCTCGCTCGACGTTTTTGTTGTTTCGTTTGACGTTTCCGGTTCGCTGGAGGTTTTTGATTCGCCCGCCGTCTTTGGTTCACTTAACGTTTCTGTTTCGCTCGGCGTTTTTGATTCGTTCGACCTTTTTGAATCGGTCGGCGTTTTCGGCTCGCCGGGCGTTTTTTCGTCCGCTGTAGTTTTCTCTCGCGTTTTGAGTCGCTGAAGCTTGATGCGCGCCGCGCCTTTATTCGCCCCGTCCGGAAATTCCTGCAAAAAGCGCTCGACCGCATCCGAATCATTCGTCGTTTTTATCGAATCCCAAACCATCTGCTCAAGTTTTATTTTGGCATTCGAGGCATTCGCGCCGTTCGGAAACTCTTTCAGAAAAAGACGAAAAATATCCTCGTCCGTGCTGTTTTTCGTTAGCTCCCAAGCTTCCTGTTCACGCGCGGCGGCATCTTTTTCCTTAATATTCGAATCGTTCGCTGCGACGGATTTGGCGACCTTTTCGGGCGCGGTCGGTTTTGTCTTGTCCGCCGTTTTCGCAAAATAAAAATCATTGAAATTTGTCGCCTCGACGTAAGCAGCTTGTTTGTTTTTCGATTTTTCCAGAACCGCGCGTTTCACCAGCTTAATCATAGCGTCGAGTTCGACATCGGGTTTTTTTATCTGTTCCAGCAGGGCTTCGGTGAATGTTCCGTTTCTGCCGGCTCCGTCCAGAGCGACTTTGCCCGGCTCAGCCGCATAAAACATCACCGTCCCTCGCGGAGCGTCGATTTTCGCCAAGCCGTCCTGCTCGTTCACCGCACGGTATTTACTCCATTCTTTAGCGAACGGATTGTTGCGGCACGCATCCAGCATAATGATATTCAGATTGGTTTGCGCCGAATCCATTTTTCCCATCACCAAATTAATGTCGACGGCTTGGTCTTCGATTTCATCTTCGCGCAGGATTTCCGCATCGACCGGGACGAGATAATTTTTGTTGCCCGAGCGCACGCCGTGCCCGGCAAAAAAGAAAAGTCCGACGCCTTTTTGTATCATCAGTTTGTCGCCGAATTCCCGGATGAGTTTTTTCATCTGCGCCTTGTTTTGATTGACGCCCGATATTACTTCAAAACCCAGTTCGTCGAGCGCTTTTGTTATATCCATCGCGTCATTAGCGGGATTTTTAAGCGAAGCAACGTGTTGATACGTGCCGTTGCCGATGACCAGCGCCAGACGTTTTTGTTCCTTCTCCGGCTTTTCATCGGTGATAAGCTCGCGCGTTTTTTCCGGCACGGTTTGACCTTGCGCCGAGGGCGGCAGGAATGAAAACACAAACGAAAACAATATTAAAACGCTCGCCAGGCGAAGCGGGAATTTATTTTTGAATGACGAATTACGCATAGCGAGAACTCCTGTTTCAATGTGCGGCAACACGGCTGGAAGAGAAAGCGTGTTTTCTGTTTCAGATTTTAATTTCAGCCCGGCAGACCGATGCCGACCGATTTTTAGGTGGCATAATTCTATGTGCAAATTTCTCCGCCGTCAAGCATTCGCCTTATTTTATCGGTGTTCGAGATGAATCAAATAAACAAGTTCGTCGCCTTCAAAATCGACTTTCGTGATTTTTTTACCCGTGTCTTTCGATACTTCGACATTGTTTTTGCTCGCGCTTCCCAGATAATCTCTCAGCCGATTTTTCAAATTGCCGTCAGCTACGACGCCCGCGTTTTCGAAAGCATTTTGGCGCGCTTTTTCGGCAATTTCCGATTCGGTTTTGTTCCAAATCATCCAGAAATTTTCCGTGCCGGTTTTGCCGTCGAATTGATTCCAGCCCGTTTCATACTGCCGGGACGCGGAAACGGCGGCTGAGCCTTCGTTTCGCTGCGGCGTCGGGAAAATCAGGTTGAAAACCTTTTCCTGCCGCTCGTTGACGCCTTCGGCGAAAAGATAAAGATAACCGTCGGCGGGCGTCGTCAGACGCATCTGAAATTGGTAACCCGTCTCAAAAATTTCCTGCCCGCTCGATTCGAACGGCTCCTGAAATTTTTTGCCGTCGCGCATTTTCTGCACTAAAAGCGAATAGCTCAAATTTCGCGCATTTTTCGCGGATGGCTTTGCCTCGACCGATTGAGGCGTTGCCGCCGAATCCTGCCATAATAACCAACCGGCAAAAGCGCCCGAAATTATCGCTAAAACCAGCAATCCGAGATAAAACGGCATTTTCGATTTCGGCTTTGACCGGCTAAGTTTCCGCTCGCCGAATAAATCTTCGATTGGTCGTAAATCTGTTTCTCTTTCCGCTTCCGGTTCATTTTTAACCTCAAACGAAAGCCGGACAATCGGTTCGGCTTGCAAATTCCCTGCCCGTGTCGAAACCGATTCCCGCATCAAATTCGCTTCCGCATTTAATTGATTCTGAGCCGCAATCGGAAGCGCGGCGGTCAGTTGTTCCGAGACTTTCGGCGAGGAATTTGTCACCGCCGGATTTTTCAGCTCGCGGCGCAGCTGAGCCGCCGTCTGAAAACGTTTCTCCGGCTCGATTTCCAGACAGCGATGAACGATTTGCGCCAAGCCGGCGGGAATTTCCGGGTTGGCGATTTGGCACGGCGGCAAAGGGTCGGGCTTGCCGGACCACAGCGAAAAAGCGCGCATCGTGGCGGTCGCTTTCTCCGGCGAATAATCGGTCAGCAGATGATAAACGGTCGCGCCGAGGCTGTAAATATCGCTGCGCTCGTCGGTTTTCCGGTTTAAAAATTCTTCCAGACGCGGCGTTTCCAGCGACTGCAAAAGCAAGTAAGAATTCGGGTCAACGCGCAAAACCTGTTCGAGCGGCGCGTAGAAAGGCGTAAAGCCGGTGACGCTCTGACCGATGCGCGGCAGAGTCGTTTCGTCGAAACTGCCTTTCGCCGTGCCGAAATCGAGCAGATAAATTTTGCCGCGCGCGTCGATTTTGATATTGTGCGGCTTGATGTCGCGGTGAAAAATCGTAAACGAGTGCAGATATTCGAGCGCGTCCAGAACCGCGTCGGCAATTTCCAGCGATTCGGTGACACTGTACCGTTTGCCTTTTTTCAGGCTTTCCGATAAATCGTCGCCCGAAATATACTCCATCACGATAAAGCTCGCGCCGTCTTCCTGAAAACAATTCGTCACCTTCGGCAGATTCGGGTGCGAAAGGTTATAAAGCAGATTGGCTTCCTGGCGAAACGATGTTGCCGCTTCCTCGTTATTGAGCGGAATCTGCTTTATCGCCACCTGATTATTGCCGCTGAAACGCGTATCGGTCGCGCGATAAACCGCGCCGAAACCGCCGCTCCCGATTTCTTCGCGGAGAATGTAACGCCCGTCGAGTTTTTTTCCGTTGGTCAGCATATTCGGTTTTATCAAACGCTTCCGGCGGCTTTGTTTCCGCTTATTTTCTGGTTTGCAACTGAAACACGATGAGAAGCGGTTGATTCGCCCGCGCCTTAAGGCTGTAAATCGTCTGCGGCGACGGCTCTTCCTCGGTCAAAGCGCGCGTTTGGGCGGCTTCCTCTTCGGCTTTCGTCAAAGCCACGCCTTCGCCGTCCTCCGCCTCGAAAATATCGACGGTCGCGCTCCAATCATCCATCCATTTGCCCACTTTGGCGGCGGCGATGGATGTCGGTTCAACGTCTAATTTGATGCCCGCCAGCCTCGTCCGCGAAATAATTACGATTATTTCTTCTCCCGCGTAATCCGGCGCTTTCGAGCCGAGACGCCAGAAAGGCGAGCGCGCGCTCGAATGCGGAACTTCTATCAATCTGCCCGCGACGACCTGATTGTCACCTTTGCCGTTTGTTTTCAAAGTCGGAAAAATTAATTTTGCTTCGCCGCGCGAGCCGTCTTTGTAAACTTCGCGATTGACGATATACAAAAAGCCCGAACGCGGCGACTCGATGCTAAAACGCACGCGGTCATTGGCTTTAAATTTGGTGTTTGAGCTGACGCGCTCTGCCGTCCAGAACTCCAAGCCTTTCTTTGTTTCGACGGGAAAAGTCGGCGCGTCGTCCCGTTCATAAGATTCCAGCTCGCGCAAACGCCAGAAAGTAACTCCGATTTTCTCGTTCTTCAATGGCAGAGGCTTGTTTCGAATGGTTGCTTTGCCGGTTTTCGGAGGCGTCACGCTTGTTTGAGAATTTCTCGGTTTTGCGGCGGGAACTCGTCGGACCAGATTGTATCGGCGTCCGGGATTGGTGACGACATTAATATTTTTGCGGCGTTTCTGATTGGAAATCACCGGCTTTGGCTGGACGCCGCTTTTCGCGCCTTTCTTCGCATTCGTTTTCGGTCGTTGGGTTTGAAAATCCAGTGAGCTTATCGAACGGCTCGGCGGCTCGTCGTCCTGCGCCGACACGAAAACCGTCGTTGCCGAAAGATAAATCGTTATAAAAATTATTTTGCAGAGAAAATTTCGGTTTTTCATAATTATCAGGCGGTTGCTGTGGTGCGAGCTAAAACGGAGTCCGCGCCGTTACGCGGCTCGGATTAATCATCACAATTACTTTTTGCGGCGCGGGACGGCGCAACAAAAATCTGCCTCGGTTTACTCGTCGGAAAAGTCGTCTGCGCCGTCTCCGAGACTTTCGTAAAGGAAAGAAGAAAATAAAGCTCGGCTCGGCTCGCCGCGGGCTGTCGCGCTGTCTGATTTTGGTATTGCAAAAGAAAATTACATCTTTTTCGGCTAAATTTCAACTTTTTTCGGCGGCGGTCGAGACGTTTGACGATTTAACCGGAAAAAGCCGGATTTGAAGGCATAAATCCGTCGCGCGGACAGTTTTTCCGACCATCTTAAATCCGAAAAAATGCGTCTTAAAAGAACGGGAAAATAAAGCGCCGCGATTCTAAAGCCTAAACTCTAATATTAATAAGCATAATGTTTTTCCAGATAATTCAGAGTTTGGAATTCAGCGTCAGCCTTTTCTCCAACATTTAATTTTTATCGCCGGAAATTGATGTTTTATTAAAAATATTTGGCTTAAATCGGCGGAAAAGCATATAATGATAGGTTTGATGAATAAACGAATTATCGAAAGCTACAAAAAGAAACTCTCACGCGAAGAAGGCTGGACGCTGAAACGCGGCGCTTCGCTGCGCATCGCCTTGTGTTATCCGAACACGCACGCCATCGGGATGGCAAATCTCGGAATGCACACGATGTATGAGCTTTTCAACCAAATTCCCGAAGTTTCGTGCGAGAGAGTTTTTCTGCCCGACGCCGACGAGATGCGCGAATACGAAAAATCGCGCACGCCTCTGCTTTCGCTGGAATCGCAAACGCCTCTAAGCAAGTTTGACGTGGTCGCTTTTTCGATTTCGTTCGAAACCGATTATCTGAATATGGCGAAAATGCTTCAGATGTCGCAGATTCCCGTCTGGTCGAAAGACAGAAATCATTTTCACCCGCTCGTCGTGATGGGCGGCGCGGCTTCGTTTTTAAATCCCGAACCGATTGCCGATTTTACCGACGTCATCGCCGTCGGCGAAGGCGAAATTCTCGTTCATCAACTGGTTGACGCGATTCTGGAACACGGCAACAAAGAAGATATTTTATTGAATCTGGCGCGAACGGGACGCGGTTTTTACGTTCCGTCGCTTTACGAAGTGATTTACAACGACGACGGAACGGTTTTCGATTACGTGCCGAAAGAAGACGGCGTTCCGCGCCGCGTCGGGCGCGCTCTTTCGGCGATAAATCCGAAAGAAGGAACGCTGCGGCGCGCGTTGAAACGAGGCGAAAAAGAGCTTGCCGATTTTTTAATCAACCAGGATGTTTTTTGTCCTTCGACGTCGGTCTGGTCGCCGGGCGCGGAAATGGGCGACCGTCTTTTGGTGGAAATCTCGCGCGGCTGCTCGCAGGGCTGTCGTTTCTGCTGGGCGGGCTACAATTATTATCCGCCGCGCGTCGTTCCGGCGAAAGACATTTTGGCAAAAGCCAGGGAATGGCGCGAAAAAACGAATAAAATCGGCTTGGTTTCAACGGCAGTCTGCGACCATCCGGAAATCTCTACTATCTTAAGCGAGCTGCGCGCGATGGATTATCGCATCACGGTTTCTTCTTTAAGATTAGACCAGATTTCCGACGAATTGCTCGACGCTCTGGTCGAATCAAAAGACCAGCAAATCGCCGTCGCGCCCGAAACCGGCTCGGACCGCTTGCGCCGCGTCATCAATAAAAATCTGACCAACGACGAAATCGTGGACATTTGCGGCTCGGTTTTCGACCGCGGAATGCTGACCGTCAAGCTTTATCTGATGGTCGGTCTGCCGACCGAAACGCAGGAAGATTTGGAAGAAATGGTCGTGCTGGTCGAGCGCATCAAAAACCGTATGCTCGAAGCCGGAAAACGCTTCGGGCGCGCCGGAAAAATTATTCCGTCCCTGAACGGGTTTGTGCCGAAACCGAACACGCCTTTGCAGTGGGACGCGATTTGCGACGAAAAGGAATTGAAAACGCGTCTTAAATGGGCGGCGAAGAATTTGTCGAGAATTCCGAACGTCGAAGTTCGATATATGTCGGCGCGCATCGCTCACGAACAGGCTTTGTTTTCGTCGGGCGACCGCACAATCAGCAAAGTTATCGAATCAGCCGCGCGTTTGAAAGGAAATCTGAACGAAGCTCTGCGCGAAACAAAAATCGACGCCAAATTTCACACCTCGCGCCAGCGCGATTACAACGAATTTCTCCCGTGGACAATCGTCGATTCCGGTTTGTCGTATGAGTTTTTGCGAGAAGAACACGAAAAATCGCAGGCGAGTCTTTCTTCAAAACCTTGCCCGGCGGTCGAAAAATGCACGACCTGCGGCGTTTGTCCTTCGACCTGGCTGGCTGACGCGCCGAGCAGTCTGATTCAAATTCAGCCTTTGAAAGTTCAGGCGGCGCTCGCGGCAGTCTAATAAAATCAATTTTTCGGCACCAAGACACAAGGAACACAAAGACAGACAAGAATACGCGAAGTTATTTTGATTTTGTTCGTGTTATTCGCGGCTGAATTTTCTTTGTGTTCTTTGTGTCTTGGTGCCGAAAAATTTCCTAATTGAAATTCCGCTAATTATCTTTGAGCATAAATCCGGTCGGCGAAACCGTCTGGTCAAACAGATATTGACGCGAGTAGATGCCGAAAGGCAGTATGTCAATGTGCTTTGAATAGCGGACGTGGGCTTGAATGACGTTATTGACCTGTTTGACGTCAATCACCGTGTCGGGCGGCAAATCGCTTTCTTTCGCGATTTTCTGCAAGCGCTGTTTGACCACGCCGAGCGGGTTGCTGGTGGTCGGCAGCGCCGTGCCCTGCAAAACCGCCGTCTGCATTTCCTGTTTGTAGCTTTCGCCCTGGTAGGCAGCCGGAATATAGTTGCAGCCCGCGTGACCGATTAAAAATAAAACGACCGCCACGAGCAGGAATTTTACGCCCGCTCCGCCGCGCTCCGCTTTTCTGTTACGGAAAGATTCTGCTTTGTTCATCTTGGTTAAACTCCTCGAAACACGGAATTTATAAACTTAAGTCTGGAAAATTTTTTTGAGAGATTTTTCGATGACCGCTTTGGGAATGTCCCGGTCGGAAAAGATTTTCGGATTGCCTATTTTTTCAAGGAGAATCCATTGCAGCGATTCACCGATTGATTTTTTATCGAAAGAAATTGCCCTGATGATGTCATCAATTGCGATGTCGTCGGCGTTTGGCAGATTTCCCGTCAATCCGACAACATCGTTTAACGATTTTATATCATCTTGAACGAATTTTGCAACATCTTTTGATATTTCCGCCGCCGCTAAAATTCCGTAGCCGACGGCTTCGCCGTGTTTGAAGCGTTTGTAAGCGGTGACTTTTTCGAGCGCGTGCGCGACGGTGTGACCGAAATTGAGGATTTTACGCGATTTTTTGTCGATTCTGTCCGCGCTTTCTCTTTCGTCCTGGCTGACGATTTCCGCTTTGAAAGCGACCTGCGCGGCGATAAGCTTTTGCAGTTTTTCCGAAAAATCTTTCTCCGAAAAGAATTTTTTAAACTGCCGCGGCGAATAATTTCGTAAAAATTCCGCCGTTTGATTGAAAAGTTTTTGGTCGGCGATAGCGCCCTGTTTGACGGCTTCGCAAAATCCGGCGGTCAATTCGCGGCGCGGCAAAGTTTTCAAAACGTCGACGTCAATCAAAACTCCGCGCGGCTGGTGAAACGCGCCGATTAAATTTTTGCCGAACGCCGTATTGACGGCGGTTTTGCCGCCGACCGAAGAATCAATCATTGCCAGCAGCGTCGTCGGAATCTGCAAAAAAGCGACGCCGCGCAGATAAATCGCCGCCGCCAAACCCGCTAAATCGCCGACCACGCCGCCGCCGAGTGCAATGACTGCATCGGTTCGTTTGAGCCTGATTTCACTAAAAAATTTGAGCGCCGTTTCCAGCGAGCGAAAGTTTTTGTGTCTTTCGCCGTCTTTCATCCGCCAAATTGAAACTTCAAAACCGTTTTTTTCCAAACTTTCCTTGACCGTTTCGCCGTAAAGCCGAAAAATTTTCGGATTTGAAACGACGACGATTTTTCGTGCTTTTTCCGGCAGACAGTTTTTCGCCCAATCGCCGCAGCCGTCCAGCAAATCACGACCGATTTTGATTTCGTATCGGTGCGCGTTTCCGGTTAATTTTACTTTAACTTTCTGCATTTTTTAGCCCGGACAACCCAGAGAATTTCAGGAGAATTAACCGCAGATAACGCGGATAAACGCGGATGAGAAAAAGAGATTAATCGAGGATGAAGGAGATTGACCGGGATGAAAACAAAATCAATTGAATTATCTTGTTCTTTTATCCTCGGTTAATGAATCTGCGTTTATCCGCGTAAATCCGTGGTTTTATTCTCTTACCGCTAAATTTCCTTCATCAAATCGAAGCTCATTTCAAATCCAATCATCCGAGCCATTTCTTCGGCTTTATGGCGCTCGGCGGTATTCCAGAAATCTATTAATTCTTCAAACGCCGCGCGCTTGTTCCACCAATCAAAATCATATCGCGCCCGGAAATATTCTCCGAGCCCGAAAGCGAACAGCAGCGCGCGCAGATTTTTGGCGGGCTGAAAATCTTCGGAAAGCTGAAATAAAACATCAGTTTCGCTCAGCTCGAAACCCAGACTTTGCGAAAAGCCGGCGGCGAATTCGCGCGCGATTTCCCAATTTGAAGACGAGTGAAATTTTAACTCGAAAAGAAATCGCAGAACGCTGCGGCGAATTTCAAAAAACCGCCGAAAATTATTTTCCCGCGCGATTTTTCCGGTCAGCTTCTCGTTCCACAAGCCGAAATTTCGCCGCAAAAAGCTTTCGTCCGACAGCAAATTCTGAAATAGAATGCCGTAAGCTTTCCCTAAAACGGCGTCCGGCGAAAAAACGAATTCGGGAAAACGCGTTGCTAAATCGGCGGAAGTCCAAGCCGCTTGCTGAGCTTTTCCGAAAGTTTTTAAAAATTCGCTGAAAGCCGCGCCGCCGTCGCGCGCGGAGACGGCAAAGCGAACTTCGCTTGCCGGAAAAGCGCCGCGAAAAAAGTCCGTTTGTCTTTCGGCAGAAACTTCCAGCAACTTAATGTTTGAAATTTTCTCGGGCTGAAAACCGAAATTTTCGAGCAGCAGACGATAAAAGTTCGATAGTTTTTTTCCGTCGAAAATTTCTTTTCGCGCCGATTGTTTTTGCCGGAAATAAAAATCCGCGATGTGCGGTGATTTCGTTTCGGGAAAAATTTCGGAAAGCGCCCTGAAATACGTTTCTTCGGTTTCGGCGAGAAATTTTTCGGCTTTTTGCGCGAGCTGTCCAAAATCGAGTTCCGCGAGATTTTCAAACAAGTTCCGGCAACTTTCAAAACCGATTTTTTCCGCGTTTTCGCGCCGGATTTTAAATTTTTCCAGCCATAAATCGGCGCAGAAATTTTGCGCTTCGGCAAGTCGCGCGTAAATTTCGCGGCGCGGGACGGAATTTTCTTCGGTTTGAATTTTGGCGAGCGCTTCGGGAAAAGTCAGGTTTTCGTTTTGAAAGGAAACGCGCGCGGATTTAAGGCACGATTCGTATTCGGCGGAAATTTCAGCGGCTTGATTTTGCAGAAAGCCGAGCCGCGAGATATTCAGCAGATTTTGCCGCGCTTTTGTTTCCGTTTCGGTTAACTCAGCCGCGTTTTCCAGCGATTTTTCAAGTTCGGAAATCGCCGTCTGCGAAAATAAATCGCTAAAGCGCTCGGCAATTGCCGCGCCCGGAATTGTTTGCGCCGCGCCGAGACATTTTTCCAGCCGATTTTTCTCGACGGCGGCATAATATTTTTTCAGCTCGCGCCGATATTGAGCCAAATCCATTTGTTGAGATTAAACCGAAAGCGATACGGTAAGCAAAATCAAAAAGCCGCAAGTCGAAAACTCGCGGCTCTTAAAAAAGAGTGGGCAGGCGAAGCAACGTGGAAGTGCGCCGCGCCTGCCAATGCGTGATTACTGTCCTCACCCCAGCAACCACTAGAGACGGAGGCTCCACCAACCGTCTCGATTGATGTAACTATACAACGACTTTTATTTGGATTGCAAGAAGAAAAATGGATTTTAATTTTTTTCTTGCAAAATCAGAAAGTCCGAGACAATTTCCAGAACGACTTCGGGAAAACTTTCCTCGATTGCCTCGCGCATCTTTGCTCCGGCTTTGAAATCAGGGCGATTTTCAAACGCCTTGCGGCGCAGCTCGTCCGATTCCCACTGCGCGTAGGAATAGAAAATTCCGTCCGCGCCGCGATGCAGGCGCGAACCGCGCCAATGCTCGTTTCGGCTGTAATACGCCGTTATTTCCGACCACGCTTCGACAAACTGCGTTTCCAGTTCCGGATTAATCCGCCAGCGATAAAGCACGACAAACATAATTTTATAAAAGCGGAAAAGCTGAAAAGTGAAAAGGTGAAAAAGCAGATTGAACAAAAATCAATAAAACTTTTTCACTTTTTTTAACTTTTTCACTTTTCAGCCCAGACTTGCTTTGATGACTTCCGCCAACCGATGCGCCTGCGATTCGATTTGATGCTGATTTTCGCCTTCAATCATCACGCGGGCGAGATTTTCCGTGCCGGAATAGCGAAGCAGAAGTCTTCCCTTCTGACCGAGTTCGGTTTCGACTTGTTTTGAAATCGTCGAGATTTCAAAGACATCGTTAAACGGGCGTTTCTCCTTAACTTTCACGTTGACCAGAATCTGCGGAAAACGGACGAATCCGGCGGTTAGTTCCGACAAAGTTTTTCCGCTTTCCTGCATCGCTTCGAGCAGAAAAAGCATCGTCAGCATCCCGTCGCCGACCAGGGAGCGAAACGGGAAAATTATATGACCGGATTGCTCGCCGCCGATGCTGGCGTTTGTTTTCAGCAGCTCTTCCAGAACGTATTTATCGCCGACCGAGGCGCGGACGAGCTTAATGCCGGTTGCCTGCAGCGCGACTTCCAGCCCGAGATTGCTCATCACGGTAGCGATAACCGTGTCGTGATTGAGCTTGCCGTGACGGCGGAGATGTCGAGCCATCGCCCACAGCACCGCGTCGCCGTCAACCGTGTTTCCCTTTTCGTCAACAAACAGCGAGCGGTCGGCATCGCCGTCAAAAGCCGCGCCGAAATCGGCGTTTTCAGCCGCGAGCTTAGCCTGCAAGCCTTCGATGTGAAGCGAGCCGCAGTCGGCGTTGATATTGCGCCCGTCCGGCTGGCAGTTTATCGTCACGGCTTGCGCGCCGAATTTTTCCAGCAGACGCGGCGCGAGATTTGAAGAAGCGCCGTTGGCGCAGTCAATCACTATTTTGAAATTTTCCAGCGAGAGATTTTTGAATTCGCCGGCTAGATAATCCAGATATGCGTTTTGATATTTTGAAGAATTTGCCGCGTCGATATTTTCGAAATTCGAATTTCGAATTTCGAATTTCGAATTATCAAAAATGTCGCTTTCGATTTCTCGCTCGGTTGCGCCGTCAATCTTTTTTCCGCTCGGCGAAAAAATCTTAATGCCGTTGTCCTGAAATGGGTTATGCGATGCGCTGACGACGATTCCGGCGTCGAAATCGAAGGCTTTCGTCACAAAAGCGACGCCCGGCGTCGTCATAACTTCAGCCGATTCGCAATGCGCGCCTTCATCCATTGCGCCGGCGTGAAAGGCTCGCTCAATCCATTCGCCCGATTCGCGCGTGTCGCGTCCCGTCACAAAACGCGGCTGTCTGCCGAGCTTTTCCGCCAGCTGGCGCGCCAGCGAGCGACCGGCGATTTCGATTGTTTTTTCATCGAGCGGGAATTCGCCCGCCGCCCCGCGAATACCGTCGGTTCCGAATAATTTCTCCATAGAATCAATGCTTTTATAACTCAAATAAATTCAAATTTCCAAAATACATTATCTCCGCTATAAATAAAAATTGTCGTTCGCATAAAATTTTCAAATTATATTTGACAACCATTCCGTTTTTGAGCGAATCTTTATTATCGCACGTTTTCGGAAGCGTGCTTCGTTCTAAAACAGGTTCATCCCCGAACTTGCCGCGAAGCAAAAGCTTTCCGAACAGGAACAATCCCGATGACAAAAAAAAGTTTTTCCGTTTTTGCGTTTCTACTATTTCTGACAATTAATCTTTCGGCACAAGCGGTGGTGCAGCCGACTCCGATGCCGACGCGTCCGCGCCTGGTAGGCAGCAGTGCAAATCCGACGCCGACGCCTTCAAAAGTCGTGGTTGTAACAAATACGCCGACGCCGAAACCTGTCGCCGCGCCGGTTAACAACCCGATTCCGGGCGACCGCCCCGCGCCTTTGCCGACACCGACGCCGACGCCGGTCATCCCGCAAAATAATTATAAAATTCTGACCTTCGGTCAAATCAAAAGCAAAATCGCCGAAGCCAAACGATTGATGCAGACGCGCCCGATGCCGACCGGCGCGGTCGACGGAGCAGTCGCAATGGACATTGTGCGACTGGCTTTTCACGATTGGAAAACTCAAAAGATTGATTTCGTCGTGCTGACCAAAACCGCTTTTCTTTCAAAAAACGCGGAAATCCCGCTCATCAGCTCAAACGGAAAAATGATGCACGTCCGCATTATTCGCGCCAACGGCGTCAACACGCCCGTGACGATTTTCGACCAGACGGGCGAGATTCAGATGCCGCTGGTCGTGCAATATCCGGTCGAGCGCGGCGGTCGTTATATGGAAACGGCTTATTACACCTCGACGCATACGGGCGTCGTGACGCCTGAAATCGTCAACGCCGGACAGCTTTACGTACGCAATACGATTGACGTCGCCCGCGAAAAATTACGGGAAAAAGGCATCGTCATCTCGCCGCAGATTGCCGATATTGCCGAGCGGCTTTCGACCGTCGAACACGTTGACCATCTGCGTTTTCGCACCGAGCATCACCCGAATATTTACAACGACATCTTCACGCTTTACGCGCTGAACGAAGGACAGACTTATCGTTATTCGGTCAGTTCGGCGGGCGCGGGCGGAATGGTGCAGATGATTCCTTCGACTTATTATATGGTTCGCAATCGTTACTACAGCGTCGGCTTGATGCCCGATTTTGTCGAGGGAATGCGCAATCACCAGAACGCGGCGCAGGCGATGCTGCTTTATATGAAAATGACGTGGGACGACCTGATTGCCAGCGAAACCGTTTACGGGGCGCTCGAAGACGGAAAAGCGACGCCTTCGGATTTGATGGCGGCGGGCTACAATTCAAATCCCGCAAAATTAGCCGGTTATATAAAACGCGGCGGCTCGGGCTGGCGCAATCTGATTCCGCGCGAAACGAAAATTTATTTGCAGATTTACGCTTCGCTCGAACGCTACGTGCCGATGATGCCGCGCGTGAAGTAAAATCATAAGTTAAAACATCAACGCTTTAGCCTCAGAACCTGAAATTTCAGGTTCTGAGGCTAAAGTTTTAGGTCTTCAAACTGAATTTTCGGGTTCCGGACCTGAAGATTGAGATTCCGAACCTCATCGACGGGGTTTAAGACCGGAATTTTGGGGTTCGGAACCGCAAATTTGCGCCCTTTTGAGCAATTTTAGATAGAGTCTATGAAAAAATACGAAAGCCCGCGCTTTATTTCGACGCCGCAAGTTCGCTTTTCACGTCTTCAAAAGTTTTTCCGAGCAGATTCTGACCGATAAAAAATTTATTCTGCGTGATTTCGGCAACGGCAAAATCGGGCGGCACGAAATTTTTCATTTCCGCTTCCGATTCAAAAAAAACTTTCGCCGGATTGTAACCCCAGAGCGGATTCAGGAAAACGTCGATTTCGATTTGCCTGTCGTCGAAATCGTAAAAATAGCGGTTAAAGCGAAGTTCGCTCGTTTCGACGCGCTCGTTTTTCTTGATTTCCCTGCCTTCAAAAACTTCAAAAGCGGCGTGTTCGGCTTCGTTCAGACGCAGTTCCGCAACCTGCCAGCGCGACAAATCGCCGGCGTCGAGCGGAAAACGCTGTTCCAGAATCCAGCTCCATTGCTTCGTCTGCGGCGACCGAATCGTTCGCAGCCGCAGCCGCGTATCTCTGATATAATTGTCAAAAAATTGCAGGTGCTCGCTGGCGCGCGTCAGCGGCGCGGGCAGCTCGCGGCAGAGAAAAACGCGGCGCAGTTCGATTCGATAAAGCGGTTGATGATTCATAGCGTGCTTGTCTTTTCGTTTATTTGTTTTATACTTTTCTATTTTCAAGTTCAATTTAAGGAGAACATTTGTGCGTTATCAATTTTTATTTTTTATTACGATTTCAATCTTTACGATTATTTTTGCCGCTGCGTGCGGCAACCAGCCGGCGACCAATAATCCGGCGAATAATAACGCGGGAAATACAAACACCGCCGCTGCTAATAATTCAAACAGTTTAATTCTGACCAACAAAAAAACGGAAGCGCCGACGAGCAACAACGCGCCGACGCTCGCGCCCGTCGTGGCGGCTTATTACGAGGCTCTCAGGAAAAAAGACGATGCCGCGCTGCGAAAAGCCGTCTCGCAGGACACTCTGAAAACCTGGGAAGCCGATATGAAAGAGGAAAAGAAAACCTCGCTGACCGCATTTCTGAACGAGCTTGAGCCCGCGCCGGAAAAGCCTTTCGAAGTCCGCAATGAAAAAATTGAAGGCGATTCCGGAACTGCGGAAATCAAAGGCGGCAGTTACGGCGTCTGGACGCCTTTTAAATTCGTGCGTGAAAACGGCGAGTGGAAAATTACCAACCAAAGTCCTGATTTTGACGACGTGAAAAAATCGGCTTCGCAGTCAAATACGGAGAAATAGCTCGTAAATTTGTAAAATTAAAGCGGTTCGGGCATTGCAGGCGCATCATCTTTTTCGCCGCCTGCCGACTTTTTTGTAAATTCCGCTTGCAAAAAATTTAATTTTTGCTACTATTTGCAATTTGAATGTGAGAAAGTGAAATTTTTCGCAAAATAATAATTAAAACCTTTTGGAGGAATTAGAAAACCATGAAATTAAAAATTTTGACCATTTCGGCTGTGGCTGCTTTGGCTGTAGGTATTTCGGCTTGCGGCGGCGAATCCGGAAATACCACGAACAACGCTAACACTAACCGGACGAACACGAACATGACAAACACGACCGGCACCAACACGACCGGCACGAACACCACCGGCACCAATACGACCGGAACAAATACGACCGGCGGCACCACGACCGGAACAAATACGACCGGCACGAATACCACCGGAACAAATACGACCGGCACGAACACCACCGGCGGCAATACGACCGGCGGCAATACGACCGGAAGCAACACGAATCGCACCGGCGGCAACACGAACGCCACGACCAACAGAACTCCGTAATAGCGAATTTTAAATTCGATTAAAATAAAAAAGCCAGCCTGACTGTAAAAGTCGAGCCGGCTTTTTTATTTTGAAATGTAATTCGGGATTCAGGATTTTTAATCCTGAATCCTCATATTTTGCACTTTGCGTTTTGTATTTCTTCCTTATGCCGTCGCGTCTTTGGCTTCCGAAGATTTATACGGCGGCAATGTCACGCGGGCTTGTTTTTCGCGTTTCAAGCCCAAAGCCCAATCCGCCTGCATAATCGTGTGAATGTCTCGCGTTCCCTCGTAAATGACGGCGGCTTTGCAGTTTCGCAAATAACGTTCGACCGGATAATCGTTCGTATAGCCGTTTGCGCCGTGAACTTCAATCGCCATCGAAGCCGCTTTTTCGCTTCTGACGGTCGCCTGCCATTTCGCCAGGCTCGCGGCTTTCGCGCTCGGCAAGCCCTGATTTTTCAGATAACCCGTTTTGAGCCACAGAAGATGCGACATTTGATAATCGGCTTCCATCTCGGCGATTTTTTGTTTGACTAATTGATGCTCGCCGATTTTGACGCCCGCCGTTTCGCGCGTGTTCGCGTACGCGACCGAAGCATCACGCGAAGCGCGAATCACGCCCGTCGCGCCCGAAGCGACCGTGTAGCGACCGTTTTCCAACGAAAACATCGCAATTTTAAAACCTTCGCCTTCCTGTCCGAGCATATTCGCCTGCGGCACGCGCACGTCCTGCAATGAAAAATAGCCCGTGTTTCCGGCTTTAATTCCTAATTTGCCGTGAATCGTGCCGGAAGAAAATCCCTGCATCGCGCGCTCGACGATAAAACAGCTCATTCCCGTGTGGTCGCGTTTTTTTCGTTTTTCCTCGTCCGTCCAGCAGAAGAAAAGAAAATGGTCGGCGACGTCGCCCAGGCTAATCCACATTTTTTCGCCGTTCAAAATCCAGTCGTCGCCGTCGCGGCGCGCCGACGAGCGCAAGCCGATAACGTCGGAACCCGCGTTCGGCTCGGTCAAACCGAACGTCGAGATTTTTTCGCCTTTCGCCTGCGGCGCGAGATATTTCTGCTTCTGTTCCTCGGTTCCCCAACTGAAAACGCTCATCGAATTCAAACCGACGTGAACCGACATAATGACGCGCAGAAACGTGTCGCAGGCTTCGAGTTCCTCGCAGACCAAGCCGAGCGAAATATAATCGAAGCCCGCGCCGCCGTATTGTTCGGGAATGCAGACGCCCAAAATTCCCAAATCAGCCATTTTTCCCAAAATCGAGCGTTCGAAATGCGATTTTTCGTCCCATTCCTTGATGTACGGCGCGACTTCCTGCCGGCAGAATTCGCGCACGGTTTTTTGCAAAGCGATATGCTCTTCGGTTAATTCAAAATCAATCACAGTTTATAAAATCCTCTCAAATAAATTTTTATGGTAAATTAAGGCAGTCGAAAACAAAAATCAGTGTATCATTTTGTAAATTTTTGCGCTAAAAGCCGCAAATAAAATCAATATTTATATATGAAGCCTATCAATAAACTACTGTTTTCCTTCTTCCTGATTTCCTGTCTGCTGAACGGAAATTTCGTTTTTGCCCAGAACAAATCGAACGAGAAACTGCCGCCGCCGCCGAAGCTTTTAAGCCAGCGCGAGCAATTAAGAATTCGTGAAGAATGGCTGAAAAAGCGTTTCGATACGGTGCTTTTGCCGATGATGCGCAAGCACAATGTTTCGATGTGGATTGTCACCAACGAGGAATTTCACGCCGATTCGGTGACGGAATACATCGCGCCGCCGATTCCGTATGTCGGCAGGCGCGATTTTTTTATTCTCGCCGACAACGGGCAGACGCTCGATAAAATCGCCGTCGTGCGATACGTCGAAGAACATCTGAAAAATTTTTACACGGTGCTGAATCCGCCCGGCAATAAAATCGCCGAAACGCTGAAGCAAATCGTCGGCGACAGAAATCCGAAAACCATCGCCTTAAATATGGGCGGCGGGCGCGGGCAATCCGACGGCATCACGCGCGACGCTTACAAATTTTTAGCCGACGCGCTCGGCAAAGATTACGAATCGCGCTTTGTTTCCGGCGGAAAATTTATCACCGATTATCTCGACACGCGGCTGCCCGAAGAACTGGAACATTATCGACAGGCGGTTTTACTGACCGACATTCTGACGCGGCGCGCGTTTTCAAATGAAGTTATCACGCCCGGCAAAACGACTGTCGGCGACGTGCGCTGGTGGCTTTTGCAGCAGGTTAATAATTTCGGTTTAACCACCTGGTTTCAGCCCGATTTGCGCGTTCAGAGATTGGCGAAAGCGAACGAAAATCCGATGCAGTTTCTGGAAGTGACATCCGAAAACGTCGTGCTGGAACGCGGCGATTTGATTCACGTCGATTTCGGCTTGAATTATATGGGACTTTCGACCGACTGGCAGAAACACGCGTATATTCTGAAAAAAGGCGAAAAGGACGCGCCGCAGGGTTTGAAAGACGCTCTGAAAAACACGAATCGCCTTCAGGACGCTTTATTCGTCGCGGCTCGCGCGGGAATGACCGGACCGGAAGTTTACGCGGCGACGATGGCGGAAATGAAAAAACAAAATATTCAGGCGATGATTTATTCGCACCCGCTCGGCACGCACGGTCACGGACTCGGCGCGGCAATCGATTTTCGCCGCGGGATTACTGCCGCCGACGCCGAGCGCCTGCGGCTCGGCTCCTACACCTCGATTGAACTGAACACTTCGACGAAAGTGCCCGAATGGAACAATCAAATGGTGACGATTATGGCGGAAGACGACGCTTTTATGACGGAAAAAGGATACGAATTTTTCCGCCCGCGCCAGACGGAGTTTTATTTGATTCGCTAGGAAATTAGCGACGAAAGAACGCGAAAAAGCACGAAAGAAGAATTTGCAGGAAGAGCCGGCATAAACCGGGATAAATAAAAATAATCTTTCTTATTCCTGACAATCTCTGTTATCCCTGTAAATTTTTTCTCTGCTTTTCTCTGTGTCCTGCGGCGGCTGAATTTCTTCATTCTTTGTTAGCGGCTGAAATATTATGATTCCGATTTCCGAAGCATTAGAAATCATCAAACGCGAAACTTTCGCGCTCGAAGCCGAAACGGTTGGTTTGGAAAAATCAGTCGGGCGCGTGCTGGCGGAAGAAATTCGCGCGGATACGGATTTGCCGCCGTTTGACCGTTCGCAGATGGACGGTTTTGCCGTGCAGGCGAAAGACGCGAAAGACGCGCCCGTCAAATTGAAAATCATCGGCGAAGCGGTGGCGGGCAAAGGGTTTGACGGCAAAATCAAAAAAGGCGAAGCGGTGAGAATAATGACCGGCGCGCCCGTCCCGCAAGGCGCGGACGCGGTTCAGAAAGTCGAGCTCACCAAAGAAAACGGCGGTTTTATCGAGATTTTAGAAGCAACCAAAGAAAAACAAAACATTATTCGGCGTGCCGAAGAAATCGAAAAGGGCACGAAAGTTTTTTCCGCGGGCGAAGTAATCACGGAAAATATGATTGCTTCGCTGGCGTCTTTCGGCTACGCCAAAGTAAAAGCCGGAGCGCAGCCGAAAGTCTCTATTTTAGCCACCGGAAGCGAGATTGTCGACGTTTCCGAAAAACCGGGACAAGACCAAATCCGCAATTCAAATTCGATAATGCTCGACGCTTTCGCCCGAAAAACAGGCGCGGCAACCGAAATTTTGCCTTTGGTGAAAGACGATTTCCAGACTCTGAAAAATCAGATTGCCGCCGCTGTCGGGTTAAACGAGCAATCGAAAATCGAAAATCGAAAATCGAAAATTTTACTTATCACCGGCGGCGTTTCGGTCGGCGATTATGATTTTACAAAACCGGCTTTGCGCGAGCTCGGAGCGGAAATCTTTTTTGAGAAAGTGAGCTTAAAGCCCGGCAAGCCGACGGTTTTCGCGAAACTAAACGATAAATTGATTTTCGGTCTGCCGGGAAATCCCGTTTCCGTGGCGGTGACGTTTCATCTGTTCGTGCGAGCGGCGCTTCTGCTGATGCAGGGCGCGCGCGATTGCGAATTGAAAAAAGGGTTTGCCGTGACGGGCGAAAAAATAAAAGGCGCGAAAGAGCGCGACTCGTTTTTGCCGGTTTCGCTGAAAACCGGCGAAGACGGAAAACTCGTTATCGAATCTCTGCGCTTTCGCGGCTCGTCGAATTTTATCGCTTTTTCGCGCGCCGACGCTTTGGTTTTCGTGCCGCAGGGCGAGATTTTAGAAGCCGGAGCGGTCGCTCAAATTGCTTATTTGTCTTAAAAAGTGAGAACTGAAAATTGATAGAGAAAACAATTTTCAGTTCCCGGTTATCATTTTTCAGTTCTCATTTATCTTTTACTATGTCTAAATTAAGTCATTACGACGAAACAGGCGAGGTTAAAATGGTTGACGTTTCGGAAAAAGCCGTGACGAAACGCCGCGCCGTCGCTTCCGCCAGAGTTTTGATGAACGCGGAAACCGTTAAAGCCGTTCGAGAGCAGACAAATCCGAAAGGAAATCCGCTGGAAATCGCGCGCATCGCCGGAATTATGGCGGCAAAACAAACCGCGAACCTGATTCCGCTGTGTCATCAACTGCCTTTGTCGAAAGTTGACGTAAAAGCCGAGCTGAAAGACGACGGCGTTTATCTCGTCGCCGAAGCCGTCACGAGCGCGCAGACGGGCGTGGAAATGGAAGCCTTGACGGCGGTTTCAATCGCCGCGCTGACTGTTTACGATATGTGCAAAGCCGTGCAGAAGGATATGCACATCACGGAAATTCGTCTGGAATTGAAGGAAGGCGGAAAGAGCGGTTCGATTACGAATTAAAAATTGCGAATTGCGAATCGGGAGAAATGATTTTTGAACTTTGATTTTGCTCAATTTTCAAAGCTCAAAGCGCGAAGCCGAGAGGTCGAAATCCATCAATTCGTAATTGCTAAGAAACATTTACTTTGAACTTTGCATCAGAAAAAGCGTAGAATGTTGTGTACTAGGAAAGGAGTTTTTAAATGAGATACAGATTAGCCGAAGATGCCAAGCCGCAATTAAAACTTTTATTGCTTGCGACGGTGATAACCATCGCTTTGTGGTTTATTCCTTATGCCGAATGGCTGGTTTACCCGATTCGTCTTTTTGTCACGTTTATACACGAATCCAGTCACGCTCTGGTCGCGCTGCTGACGGGCGGCTCGGTGCAGAGCCTGACGGTCGCGTCGGACGGCAGCGGCGTGGTCTGGGGCGCTTCGTCAAACTGGATTTCCGCCCTTCTGACTTCGAGCGCAGGCTATCTCGGCACGACGTTTTTCGGCGTTCTGCTGCTGTTTTTGATTCGCCGCGCAATTTCGGCGCGCGCCGTTTTATTCGCTTTAGCCGGACTTATCGGATTAATGACGGTGATTTTCGGGTTTCTCGTTCCGCTCTTTAATATATCGGAAGTCAAGGTGACGCTGGCGAGCATCGCTTTTACGACGTTTGTCGGCGCGGCTTTGGCGGCGGTAATGCTGGCGATTGCGCGGTTTGCCAGCGCGAAAACGGCGAATTTTGCGGTCGCTTTTCTCGCCGTCCAGCTCGTTTTGAATGCCTTCGCGGATTTGAAAACGCTTTTCTTTCTCAATGCGCCGTTTGTCGGCTCCGACATTCAGACCGACGCGATGAATATGCAGAACGCCACCGGGCTGCCGGCGGTCGCCTGGATTTTAATCTGGATTGGAATCTCGGTCGTGATGATTTCCGTCGGCTTGCGCATTTACGCCGTCAGCCAGAAAGGCAGCCAAACCGATTTGCCGTTTGAAGATTAAGAAAAATTTCCGCGCCGCAGCGGTAGATAACAGAGAAATAATTATGAAGCTAAACTTAGTTTGGTTGTTTTTACTTCTTTTCTGTATTAATGCTTTGGCGCAGGAAACGGTTTCGGTCAAAAATTTAGTTAACGATTATGCGGAAGTCCTTGATGAACAAACCGAGAATTTTTTAGAATCCAGATTAAAGGACTTCCGCAACAGCACCAATCCGCCCGTCGAAATCGCGCTCGTCACCGTCAAAACTACTAATAAACAACCGATTTTCGATTATTCTCTGGCTGTCGCCCGCAACTGGAGAAAAACCAACCAGCTCAAAAACAGCGAAGGTCTGCTGCTTTTTATTTCTCTGGATGACGGAAAATATTTCACGCAGACCAGCACCGCGATTCAAAAAGATTTGCCTGACGCGGCGCTCGGACAAATCCAGCGCGATTTTCTCGCTCCCGCTTTTCGGGCGCAAAACTACGCGAAAGGCATCACGGACACGCTTAACGCTTACATCGCCAAACTCGCAACGGCAAGAAACGTCAGACTGAAACAGTTTCATCAATATCCGACTAAAGCCTATTCATTAGAAGATTCGCTGCAAGCCGTCGTCGTCACCACCAAAGATTGGAATGAGGTGCAGGGCACGGCGCAGTTGTTCGAGCGAAAAAACCTGAATGCGGAATGGCTTGTCGTCGGAAAAAGCTTTCCGGTCGTCGTCGGCAGAAACGGATTTGCCTTAGCCGATGAAATGAACGGCAAGTTAAATAAAACCGGCGTCTCGCGTAATTTCAAAAAAGAAGGCGACGGCAAATCTCCGGCGGGCATTTTCCCTTTGCTCTCCGCTTTCGGCTCGATTGCCAAGCCCGCTTTCGTCAAAGTTCCCTACACGCAGCTGGAAGAGCGAACGGAATGCGTTGACGACCCGAATTCTTTTCATTACAACAAAATCGTGAACCGCATACAGGTCGGCATTTTTGACTGGAAAGGCTCCGAGAAAATGCTTGAGGTCGGCGCGGAATATGATTTGGGCGTCTTCGTCGCGTATAATTCCAATCCGGTGGTCAAAGGAAACGGCTCGTGTATTTTCCTGCACATCTGGAAAAACGCCGAAACCGGAACGGCAGGCTGCACGGCGATGGAGCGCGCCGAGATGAAAAAGGTTTTAGCCTGGCTCGAACCAAACAAAAATCCGGTTTTGATTCAATTGCCGGTCGAACCTTACAAATCTTATCAAAACTCGTGGAAGCTGCCGAAAATCAAATAACCATTAATACTCTCGCCGTCGGAACGCGCCTGGTCGTGCAATGCAAAAAAGACTGGCGGACGGCGGTCGTCTCGGCAATTTCGGAAGAAAAAATCGTTTTGCAGATTTGCTCGCCGTCGGGCAGAACCTATCGAAAAAGCTGCACGGTCGAAACCGTCATCGATTCGAGCGGCGCAATTCCGTTTTTAGGCGAAGGCATCTGGCAGGAAAGTTTCGTCAAATACGATTCGCGCTGGTGAAATTTTTTCAGTCAAAGCGCAATTCGATTCACGCCGTAGATTTTCCGATTCTGATTTCCCTGCACGAAAACCACGAGCTTCAAATTTTCCTTTTTCCAGTTTGGCTGAAGCTGAAAAATTGTTTCCGTTTCAAACGATTTATCTTGCGCGTTAATGTTTCCGATTGATTTTAATTCGCGCACGACCGAAACGTGTTCCAGAGTTTTGCCGGAATTTTCGCCGCGCCCGACGTCGGAAACCAGGTTGTCTTCGGCAATCGCCAGAAACACGCTCGCGTTTTCGTGTTCGGGCAGTTTGGAGATTTTTATTTTTAATTTTTCTCCGCCAATCGCCAACTCAATCGTCGCTTTCGGGCTTTTTGCCGCGTCCAGAATTTCTTTCGTCGCCCGGTTGCCGTCGCTGCCCGTAAACTGAGCGCTGCCGTCAACAATCATCTGCGGCGTGTAAACGTCCGTTTGTTTGAACCTCTGCGCGTAGAGCGACTGGCGCTGGCTGAAAAGCGGCGACGAAAATTCGTCCGTCCAGCCGAGCCGGTTCCAGTAATCGACGTGCAGCGCGAGCGTAATAATTTCGGCGGACGAAATCGGCTGTTCTTTTTCGAGAAAGGCTAACGCACGGTCAGCCGCCGGGCAGCTGCTTCAGCCTTCGCTGGTGAAAAGCTCGACCAGAACCGGCGTTTGTTCTATCGTCGCCTCACGATTTTTATTCTGATTTTCCGTCGCCGTCGAATTTTGCGATTTGCATGAAGTGAAACTCAAAACGGAAAGCAGAAGCAGCAAAGTTACATTTAATTTCATTATTAATCCCAAACCTGTCGGAAAAGAATGGCGACCGCGCGAATTAATCTTATACTGCGCGCCAGCAGCCTTCGGTCGTTTAACAAAATTTTACCTGAAATATGTTCCAAACGCTCGAAATATGTTTCAAACGCTCGAAATATGCTCCAAACATCTGAAATCTCTTCCAAACGCCTGAAATTTGATTCAAACGTCTGAAATTTGATTCAAACGTCTGAAATCTCTTCCAAACACCCGGAATTTATTCCAAACGCTCGGAATCTCGAACTTTCAAAATTTGCAATTCATTATACCCGAATTTTTCGCGATTTATTCCCGCTTTGAGTCTTTGATGCGGTTTGTTAAAATACTCTTTTGCCTTTTTGCCGAAATTCTTAACTATGCAAGCTAGCGTTAAAACAAAAGAAGTAATCGAAGTTCGCGGGGCGCGCGTTCACAATCTGAAAAATATCTCATTTTCGATTCCCGTCAACGAGCTGACGGTCGTCACCGGCGTTTCCGGTTCGGGCAAATCCTCGCTCGCCTTCGATACGGTTTACGCCGAAGGTCAGCGCCGCTACGTCGAATCGCTGTCGGCTTACGCGCGGCAATTTCTGGAAAGAATGGACAAGCCCGACGTTGACGAGGTTATCGGCATCGCTCCGGCAATCGCCATTCGCCAGAAAAACTCGACGCGCAACCCGCGCTCGACCGTCGCCACGCAGACGGAAATTTTCGATTATCTGCGGCTTTTATTCGCGCGCGTCGGGCAAACTTTTTGTCACGTCTGCGGGCGCGAGGTAAAAAAAGACTCGCCCGAATCGGCGGCTGAAGAAACTCTGCAAGCTCTGGCGGAAGGCACGCGCTTTTACGTTATTTTTCCGGCGGCGGACGCGGATTTAAGCTACGAGACGAAATCGAAGGTGACGGCGCATCTTTTAAGCTTGATGCAGAAAGGTTTTACAAGACTTTTTCGCGACGGCGAAACGCTCGAACTGCAAAAACCCGAAGATTATAACTTCAGCGATTTCGACGACACTTTCGTTTTAATCGACCGTCTGAAAGCCGACGAATCAATCCGGCAGCGTCTGGTCGATTCGCTCGAAATCTGTTTTCGCGAAAGCCGCACGGCGATTGTTCAGACGGCGGAACGCGGCGCGGGCGATGCGGCAAAACTGAAATTCTCCGACCGCTTTCTCTGCAAATACGACAACACGCTTTACGAAGAACCCGAGCCGCGCCTGTTCAGCTTCAACTCGCCGTTCGGCGCGTGCCCGACCTGCCAGGGCTTCGGCAATTCCATCGGCGTCGATTTCGATTTGGTGATTCCGAATCCGCTTTTGTCTCTGAAAGAAGGCGCGATTGACCCGTTTACCAAGCCGCAGCACGATTGGGCGCAAAAGGAATTGCTGCGTTTCGCCCGCAACAGCGACATTCCGACCGACGTTCCGTTTGCCGATTTGACGGAGTTTCAGCAAAAAGCGATTAAGGACGGCGCGCCGGGCTGGCGCGGCATTCGCGGATTTTTCGCGTGGCTCGAAACGAAAAAATACAAGCTTCACGTCCGCGTTTTTCTGGCGAAATATCGCGGCTACACGCCTTGCCCGGAATGCCGCGGCGGAAGACTCAGGCAAGCCGCGCGCGACGTGAAAATCGCCGGTAAAAATCTGCCCGAAATCGTCAATCTTTCCATCAGCGACGCCGGAAAGTTTTTCGACGAATTATCTTTGAGCGAGGAACGCGAAAAAATCGCCGAAAAGCTTCTTCTGGAAATTCGCCGCCGTCTGAAATTTCTGGTCGATGTCGGTCTGGATTATCTGACGCTCGACCGTCTGGCTTCGACCTTGAGCGGCGGCGAAGCGCAGCGCATTCAGCTCGCCACGAATCTCGGCTCGTCGCTCGTCGGCGCGCTGTACGTTCTGGACGAGCCTTCCATCGGCTTGCATCCGCGCGACAACACGCGGCTGGTCAATCTTTTAAAAAATCTGCGCGACATCGGCAACACGGTTCTGGTCGTCGAGCACGACGAGGAAATGATGCGCGCCGCCGACCGCATTCTGGACATCGGTCTGTACGCGGGCGAGCTCGGCGGAAACGTGATTTTCGCGGGCAATTTCGACGATTTGCTGGAAGACGAAGAATCTTTGACCGCAAAATACCTGCGCGGCGAAGCCGAAATAAAAATTCCGAATCAACGACGCAAGCCTTCCAAGCGAAAGCTCGAAATCGTCGGCGCGCGCGAACATAATCTGAAAGCCGTCGACGCGGAAATCCCGCTCGATATGCTCGTCTGCGTGACGGGCGTTTCCGGTTCGGGCAAATCCACGCTGATTCACGACATTATCTACGCCGGTTTGAAAAAACAGCGCGGCGAATGGCAGGGACACGTCGGGCTTTTCAAGGAAATCAAAGGCGGCGATTTTATCGACGACATCATCCTCGTCGACCAATCGCCAATCGGCAGAACGCCGCGCTCGAATCCGGTCACGTATATCAAGGCTTACGACGCCATCCGCGAAGTTTTCTCCGGCACCAACGCCGCGAAAACGCACGGCTACGACGCCTCGCATTTTTCGTTCAACGTTCCCGGCGGACGCTGCGAAGTCTGCCAGGGCAGCGGCACGGTGACGGTCGAAATGCAGTTTCTCGCCGACGTCGAGCTGACCTGCGAAGAATGTCACGGCACGCGCTTTAAAGCCGAAATTCTGGACGTCAGATACAAAGGCAAAAACATTCACGAAGTCCTGCAAATGACGATTCGCGAAGCCCTGTTTTTCTTCAAGGACGTCAACAAGCTCGTCAATAAATTAAAAGTTCTGGAAGCGGTCGGCTTGGGCTATCTGCGTCTCGGGCAATCCGCCACGACCTTAAGCGGCGGCGAAGCTCAACGCGTCAAGCTCGCCGCGCACCTGGCGCAAAAAACCAAAACCAAAACGCTGTATATCTTCGACGAACCGACTACCGGCTTGCACTTCGACGACATCAATAAACTCCTCGCCGCCTTCCGCGCGCTTCTGGACAACGGCGCGAGCCTGCTGGTTATCGAACACAATCTGGACGTAATAAAAACGGCTGATTACGTCATAGATTTAGGACCCGAAGGCGGCACCGGCGGCGGCGAAATCGTCGTTACCGGAACGCCGGAAGAAATTGTGAAAAGCAAGAATTCGCACACGGGAAGATATTTAAAAGATTATTTACCGCAGAATTAAATTTCTTTGTTAGGTTTAAGATTTGAAACGTCCGCTAAATCCTGTGGTCTACCGACGGCTTGTTTATTTTTTAAAAGGTTTTCGTAATCAATAAAATCAACTTTTAAGCCATCAATTTCAATCTGCATTTTGTTTGCGTAGCAAGCCGGAAAATCTACGCCTTCGCAACTTGTAATAATGTCAATTCTGTTTGGCGGATAACCAAGTTGAGTAAATTCGTCGGGATTTATAAAATCTTCTGCGTGGAAACCGGACGAACTGAAACCGAATTGATTTAATGCCTTGACAACATTTTCCGCATTTTCACTGCTAATCTCAATCCAAACGTCCAAATCTTTCGTATAGCGCGGATAGCCGTGAAAACCGACTGCGTATCCGCCGACAATCAGATAACGAACATTATTTTCGTTTAATGACGCGATAAACTCTCTGAAATCCTTGTTCAGAACCATATTTCCAAATGTTGTATTCCTGTCTGATTTGCTCGACGGTCGCTAAGCGCACTTCGTAAGGCTGAGTTTGCCAGAACTCGAAATCGTTGCCTTGCTCTTTCAATTTGCCTTTACGAACAAATGTTTTATCCATTTTCGAAGTCGAAACGCTCATAAATCTTATCTCACTATTTCGCAA
>DASVRT010000040.1:0-12769 GCA_036388475.1 Pyrinomonadaceae bacterium | reverse complement strand
TGCCGGATTTTCGAGAAAGCTGGCGGCGTTTTCAAAAGAAGCGAGCAGCTTTTCGACTTCGCGGCGCAATTCCGTATCAGCGGCGCAGGCGGCGGCGAGAAATGCGGCGCGCTTTTCCGGTTCGAGCGGCTGCACGGCGTCGAATAGACTCTTGATTTTCTCCCAGCGTTTCGCGTTCATCGTTTATTTTGTGGTTTATGAAAAATAAACGAGTTCGAGCATTTTGTCGAACCCGAATCCGGTTTATCTGTACATTATGTAGTCTCGCAAAAACACGCTCGGCGAGTCGGGTTGTAAGATAAACGAATGAAGCATCCAGGCAGCGCCGCACAGCGCCGCGAGAATTAAGACATTCAGCAGAAATGAAGCGACCGCAAACGCTATGTCAGTTTCTTTTTGGGATTTTTCGTTATTTTCGCGCATTTTGTTTTCTTCCGAAATGAATTGATTTGAATTACCTTTAACTATTAACGCGACGGCGTTTTGCCGAAACGCTCATAAAAAATTTGTTTGACTAAAAACCGGAAAGAAAATATCCTTTGACAAATTTTTGAAATGGAAGAAAATCGGCAGCAGCCGGACGGCAGAGCCGGACAGATAGTCCGTTCAAACAGTTTATGACAGACACGTATGACTTTATCGTTATCGGCGGCGGTTCGGCGGGGCTTGTGGCGGCGGGCGGCGCGGCGGTTTTAGGCGCGCGCGTCGCGCTCGTCGAGAAAAATCTGCTCGGCGGCGATTGTCTTTACACGGGCTGCGTGCCTTCGAAAACGCTGATTAAATCGGCGCGTTTTGCGCATCAATTAAAACGCGCCGGAGATTTCGGCTTCGAGATTCCGGATTTCAAATTTCAAAACGATTCTTTTGCTTCCGTGACGAATCGCGTGCGGAAAGTTATCGAAATCATCGAGCAGCACGACGCGCCGGAAGTTTTTGAAAAAATGGGCGTCCGAATAGTTTTCGGCGCGCCGCGCTTTATTAACCCGAATGAAATCGAAGTCGTTTTAAAAAATTCGAACGAAACGAGAACACTGAAAGCGAAACGTTTTTGCCTCGCCACCGGCTCGCGTCCCGCCGCGCCGCCGCTTGAAGGCTTAAAAGAAGCCGGTTTTATTACGAATGAAGAAGTTTTTCAACTTCAAAAATTGCCCGAAAAATTAATCGTTCTCGGCGGCGGCGCGATTGGTCTGGAACTCGGACAATCTTTTCAGAGATTCGGCAGCAAGGTGACGATTGTCGAGACGGCGCAGCGAGTTTTGATTAAAGAAGACGAAGAAGCTTCAGCTTTGATAACGCGAATTTTAAAAAACGAAGGCGTCGAAATTCTGACGAATACGAAAGCGGTCAGAGCCAAAAAAGGCGCGGCGGGCGCGAAAGTTTTAATTGTCGAAACGGGCGGCGCGCAATCCGAAATCGAAGCCGACGAAATTCTCGTCGCCGCCGGTCGCCAGCCGAATACGGACGGTTTAGAGCTTGAAAAAGCGGGCGTCAAATTCGACAAAAAACAAATTTTCACCGACGAATATTTGCAAACTTCGCAAAAACACATTTTCGCGGCGGGCGACGTAACGGCGCATTTTCAGTTCACGCATATGGCTGATTACGAAGCGCAAATCGTCATTCAAAACGCTTTCGTGCCGTCTCCATTCAAAAAGAAAACCGATTTTCGCGTCGTGCCGTGGGCGACTTTCACCGAGCCGGAAATCGCGCGCGTCGGTTTGACCGAAACCGAGGCGCGCGAAAAATTCGGCGATAAAGTAAAAATTTACAAGGTTTTATTGACGGAGAACGACCGCGCGCAGGCGGAATCGGAAACGGAAGGTTTTGCGAAAGTCGTCGCGCACAAAAACAAAATCGTCGGCGCGCATCTGGTCGGCGCGCACGCGGGCGAAATCATTCACGAATTTGTCTGGGCGATGCGCGAGCGTTTGAAAGTTTCGCAGTTAAATAAAATCATCCGCGTTTACCCGACGCTGGCAAAATCCGCGCAAGCCGTCGCCACCGAAGCGACGCTCGAAACTTTAAAATCGCCGTTTGTGCGGAAATGGTTTGCCCGCTATCTGAAAATCTGGCGATAGAAATTAAACTGAAAACTGAGAACTGAGAAGTGAGAACTGAAAATACTTCTTACGTCTTCAGTTTTCAGCTTTCACTTCGCGCTTCGCAGTTAATTCGGGCGAATTTGCGTCAGCATTACGGCGTCGGTCACGAATTTGTCGCGGACGACGAGCGTCTGCCTGCCGTCCTTCGATTGCGAAACGTTGAGAACCGAATCGGATTTAACCGATAAAAACGGTTTCGGCTCGCCGCCCGCCGCAGGTTGCAGCATAACGGTCGAGCCCGGATTGCGCCGCGGGTCTAATTCGCGATAAAGCAGACCTTTGCCATCGACCGTCCATTGCAGAAACGTCGCCGGCGTAATGTCGAAAACAACTGCCGGTTCTTCCGCCGAGAGCGGGCGGGCGCGGACTTTATATCGCCCGCTCTCGGCGTCATAAAAAGGAAAGGCGACCTGTTTGCCGTCAGACGAGATGGCGAGAAGATTCGAGTTCGGGCTTAATGAAACCATCTCGGCAGAAGCGCCGCCGGCGAGCGGGACGCTTCCCATCACGCGCCCGTTTTCTTTCGACCACTGAAACAAAACCGTCTGCCCGTCCGGCATCACGACGGGCGCGAAAGTCGCCCCGGCGACCGTCGTTAAAATCTGCGGGTTGCTGCCGTCGATGTTCATCCGCCAGATTTTCGTCTCGCCGCCGCGCTTGGAAGTAAAAACGATGTGGCGACCGTCGGGCGAAACGCGCGGCTCGTAGTCGAACGAGTCGTTCGGCGTCAGCTGCTGCGCGCCGCCGCCGTCGCCGTTCATAATCCAGATGTGCGGGCGGTTATTGTCCACCGCGTCGTACACTATGCGTCCGTCCGCCGTCCAGACGGCTGAGGTGTAAACGTTCGATTCGCTCGTCAATTTACGGAGATTGTCGCCGCTGCCTTCGGACGCGAGCCAGATGTCTTTGAGATTCTGTCTCTGCGTGGCGACGATGGTTTTGCCGTCGTCGCTGGCGCTGATGCCGAAATAGGCGTTCAAATCGTTGGTGATGCGCGTTTCCAGACCGCTCGGCAGCGAGACGTGAAAAATCTGCTGTAAATTGGAAACGGCGTCGGTCGCGTTGACCAGCAAACCGCTCCCGTTTTTCAGCACGACGATTTCGCTGATTCTCGGTTTGCGCAGCGGAAGAATAACTCGCTCCTCGCCGCCCTCCGACGACGGCGTTTCGACCAGCGACCAGAATTCTTCGCCGTCGATTCTTTCAAACTTGATGAAAAAAATGCTGTTGCCGTCGCGCGAAAATCGCGGGTCGCGAAAGATTTGATTTTCCGTGCTCGTCCGAATCACGCGCTCGTCGCCGCCGTCAGCCGCGTTTGCCGAAAGAATCTGCACCTGTTTTTCGCCGTAGCGAACGTAAAGAATGCGCTGACCGTCGGGCGAGAGCGAGCCTAAATCGTTGACCGTTTCGACCAGCTTGCGCGGCGCGCCGCCGAGCGACGAAATGCGGTAGAGCGCGCGGCGCAGCCCGTCTCGTTCGGCGATGATGTAATAAATCTGGCTGCCGTCGGCTGAAACCGTCAGCCCGCCCCAGAAAAATACCGGCTGCGCAGCAAGCAGCTGAAGCGCGTTTTTGTCATCGACGCGGCGAATCCAGAGCGCGCGCCCGTCGTTTTCGTCAATCGTGGTGTAGACGATTGATTTGGCGTCCGGCGTGATTTGAGCGAAAGCGACGTTGTTGGTCTGCGAAAGTTTCCGCAGCGTCATATTTTCGAAGCTTATCGGCGGCTGCGGCTTGTCCTGAAAAAAACGATAAAGCGCCAAAGACGCGGCGATGATTGCCAGCAAAACGAGCGGCGCGAGAATCCAGCCGCGACGGGAAGTTTTCGGTTTCGATTTTAAAAAACGCAGCGACGTGCTTTTCAAAGCGCCGCCCGCTTCGATCGACGCTTTCGTTTCTTCGAGAATCGCGCGGACTTCGCGCATTGATTGAAAACGTTTGCGGCGCTCTTTGCACAGGCAGCGCGTCACGAGGCGCGAGAGCAGAAAAGGCGTGTCGGTTTTGATTTCGCCGACGGCGCGCGGCTCTTTCGTCATCAGTTCGCTGACAATCGCGGCGTAGTTGTCGCCTTTAAACGGTCGCTCGCCCACGAGCGCCTGATACATCACGACGCCGAAGCTGAAAACGTCGCTCTGGTGGTCGACCTGCCTGCCTTCGGCTTGTTCGGGCGACATATACGAAGGCGTGCCGAAAATCCGTCCCGGCTCGGTCATATCCAGCGTCGATGAATCTTCCGCCGCCGTCGCCGGGGTGGTGACGGCTTTATCAATCTGCGCCAAGCCGAAATCCAGAATTTTCGGGACGCCTTCCGCCGTAATCATAATGTTGCCCGGCTTGATGTCGCGATGAATAATGCCTTTTTCGTGCGCGTGCGAGAGCGCGTCGGCGAGCGGGATAAACCATTCGAGAAACGTTTTCAAATCCAGACCGCCCGCGAGAATAAACGTGTCCAGAGATTTTCCCTCGACGTATTCCATCGTAATAAACGGCTGGCTGTCGACTTCCTCGACCGAATAAATCGTGGCGACGTTCGGATGATTGAGCGTGGCGGCGGCTTTCGCCTCGATTTGAAAACGGCGCAGGTGATTCGGGTCGCTCGAAAACGAAACGGGCAGAGTTTTGACGGCAACCGCGCGATTGAGCTTCGAATCTTTCGCCAGATAAACCTCGCCCATCCCGCCCAAGCCGATGCGCGAAACAATCCGGTAATGACCGAGACTTTTTCCGGCTAAAGACAGCGAAGGCGCGTTTTCGACGCTCAATAAAGACGCGATGTCTTTGACGACCGGCTCGGCGATAAAATCTCCGAGTTCGGAGTCGGCGGCGAGCAGAGATTCGACTTCGCGGCGCAAAAATTCATCGCCCGCGCACATCTTTTCGAGAAAAGCTTTCCGCCGCTCGCTCGAATCAATTTCTAACGCGGAATGATAAATTTCACTGATTTGTTCCCACTGTTCGGGAGTCATAAGGCAAATTAACCACGGATACACACTGATTAACTCTTTATTTTTAGATTTTATCCGAGCGCATCTGTGAAAATCCGTGGTTTCATTTCTTTGTATTGTTACTCAATTCTCGATAAAGCCACGCGCGCGCCAAGCTCCAATCGCGGCGCACGGTGCGGGTCGAAATTTTCATCGTTTCGGCGATTTCTTCTTCGCTCAAGCCGCCGAAATAACGCAGCTCGACAATCTGGCTCTGGCGCTCGCTCAGCTTGGCGAGTTTTTGCAGAGCCTCGTCGAGCGCGACTAAATTCGTTTCTTTTTCAAAAGGCGCTTCGATTCGTTCGTCGAGCGTGATTTGTATCTGTTCGCCGCCGCGTTTGAGGCTGTTTTTGGCGCGGGCAGAATCGACCAGAATGCGCCGCATCAGCTGCGCCGAAATCGCAAAAAAATGCGTTCTGTCCTGCCAGCGCACGCGGCTCGAATCAATCAGGCGCAGATAAGCTTCGTTGACCAGCGCCGTGGTTTGCAGCGTGTGGTCGGGATTCTGGCGGCGCATATAACGCTTTGCCAGTCGGCGAAGCTCGTCGTAGACAATCGGCATCAGCGCGTCCAGCGCCGCTTTGTCGCCGCTTTCCCAGGCAAGCAGAAGCTGCGTTATTTCTTGTGATGCAGGTTGATTCATCTCGGAAGCTTCACCGCGCGCACGCCGATTCGGCATTAGCTTACCACAACTGTTTAGCGTGCAAAAATAAAAAATCCGGCTTCCGTTCCCCGATTCCGACACTTTTTTATTTGCCGCCGTGTCCGGTTTCGGATGCGATTTTCGTCTTTATGGCTGAGGACGAAAACGCGTTAATTGACGGAAATCGGAAGGTGAAAATTATGAGTAACAGAAATTTATCGAAAATCGGCTTTTTGCTTTTCGCGGCGCTTTTCGCGACAGCCTGCGGCGGAAAGTCGAACGCGACCGGCGAGGTCGTGCCGATTGAACGCGTCTGCGCCTATCAGAAAGCGCAGACCGTCGCCGTCGAAGGCTTTCTCGCGCCGAACACGATGCAGTGCGAAACGGCGCGCGGCAAGCGCACGAGCAGTATTTCGGGCTGCACTTTTACGGTTTACGCGAACAGCGACGAAACCGGCGCGAGCATTCCCGTTTATATTTCGGCGGACGGCTGGTACAGCGGCAAAAACAACCGGATTGTCAACCCGTCAAATTATCCCGGCGATATGCAGTTTACCGACAAAAACGGAAATCCGCCGCCGAAAAAGGGACCGGAAATCTACGACAACGACGGGAATCTGATTCCGGCGGGCAACAAGATTCGCGTTTACAGCAAGCTGCCGAACTCGGACGAATGCGAATTTCGTCTGGCGGAGAGAATCGAACGCGTCGAAGACGAGCAAAGCGCGCGAAACGCGGAAAAAAATATTCGCAATTTTACGGTGGAATCTTTCTAAAAACAGATGGATTTGCGTCCCTGCGTTTTCCGGATGTGGCGCGGGCTGAAAGGGCGCGGCTTTTAAACGGGCTGCGCCCCAAAAGGAGAAATAAAAATGTTGGTGGAATCTTAATAGATAATAAAGCGCAGGCAAACGCTGCGCCGCCGCAATACGGCTTTCGGGAAGCTTTGCTGGCATCGCAGCGCATCAGCCGGTGCGTTGACGACATTATCAACGACGACAAACGGCTGGATTTCAGCAAGCCGTTTCTGCCCGAATCGCGTTTTCGATATGCTCAGCAACGGCGTTCCGATTGCCGTCGAACTCGATTAAGTGAAAAATCAGAGGTGAGAAGCGATAAATATTTGCTGATTGCGATTATTTATTACTTCTCACCGAATCTACGGTTCGAGCAACGCGATTTTTTTTGGTGATAATCGTCTCTAACGAGTGATAATGACTCTAACAAGCGAATAATCGACTCTGACAAGTCAACAATCGCGGCTAGCGCGTGAAAATCCGAAAAAACGAGAACGATTTACGAATGGTCGTGAATCATTCGCCAGCCGTCTTTGGTTTTAATCCAAACCGTCGTAAACCAGCCTTGTCTATCGGCGCGACCGCCGCCGGATAAGATGTATTGACCCGTGACGAGCGCGCCTTCTTTTCCAATCATCCGCACGACGACGTTTTCGAAGCGCAGAACTTGCAGCGGCTTTCCGGTTTTCCAGAAACCTTCTTTCATCGTTTTCTCAATCGCCTCGACGCCGCCCGCCGGACCGGACGAAAGCATCTCGGTCGCCTGCGGCGTGTAAGCCGAAAGATATTGATTCAAATCGCCCTTGTTCCAGCCTTCCGCCGTCATCTGAAGCGTCGCGCGAATCGCCTTTTCGTCCTTGCTCATTTTCGCCTGCGCGAAAGCGGCATTGACCGAAACGACAAACATAAATACCATCAAAATTATTAATTTCTTCATTTTTTTTCCTTTTTATCGAATTTTATCGAAGTTTTGGCTAAAGATTTGCAAGTTACGCGGCAAACGCGCCAAAAGTTTCACGTCTGAAGATTATTGGGACACAATGCGAACCATTTTCGGACGGAAATTCGCTTTACCTATTGAGCGAATTAATAACAAGAGGACAAAAATGAAGCGAACGCTGGGTTTTATCTTATTTTTACTTTTATCTTTTATCGTAACTAACGGCGCAACGCGCAAAAGCACGCACGGCTTAATGCTGGGCGAAACCGAAATCCGCATTAACGTCTACGAAAACGCGGGCGCCAACGTCACGTTTTTCGCGCCGCATCACAACGAGCAGCTCGGCATCCGGCTGGCGAAAGAAATCGTCGAAGCGAAAGGCGGGCGCGTCGTCGAAATCGAATCTTTCGACGAAAAAGGCAAACCGGCGCGTTTTTTAAAATTTCAATACGCGGGCAAAACCTATTCAATCGACCCGAATCGCATCTACACCGACAACGGCAGAATGTGCAACGTCGCCTACGAGCCGAACCCGGCGGTCAAAATTTTCGCCGACAATCTTTTAAAACTGCTTCTGCCGCCCGACGGCAAAAGCCTTCGAGAAAACGAGCGCTTTGTCGTCGCCGTCCACAATAACGTCGATGTTTCTGCCAAAGATTCGGAAGCGCAGTCAAGCGATTTAACGGCGGTCGCCTTTCTGAAAGCGCAGAGCACGAACAATCTCATTCACGGCGCGTTTCAAGACCAGGCGGACGGCGTTTTTCTCTCCAACACGGAAACGGACGAAGACAATTTCGTCTTCCTGTCCAGCCCGACTTACCTGGGTTTCTTCGCCGAACGCAATTTTAACGTCGTCGTGCAGAAAGCGGCATCAAAACTCCAGACCAGACAATGCAGCGTCGATGACGGCTCGCTGTCGGTCTATTCGTCGCTGAATAATATTTCGTATATCTGTCTCGAAGCCGACGGCACTAACGGCGCGTTTCGCCAACGCCAGATGCTCGAAGCGGTTTACGCGCTGATGCCCAAAGAAACGGCGACGGAATCGACCACTGCCGCCGTAAAGGGAAAATAGCGGGCGCTGTTATTTTCGCGCGGTTCATTCATCTGACCACATAAACATATTTCGCCGGCGTTCCGAACCTGATTTCGGAACGCCGATTGCGTTTCGGGTCGTTAACTCTTGAAAATGTATCGAAGTCATTCAAGCAATGGCTTATTTTAATCAGGCAAAAGTCATTCGAAATAATGACTTTTTTAATTCCGTCAGAATATGGGGAGGATAGAAATATGTTTAGAAAAATCACTTTGAGCGCCGTCATCTCGGCGTTAGCCGTGCTGGGAATCACCACAGCTTTCAACACGGCATCGGCTCAACAAAACACGCAGGAAGCGGCAAACGGACAGGGCACTTTGCTGGTCGAAAACGAGCAGGGCGAATTCGTCAGGCGTCAGTTTTCGTTCAGCGCGCGCCGCAACAATAACGGCACGGTTTCCGGTCGCGCCATCGTTCACAACGCAGCTTACACGGGCGAAAACGGCAGGTCGAAATACCAGGCGCAGTTTGACATCAGCTGTGTGAAAGTCGTCGGCAACATCGCCATTTTCGGCGGCAGCATCCGCCGGACAAACGACCCGAGCATCATCGACGCCGCGTATTTCACGGTTCAGGACAATGGCGAACCGGGAAGAAACCGGGATAAAATCAGTCTCGTCTACTTTTTCGACAATGACCCGACGACCAACGGCGACCCGGCGCTCTGCGAGCAGGTTCAACCCACGGATTTCCCTCTGGAAACCATCGAATCGGGCAACATTTCAGTCCGAGGCGGGACAACTCCGTAATAATTTAAAAGTGTTTTATCTAAAAGCCGCGTCTCTTAAATGTTTAGAGACTGCGGCTTTTTCTATGGTAAGCCCGCCTGAAGAAATACGGAAGAAATCAACCGCGCCGGCAGCCAAAAAACAATCCAAACCCTGTGCTGACATTAGCGGCGATTTATTTAAAAGACATTTCGCCGCCCGCGAAAATTAAAGATAAGTAATATGAAGCGCGTTTTGTTGTCGATTCTCACCGGATTTGCTCTGGTGTCGGTTTATCTGGGCTTTGTCGCGTTGATTTACGTCTATTCCGATGACCGGGAGATATTTTTTGAGAGTTACATCGCTGCGCCGCTCAGACTGCCGCCGACCGTTTTTTATTATTTCTCGCCGCCGACGGCGGAAGATTACACGCCGGAGATGACGACCGGAACGGCATTAATAGGCTTTTTATTTTGTCTCGCCAACATCCTGCTTTACTCGATTCCGGTATATTTTCTTTTAACCCTCGTTTCCGGATTCCGAAAACCCAAGCCGCCGCCGGAACATACGCCGCCACCGCCGCCGCGGTCATTTTGACGCCGGATATTTTTCTTTCTACGGCTCCCGTCGCGTGTCTTCATTAGCGCCGGTTCGGATTTGCCGCATCAAGAACACGGTTCGGCAATAAAACGAGTTTTTCTTGACTTATCAGGCTGTTAGCGATATAAAAGTCTGCCTTAAACAAAAAACAATTCGGTGTGAATCAACGTCCGGCGGCTTGGCTTTATCCGTTTTCCGAACCGCAAATGAGAAAAAATAAATGAGAAGACAATTTACAATCGCACAAATTTTTCTATGGCTTTTCGTGATTACGCTCGGAATCACGATCGGCGGCGGCTTATACGAGACGCTGGTCGTGATGCCTCTGTGGGCTGCCGCGCCGCCCGAATCGGTTATCGCATATCAGCAGCATAACGTCGCCAACCCGCAGTTTACGCTCGACCAGGGCGGCAGATTCTGGATTTTCCTGACGCCGCTGCTCGCCTTGCTGACAATCATAACGCTGCTTTCGGGTTTGAGAACGCGCCCCGAACATCGCCGCTGGCGAATCGCGGCAACCGTCCTCACGCTCGTCGTCATCGTCGTCACCTTTGCCTGGTTTATCCCGAACATCATAAAATTAACGGGCGAAGGCGTCGCGGCGATGAGTCCCGACCAGATAACCAGCCTGACCAATTGGTGGTCGCGCTTAAACTGGCTCCGGGCAATCCTATATTTCGTCGCCTGGCTCGCCGCCCTGCGCGCCTTGAGCATTTCGCCAAAAATGGAGAGACTTTATAACTGAATTCGCGTCTTAACCAACGCGCAGCCGAACAAGCAATCGAACACAGAAGACACGCAGACAGCGCCTTTCTATCGAATCTCGCTCATCTCTATGCCTTGCCCGCGCAAGACGTTTTTAGTTTGAAATAATTTCTTCCCGCCAATTCCCGGTCTGTTTTATTATTGCGGCGATTTATTTATATTTGTTAATTTTGGAAAATCAAATGCCTGATAATAAAGTAAATTCGGCGCACATTTACGTGGTGAAAATAATTTGACCTTTTTTGATGAAAAATTTCGCATATACATAAAAGCATTTTAGTAAAACAACAAAGGAGAACTGTAATGAAAATAAAACTAAATTTTATCGTTAAAGCTTTAGCGGTTTTGGTGATAATCGGGATGATGGATGCGGCGGCTTTTTCGCAGACGAGGCTTCGTTTCGCGCGCGGACGGACATCGACGACCGTTGCGGGTAAAATCGGTTCGGGCAGCAGCCGCAGCTATATTTTAGGCGCATCGAGAGGACAGACAATGACCGTCAGCTTGAGGTCGGGAAACCGCAATGTTCATTTAGACATCGGCGGCAATGATGTCGGCACCGGCACGACGATTCAATTGCGCTCGACCGATGATTATATTATTACGGTTCACAATGAAGGCGGAGCGACCGGCTATTCGCTCTATGTTTCGATTCGCTGATTTTTATCGACATTCAAAGCGAAATTTTATTAAGAATGTCGCCTGATTGTCTGAATAAGCGGCTTAATCATCACGCCGGCAGCAAATGGGGATGGTTGAGCCTCCAACAACAGATAAACAAAAATGAGTTGTCGTTAGCCGGAAGCTGACGACGACTCATCGAATTAAACACGTCTTTTAACGACTGCCCTTGTTCGTTTCCGACCTTTGTTATTCAGAGCGAGCGGTTGCTTGTATGCGGTATTGTCTGCGCCGAAGGTATGATTAGTGCGGCGAGATTTAAAAAATGAAATTTGCCCGGCGTTTGGCTCTCAAACGCATTTTGGGCGTAACAAATGCGGAAAAACAGGCATCAGACGTTGTGATTCAAAATCAGAAAGCGCAGTTTTTGAGGTGGAGATTTAGTGATTGTGATTAAGTTTGGATTAATTTTAATTTTTATCGCGTTCGGCTTGACGGTCGGTTTCGGTCAGAAGCCCGTTCAGAGCGCGCCGGAGTGGAAAGAGTTTGCTTCCGAAGAATTTAAATTTAAAGCGACGTTTCCCGGCGTTCCGAAAGCGTCGGTCAGCGAACTGGACGCCAAGCCCGATAAAAGATACGCGCATTGGTTTATCGTGACTTTACCGGGAAGCTTTTACGGCGTTTCCGTCACCGATTACCCGAATCTTCCGCTGCTGTTGAAAGAAGACGAGCTGAAGACCAATTATGCGACTCTGGTTCAAGGCACTATGAAACTGACGGGTTTTAAGCTGCTCGGAGAGAAAGATTTGCGCCTCGGCGGGCAATTCGGGCGCGAGGCTGTGCTGACGAATGAGAAAGAAATTATTATCAATCGAATGTTTCTGGTCAGGCAGCGTCTGTATCAGGTGATTACGACAATGCCGGAGGCGGCGTCGAAGGACGAAAAAGCGCGCCGCGCCGCCGACAGATTTTTAGACTCGTTTCAATTCGCCGCGATTAAAAGCGAAAACTGATAAATAATAAATGCTAAATGTTAAACGACTAGCCGTTTTCCATTATGCTTTTTAAAATCCGAACGGCTTCGTGCGAGCATTCGATGCCGTGCCCGACGCCTTTCAGAAGGTGCGTTTCTTTTAAGGTCGGCAATAATGCCCGCGCGCGGGCGAGCGTTTTCTGAGGCGGAATCAGGCGGTCGTTTGCGCCTAAAATCAGATAAATCGGAACGGTAATACCCGCCAGTTCGGCGTCGCTCATTTTATACGGGTAATCGGCTTTCAGACGGAAATTTCGGACGGCGTGCAGCTCGAATTCGGCGACCGCGTTCCAGCACGCTTCGGAAACGCTCGCTTTATCGCCGAAAACGACGTATTCCATAAGGGAGTGACTAAATAAGTGTTGGCAGATTTTCTGCCAGATAAGCAGGATACTTAGGAAGTCGTCTTTTTCTGAGTTGCCGCTGATTGTAAAAATAAACAAATAACTCAACCGCCCTGGCTAAAGCTTTGTAACAACGG
>DASVRT010000039.1:0-13908 GCA_036388475.1 Pyrinomonadaceae bacterium | reverse complement strand
CTAGAAATAGTGCATTCGCTTTACCGCCCTTAATCTGCATTCTGACAACTTGTTTGCTCGAAAACATTTCAATCACTCAAACAAAAGAAATCAAATTTGATATGATTTTTGAAATGGACGTTCATTATCGTTTCGTGATTGACATGAATTCGCTCAAAAATAAGGGAGAAGATAAAAATGAACAAGCGTAAATTAGGCAATTCCGGCTTAAACGTCGCGCCGCTCGCTTTCGGCGGCAACGTCTTCGGCTGGACGGTTGACGAGTCGACTTCGTTTCAATTGCTCGACGCATTTGTCGTCGCGGGATTTGATTTAATTGATACGGCTGATACTTACTCGCGTTGGGTATCCGGCAATCAGGGCGGTGAATCCGAAACGATCATCGGCAATTGGCTCAGGCGTACCGGAAAGAGAGATAAGGTTATCATTGCCACAAAGGTCGGAATGGATATGGGCGAAGGACGTAAGGGGCTTCGAAAGGATTACATTCTAAAATCAGCCGAAAATTCCCTGCAACGTCTTAAAACAGATTATATTGATTTATACCAGTCACACACGGACGATACTGAAACTCCCTTGGAAGAAACTCTCGCTGCTTACGATCAATTGATAAAACAAGGAAAGGTACGGGCAATCGGCGCTTCAAACTACAACGCCGAACGGCTTTCGCAAGCGCTGGAAATCAGCGGGCGCAGCGGCTTGCCGAGTTACCAGAGTTTGCAGCCGGAATATAATCTGTACAACCGCGCAGAATTTGAAGCGGAGCTTGAAAAAGTTTGCCTCGAAAACAATATCGGCGTGATCAGTTATTTCTCGCTCGCCAGCGGTTTTCTGACCGGAAAATATCGTTCTGAAGATGATTTATCAAAAAGCGCTCGCGGAGGTGGAATCAAAAAATATTTAAATAAACGAGGGTTTAGCATTCTGAAGGCTTTGGACGAAGTGTCGGAAAAATACGATTCAACCCCGGCGAGAATTTCGCTCGCGTGGCTCATTGCTCGCCCGAGCGTCACCGCTCCGATTGCCAGCGCGACCAATTTGAATCAATTGAATGATTTGATTGAATCGACCAAACTCGAATTGGATAACGAGTCAATAGATTTATTAAACAAAGCAAGCGAGTAATCGGCTAAACTAAAACGATAATGGCAACAGAAATCGCGCAGCCATCTCCCGTTTCAATACCGCACGACAGAGTCCTGGTAATTTTCAGCGGTCTGGTTTTAGTCATGCTGCTCGCATCGCTTGACGGCACAATCGTTTCGACCGCACTGCCGACAATCGTCAGCGAGTTAGGAGGACTCGCGCATTTATCCTGGGTTGTCACGGCTTATCTGCTGGCGCAGACGATTGTGACGCCGCTCTACGGTAAACTCGGCGACCTTTACGGGCGGAAAAGAGTTCTTCAAGTCGGGATTATTATCTTTCTGATCGGCTCGGTGCTGTGCGGCTTGAGCGGAAGTCTTTCGCAGCTCATCATTTTCCGGGCAATTCAAGGCTTGGGCGGTGGCGGATTGATGGTGACGACGCAAGCTGTTGTGGGCGATATTGTGCCGCCGCGCGAGCGCGGACGTTATCAAGGGATTTTTGGTGCCGTTTTTGGCGTCTCAAGCGTCGCAGGTCCTTTGCTTGGCGGTTATTTTGCTACTCACATTTCGTGGCGTTGGATTTTTTACATCAATTTGCCGCTCGGGGTTATTGCGCTGTTCGTTTTAGCAGCGACGCTTCCAGCGCAAAGCGAACGCATTAGCCGTTCTATTGATTACATTGGTTCGGCGCTGTTAGCCGTAGCATTAAGCGCGATTATTTTATTTGCCGATCTTGGCGGAACGGAATTTCCGTGGGGCTCTCCGTTTATCATCGGTTTGATAATTGTCGGCATTATTGCCTTGATCGGTTTTATCTTCGCCGAAAGGCGCGCCGCGGAACCGGTTCTCCCGCTCAATCTTTTTCAGAATCGGGCTTTTCTCGTCACCTCGACCGTCGGCTTGATTGTCGGTTTCGCGCTATTCGGGTCTGTGACCTTTATGCCGCTTTATCTGCAAGTCGTTAAAGGGTCAAGTCCAACCGCTTCGGGCTTGGAGATGATTACGATGATGGGCGGCGTGCTCGTCACTTCAATCGCCTCCGGGCAATTGATTAGTCGCTGGGGGCGCTACAAAATTTTTCCGATTGTCGGTACTGCGCTGATGACGCTCGGTTTGTTTTTGCTTTCGCGAATCGGGGTTGAGACTGCGGTTATCACGGCTTCCTTGATGATGCTGGTGTTAGGCTTGGGTTTGGGACTGGTGATGCAGGTTTTAGTTATCGCCGTGCAGAACGACGTTGATTATTCGGAACTCGGCGTGGCGACTTCAGGCGTCACGCTTTTTCGTTCGATTGGCGGCTCTCTTGGCACTGCCGTTTTCGGAGCAATTTTTGCCGCCGAACTCGGACGAAATTTGGCGCGACTTATGCCCGCCGCGTCCGAAGCGCAATCACTCGGTGTTGGCGTCAGTACTGAGAGTTTGATGAATATGTCGCCTGCCGCGCGAGAAGCTTATCTGCAAGCTTTCACCGGGTCGCTCGCCACCGTGTTTCTCGTCGCCGCGGGAATTACCCTGGTAGGTTTTTTATTGAGTTGGCTTTTACCGGAAAAGCCCCTCAGACAAACGCTAGCCGTCGCCGAAAAAGATATCGGAGGCGAAATGGGACAAGCTTTTGCGATGCCGACCGAGACGGATTCCGAGCCGCATCTTTTGCGAGGATTGGCGGTCTTTGCAGATCGCGATGTGCGCCGTCGTTATATCGAGTCAATCGTTAAGCGCGCCGAAGTTAATCTGACAGCCGCCGCGGCGTGGCTGCTGGTTAAAATAGAACGCGAGCCGGAAATTGATTTAAATGCGCTGAGCCGCAAGCACACGGTTGAAATGAGCCGTCTCGAAAGCGGCATTGATGAGTTGCTCAGAGAAAATTTAATTGCGGAGGAGGCGGCTGGTAAAAATGGACGGCGCAAATTTGAAATTTCGGACGAAGGCTGTGCGATGCTCAATCGGTTAGTTATTGCCAGGCGCGAGAGCCTCGCAGAAGTTTATCAGGACTGGTCGCCGGAAAAACGCGCTGAGATTGCCGAAGCTTTGCAAAGACTTGCGCGTACATTATTGCCGGATGTAGCTGCTAAAGAGGCTAAAAACTAATTTGATTCGAAACGAAAATCAATAATTATCTGTTGAAAAGGCGAAGCGGTTAAGTTTTGTTCGCCTTCTTCAAAGTATAATCAATCATCATCGCTTCGGCGCGGTCTAAATCGGCTTCGGTAATTTGCCAGATTTGTTTATCGCGAAATTCATTGTATAGCTTGTCAAATAGCGCAAAACTGATAAATGGCGTCACCTCGCCGCGGTCGTATTCGCGCTGTTTTTCTCCGTATAGTCCAAGAAATGTTTTATCGCGAAACCAAGTTTCCTGATTCTTCGCCTGTATTTCCTTTAGATTTTCTTCGCTCGGATTGCGTTCGACAAACTCAAAAAACATTCCGCTCGACTTCATTCCGGGGAAATACCATTCTCCGCTAAAGACCTGAATCAAATTGTCTTCATCGTCTTTTAAAATCGGCGTGATAAATTGTACGCCGCGCTCGACCGCGTGCTGGTGAAAAGATAATAAATCAGGAGTCCGCAAAGCGACATGCTGCCACAGGGCGGCTGAACTGTGGCTGTCGAGCATTTGACGCACGTGTGAGCTTTGCGTTTTCGGCTCAGACGGCTGCACAACGGCGATAATCGTATTGTTTAAATCCGGGTCGGCGTGCGCCCCCTTGCCGATTCTCACGGCAAAAGTCATTGATTGTTCGTCTTCATCCGCCTGCCACTGTTTTCTTTTTTCATACAAAAGGTCTTCCGCTCCAACGCCGAAGACAACGTGAAAAATCAGATAAGCGACTTTGTAAAGCTCCGGTTGAAGGAGCAAAGTCATATGGTCAACCTGAAAATTTAAGAATTCTTTTTTCTCTCTCATAGTCTTTTTATTTAACTATATCTGATTCAAATGAATCTTCACGGATAAATTTTAATCTCAACGCGTTGTAGAAATCGTTGCAACCGGCTCGCCGGCTTTTACTGACTGACCAATCCGCACGCTGATAACACGCACGTTTCCGGCAACAGGCGCGGGTACGGCGACAATATTTTCTTTTGCCGCGTCGCTCGTTTGTTGAGAGGCATTTTCCTGTCTCGTTGTTAAATTAGGCGGCAGGCTTTGCGCCTGGCGGCGAAGCTGGTCGAGACGTTCCTGTGCCTGTTGGTATTGAGCGCGGGCGGCGTCTAAATGAGCCTGCGGGGCATTGCCGGAAGCGACCAGCGGCTCAATTCGCTGCAACTCGACCGATGCCTGCTGGAGGTCTTCTTCGGCGACTCTTATTTCTCCCTGCGTATTCCGGGCGGGGGGCACTTGCCGGTTTTCGTCGCCAGCCGGACGAGTCACGTTAGAAACGACGGTTATTTCAATAAGGCTCGTCTTTTCCTGCACATTAGCTCCTTCCGAAACGAGTACGCGCCGCACTTTGCCGGTGACCGGCGCGTTTATTATAACGAGACCTTCCGGCGTGCCGCCTGTTTGAGAACGACACGCGCCGGCGGCAAAAACTGCGGCGAAGATCAGAAAAAGTCCAAAATAACGATGAAACCGGTTAAGCGACATAATCATTACTACTTAGGCTGTTCACTGTAAGAGATTTTCTCATCAGGAGCTTTAATTTTCGGAGTTACGCGCGGTTGCGACGGCAGATAACCCGTGCTGTCGGTATCCGCGGGAGCAGGGCGGGTAATCTGTAGCTGCGTAGCCGTTGTTCCGTCATCTTTCACCGTGATGTTATGAGCCTGAAACGTATTGCCCGTCGAACGTTGGAAATTGGCAATCGCTATATTTAAATCGGTCTGCGCCTGCAATTCGCGGGCGCGCGAGGCGACCAGTTCCTGCTGTCGCTGCAAGACGAGATAAACCGTCGAAGTGCCGTTTTGCAGCCGGCGTTGTTCGCTCGCGTAAAGCTGTTCCGAAGAAGACCGGGAGGCTGCCGCCGAAGCAAGCCGCGCTTCCGCCGAACGCAGAGACTGTAGCGAAGTCTGCACTTCAAACTTAATTTGCTGGGCTGTCTGGTCGCGCACTGCTTCGATTCGCGTGCCTTCCGCCAGCGAGCGTCCCAGATTGGCTTTCGCCGTGCGATTGCCGAACGGCAGCTCGATGTTCACGCCGACGCGGAAAGTCGGGTAATTAAAGCCGATAATGTTCTGCAACGACTGCCCGAAACCGCCGACCAAATTAGCCGGGAGCGTGCTGCTACTGCTGTTACCGGTGACGGGCAGCGGCGGCAGATTATTGAGAGCGGACAGCTCGTTGATACGCGTTATCAACGGACCGAAAGTCGAGGTCAGGGGATTCGAGGTTGAAGTAACCTGCGTTCCGGCTAAACCTGCTCCGGTAAAAGACGCCACCAAATCAACCTGCGGCTTGGTTTGGTCACGGAAATATCTGTTGTTGATTTCGTTAATTTCCAGATTGGTTTGCAGTTGAGCCAGTTCGGGACGAGTGGTCATCGCCGTACTCAAAGCTTCTTCAAATGAAGGGCGCGGCGGCTCGACGTTGACCGGAGTTGTCGGCACGATGGCTCGCGCCCACAATCCGGCTTCGGCTTTCGGCAAAATTAATGTTTTCAGATTGCTTTCGGCGCGTGTTACCTGTTCCTGCGCCGCATAAACATTCTGCTCGAAATTCGTCACCTGCGTGTCGGCGGCAATAATGTCGATGGGCGCGAGCAGTCCTTCCTGCACCTGCCGGCGATTGCTTTCCACCTGTTCACGCGCCTGCTTGACGGCGTCAATCTGAACCTGCAAATTTCTCAGCGCGAAAACCAGATTCCAGTAAGCCTCGACGACACTGGTAATCGTGTTTATCGACTGCTGGCGAAACTGGGCGTCGGTCAGGCTCAGATTTTTTCTGGCGATTTGAATTCGCCGTCGATTGTCGTCGATTCGCCGCCCGCGCAACAAAGGTTGCGTGTAGCTGAGCGTGAGCGCTGTCGGAAACTGCGGATTTAACGAAGTAAACGGATTATTCGTCGTTTGCCGCGACGAGTTGAATATCGTCGAATACGAACCTCCGGCGAACGGGGAAAAACCGCTGAAACCGCCGATGCCGTTAAAAGTCGTCGAAGTAGTCGAACCGTTGGCGCCGCCGAGCGAAGAAGCCGATGGTACCTGGCTGCGTTCAAAATAGGTTTGAGTCGTGAAGCGCGGGTCGAAAACGCCGCGCGCGGCTCTTAAATCAAACTCGGAAATCCGAACGTCAATCTGCGCCGTCTCAATGTTGTTATTATTTTCAAGCGCCATCGTAATGGCTTCGCTCAGCGTCAGTGGAGTTTGCTCGGTGACATCCACTCCGACACGCTCCGCGCTCGGCAGAGGTCTCGGGGGAGCTTCAAAATTCGGCTCAATCGCGGGCGGCTCCGGCGGCAGTTGGGTCGGCGCGACACCGCCGGTTCCGACATTCTGATTAGCAGAGGTCGGCGCCGGCGTCTGCCCGCTGGTGGTTGGAGCAGTAACTCCGCTCGGCTGAGTTGTTCCCGGAGCAACCCCGGCGGGAGAATTCGTCTGGGTTTGCGTCTGTCCCGGCTGCGGCTGTTGCTGTGTCTGCACGTTTCCCGGCGGAACGGGTTGTGGCTGAGACGGAGGCGTCGCGCCCGGAACCGGATTCGTATTAGTAACCGGAATCTGCTGTGGACTCGGCAACGGCTGCGGTTGCGGTGGAGGCGTTGCCTGCGGCGTGGTTTGAGCCGCAGCCGCCCCGGCAGCCAGCACGAGTCCGCACACAACCATTAAGAATAAATGCGTTAAATTATAAAGCCCTGTTTGTATTAAATTATTCACCTTTTTGATCTGCATAACTATCCTTCTTTGAATTGCGAGAAAAACTCTGACGTATGCCTGTCCAAGCGCCTGAAATGCGTTGTCCGATACCGCCTGATGCCGCTTGATAACGTTCGCGCACGTAAACGAGCGCGCGCGATTCGCCGACGTCCTCAAACAGTGAGTAAAAAACCGGAACGGCAAGCAACGTTAAAAGCAAACAAAGCGATTGCCCGCCGACGACCAAAATTCCGATTGAGCGATTCGTCGCCGCGCCCGGACCGCTGCTGACAACGAGCGGAAGCATACCTGCAACAAGAGCAATGGTCGTCATCAGGATTGGTCGCAGACGGTCGCGGTTTCCCTGTATGATTGCATCATAGCGACTCATTCCGTGCGAACGTAACCCGTTCATATGGTCAATTTGCAGAATCGCATTTTTCTTGACGATGCCGAAGAGGAGCAAAATTCCAAGCATGGAAAAGATGTTCAGCGACTGTCCGGCGAGAAAGACCGAAAGAAGCGCAAACGGAATGGAAAGCGGCAGCGTTAACAAAATCGTAATCGGATGGATAAAAGATTCAAACTGCGCCGCCAAAACCATATACATGAAAATAAACGAAAGCGCGAACGCCAGCAGAAAGTAAAAGCCCGCGCGTCCAAGCTCTTTTGACTGACCGGAAAGACTACCGACGTAACCCGGTTCCATATTCAGCTCCCGAACATACGTCTGAATGGCGTTCAAGGCTTCGGACTGGGAACCGCCTCTCGGCACGTTCGACGAAAGCGTCACTAACCGTTGCCGCGTCAAACGATTAATAGTTGCCGGTCCCGTGCTGCGCTCTATGTCCACGACATTTTCCAGCGAAACGGTTCCGCCGTTGGTGCTGGGAACCGTAATTTGACGCAGGCTTTCCGGGTCGCGTCGAAATTCGCCTTCGGCGCGAAGGCGGACGTCATACTGGTCTGTTCCCTGGTTAAAAGTCGTTACTTCCTGCCCGGCAATGAGAGTGTTGAGGGTTTGCGAAATAGCCGAGACGCTGACGCCCAAATCGGCGGCGCGCTGACGGTCAATCGAAACCTGCACTTCGGGTTTGCCCGGAATCAAACTGCGGTCAGGGTCAACCATGTTCTTGTCCTGCTTCATTCGCTCTAAGACTTTTGCCGAGTATTCATCGAGCTTTTTCAGATCGGGACCGGTGATATTAAATTGAACCGGGGCGTTATTACCGCCGCCGCCGATAGCTGCCACCGGCTGCACGGAAATGGTTAAGTTTTTTGGGTAACCAGCCGTAATTTCTCGCGCCTTGACCAGCAGCTGACTCTGCGATTGGTCACGTTCCTTTACCGGTTTGAGCCGGATGAAAATCGTTCCGTTGTTAACTGCCTGTTGCGCGCCGAATCCGGCAATGGTCAGCGTGCTGTCAATGCCGGGCAAGCCGCGCACGTCGCGGGCGATTCTTTCCAGCACGGATTGAGTTGCGGCGAGAGTAGTTCCTTCAGGCGCGCGCACCTGAACCTGAAACTGCGATTCATCCTCGTCCGGTGTAAAGTTAATGCCGGCGAGCATAAAGAGCGGAACAATCGAAAGAACTGCGACGATACAAATCGTGACGATAATCCAGCGATGCGCCATCGACAGCTTTAAAAGCCGCGTATAACTGCGATCAATCCTGGAATACCAGCCTGATTCTTTCGTGCTCTGACCGCCCGGTTGAGCCGGCTCCAAAGCTTGTTTGCCGGGCGTCGCATATTCATCGTGATTAGGGTCGCCAGCGGGTTCGCCCGCTTTCACATCATCCAAATCAGCTAGCATTGCTCCGCTTCCGGCTACGCCCGTATCAGCTCCGGCAGGCATCGGTTCTTCTTCACTTTCGTGACCTTCCACCGGCTTAATCCAGCGTGCCGCCAGCATCGGGGTCAAAGTAAATGAGACGATTAGAGAAACCGCGATTGCCGCCGATGCCGTTAAGCCGAAACTGCCCATAAAGCGCCCGACGATTCCGCCCATAAAACCGACCGGAAGAAAGACGGCGAGCAGGGAAAGCGTGGTCGCCAGAACCGCCAGACCGATTTCGCGCGTGCCTTCAATCGCCGCCTGATACGGCGACATCCCTTTTTCTTCAATAAAGCGATAAATGTTTTCGAGAACGACAATCGCGTCGTCAATGACAATACCAACCATCAAAGTTAAGGCGAGCATTGTCATCTGGTTGAGCGTATAACCGAGCGCCGCCATCAATCCGAAAGCGGCGATAATCGAAGTCGGAATGGCGAGCGCGGCAATCAGCGTCGAGCGAAAATTCCACAAAAATATGAAAACGATGGCTGCCGCCAGCAAGCCGCCAACGATGAGATGTTCCTCGATAGCGTGCAGACTGGCTTCAATAAATTCGGACTGGTCTCGAATCAATCTGATTTGGAAGTCTTTCGGCAGCGTCGGTTGAATTTCAGCCATGCGCTGTTTGATGGCGTTGGCAATCGCCACCGTGTTGGTGCCGGACTGTTTGCGGACAGCAATAACGACCGCTGATGTGCCATTCAGTGAAGAAGCGGTGCGAGGCTCGACGCCGCTGTCTTCGACGCGCCCGACGTCCCTGATTTTGAGCGGATAACCTTCGCGGTTCGAGACGACGATGTCGTTAAACTGCTCCGGCTCCGTAATGCGCCCGAGCGTTCTGACGGTCAATTCATTGCTTCCTTCATCAATGCGCCCGCCGGGCAATTCCGAGTTTTGCGTCCGCAGCGCGTTTGCCACGTCATTGACGGAAAGGTTGTAAGCGCGAAGACGTTCGGGATTGAGGTAGATCTGAATCTCTCGCTCGCGTCCGCCGTAAAGGATAACTTCCCCGACTCCGTTGACGGTTTCAATGCGCTCCTGAATCTGATTTTTAACGATTTCCGTGACATCGAGCGACGAGCGCGGCGCACTGATGGCGAAAAGAATAATCGGCGAGGCGTCAGGGTCGAGTTTCTGAACGGTCGGCTGTTCAGCCGTCTCCGGCAGTTGTCTTAAAATCGGCTCGATTTTGTCGCGGATTTCCTGTGCCGCTACATCTACGTCTTTCGAGAGGTCAAAAGAGATAATGACCTGCGAGAGACCTTCGACGGAAACCGAACGCAGCTCGTCAATGCCGCTTACGGTGTTGACCGCGCCTTCGATGCGGTCGGTGATTTCCGTTTCGATTTCCTGCGGAGCCGCGCCGGGATTGACGGTTAAAACCGTAATAATGGGTAAATCAACTTTCGGAAAGCGGTCAACGCCGAGAGAAAAGAACGAAAATCCGCCGACGACCGTCAGCGCCAGAATCAACATCGTGGCGAAAACCGGGCGCTGAACACATATTTCTGCTAACCATTGCATAAAAAATCATCTCCGCCGCCCGGAATTTCGGGACGGCAAATTCAAAACTTTTTTGTTACTACTGTCCTCTGACGGTCGCGCCGTCAAAAAGCTGTTCGACGTTGCTCGTCGCCACTCTTTCACCGCCCGATAAACCGGATGTGATGCGCACCATGCCGTTTTCTTCTTCACCGATTTGCACTACGACCAGACGCGCCGTATTTTCCTCAATCACAAAAACACGTGACGAGCTCGTATTCGGGTCGGCGACAATCGCTGCGCGCGGCACGAACACGCCTTCGCCGCCGCCGGGCTGGACGATGCGGACGGTCGCGAACATATTCGGACGCAGCAGGTTTTCGGAATTGTCGACCTGCGCTTCGACGATGAATGCCCGCGTATTCGCTTCGAGCGACGGATTTATCGCCGTAATTTGCCCGGCAAACTGTCGGTCGGCATAAGAAGCGACATTTATTGAAACGCCCATTCCGGGGCGGACGCGTCCGGCGTCGGCTTCAGGCAGCTGTATTCTGACTTTAATCGGATTAGTGCGAACCAGCGTGGCAATTCTTGAAGCGGGCGTCACATATTCGCCGACGGCAGCCGGACGTTCGCCGATATAACCGGCAATCGGAGCGCGAATAATCGTATCGTTCACCGCTTTTTGCGCCAGAGCGGTCGCCGCGCGGGCATTTTCCAAACTTGCTCGGGCAGTGACGATTGCCTGATTGTTCTGCCGCGCAGTGTTTATGACTACTTCAGACTGCTGGCGCGTCGCGCTTGCCTGCGCGCGAATAGTATTGACCTGTTCTCTGACGGCGTTAACCTGTGCCCTTGCCGATTCGGCTTGCGTTTGCTGCTGGTTATAAGCAACCCGCGAAATATCGCCCGTGCGAAGCAGATTGGTGTAACGGCGGGCGGTATCTTCGGCAAGCCGCGCCTGCGCTTCGGCGTTGTTGATTTGCGCTTCGGCGTTACGAATCTGGGCTTGCGCCGCTTCGTAATTTCGCTGCGCGGCGCGCACTTCGGGAACATTATTCGGGTCGAACCGCTCGCCCGGGCTGAGTCCGACCCTTAATTCGGCTTGTCGGATAGCTGACTGCGCCTGCTGTTCGTTTGACTGCGCCTGTTCGAGGCGCAGCCGGGCATCACGGTCATCTAATCTGGCAATCACGTCGCCCTGCCCGACAAAAGCGCCCACGTTGACCGGCGTTGCCACAATCTGCCCGGAAACCTGCGGAGCAATGTCCGATTGTTCCTCGGCAACCAGACTTCCGGTGGATTGGATAAATGCCGGAACGCCTCGCGATGTTGCCTGGACAGTCGTTACGTCAACGACGGAAGAACCGGTGTTTGACTGGGAGTTGGCGTTATTATTGGCGGTTTTTGAACCGCCCCCGCAGGCTGTTGCCAGCAGCGAAAGTATGATAAATAATCCGCTTAAAAGTGTTACGGAAATTCTATTGCGTTTGAACATAAACTTAATTTTGTAAGTCCTTACTAATATTTTCCCCGACAAAATTATTTGCCTTTTCCCGGGGCGCGTTCCGGCGCAAACCGTCAAGTGTTAATTTAATAAAATTAGAGATAGCTTCATCCTCTGTAACAGTCAGCATTTTGCTTTGAAAGAGAATGTTGCCCATTGAGTAATAAATCTGTGTGCTGATGAAGGCAAATGCCGCCGCTTCCGCATTGCATTCCTGAAAAAAACCTTCGTCCTTTCTTTCTTCAATATAGTCGCGGAGCAGTTCAAAGACCGGATACAGCATACGTCGTCGAAAGGGTTGAGCATTTTCGTGCTTCTCAAGCGCCGTGTAAAGCATAAGGCGGATAAAATTCGGGTCGCTCTGACAATGTTCCGTTATTTTTAGAGCAATCGCGCGAAAAACCTTTTCGTCTTCATTCCCGGCGATATGCTCATTTACTTCATCCATCCATCTGCTTTCATAAACTCGCTTTGTTTTTCCATCGAGAATCGCCGCGTAAAGCTCGGCTTTAGTTTTGAAATGTTGAAATAAGCTGGCTTCGGAAATTCCGGCGGCGAGAGCGATTTCTTTAGTAGTCGTGCCCCGAAACCCATTTTCCGCAAATAACCTCATAGCAGTTTCTGCTATCTGCTCGCGCCGCTTTTCAGCGCTCATTCGCACCGCAGTGCCCATGCAGTTTTTTTTAATTATTTGTTTTTTCACCAGCATTCTTTCGATAATTTTTTACAAAACAATAATTATAGTTCCAATTAAGAACTTTTTCTGTCTCGTATAATACAAAGCTCAAATATTACGTAAAATTAATACTTCGTAAACCGAAATATTAATGGAAAAATTTTTAATGCTACTTGTCTGCCGAACTCGCCACCATATACTGTGACGCTCCCTGAGCGATTTTCTTTGTCAACTCTAAATAGTTTTCCTGCTCTTTATCATCAAGCGCCTGAAGCATTCGACGGCTGAGTTCCAGATAATTTTCGACATAAGACTGATACAGTTTGCGTCCCTTGTTCGTGAGAAGAACCCGGACTATCCGGCGATCCTCATCATTCCGCTCGCGTTTAACTAAGCCCTTATCCTCCAGCTTATCAATGATTCCGGTCATTGTACTGACCGCAACCTGCATGTGTTCGGAGGCTTCCCGCATAATAGAGGATTGGCGCTGACCGATAAAATCAACGACTTTTAATTCCTGCAAGCTCAACTCTTCACCCGAACTAGCGGACAAAAGCGATTGAAAGTATGAAGAAATAACATCCAGGTTCTTTTTTAACACAATCGCTCTTGCTTCCAAATCGGACATTAGGTATCATCTCCTATTAGTTCGATAATCGAACTATTCGTAATCTAAAATATTTTCTAAGATGCGTCAAGCGCATTGTTAGTTTACAGCAATATTTTTTTGAAGCAAGGGGTTTTTGATTTTGAACGAAAATTAAAAAATAATTTTTGGATAGATTTAGGCAATTATGTTAGAAGAACTCAGCAAACGAGAAAACAGGATTCGAGAGTTTTTCGGGCTTGCTCCCGAGACAAAACTTCTTGAAGATGATGCGGTAATGCCTGATGTGACGCCGCCAATGGCTGCGCATCTGGCACAGTTTAATATTGAATGGCATGTGATTCCTTCCGAAAAAGTTGTCCCGTTTGATGACAATTATATAAAAAGGCTTTACCCGCGGCGAGCGCGTGATTTCGCTTTTTCTCACCAACATCACGGCGGGGTAAGCCTCCGCGAATCACTCGCCGCGGCGCATCAGCGTCATCAGGGGAAAATCATCGGCATTGAAACAACCGTTAAACCGGATTATCTGCCCGGCAACCATCAATTTTACGGGACTCCTTACGGTTTTGACCCCACAGCCGACCCGTTTTCGAGATATATTGGACGCGCCGGTTTTACTTCGGGAACGCGCTTTGCACACAATTATGCCTCTTTAAAAAATTTAGGTGACCAGATTAACGCTGACTGGCGCGCTCGTTCTTTGATGCCTTCCGGTTATCGCCTGACAATTTGTCCGCCGCTTGCCTTTAATCTTATCGGCAGTATCTTTCATCGCGAATGGAGCGAAACGAAATCACTTGAGCTGGCGGCTTATCGCGATGACCACGGCAACGCTGTTTGCTATGCAGTGGGAGCAAATTCCGCCGGCGATTTTTCCTACGTGCAGAGAGTCGAAACCGATTCGGACTGGACGCT
>DASVRT010000038.1:0-79404 GCA_036388475.1 Pyrinomonadaceae bacterium | reverse complement strand
CAGATAAAGCGCAACGACCGGCTGACCGCCGACCACCGACCGCCGACCACTTTTTTATGCTTACTTTAGAAAACGTATCAGTCAGTTACGGCGCCATCGAAGCCTTAACCGATATTTCACTGCACGTCGAACAGGGCGAAGTCGTGACTTTAATCGGCGCGAACGGCGCGGGCAAAACGACGACGCTGCGCACCATTACCGGATTGCTCGAACCGAAAGTGGGTCGCGTCATCTATGAAGGCAAGGAAATCAACGGGATGGCGACGCACCGGCTCGTGCCGATGGGAATGGTGATGTCGCCCGAAGGTCGCGGCGTTTTCGCCAATCTGAGCGTCCGCGAAAATCTGGAAATGGGCGCCTATATCCGCAAGGACAAAGCCGGCATTGCCAAGGATATGGAGCGCGGCTTTGCGATGTTTCCGCGTCTGAAGGAACGCGAGCAGCAGAAAGCCGGAACTCTTTCGGGCGGCGAGCAGCAAATGCTGGCGATGGCGCGCGCGCTGATGTCGCGCCCGCGTCTTTTGCTTCTCGATGAGCCTTCGCTCGGGCTTGCGCCGCTGGTCGTGCACACGATTTTTGCAGCGATTGACGAAATTCGCGGCGAAGGCACGACCATCCTGCTGGTCGAGCAAAACGCCAACGCCGCGTTGCGTCATTCCGACCGCGCCTATGTTCTGGAAACCGGCAGAATAATCATGGAAGGCGATTCGAAAACGCTGGCAAACGACCCGCGCGTCAAGGAAGCTTATTTAGGGGAATAATTTTTACGGTGTAGAAACAAAAAAGACGCGGAGCTTGAAAACTCTCCGCGTCTTTTTTGTTTTAGAATACGCAAAGGCAGAATAGCCGTCGCGTTTCTGCCTAAGAAAGGCAAAAGGCAAAAAGAAAAGAATTCCTTTTGCCTTTTGTCTTTTACTTTTTCCTTAACTCTTACGCGTCCGCGTCGGCGTCCATGCCGTCGACTTTATTCAGCGCATCCTTGTAAATCTTGATTTGCTGGCTCGCTTCCATCCGGCGGCGGATGTCTTCCAGATAATCGGAAAAAACCTGCCCGCGTTTTTGCTGAAGCGACGATTGCAAAAGCTGGTCGCGCTGTTTGGCAAATTCTTCCATATTGGCTTCTTCGCGTTTCGCGACGCCGACGACATACCAGTTGTCGCCGACTTTAATCGGCGTTTTGGAAACTTCGCCCGCTTTCAGCGCATAAATGGCGTTTTCCAGTTCCTCGCTGGTCGCGGCTGACGGTCCTTGTCCGAGCGGCGAGCCGATGATAAAGCTCTTGGATTCCTGCGCTTTCAAGCCTTTCGATTGCGCGGCGGCATTGATTGCTTCCACGCTGCCTGAGCCCGCCGCAATGTCTTTAGCGATTTGCTCGACCTGCGTGCGCGCTTTTTCCAGCTTCACGGCTTCGGCGACCTTGTTTTTCGCCTCTTCAAAAGTCTCGTCGCGCGGCTCTCTTTTTTCGACCAGCAGCGGGACGCCGAAACCGTCTTTAATCGGGATTTTGTCGCCGACGTCGTTCTGATTTTCCAGAGTCTTGATGCCTTCTTCGAACTGCGGCGAGATGCCGACGTTTTCCACTTCGTCGCCCGTTTTGACAAAACCTGTTTCGCGCACCATCTCCTTGACGCTCATATTCGCTTCGGCGGCAAATTTTTGCGCCGTCGCCTCGACATTTTTCGTTTGCTTCAAATCATCGGCGACCTTTTGCGCGAGCTCGGCGGCAACCGTATAAGCGCGGCGATTGCGGAGGCTGACTTCGAGTTCCTTTTTCGCGTCTTCGAACGGTTTCGGAACGACCGCGCCGCGCCGCAGGATGTAATATTTTTCGCCGAATTTAATCGGTTCGGTGATTTCGCCTTCCTGCATCGTCAAAAGACGTTGCAGCGGGTCGGTCGGATTATTCGGGTTTTGGGTGACGGGACGCGGGAGTTTTCCGCCCGTTCGCGCGGTGTTCGGGTCTTCGGATTGACCCTGCGCCAATTCGCCGAAAGCCTGCTCGGAAATTTTTCCGCCTTCGCCGCTGCGGGCGCGCTCGACGATTTGATTGGCTTTTTCCAAAATTTGCGCGTCAAATTCCGGCTTGGCAATGCGCAAAACAATCTGCTGCGCCTGCACGCCGGCGTTTCGCTTGTCTTCCGGCAATTTGTCGTACTCGGCTTTCAAATCGGCGTCGGGAATCGACATCTTCGCGCCGATTTGGGAAGTGCTCAGAAAAACGTAGCGAATCTTTTTCTGCGGCTCGGAAATATAATAATTGCCTTTGTTGCGGTTGAAAAAATCCTCTAATTCCGCGTCGGTCGGCTTGATGGCTTGCGCCAAATCGGCGACGCTGACCGGCACGTAGCTCAAATCGAATTTGGTGTTGCGCTTTTTAAAATCATCCAGCACTTCCTGTTCGGAAACCGTCACGCCCGACGTGATAAAGGCGCGCAGCTTCTGCCCGCTTAAACTGTCGCGCACGGTTTCTTCGTAAGCCCGGACGCTGCCGTATTGCTCGGTCACGTTCTGCTCGTAACGCGATATATCGAGCGGCTTGCCGTCCGGCGATTTGTTTTGCTCGCGAATCGATGCGGCGACTTCCGCATCGGACGCCGATAAGCCGAGCCGCTCGGCTTCCTGCCGGACGATGCGCTGGCTAATCATTCCGTCCAGCAGAAGCTTGCTTGCCGGCGCGCGACCGCCGTACATCTGGCTGAGATTTTCTTTCTGCCGGACAAGCTCGCCGATCGTCACCGATTCGCTGCCGACTTTGGCGACGGTTTCGGTGCTGCCGGCGGAAACTGCCGTATTATTTCCGGTGCCGATTATCGACGCGCCGAAAAAGACCATACTGAAAACCAGCAGAAGCCCGAAAATCAGGATGACGATATTTCTGGTTTTTTCTAAACGACTGAAAAACTTAAGCATTTTTTACTACCTGTTTTAAGAAAATTGGAATCGGATGACAGAAACTTGTTTTACCGGGGCGGAAAATGCAAAACGGAAAATGCAAAGCGCAAAAAGTTTAATTTTGAATTTTGAGTTTTGAATCAACAACGCTCGCCCGACAGGCGAGTTTCTGTCTTTTCCAGCAAACCGCGATTTTAACATTACACGGCGTAAATCGTAAAATGTCCAAAGTATTTAGTTGTCTTTTGCGCGGCGGCGGTTGTCGGAAATTTAAAATTTTCGCCGTCGTCGCCCGGAAACCGGCAGTCCGAGCTTGCTTTTTGCCGTTTTACTTTTTACTTTTGCCTTTCGAGGCTTGTATCTTATCTGTTTATGACTACTCTTGAATACCCGCTTTGGGCTTGGATTTCTTTTTTCGTTATCGTGCTGGCGGCGCTCGCCGTCGATTTGGGCATCGCCAACCGCCGGGCGCACGCGCCGACGCGGCGTGAAACCTTTGCGTGGAGCGCGGTCTGGATTTCGCTCGCGCTTCTCTTTAACGGTTTTATTTACTGGATGGTGAGCAGCCATTTCAATAATCACGATTTGGCGCTGAGCAAGACCAAAGAATTTTTTACGGGTTATTTAATCGAGCTTTCGCTGTCGGTCGATAATCTTTTCGTCTTTCTGCTGATTTTTAATTATTTTAAAGTGCCGAAAAAATACCAGCACCGTGTTCTTTTCTGGGGAATTTTTATGGCGCTCGTGCTCAGAATGGTGATGATTTTCGCGGGCGCGGAGCTGGTCGAAAAGTTTCACTGGCTGTTGTATGTTTTCGGCGCGTTTCTGGTTTACACCGGCATCAAGATGCTGAAAGAAGACGACGATTTCAACCCGGAAGAAAATCCGGTGGTGAAGTTTACGACCAGATTCGTTCGTATTTCCAAGCATTACGACGGCGATAAATTTTTTGTCAGCGTAGACGGCAAGCGCGCCGGAACGCTGCTGCTGCTGGTCTTAATCGTGATTAACGTGGTCGATTTGGTTTTCGCCGTCGATTCGATTCCGGCGATTTTCGGCATTACTACCGATAGATTTATCGTCTACACGTCGAACATTTTCGCCATCCTCGGTTTGCGCACGTTTTTCTTTCTGCTGCTGGATATGGCGGAAAAATTTCACCTCTTGAAATTCGGTCTGGCGTTTGTGCTGAGCTTTATCGGCTTAAAAATGCTCTTGCCTCTTTTGGCGGAAGGCTTGATAATGGTTCTAGGGCAGGATAATCATTCCGCCTCCGCAAACTTTTTACACCGTTTTCTCAATCACGAATTTGACCAGACGGTCATCAATCTTTCACTGGCGACAGTCGTCGGCGCATTGATTTTATCAATCATTTTATCTTTAATATTCCCGGCGAAGGAAAACGCCGCCGCAACCCACGACGCGGAATAGTCTTTGGTGCACAGCCAGCCGCCGCCGCAGAAGCAGCCGATTTAATGGAACCGAAGTATCGCAAATTTTACGTTGATTGGTGGAACATCAAGAAAAGCCACGTTTACGGCGTGATTGGGACACTCGTGTTTCTCGGTCTGCTGACGCTCGGCGGCTGGTGGGTCGTCAAAAGCGGCTGGCTGTTTGCCGACCCCGACAATATGGAGATTCCGAAAGACGCGGCGCGGCTGATTTCCTTCGAAGGCGAAGTCAGAATTACGCGCGCCGCGACGCGGCAGACCGAAAAAGTAACGAAAGTAACTTACGTGCTGGCGGGCGACACGATACAGACGCAGGCGGACGGCAGAGCGCAGATTCGGATGATTGACGGCGCGGTGCTTTCGATTCGCCCGAATTCGACGGTCGTCATTCGCAACAGCACTTCGATTTTCGGCGGCACGGACGTGCGCGTCTCTTTAGGCGACGGTCAAATCAACGTCAAAACCGAAGACCAGACGGAAGCCTCGCAGAACATCGTCGAAATCAAGGAATCGGAAAACCGCCTGTCTTCGCAAACCGACGCCAGTTTTAACATCAACCAGAAAACCAACGGCGGCGAAATCCGCATCAGTCGCGGCAGTATCGAAACGAACATCGGCGGCGAGAAAATCGTCATCAAAGATAACGAGTTCGCGGCGGTCAATAACGGCAGGCTTTCGCCGAAGGAAAAACTGCTGGACGCGCCGAAGCTGATTGCGCCGCCCGCGCTTGAACAAATTTTAACGTCTTCGAGCGGCACGGCGGACGTGACGTTTCGCTGGCAGAAAACCGAAGGCGCTGCCGGTTCGTATCACTTGCAGGTTTCGACCTCGCCGTTTTTCGTCGCCGACGGAATGGTCAAGGAAGCGGACGCGCTGGTTGCGCCGAGCCTGCTGCTGGCAAACGTCGCGCCGGGAACTTATTACTGGCGAATCCGCGCGACCGCCGCTTCCGGTCAGGCGAGCGAATGGAGCGAGCCGTGGCGGTTTACGGTTCTGAAACGCGAGGAAGGCGACGTTATCAACGCCACGGATTGGCAGGTGGAAAACTTAGGCGGGCGCGTTTATCGCGTCAACGGGAAAACCCAGCCGGGCGCGACCGTGCGGATTCTGGGACGCGAAACGTTTGCGACCGGCGACGGCAGTTTCGTTTTACAGATTTCCGCGCCGTCTTCGGAAGTAACGATTGAAATCAGCGACGAGCACGGCAATCGCCGACGGTTCGTCCTGTCGCTCGCTTCGGCAAAGATTTTGCGGCAATATTAGGGAAATGATGAACGATGAACGCGAAACGATAAAGTAAAAAACGAATTCATTATTCATAGTTCCGCGTTTATCGTTTTAAAGAGGAAGAATATCGGCGCACACCACGGACATCATCACGAACACGAACGACGCGGCGCGGGCAAACTGACGCGCCTGAAAATAGCGCTCGGTTTGACGTTTGCGTATATGCTGGCGGAAGCGGTCGGCGGCTGGCTGGTCAACTCGCTGGCGCTGCTTGCCGACGCCGGGCATATGCTGACGGATGTTGCCGCGCTGAGCCTGACGCTGGCGGCGATTTGGTTCGCTTCGCGTCCCGCCACCGCCAAAAAAACTTTCGGTTATTATCGCCTGGAAATTCTCGCCGCTTTCGTTAACGGCGTGGCGCTCGTGCTGATTTCGCTGTTCGTTATTTACGAAGCTTATGAACGATGGAGCGCGCCGCCCGAAATCAAAGGCGGGTCGCTGGCTTTAATCGCCGCCGGCGGTCTTTTGGTTAATATCGTCTGCGCTTATATTTTACACGGCGACCACCGGCACGATTTAAATATGCGCGGCGCGTGGCTGCACGTCGTCGGCGACGCTCTGGGCTCGGTCACGGCGATTGCCGCCGGTGTTTTGATTATCGCTTTCGGCTGGCTCTGGGCGGATGCCCTGTGCAGCGCTTTGATAAGTTTGATTATCGTTTTCAGCGCGTGGAACCTGATACGCGAATCGGTCAACGTGCTTTTGGAAGGCACGCCGGCGCACATAAATCTGGCGGCGGTCGAAGATGCGATTCTCGAAACCGAAGGCGTCAACGGCATTCACGATTTACATATCTGGACGATTACTTCGGGGCTCGAAGCGCTTTCGGCTCACGTCAGTCACGACGAGGGAATCGTCCAGGCGGAGCTTTTGAAAAATCTGCGCCAGCGCCTGCACGATAAATTCGGCATCGACCACCTGACGATTCAGATGGAAACGCCCGATTTCGAAGACGAAGACGTTCACTTCTGCGACACGGGCGCGAAATGTTTCGAGTCGAATGTCAGAATGAAAACCGCAAGTAATTAGAATTAAGCGTTTAGAACAATAAATCCACCGTTCGGTTACGGCGGTGACAAACGGAAATTTGTAAATGACCAACGGAAATCTCCGAATTATGAAAGGAAATGCGTAATTCCCTAAAGGGTATGCTCGATTCCCTTCGAGAGACGCGCGATTCCCTCAAGGGGAATTGCCAATACCTTTAGGGAAATCGTTATTCCCTCGAAGGGAATCGAAAAAACCTCAAGGGAAATCGTAGTTTCCCTTGAGGGAATCAAGCGTACCTTTAGGGGAATTACGCTTCCTTCGAAGGAAATTACGATTTCCCAGGCTGAATTTGCGATTTCCTCCTTAGATAAATCGACTTCTTATGCCGAATATCCAGCTTCTTTACGGTAAAACGCACATTCCGTTCGATTATGACGAAACACGCTTTCAGGTTTTAGGAAACGAAGGACGGAACGCGCCGCTCGGCGATGCGGAAATCGGCGATAAATTTGATAATCCGATTGATTCGAAGCCTCTGGAAGAAATCATTAACGCCGGCGAGACGGTTTTAATCGTCGTCCCGGACGCGACGCGCCGGACGGCGAGCGGTCAGATTGTAAATCTGCTCGTCCGACGCCTGATTGCCAACGGCACGCCCGCGCACGACATCCGCATCATTTTTGCGACGGGCATTCATCGCCCGGTGACGGAAGAAGAAAAGCGGGAAATCCTGACGCCGTTTATCGCGCAGAGAATTAAAACGCTCGACCACGGCGCGCGGGATTTGGTTCAGCTTCTCAAGCTCGGCGAAACCGCCGCCGGAATTCCAATCGAGCTGAATCGCGCTCTGAAAGAACACGACCACGTGATTATCGTCGGCGGCATCACGTTTCATTATTTCGCCGGATTTACGGGCGGGCGAAAGCTCGTCTGTCCGGGCTTGGCTTCTTCGCGGACAATCAGCGAAACGCACCGGCTCGCCTTCGACTGCGAAACAAAATCGCGGCGCGTGGGCGTCGGCGCGGGACTTTTACAGGGAAACGCTGTCCACGAAGCGTTTACGGAAATCGTCGAAAAGATAAATCCGTCGTTTTCGATTAACGCTTTCGTCAACGATAAAGGCGAAGCGGTCGATTTATTCTGCGGCGGCTGGCGCGCGGCGCACGAAAAAGCCTGCGCGGTTTACGCCTCGCAAAACACGATTGAAATCACCGAAAAGCGCGAGCTTGTCATCGTTTCCGGCGGCGGCTTTCCGTATGACATCAACCTGATTCAGGCACACAAAGCTTTAGAAACCGCTGCGAAGGCTTGCGCCGACGGCGGCACGATTATCTTTCTGGCGGAATGCGCCGACGGTCTCGGCAAAAAAGATTTCTTAAACTGGTTTGAAGCGGAAAGCGCCGAAAATTTAGCCGAAAAATTGTGCGCCGCCTATCAGGTCAACGGGCAGACGGCTTGGAGTTTGCTGCGAAAAGCGGAAAGATTTAATATTCAAATCATCACGTCTTTATCAGAAAACGAAACGCGCCCGATGAGACTTCAAAAGGCGCGTTCTTTAGACGAAATTTTGTCGGGAAGCGACGAAAGCGCGAAAGGCTACATCCTGCCTTCCGGGACAAAGCTTTTGATTAAACTCTAATGCCTCAATCAACTCGCGGAATCAATGTATTTGAATTGACTAATTTGCTTTCTCGACGGTTTTCAGCTTAAAAGTTCGGGCAATCGAATCGGTCTGGTTGCGGATGGCTTTCAGTTTATCGCGCTCGCCCGTAAAGCGGACGATGTAAACGGTCGTGTCGTCGGATTTGAGAAAATAATATCTGCCGCTGATGTTTCTGCCCGAACGCACGTATTCAAAATTAAAAACCTTGCCTTTCAGCGCGCCGGCAAAATTTTCTTCTTTTCCGGAGACGTAGCCGGGCAGAAATTGCAGCTTCTGTTCCTGCTCGCGCAAAATAACGTCGGATAAAAGCTCGCCCGCCGTAATCGTGATTTTGCGAACTTCGAGATGACCGTCGCGGCGGTCGCCGTAGACGTATTCGACCGCTGCGCTTCCGGCGTTCGGTTTGACGGTCTGTTTCCACGTCGCTTCGGGCAAATCGAAGGTGTAAGCGGCGTTCAAGTCGCTGAAAGTCAGATTTTGCCCGAAAGCGGACAAGGCGAAAAAGACACCGAAAGCGGCGGAAAATACGAAAGTAGAAAAAATGCGTTTCATTATGTTTAATTCCTCGGACAGTATGGAAATCGTTTTAATATTAGCTTAAAGTTTGGAAAAATACGATTTTTAAGATGAGATAAAGTTCGCGGTTCGTTGCTTTCAAAACATATCGAGGCGGAAGCGCGCCCGTTTCCGCCTTTGAAATTTCTTCGGCTTTTACGTATCGAATCGCATCTAAACTTTCAGATAAGGCTTAATCAGCCCGCGCAATCATAAAAAGTTTTTGAGGCTAAAAATAATGAAACGAAACTTCTCCTTATTTTACAGATTCATTTCGCTCGTGCTTCTTCTGGCGCTGGCAGTTCCCGTTTTCGCGGTCGGCGGCGACACGAAAGAAAAGCGCAAGGCATTGACCGAAGACCAGAAAATTCTGCACGTTCTAAACCGTCTCGGTTTCGGCGCGCGTCCCGGCGATGTCGAAAAAGTGAAGTCCATAGGTTTGCAGAAATACATCGAGCAGCAATTGAATCCGGCGACGATTAACGATGCGGCGGTCGAAGCGAAACTGAAAAGATTTGAAATTCTCGATATGACGACCGCCCGGATTTTCGCCAAATATCCGAACGGAAACGCTTTGCTGCGAATGCTGGAAGGCGGGCGGCGCAACAACGCGCAGAATCAGGCGCAGAACAATCAAATGCCGAGCGCCGACCAGCCGCAGCCGCCGATGGAAATGACCGAAGCCGACCGCAAGGCGCGACAGGAAAAGCTGCGCGGGCTCTACGAGCAATACGATTTGCGACCGGCAAACCAGATTATGCAGCAGCAGATTTCCGCGCGCGTTCTGCGCGGCGTTTATTCCGAGCGCCAGTTGCAGGAAGTGATGACGGATTTCTGGGCAAATCATTTCAACGTCTTTTCGGGCAAAGCCGCCGTGCGCTGGTACATTCCGTCGTATGAACGCGACGTGATTCGCAAAAACGCTCTGGGCAGTTTTAAAGATTTGCTCGCGGGCACGGCGCAGCATCCGGCGATGCTTTTTTACCTCGACAATTTTCAATCCGTCTCGCCGAACGCGCAAGCCGGAAACAATCGCGCCGCGGGCGGCGTTTTGCAGCGCGCCGTGCGAAACGGTCAGCTAAACGAGCGCCAGCGCGAAAGATTGCGCGAGCGCGGCTTAACCGACGCGCAAATCGACCAGCGCTTTGAACGCGCCAAGCAAATGATGAACAACCGCCGGCAGCGCGGCATCAACGAAAATTACGCGCGCGAACTGATGGAGCTGCACACGCTCGGTGTCGAAGGCGGCTACACGCAGAAAGACATCGTCGAAGTGGCGAAAGCCTTTACCGGCTGGACGATTGCCGACCCGCGCGGTTATCGCCGCGCCGCCGCCAATATGATTAACGACCGCGAAAGCGGCGCGCTCGACCGCCTGCAAAAAATGGCGGGCGTGCCCGAAGACATCGAAAGCGGCGAGTTTTATTTCAACGACCGCTGGCACGAAAAGGGCGAGAAAAACGTGCTCGGTCAGAAAGTGAACGAAGGCGGAATGAAAGACGGTTTGAAGGTGATCGAGATTCTCGTCAAACATCCTTCGACGGCGAAGTTTATCGCCCGCAAATTAGCCGTCAAATTCGTTTCCGACAAACCGAGCGAAGCTTTAGTCAATCGCGTCGCGCAGGCTTTCCAAAAATCGGAAGGCGACATCAAAACCACGCTTCGCGCCCTTTTCAACGACCGGGAATTTTTCGCGCCGGAAAATTATCGCGCGAAAATCAAAACGCCGTTCGAGCTGGCAATCAGCGCGCTTCGCGCCGTCGGCGCGGACACGAATTCCAGCCCGGCGCTGCTGGCTCTGATAAACAAAATGGGCGAAATTCCTTACGGCTATCAAGCGCCGACCGGCTATCCGGACACGGCGGAAGATTGGGTCAACACGGGCGCGCTTTTGGAAAGAATGAATTTTGCCGTCGCGCTTGTCTCCAACCGGATTCCGCAGACGCGCGTCGATTTAAAGAAATTCGAGGCGAAAACGAAACCGGAAATTCTCGACAAAGCAATCGCCGAAATTCTGGAAGGCGAAGTTTCGGCGGCAACCAAAACGATGCTTTTGAAACAGCTCGAAAAACCTTTGGTCGAACCGAAAATCGCTGAAGTCAAAGACGAAACGGACGACTCGATGATTGCCGGCGGCGGTCAGGGCAGACGCGGGCAGGGCGGGCAGGCGCGACTGCTGCAACCGAGCGGAAACGTCGAAGTTTTTAAGGTCGTCGGCTTGATTCTCGGCTCGCCTGAGTTTCAAAGACAATAAAAGAATTGCCCGCGAATAAACGCCAAAGAAAATCAGCCGCGAATAACAGGAATGAAAGAAATAATTAATTCCTGTTATTCGCGGCTGATTTTCTTAATTCTTATTTCGCGGCTTTTCGCGTTTATTCGCGGGCAAAATTTCCGGCGACTTTTCGCGGCTATTTCTCTTTCTCGCCCTCGTATAAATCCTTTTTCGCCAAGCCTTGTTTGACGACTTTTCGCAAAGCGGTGCGCAGATAGCCGTCGGCGGTCGTCACGATTCTGCGCAGTTTTTGTTCGGGGCGCGCTTTGAAAAACGTGACGTGCGTCGTTTCGTAACCGTTCGGCGAATGCGGCGAAAAGTAATAATTGGAAACGCAGCAGCGCCTTCCGTCAGTTTTTACTTCATTGACCGAATGCCAGGATTTTTCGTTGGTCGCCATCAAAACCAGGCGATTGAAAAAGCTCGGAATCTCGACCGCTTCGGTCACGTCGTCGTTCCACAATTCGAGATTGCCGCCGTTTTCCGTTTTCCAGTCCGGCGAGCAATAATAAAGCAAGTTCAGCACGCGATAATTTTTCTGCTCGTGGTCGTGCGAATTGTCGATGTGCGGGTTCAGAAAATGCCCGCCCGCCATCGCGCTGATGCCGCCCGCGTAAAGATGCGGGTCGCCGACGGCGTCTTCGATTCCCGTAATTCGCGCCACGATGTCAATCACTCTTTTATCCTGAAACGCAAAAGTCGCGTCGGAAATCAGCGGATTAAATTTATCCAGCGATTTCGAAGTGTATTTTTTCTCGCGAAAACTGTCTAAAAGCCGCATTTCTTCGAGCGGCGGATAAGCTTCGTAAATTTGCCGCGCCACGCTTTCGGGAAAAAGATTGTCAATCGCGGCGAATTTCGTTCGGACGCCTTTGTCGGCGTTAAAATCCGCGCGCAGTTTTTCTTCATCGCGCGTCAATCGCTCGACAATAATCTGGATAAGCTGTTCTTTCATAAAATCAACCAACGAAAATAAAGTTCGAGAGAATTATCCGAAAATCAAAGGTCAAAGGTCAAAGGTCAAAGGTCAATTTCGAAAATAAAAGTGACCAAACGAAATTTTTGCGCGTCTAAATAAACAGCCAAACGGATTTCTTTCGGAAAATCCCGAACACTTTCAAGAGCTGTAATTATGGATAGAAGATATTTTTTAAAATCGAGCGGAATCGCTCTCGCCAGTTTCGGTCTGATGTCGGCGGCGCCGAATTTTCTGCGCCAATTTGCCGACGCGCAGACGCTCGCCGACGCGAAAGGCAAAAAGAAAATCCTGATAACGATTTTTCAGCGCGGCGCGGTTGACGGGCTGAATATGGTCGTGCCTTACGGCGAAGATAATTATTACGAGCTGCGCCGCAGCATCGCCATTCAAAGTCCGCATAAGCCGGAAGGCGCGATAAATCTGGACGGCTATTTCGGTCTTCACCCGTCGCTCAAACCGCTGGAAGCTTTCTGGAAAAACAAACAGCTTGCCGTCCTTCATTCGGTCGGCTCGCCCGACAACACGCGCTCGCATTTCGACGCGCAGGATTATATGGAATCCGGCACGCCGGGCGTCAAATCCACGCGCGACGGCTGGCTGAACCGCGTTTTGCAGACGAACAAAAGCGATAAAGATTCGCCGTTTCGCGCCGTTTCGATGACGACCCAGATTCCGCGCTCGCTTATCGGTCGCGCGCCGACCGTCGCGCTGACGAATCTCGCGGATTTTTCCATCAAAGCCGGCGTTTACACGCAATCGGTGGCGGGCGGCTTTGAAGGCATCTGGCAGGAAAACTCGAAAGACGGCTTGGGCGAAACCGGAAAAGAAACTTTCGAAGCCGTCAATTTTCTGAAACAGGCAAATCCGGCGCAGTTCAAACCGGAAAACGGCGCGGTTTATCCGAACACGCCGTTCGCTCGCTCGCTCCGCCAAATCGCGCAATTGATTAAGGCAAACGTCGGTTTGGAAATCGCCTTCACCGATACGCCCGGACTCAACTGGGACACGCACGCCAACGAAGGCGGCGCGCGCGGTCAGCTCGCCAACCTGCTCCGCGATTTCGGCGCCAGCATCGCCGCGCTGGCGACGGATTTAGGTCAGCGAATGGACGACGTCGTGATTTTAACGATGTCGGAATTCGGCAGAACCGCCCGTCAGAACGGCACGAACGGCACCGACCACGGGCACGGCAACGCGATGTTCGTTCTCGGAAACTCGGTCAAAGGCGGAAAAGTCTACGGCGACTGGAAAGGCTTAAAACCCGACCAGCTCAACGAAGGACGCGACCTCGCCGTGACGACCGATTTCCGCGACGTCTTCGCCGAAGTCTCCGCCAGGCATCTCGGCAATAAAAATCTGGATAAAGTCTTTCCGAATTACCAGGCAAACGCGAAAAAATTCAGAGGTTTTCTCGGTTAATCTCCAAAAGGTAAAACGGGAAATTAGAAAAAGCCTTCGCTTTAAATTTAAAGCGAAGGCTTTTGTCGGGTACTTACTATCTTTCTTAATTCCAAAAAAATGCGCGGCATTTGCGCCGCGCCGGGTAGGTATAATTTTAGGAAGGAAAGATGGCTAGGTTTAGTTAAATCGCCCATTGTTGACCGGCGATATTGCTGGGGGATAGTAAAACGGTCCGAAAGTTTTTAATGTTTCGGCGTCGAATCTTTTGCGCGCGCCGCAGTGCAGACAGGCGCGGTACGATTTGTTTTTATCCGCAAACGGGCGGCTCAATTCCTTGTGCCAGCATCCGAAAATTTTTGCTACGATTCCGATTTTGCCGCCGAAAGCATCGCTGGTGCGATTAATCAGCGTGTCGGCGATATAATTTTGTTCTAAAATTGCCTGCATTATAATTTCACTCCTTGTTACCTCGCTCGCTTTCTCGCGGCGAACTGTTTATTAGACGCTTCTGACAAAGGTTTTTGCTGTTTATTTGAGGAATTATTTCAAATAAAATTTGCCTCCGGCGAACGCCCGGCAAATCTCTGCAAACCGCCGTGCGGAAAAGAAAACCGGCGCTGCGGCTTTTTCTAATTCCATAACTTCGCTAAAATCTTCCCAGACGATTCAGGAGAAACCAGAAAATGTTAAAAAAATTCGCCGGGATTTTGTTTTTGATTTGTTTGACTTTCCCGCTTTCCGCCCTGGCTTGGGATGATGTCGGGCATAAAACGACCGCTTATATCGCGTGGCAGCAATTGACGCCGCCGGCGCGCGAGCGCGTTTCGAAAATTTTGCAGAACGCGCCCGAAGATTCGCATTTAGGCGCATTTTTTATGGGCGACGCCCGTTCGCCGGCGGTGCGGCAGATGGAGCATTTTATGATTGCGGCGACTTGGGCGGACATCGTGCGCGACCGCGATTTTAAAGTTCGCTACGGCAAGTATCACAAGGGAAACTGGCATTATTCCGATACTTTCTGGCGCGTCGAAAACGGTCAAATCAGGATTTTGCCGAATCCGAGCGAGGACGGCGGCAAGGCGGTCGAGAAATTGATTGAATTCGATAAGGTTTTGCGCGACGATTCCGCGCCGGACGCCGAAAAGGCGATTGCGCTGGCGTGGATTATGCATTTAATCGGCGATTTGCATCAGCCTCTGCACACCTCGGCGCGCCTCACCGAGCTTGAGCCGAAAGGCGACCAGGGCGGAAATTTATTTCTGCTGACGCCGAAAGACACGCCGCGCAACCGGCAGGAAAATCTGCACTGGTTCTGGGATTCGATAATCGTCCGCAACACGCCCCGCGGCGACGCGTGCGACACGGATTTTATTCCGGAAATCGCGCGCGAAATAACGAAAAAATACCGGGCGGCGAAGATGTCGAATCAGCTGAATATCGGAAAATACGACGATTGGCAGAAAGAAAGCTTTCGGCTGGCGATGACCGAAGTCTTTTCGCCCGCCCTCGTTCGCTATCAAACGCCGACGGCGCGTTATAAGAAAAACGCTTTTCAGGTTTCGCAGCGGCAGCTGGCGCTGGCGGGCTACCGGATGGGCGCGCTGCTGAATCAGGTTTTCGGTCAGTCAAATTCTAAATTATGAAAAATAAATTCGCTTTCTTTGCGACGCTCGCCGTGCTGATTTTGTTCGGTTTTTCGGCGCAGGCTCAAGCGCAGGAAAAAACAAATGTCGTCAATCCGCCGAACTGCCGGGTCATTCGCGTCGTTTCGTATCCGGTCGCGCAGAGGGCGGATAAAAACGTCAAAAAGCGTATCGCGCTGCTGAATCTCTGCCCGGAAAATCGCGGAATGGTCGCGCGCCCGCTGCTGGCGGTCGGCGTCGGCGGCAAATTCGAGATGTTTGAATACGATGTCGTGCGCGTTTTCAAAAACCGGAAAGAAGCCGAAAAATACGCGCAGAAAAACGACATTAAGGACGCGACTTTCTAAATCCGCATGAACGCACAAAAACTGCTCGAATTTTTTCAAAGCCGAGAGCGCGATATTCTGGATTCGATTCATCGTTTCGTCGAAATCGAATCGCCTTCCTTTGACGTCGAAGGCAGTCGCCGCGCCGTCGATTATTTGGTCGGGGAAAGCGAAAATATCGCCTGCATTTCCCGCATCGAGCGAATTTTTCGCGAAGGCTGCGGCGAGCATCTCGTCCTTCGCGCCTTTGAAAATCCGGTCGAAAAGCCGGTTTTGCTGCTCGGTCACACCGACACGGTTCACCCGCGCGGAAGCTTCCAAAAAAATCCGACGCGCATCGAAGACGACAGATTTTACGGCTGCGGCGTTTTCGATATGAAGGCGAACTGCGTTTTGATTCTGGAAATCTGCCGCGCTTTTTCCGAATTGAATTTGAAGCCTGCGCTTCCAATCACGATTCTGCTTTCCTGCGACGAAGAAGTCGGCAGCCGGACGGGACGCGCGCTGGTCGAAGCCGAGGCGGCAAATTCCGCGTTTTGTCTGGTCGGCGAGCCGTCGGCAAAGGGGAAAGCGAAAACCGGGCGCAAAGGCACGGCTTGGTTAAACGTTAAAGCGCGCGGCATTCCCGCGCACGCCGGGCTAGAGCCGGAAAAGGGCGCGTCGGCGATTCTGGAATTGTCGAAACAAATTCAAAAGCTGCAAGCCTTAAACGCGCCGGAAAAAGGCACGACCGTCAATGTCTGCACGATAAAGGGCGGCACGACTTCCAATGTCATTCCCGAATTTGCCGAGATGGAAGTCGACGTGCGTTTTAGCGCGTTGAGCGAAGCGGAAAGAATTTTGGGCGAAATTCAAACGCTCGAATCCTTCGACAATCGCGTCTCTATCGAAATCGAAGGCGGCTTGAATCGCCCGCCGCTCGAACGAAGCGACGATATAATCGAGCTTTACGAAAAAGCTCGAAAAATCGCCTTCGAGATGAATTACGAGTTCGGCGAAACGCAGGTCGGCGGCGCGTCGGACGGAAATTTTGTCGCCGCGCTCGGCGTTCCGGTGCTTGACGGTTTGGGCGTCACGGGCGACGGCGCGCACACTTTAGGCGAACATATTTTGATTTCCGATGTCGCCCGACGCGCGGCGCTTATCGCTTGTTTAATGTTATGAAAATCGCAACCTGGAATGTAAATTCCATCAACATTCGTCTCGAACAGGTTTTGAACTGGCTCGAAAAACATAAGCCCGACGCCTTGTGTTTGCAGGAAACCAAATGCACGGACGACAAATTTCCCGCCGCCGTCTTTCTCGAAGCCGGTTACAATTCGATTTTTCTCGGTCAGAAATCCTACAACGGCGTGGCGATTCTGTCGCCTTTCGAGTTCGAAGACGTGCAGATGAATTTTCCTGACGACGCTGAGGACGCGCCGAAACGCCTGATTGCCGCGACCGTCAACGGCGTGCGCATCGTCAACACATACATTCCCAACGGGACGGAGCTTTGGACGGACAAATTCACTTTTAAATTGGATTGGCTGCAACGGCTGCGTCGTTTTTTCGATGAAACCTGCCGGAAAGATTCCGACGTTTTATTGTGCGGCGATTTTAACGTCGCGCCCGATGAACGCGATGTCTGGAACGTCGGTTTCTGGGAAGGCAAGCTGCATTTTTCCAAGCCGGAGCGCGCGGCGATTCATCACGTCAAACAGTGGGGCTTGGTCGATGTTTTCCGCCAGCTGAACGGCGACGAAAAACTTTATTCGTGGTGGAATTACCGCGAAGGCGCGTTTTTCAAAAATCAGGGCTTGCGCATCGACCACATCTGGACTTCGCGCAGCCTGGCGGAAAAATGCACGGCTTGCTGGATTGACCGAAAACCGCGCGGCGCGGAACGCCCGTCAGACCACGCGCCGGTCGTGGCGGAATTTGAGATTTGAGATTTGAGATTTGAGATTTAAGATTTGAAATTTCAGAAAATCGCGATTCAAAATTTTAGTTTTATGAAAGCCTCGACAAAAAACTGCGAAGTTGAAATTTTTCCGAATGGCGCGGCGCTCAACGAAGCCGCCGCGCGATTAATTGTCAAAATCGCTGCGGAAACTTTGCAGGCAAAAGATAAATTTTCAATCGCGCTGGCTGGCGGCTCGACGCCCGAAGCGCTTTATAAACTCCTCGCTTCCGGCGAATTTAAAAACAGGATTGATTGGACAAAAACGCTCGTTTTTTTCGGCGACGAACGCTGCGTTGCGCCTGAGGACGCGGAAAGCAATTATCGAATGGCGAATGCGGCTCTGCTTTCTCGCGTTCCGCTTCCAGCGGAAAATGTTTTTCGCCTGCGCGGCGAAATCGAGGCGGAAAAAGCCGCGTTTGAATATGAAGAAACTATCAGAAAAACTCTGGGCAAAAACGCGCGTTTCGATTTGATTCTGCTCGGCATCGGCGAGGACGGGCACACGGCTTCGCTGTTTCCCCGGACAGAGGCGTTAAGCGAAACGGAAAAACTCGTGACGGCAAACTTCGTCGAAAAACTAAACGCGAATCGGCTGACGCTGACGTTTCGCGCCATTAACTCGGCAAAAAATATTTTGTTTTTAGTGACCGGCGCAAAGAAAGCCGCGATGATAAAAAAAGTTCTTTCGGCTGAGACAATTGATTTGCCTTCAAGCTTAATCAAACCGGAAAACGGAAACTGCCGCTGGTTTTTAGATAAAGAGGCGGCGGGTTTGATTGAGACTTTATAAGAGCGTATGCGCCCAATGTTTTTGTAAAGCCGTAATTTAAAAGCAATAAAGGAGATGAATTAGTTTTAGTATTAATTCATCTCCTTTGTTCCGAGAAATTCGGCTACGGTCGCCGGTCGTGCAGCACGATGATGTCAACCGATGCCGTGGTCGTATTACCGGCTGCGTCGGTGACAGTCGCCGTGACGCGGTATAAGCGACCGTCCGAATCATCCCCGTGGCGGCTGGCTTCGATAATCAGATTGTCTATCCAGTTTGCCGAATTGCCGCCCAGCGCGCGCGTCGGAACGGTCAGCGGCGTTCCGTATTCGTCCGTCACCGTGTAACTGACCTGCGCGAGACCGGAAGTCGTATCGGAGGCGCTGCCGGTTAATTTAACCGTCGCCGGTTTTCCGTTCGGCGGAAAGATGCGCGTCGGCGTTGCTTCAAGCTGAAATGTCGGCGCGGTTTTGTCGATATTGACAATCGTGCTGCCGTTGGCTTCGACATTGCCCGCGCGGTCGCTTGAGCGATACAAAATCGTCGTCGTTCCTTCCCGGTTGATGAAAATACTGCCCGCATAAGGCTGCCAGTTTGCTCCGCCGTCGGTTGAATATTCCGTTCTTTCGACGCCCGAACAATTGTCGGTCGCCGCGAGACTGAGCGTGACGTCCGTCGTATACCAGCCGTTCGAGCCGTTCGGCGCGGCAGGCGCGAGCGAAGCCGTCGTGACCGGCGCGACCGTTTCCGCGCCTAAATCAGCCGTCGTGACCGAGCCGGGCGTGACATTGGCGACGCACGAATAAAGCACGTCCTGACCAAGCACCGCTTTGACCAGATAGCGTCCCGGTGTCAAATCAACGCCGCCGTAAAATCCGCCGCCGTCGGTCGCCGCCGTGCGCGTCGTATTATCGTCGAGATTTTTGATGGTCACTGCGCCGGTGTCGAGCGGCGTATTGTCGGCTCGACGCGCTTCGCCTTTAATGTGCCCGAGCGTCGGCGCAGCTTTCCACGGGAAAACGGGAATTTGCGCCGCATCGCTGAAAATCGGCGTCAGCCCGGCAGGCTCGTATAAAGTCGCGCCGTTGACCGATTTGCCCGTCGTTAAGCCGGACGCAAATTCGGCGAAAGGACGCGCGGGCGTCGTGATTGGCGAGGGAATCGCAAACGGGTTATTGGCTACGGCGATGTTGGATGTCGCCATCGAAAAGAAAATAATTCCGCTCAGATTGTTCGTGCCGGAAGCGGGCAAAAGCGTCCGGCGCGTTTGTCGAAGCGTGCCTTCGACGGCGTTGTTTGCCGCGCCCTGTCCCATCATTCCGGCGCGGTTATAGAGATGTCCGCGCAGCCACGCGTCCCACTGGTCGTATTGCGGGCGGACTGTAGCGGTGTGTTCCGCCTTGTAAACCATCGGGATGGCGATGTCGATAATGCCTTCCTGCGTCCACGCGCGCCAATCCTGGTAAACGCGCCAGTAAGCTTCGGCGGAATTCCACGAAGCTTCCGTCGAACCCATCCCGCCGAAAGCGATAAGCGCGGCGGAAATTTTTAAATTCGGCTTGATGGCGAGCGCGTTTAAATAAACGCGGCGCACGACATTCGTCACCTGGTCGCGCCGCCACTGGTTCCACTGCGGATTATTCGCCGCGGGCGGCGTCGAACCGATTGGGATATTGTAGTAACGCTGAAAACGCTCGATGCTCGTCGAATTGTAACCGACGTTCGTTCCGGTCGAAGGCGTCTGCCCGGTGATGTTGATTTCGGGATACCGGATGCGGTCGAGATGCAGCCCGTCGATGTCATAGTTCGTGACCAGATGGTTGATGACGTTAACCGTATATTCGGCGGCGGCGGGATGCCCGAAATCGACCCAGAAATCGCTGCCGAAACGATGTCCCTGATAGGTAATCTGCGACGCGCTGCTATCGGGCAGCAGCGTCCGCGTCAGCCAGTTGTCCGGTCCCGGCGTAATCGTGTTCGTCGCCGGGTTGAAGCCGCCGTGCAGATTGAAAACGTGATTCGGATTTTCGGGCGGAAAAAGATTCGGCGCGCGTCCCCAGACGGCGCTCATAATGACGAAAGCGTGAACTTCGATGCCGCCCGCGTGCGCCTCGTTGATTATGTCCTGCAACGGGTCGAAGCCGGGTTGAATCGGCGTCCTGTCGCCCAAAGGTTCGAGCGAATTCAAATACCACGAGTCGCCGCGCCGCCGCACCTGGACGAACAAGGCGTTGGCTTTCGCCGCCTTTGCGTTGTTGACGACCGTGACGACGTCATTGTGATTATTGAGCAAAGTATTGAAAGTATCGACCCAGAAGGCGCGATACTCGGTTCGGGTCTGAGCTTTCAGCGCCGCCGGCATCCAAACCATTGCGAACAGCAGCGTTAATAGAACGGCGAACGCCCGGTAAAATTTAATTCCGAGAAGTCTTTGTTTTTTCATAATTTCTTCCTTCGTGCACGCGCACGCTCCTTATAATCGACTCTCGCGCCGCCCGCCAAAGAATAAACGGGAACGGGTCGATACGAAATTTTCGGAAATCGGAGAGCCTGAATCAGCGCGCTCGTAAATAAACAGTCAATTGTTTGTAAAGCAGATACGCATTATTGTCACTTATATATAATTTGATTGTCAATAAAATTTCTTATATGAGTTTTAATAAAAATATTTTATCTTCCGCGATACTTTTCTAAAGCTTGCCGGCTGGCGGCGCGCGTATCTTTATGCTTTTGTAAAATTTTGTAAAATCAGCCGTCTTGCGGAAATTTTCTATAGTAAAGGTTTTAAATCTGTAATAAACTTTCAGAACATTTTAGGCTTAAAGATTTATTTGCCGGCTGGAACTGTAAGCTTTCGAGCGTCTTGCCCGTCCCACGCGACCGCCACGATTAACGGTCCGGCGGCGAGCGGCGAAAACGGCGCGGTCATTTTCGATCTCGGAACAGTCGGCGGAACTTCCGGCAATATTCCGGTCAGAACGTTTACCGTAACGGCGGCGCAGGTCGAGCAGCTTCGCAATAATCTGTGGTATGTCGTCATCGGCACGGCGAACAACGCGGGCGGCGAGATTCGCGGGCAAATCCGCAGCTTCTCGCATCACGGCAATTTCAACGGCGGCGAAGTCGAGGACATTGCCGTCTATCGCCCGTCAGCCGGTTTCTGGTATATCAAAAACGGAAATGGCTTTGATACTCTCGTTCTCGGCGGCGCAGGCGATAAACCTGTTTCCGGCGATTATGACGGCGACGGCTCACTGATAGTCGGTAAGCTTGCTCTGAAAATAAGCAACGGGTGACAAAATCGATGTCGCCTGTTGCTTATTTTTTTATCCTATTTCAAAATCAGAACTTAGTGAGTGAAACGGTTTTGAAAAAAACGGAATCGGAATTTTCGGCGAAATCTCTGGCAAAATCGGACGCCGAGCTTTTGCAGGCGTGCCGGCGCGGCGACGAAACTGCCTGGAACGATTTGGTTGACCGCTACCAGCGCCTGATTTCAACCATTCCGCGCCGCGCCGGATTATCGGAAGAACAAACGGCGGATGTCTTTCAGGAAGTTTTTTTGACACTGTTTGAAAAGCTCGACGAAATCGAGCAGCCGGACAAACTCCGCTCGTGGCTGGTGACGACCGCAAAATTTAAAACCTGGCGCGTCGTGCGCGGCGAAAAAGGTTTTTATTCGCCCGACACCGAAGAGGAAATGGCTGAGGAAATGGCGAGCCTGCCCGATTCGTCGCCGCTTGCCGACGCGGTTTTGATTCAGATGGAAGAACAGCACCAGATTCGCACGGCGCTCAAACAGATGGAGGAACGCTGCCGGAAAATTCTTTCGATGATTTACCTGCGCGACACGGCGGCAAGCTATGCCGAAGTTGCCGAAGCCATCGGCGTCGGCGAAACCAGCATCAGCCCGATGCGTTCCAGATGTTTGCAGAAACTGGCGAAGATTCTTACGAAATAGTTGCCGAGAGTTACAGAAAGTTGCGGATAGTTGCGGATAGTTGTAAATTGTTGCCAAGAGTTTCACAGCGTCGAGTGTTTACAAAGTAATTTAACTTCGTGCAGCTTTCCGGCGCTTTCCGCAACTTCCTGCAATTCTTCTGAAAACTATCTGAAAACTTTTTTCAAGCCGGTGTCTTTTTCCTGCTCAGGCTCGCACTGTTAGATTGTGAGGTTGAGAAAAATGATTTTAGCAATGAGCAACAATTCAAACGACGAGTTAATCAACAAGATTATTCACCTGATACAGACGGACGAATCGGCTGACGCACCCGCCGATTCGGTCAAATGGGCGAAAAATATCTTCCGCACACGCGCCGCCGAGCCGAAAACATCGCTGGTGCAGAAAATTCTCGCGGTTTTGCAGATGGATTTATCAGGCTCGCAGGCAGCGTTCGGCGAACGCTCCGCGACGCTCTCGCAAACGCGGCAGATGCTTTTTCAGGCGGGCGACAACGCCATCGACCTGAGAATCTCGGAAGACGAAAACGGCTTTCAGGTGCAGGGACAGATTTTAGGCGAAGGTTTTTCAAACTGCACTGTAAAGCTCGGCGATTTTCAGGCGAAAGCCGGCGAGCTGAGCGAATTCAAATTCACGGATATTCCGGGCGGAAAATACGATTTGGTTTTGCAGGCGGCGGACAGAGAAATCGAAATTGCCGGTCTGGAATTAAATTAAGACGAGCTTCAATTGAGTTAAGACGAACTTCAAGGGAAGAATAGGGAAAACTGGAAGGCGAAAAGTTGCACGACTTTTCGCCATTTTTTTATTTAAACGGCGCGCGCGTTCGGCACGGGGAATTTTCACCGCCGGGACACAAAGAACACAAAGGGAAATTCAAAGCAGGCTTTACTGCTCGGTAGAGCAGGCTCAGCGCTTTGATGAACAGCATAAAATCTTTTTCTCATCCAGCCGCAAAGCCTGCTTTATCTGCGTAAATCCGTGGTTTCATTTTCTCTTAACGTTATTTGCCTCTTTGTGGTGAATTTTTCTTATTGTTAATATCTTTACTATATGCTCCGCGCCGATTTAGCCGAAAAATTAATTTCCGCCGAAAGCGAGACCGGGCGAAAGCGCCTGTTGAGTGAAAATAATAAACACGCGGACGTCAAACTTGCGGTTGCTTTAAAGAAAATTTGTTACGCGGCGTGGACGACCGAGCCGATTAAAGCGCAGAAGGCGGCGAAAGCCTTAAAAACTCTCGTCAAAATCAATCCGCACGAAGAAATTTCGGCGCTTTCGTACTGGGTTTCGGGCATTGCCGAATTAACCGGCGGCAGGCTCGAATCCGCCGTCAGAAATCTCGACCGCGCGGCGGCGATTTTCTTTCAAACCGGCAAGGAACACGACGCGGCGCAGACGCAGGTCGCCAAGCTCATCGCGCTGGCGATGCTCGGTCGCTATGACGAAGCGATTGAAACGAGCAAAAAAACGCTGAAAATTTTTGAAAAATACGGCGACGAGCTGGCGGCGGGCAAGATTGAAATGAATCTGAGCAATATCGTTTCGCGCCGCGAAATGCACACGCAGGCGGAAAAATATTGTCTTTCGGCACGCCGTCGTTTTTTGAAAACGGGCGAAAAAACGTGGCTGACGATGGCTGAAAACGGGCTTGCCAACACCTATACCGAGCTCAACGATTTTCAAAAAGCGGAAAAATTCTACGCTTCCGCTTTGCAAAATGCGCGGGAATCGAAAATGCTCGTGACCGAAGCGGAAATCAAAGCAAGCCAGGGCAATCTCGCGCTTTTTCGCGGTCGGTTCAGCGAAGCCTTAAAGTCGCTGGAGCTATCGCGGCAAACTTACGAAACGCTGGAAATGCCGCATCAAACCGCAATCGCCGAACTGGAAATCGCGGACATCTATCTCGAATTGAATCTGGCAAAAGAAGCCTTTTCGATTTACGAAAAAGTCACCGAAGAACTCCGCAAATTGAAACTCCAGGGCGAAGAAGCGCGGGCGCGGGCAAATTTCGGACGCGCGGCAGCCGGTTTGAACGAGACTAAACAGGCGCGCCGGCAATTAAAAAAATCCGCGCAGCTTTACAGCCGGGAAAAAAACAAGGTCGGCGCGGCGGTCGTCAAACTAACCGAAGCCAATCTGGAAATCGAACAGGGAAAGTTTAAAAAAGCGCTCGATTTGGCGGGCGAAGCGGCAAATTTGCTCGCCGGCAGCGAGAATCTGCGCCATCAATTAATGAACGGATGGATTCGAGCCGAAGCCTTAAGAAATCTGGAGGCTTTCGAAAAAGCGGAAACTCTTTTGAACGAAGTGTTTACCGGCGCGGCGAAAAGAGAACAGCCGCAGATTGTCCATCTCGCGCTCAACTCGCTCGGAAAATTATTCCGGCAAAAAGGCGATGTAAGACAAGCCGAAAAGTTTTTTAAAAAAGCGATTAAATTGATTGAAACGCTGCGCTCGCCGCTTCCGGCGGAAGAATTTCGGATGGCGTTTCTGGCAAACAAGCTCGCGCCGTTTGAAAATCTGGCGCGCATTTATCTGGCGGAAAATAAAATCAAAGCGGCGTTTCTGATGATTGAAAAAGCGCGCTCGCGCTCGCTGGCGGAATCAATCGCCGACGGAAACCTAAAGCTTTCGAAAAACACGGCTTCGACGAAGCTGACCAAAAGACTGGAAGCCCTGCGCGAAGAATTAAACTGGTTTTACAGTCGTCTGAGCCGCGCCGAAAAGGCGGAAATCGCCAATTTGCAAGCCGAAGCGCAAAAGCGCGAAAAACAAATCGCCGACGTTTTGCGGCAAATCGAAAGCACGGGCGAAAACTCCGCCGCCAAAGGCGAATCTTTCGATTTTGCCAAGCTGCAAAAACAAATCGGCGGCGAAAAAGCCTTAATCGAATTTGTCAGTTTCGATAATTGTCTGTCGGCGTTTGTCATCACGAACAAAAAAATTCATTTCGTTAAAGATTTAGCGAAAGAAACGCAAATTTTCGCGTTTCTCGAAGGCTTGCAGTTTCAATTCGGCGCGCTGCGTTACGGCGCGAAAAGCCTCGGAAAATTTATTGACGAGCTGAAAAAACGCGCCGATTTTTATCTGGCGAAGCTTTACGCTTATTTGGTCAAACCGCTCGAAAATCTGCTGGAAAACCGCGATTTGACGATTGTTCCGGTCGGCGTGCTGCATTACGTTCCGTTTCACGCCTTGCGCGCGCGCAACGAAAAATATTTGCTTGAAAAGCGAAAAGTCACTTATGCGCCGAGCGCGACGGTCTGGCAGTTTTTAGAAGAAAAGCCGACGCGAAAAATCAAAAACGCTTTGCTGATCGGCTTTGCCGACGAGAAAATTCCGCTCGTCAACCGCGAAATCGAAACGCTCGAAAAAATTTTCCCAAAAGCGAAAACTTTCTCCGGCAAAGCGGCGACTTTCGAGGCTTACACCAAAAACGCGCCGCAGTTTGACGCTCTGCATCTCGCCTGCCACGGGCAGTTTCGCCCGGAAAATCCTCTGTTTTCGAGCCTGCATCTCGCCGACGGCTGGGTAACCGTGCGCGATATCTGCGCGCAGAGATTAAACGCCGAACTGGTGACGCTGAGCGCGTGCGAAACCGGCTTGAACGAAATTTTTGCGGGCGACGAAATTCTCGGGCTGGCGCGCGGATTTCTGACGGCGGGCGCGCGGTCTCTGGTTTTGAGCCTCTGGACGGTCAACGACGAAGCGACGACCGAGCTGATGCGGGAATTTTACACGCAACTCGAAGCAGGAAAAGAAACATCTAAAGCATTACAAATCGCACAACGCAGCTTTATCAGGCGAAACGCTCATCCTTATTTCTGGTCGCCGTTTGCGCTGATAGGCAAATAAATACCCACAATTAAGCGAAAAATTATTTAACGAAAATTTTTTTATCGAAATGTCTTTTTGATAAAATCAGATGCACTGTGTAAATGGTTATACGTCCAAGGGATTTGATTTTGTGAGGGCAGCAATGAATACGTTTATCGAAAATAACTGGCTGAAAGCATATTTTGTTTTGCTTTCGATTTTTATCATTTCGGGCAGCAGCTTCGGGCAGAACGAGAACTGCAACTGCGAGCCGGACGAAATTCTTCTTGACCTGAAGCCCAATAACCAAAACGATTTAGCGGCAGTAGCCGTGCAGTATAAACTCATTTCTACACCCCTCGGAAGCGTCGGAACTCCACCTACTTACCGGATGAAAATCGACCGTACTCTCACCAATCAGCCGACGCTGGAAATTGTTGCCGCGATGCAAGCCGACGCGCGCGTTCATCAGGCGGAAGTGCACAGAAAATTAAACCTCGTCGAACGTGGCGGACTGCCCTGGACGCTCGGGCGCTCGTGGGCAATCGGGCGCTCGTGGGCAATCGGCGGAAGCAGCAAGGGATACAACAGCCAGTATTTTCCCGATGTCATAAAACTTAGAGAGGCTCATACGATTTCAACCGGACAAGGCATAACGATTGCGGTCTTAGACACCGGCATAGACTTAAATCATCCGGCTTTTGCCGGCAGGCTCGTTCCCGGATACGATTTTGTCGATAATGATAACGACCCGAGCGAAGTCGGCAATTTCCGCCAGGATTCGGTTTACGGGCACGGAACACACGTTGCAGGCATTATTGCGCTGACCGCGCCGAATGCCAAAATTATGCCGATTCGCATTCTCGACGCCAGCGGTGAAGGAAGTCTCTGGCGTTTTAAGGACGCGCTGATTTTCGCGGCGAATAACGGCGCGACCGTGATTAATGTGAGCTTCGGCTATCCGAAAGATTTCGCTTCGCAGAGCAACAGGTTTATCCGCGATTTATTAAATGGCTGTGATGATGTTGTCATCCCGGGAGAACAGGTTTTCCCGGAGCTTAATAATAGAAGACTTTTAGTCGTCGCCGGAGCGGGCAACGGCGGACAGATTAATAACGGCGCGGATAGAATCTTTCCGGCAGCCGAGCGCGGCTTTGTCGCGGGCACTGATGACCCAAACGGTATCGACGATAATCTTTTGAGCGTCGGCGCAAGCACGCGCTATGACAAGCTGGCGTCATTTTCGACGATGGCTAATGTTATTAGCAGACAGCAAGACCGTTGGGTGCGAACCGTCGCGCCCGGCGAAGAGATTATCAGCGCCGTTCCGGGCGGGCGTTACGCTATGTGGTCGGGAACCTCGATGTCCACGCCGATTGTTGCGGGAATAGCCGGTTTATTGAAATCCGCCCAGCCGAATCTGACCCTGACACAAATAGTAGACCGAATCGAAGAAACCGGATATGAATGGGATTGTAGGCTGCAATCGAGAAACATCACAATGGAAACAGCCAGAGTTGACGCCTATTGCGCGCTAACGGGCAACGAAGAGTGTTATCCGAATGACCGGGAAATTTGCACCGAATAAATTCCCGGCGCTTTTCAAAAATAAGTAAAAAGCCAATCGAAAGCGGTTGGCTTTTTACTTGAAAAATATCTCATCAATTTTGTCTTTTTCAAATTATTTTTAGCACTGTATAGCAGAAAGCCATATTTCAAAGCCGCAAATCAGCTTGAAAGGCATTCGAGAAACGATAGACAAACGAATTAAACAGGTAGTTAAGGAAGGTATCAAAAATATGAAACAAGTAGGAACAAAAAAGCGCAGTCGGCTCAAAAATGCATGGGTGCTGCTGTTTGCGCTGGCATGGGTGATCCTGCCGTTCGCTTTAAATAAAACGGTCGTTCAAGCTGATGACCTGAGCGACATCAGAATTCAGGCTTCGCTGACCGGACCGGCAATCAACGGCGTCACTCCCGGCGGTTTTGCCGAACATCGCACGGACGACAGCGGCAGGCGCCGCCTCGACGTGCAGGCGTCCTCGGTCAATCTGCCGCAGGGAACGGTTTTAAACGTCGTATTGAACAACGCGGTCGTCGGACAGATGACGGTCAATCAGTTCAGCGGCGCTTTTCTCAGCCTCGACACGAACAACGGTCAAAACGTTCCGCCTGCCGGCAACGGAAATCAGGTTGCGGTGTTGAACGGAAACACGACCGTCGTTTCCGGCGTTTTCGGCGTCGTTACGCCGACGCCGACGCCGTCCGGTTCGCCGAACGGCTCGCCGTCACCGAGCGTCAGCCCCTCCGGTTCGCCGACGGGTTCGCCGACCGTGTCGCCGACGGTCAGCCCATCAGCTTCGCCATCAGTATCGCCGACGGTTTCCCCGACCGGCTCACCGACCGGCTCGCCGTCGCCCAGCCCCAGTGTCAGCCCGACCGGCTCGCCGAATCCTTCGCCGACCGTTTCGCCGTCGCCGGGCAGCAATGGAGATTTGTTTGCCGGTTTGACCGGTCCGACGCTGAACGGCGTTTTGCCGAACGGTTTCGCTCAATATGAATTTCACAGCAGCCGCGTCGAATTGGAAGTTCGCGTGCGCCAGATCAATCTACCGAACGGAACGATGTTGACCGTTGCGGTTAACAATGCTGTGGCGGGACAGATGTTCGTCAGCAGCAACGAAGGCAGACTCAGACTTCGCAGCGATAACGGGCAGAATGTTCCGGTGGTGACGCCGGGTTCGACGATTACCGTTACTAACGGCGCCGCCACGATTCTTTCGGGAACGTTCGTCGCCTTCAGCGCGACGCCGTCGCCCAGCCCGACCGGCTCACCGACCGGCTCGCCCTCGCCCAGCCCGACCGGCTCGCCGTCTGGTTCGCCCAGCCCCAGCCCGTCACCAAACAGTTCGCCGTCACCTTCGCCGTCTCCTGCACAGGGCAGATTCTTTGAAGGTCATATGACCGGCGCGACTGCTGCCAGCCGCGGCGAAATCAAGATTTTCCTGAACGCCGCTGAAACACAGGCGGACGTCAACGGCGAATACAATCTGACCAGCGCGCAGACTTCGATGAAGATTCTTGCCGACATCGGCTCCGGCACGGTCGTGATTCACGATTTCGGCACGCTTGGCGGAACGGAAAGACACTTTACGGCGACCTTTGCCGTCACGCCGCAGCAGGTTCAGGTGCTTCGTATGGGCATCGCTTATGTCGTCGTCGGCAGCACCGGCAATCCGAGCGGCGAAATTCGCGGCACGATTCGCAACGATTCGAGAAGCGCCGACTTTGACGGCGACGGTATTGTCGATATGGCTGTCTTCCGCCCGACCGACGGCGCCTGGTATATCCAGAACAGCAACGGCTTCTCGGCGCAGACTTTCGGCGGTGCCAATGACAAACTCGTCTCCGGCGATTTCGACGGCGACGGACGCTCCGACGCGGCGGTTTACCGCAACGTCAACGGTTCGGGTGTTTGGGACATCAAACGCAGCTCGGACGGTGGTCAGACGACCGAACAATTCGGACTCGCTTCGGACATTCCGGTGCGCGGCGATTTCGACGGCGACGGTCTTCAGGATTTAGCGGTCTTCCGTCCCGGCAACGGCTACTGGTATGTCAAGAAATCGAGTGATGCCGGTTACATCATCGTCCAGTTCGGACAAAACGGCGACAAACCCGTGGCGGCTGATTTGGACGGCGACGGTAAAACGGACATCGCGGTCTTCCGTCCGAACGTCGGCGACTGGTATTGGCTCGGCAGCCGTGACGGTCAGTTTCGCGGATTGCACTTCGGCGTCAGCGAAGATTTGCCAATCGCGGGCGACTTCGACGGCGACGGCAGAGACGACCTGACGGTCTATCGCCCGTCAGTCGGCAGCTGGTATCGCATCAATAGCTCGAACGACCAGTTCGTTGCCGTTCAGTTCGGCATCAGCACCGACGTGCCCGTAGCAGGCGACTATGACCGCGACGGTAAAACGGATATTGCTGTGTTCCGCAAAGCGGACGGCGCGTGGTATATACTGCGCAGCAGCGACGGCGCTTTTGAAGCCAGATTTTTCGGCTTGAACGGCGACATTCCGATTCCGGCTCAGTAAAAAGACGAAAGAGGCTGAGCGCTTATAGGCTCAGCCTCTTTCCCGGGAAAGCAACAGTAATTGGTCGTCTACCATCAAACGGTTGCTTTGAATAATTTTAACTCCAAACGGGAATTTGGAGTTAATTGCAAGCCCTGACTGCTTTGCCCTCCTCGCGGTCGGGGCTTTTTCTAAAGGGATAAAAGGCTGAACAGAATAAACAGAATAGCACTCGATTCAGCCTTTATTCCCTAAACCCAAAAGCGGCTCGAAAATCACCGCCTGACGAATTTTTTCCGCTTTCGCCGAAAGATTGCGCGCCGTTTCCCCGGTCGCCTCCGTGCCGTAATCGGTCTGCAAAGCTTCCAGCATTTCAGCCTCCGAACGGTCTTTCAAAAGACTTTCCAGCACGAACAAATCCATATCGTCAAAATCTTCGACGCCGAGCGCGTTCGGCATATTCGAGCCGAAAACTTTCGTCTGCGCCAAATCATAAGTCCAATCCAGAATTTTTTCCAGCGCTTCCGCTTCGGGAAAACGCTCCTTGACGAGCGAAAAAATCCGCTCTTTGCCTTCGACGTTCAAAAGCAGCGCGAGAAAAAAACGATGCTCGGCATTAGTGACGAGCGCGCGCTGGCGCAGGATTTGATTGAGCTTATCTTGCTGCCGGAAAATTTTCGGAAACACGTCCGCCAGCTCGCCGTGACGCTTTCTCGCCGTTTCCAGAAATTTTTCAAAACGATTCTGCGAGCCGGAAAGATTGAAAACCTGGTCGATTCCGCCGACATTCAAATACATTTTAACTTTTGACAGAATGGCGAAAGCCGTCTGAAAATCGGAGTTTTCGAGCCATTCCGTAATTCGCGCGTCGGTTTCGGGATGCTGCGAGCGAATCAGCGCCGTCAACGCCTGCAATTTTTTTATCGTCGCCGGTTCTTCAAAAAACGGGTCAATCGCCAAAAAAGGTTTTTCGTAATTATACTGCGGCATCGCCAGCGGGCTGCGATACGTGCGGACGACAATCGTCGCCGACGGCTGGTCGAGATGAAAAAGCCCGTGAATATATTTTCTGCCAGCCCGGATTTCCTGCACGTCGCCGATTTCCAGCAGCCGGCACGCTTTTAAATTTATGTCGCCGATTTCGGTGAAAATATTGATTTTTTCGCGCGGCTCGAAATCGTAATGACTGTGCAGGCTCGAACCGTGCAGAACCTGAAACGCGCCGCAGAAACCGTGCTGGTGAATCGAGGTCGTGCCTTCCAGCCAGAAATAAACGTCGATGTGAAAACGCGGGCTGTTGTAGAGCGTTATCGGCGGGTCGGCGAATCTGGCGGACAAATCGCGCTGTTCGGGCAGAAAGGTTTCGCGCAGCGTCCAGTCGATAACTTCCCACGCCGAAACCTTCTGCGGTAAATCGGCTTCTTTTAAAGCCTGCGCCGCAAGCGCCGGAAAAAGTTCCTCGTCGTAATTTTTTTCGCGCCAGAGCATTTCGACGTCCGCGCCGAGCTTTTGAAATAATTCCATCACTAAAAAGTTTGATTCGGCTGATTAAAATTCGCTTGATTAAAATTCGGCTGATTGAAATTCGGCGGCGGCGGCGGCGAATAAACTTGCAGCTTAAAAAGATTTTGATAACGCTCGTCCTGGCGTGCGGTGATACTTTTCACCACCAAAACAGCCAGAATCGCGGCAATCATAGATAAGATACTGGCAATAATCCAGACGACCGCAAAACCGCTCGTCATAACACTGTTATCCGAATCCATCATCCGCGAGGCGATATTGGTCGTAATGTTGGAGAGCAGCCAGAACGCCCACCAGAAGCCCAGAAATGTCGGCGCGGAACCATTACTGTGAGAAAGAAAATTCAGACTCGGGTCAAAATCCGGGTCGCTTTCCTGCCACGCCTCGCGCACGACCTGAAACGGTTTGACCAGATTGGCGAAAGGTATAAACCACCAGCCGACCGCCCAGCCGGGCGTATATTCCTGGTTGGGCGACCGCAGCGGCGTCAGATTTTTATAAACGCGGAAAAGCCAGACCAAAAAAAGCACGACCGCCGCGACGTATAGAAAAAGCTCCAGAATACTAATCAAGCCGATAAGCAGAAACCAGACGGACATATATTCGCCGCCGTCAAGCTCGATGGTCCGGGAGAAAAAAATCTCGCCGAAGCCGAAAAACATACTGAGCAGGTTGGTTACAAACAAGCTCCCGAGAAAAAACATCGCGAGATAGGCTAAAACTCGCGGCGAGCGATATTGTATGGCGTTTTCCGATTGCATTTGCCTCCTGAATTGAAAGGGAAAGGTTTTCTTAAAAAATTACGACTCGATTCGTGACGGTTTCGATAAAATACTCGCAGAAAGTTTCCGTTTTCGCAACCGTCCGCCGCCGGATTTATTGCCCTTACTCATCGAATTTCGGTTTTGCCTCGCTCGTTTTTTTATACGTGCGGTCGGCTTCGACCGCCGCGCCGAAAACGAATAAAACAGCGCACCGGACAACAGCGCCGAAACTCTTTTCATCATATTTTTTAAAGTTTTCCTTTTAGTTGGATAACTTATCTGCTATATTTTGCCCAATTCTTTTTAAAATTCAAATAAACAGAGGGTTAATTAATGAGTTCAAATGCTGAATCAGTCAACAACGCCGCCGCACAAAGCGACACCGGCGGGCTGGGCGGGCATCCGAAAGGGTTATCGACACTCTTTATGACCGAGATGTGGGAGCGATTTTCCTACTACGGGCTGCGTCCTTTACTCGTTCTTTTTATGTCGGCGGCTTTGCTTAACGGCGGTTTCGGTTTCGAGCGCGACCAGGCGTCGGCGATCGTCGGAATTTACGGCGCGTGCGTTTATCTGGCGAGCTTGCCGGGCGGCTGGATTGCCGACCGTCTGCTGGGCTTGCGGCGCGCGATTCTCTACGGCGCAATCTGTATTTCCGCCGGTCATATCTCGATTGGACTGTCGGCGTTCGCGGGCGGAAAAGTGACGTTCTTTCTGGGGCTGATTTTAATCGTTCTCGGCACCGGCTTGCTCAAGCCGAACATCTCGGCAATCGTCGGCGATTTGTACCCGGAAGGCGGCGCGCGGCGCGATGCCGGATTCTCGATTTTCTATATGGGCATCAACATCGGCGCTTTCGCCGGTCAGCTCGTCACCGGCTTTCTCGGCGAAGCGGTCGGCTGGCACTGGGGCTTCGGCGCGGCGGGCGTCGGAATGCTTATCGGTCTGGCGGTTTTCGCCACGCGCGCGCGTTCGACGCTCGGCGACATCGGGCTGCATCCGACGCGGCACCCCGACCCAAAAATTCAGGCGCGGCAGGAAAACCGCGTGAAACTAATTCTCGGCATCGGACTCGGCATCTTCGCCTTTGTCTTCGTGCTTGCCGCGACCGGCGTCTTTGTTCCCGACGCGCAGGTTATCGGTCAATATATGACCTACATTCTGGTCGGTCTGGCGCTCGCTTTCTTTGCCTATCTGTTTGTCGCGGGCGGGCTTAACGGCGACGAGAAAAAGCGCGTTTTGGTTATCGCCGTGCTGTTCGTTTTCGCCGCGATTTTCTGGTCGGCGTTTGAGCAGGCACCGACTTCGCTGAATCTTTTCGCGCGCGATTTTACCGAGCGTACTATCGGTAGCTTTGAGGTTCCGGCAACGTGGTTTCAGTCAATCAACTCGGCGTTTATCATTATTCTCGCGCCGGTTTTCGCCGCGCTCTGGACGTGGCTCGGCAGGCGCGGCGGCGATTTATCGAGTCCGGGAAAATTCGCGCTCGGATTGTTTTTTGCCGGAATCGGGTTTTTCGTGATGATTTTCGCCGCCAACAGCGTGGTCGCCAGTAACGGCGTCTTAAAAGTTTCGGCGATGTGGCTCATCGCCAGCTACTTTTTCCAGACAATCGGCGAGCTTTGTCTAAGCCCGGTCGGTCTTTCGTCGATGACGAAGCTCAGCCCGCGCCGCTACGTCGGGCAGATGATGGGCATCTGGTTTCTGGCGTCGGCGGTCGGCAACCTTATCGGCGGTCTGGTCGGCGGTCACGTCGACCCTGAAAAGCTCGAACAAATGCCGACGCTTTTCACGGCGACCACCGCGGCGCTGGTGATTTCGGCGATTATTCTCGGTCTGCTGGCAATTCCGATTCGCCGTATGATGCGAGACGTGAGCGACTAGGAAAAGGAAGTAGTCGAGGCAGTCGGTACGGCGTCGATTTGAGCTTTTCGAGCGGCGGCGCGGATATTTTAAATTGAAATCGCGCCCGCCGCGCGCCCGAGATTTCACGCCGCGCCGGAAAAAATTTGCGCTGATAAAACCGAATGAAAAGTGACGTAATCGGATTTATTTATAATTAATCAGAGGGAAAAATAATGAGTGCAAACGTAGGAACGATGGATAATGTCGGCGGAGCAGCCGATTTAACGGCGCACCCGAAAGGTCTTTACGTGCTTTTCGGCGCGGAAATGTGGGAGCGTTTCAGTTTTTATTCGATGCTCGCGCTGTTTACGCTTTATTTGCAGAATGCCGAAGAAGGCTTCGGCTGGGTGCGAAACGACGCGACACGGCTTTATTCGTATTATCTCGCCGCCGTCTATTTCACTCCGCTCATCGGCGGATTTATTGCCGACCGGGCTTTAGGCTATCGCAAGTCGGTTATTATCGGCGGCTTCTTTTTTATGGCGGGACACCTTCTTTTATCGTTCCGCTCGGTCGGGATAATGTATCTCGCCCTAGTTTGTCTGGTTATCGGCAACGGCTTTTTCAAACCGAACGTCTCGGCGATGGTCGGAAAGCTCTATCCCGAAGGCAGCCACCTGAAAGACCGCGCTTTCAATATTTTCTATATGGGCATCAACGTCGGGGCGTTTCTCGCGCCGCTGGTGATGGAAGCGGTCAGAAGCAAGTTCGGCTATCACGCCGCTTTTGCCGTCGCCGCCGGCGGAATGCTCATTTCGGTCGCCATTCTGATTTTATTCAAACGACACATCGAAGGCGTCGATGCGGGAACGGGCGCGGGCGCAAGAGCTTCCGCCACCGTCGCCGCGGATGACGCGAGCGCCGTCAGAGGCAACGAGTCGCAGGCGTCTTTGACGACCGAAGACTTGCCGCCGGTTGAAAAATCGGTCGATGCGGCGAAAACCGACGCGCCGCGCCGAAATCTGATTGATTCGATTTCCGATTCAAGACGTGTTCTGGCGTTAATCGTTATTTTCCTTATCGTTATCGTTTTCTGGATGGCGTTTCACCAGAACGGCTCGACGTGGACGTACTGGGCAAACGACAACACCGATTGGACGGCTTCGGCGGTCGTGCCGATTCTGGTCAAAATCCTGACGCTCGGCATCGTCAGCGGCGATGATATTTCCGGCGTTATTTCCAACGCTATTAACCCGTTCTGGGTGATTGTGCTGACGTTTCCTTTAATCGGCTTCTGGGGCTGGCTCGATAAACGCGGGCTGGAGCCTTCGACGCCGGCGAAGATGGGCATCGGTATGTTTCTGGTCGCCGCCGCTTACTTGATTATGTATTGGGGCGCGATTTCGGGCGGCGATGTCGGCAGAGTTTCGCCCTGGTGGTTAATCATCGCTTACGCCGTTATCACGCTCGGCGAATTGATGCTCTCGCCGATGGGCTTATCGTTGGTTTCAAAGGTCGCGCCCGTCCGTCTGCGCGGCGTAATGATGGGCGGCTGGTTTGCCGCGACCTCAATCGGAAATTATCTGGTCGGAACCATCGGCGTGCAGTGGACGGTGTGGTCACACTCAAAGTTTTTCCTGGTGATTGCCGCGATGTGCGCCGGTATCGGCGTCGTTTTGTTTTTGATTATCAAGCCTTTAAAGAGAGCGATGCCGGGCGTTTAAAGTCGGCTTCGTTTGATGCGCTGAAAGCTGCGTTTCTCATTCGGGAAACGCAGCTTTTTATTTAATCGGCGTTTAGGTTAAGGAATTTTCTTAAAATGAAACCTGCACGACTTGCGGGAAATTCACGCGCATCACCGACTTTTGCTGAAAGGCTTTAACATAAGCGTTGCGAATCCGTTCGATTTTCCGGCGGCTGCTTTTTCGCGTTTTCAGCGGGTAAAGCACGATTAAAACAAAGCTCTTTTCGCGGATGATTTTGCCGTCCTGACGAAATTGCCCGTCGCCCGCCAGAACGGTAAATCCGTCGGGAAAGCGCGGCGTCACTTCGTCAGCCAGAAATTTTTGCCATTCCGCTTCCGAAACCGCAGAGCCGTCCGGTTTAGCCGTTCCGAAAAACAATTCGGTGCGCAGATAAGAATCAAACGCAAGGATTTTTCCGCTTTCACCGAAATTTCGGAAAAGCGGCTCTTTTGCATAAACCGGCGGCGTCAACAAAAACGCCGCCGCTAAAATTATCGTTAATGTTCGTTTTATCAGGAATTTATTCATTTTTCTAAGCCTTTTTCAGGTTGGAATCGTATTACGGATTTACACTACAACATCAAACAAGAAAAATTAACTCCGGCGCAGAAAAATGAAACCGCAAATAAACACGGATGAAATTTGAAGCGAACGCACAATTGTTGAATTTAGCGAATGAAAGTTCGATATCGCAGGCGAAAATTCCTATTTCACGCGTTTGAACGATATTGCAGACGTTCGATTCATATTGCGGGCGTTTGATTCATATTGCAGGTAAAATTCCGTTTAACAAACCGGCAATCATTTCTCTGCTTTTCTTTGCGTCAAAACTTCGTCCGCCGCAAAATTTATCTTTTCGGCAGGCGAGATTTGCGCTTCGATTTTTTGAATCGAATGAACGCGCCATTTTTCGTCGCGTTCGGGAAAATCCGTGCGAAAATGCCCGCCGCGCGATTCCTCGCGCCACAGTGCGGCTCTCGTGACCAGCATCGCCAGCGTGACAAAGTTGCGCGAGGAAACGCTTAAATTCGCTTCCGAAATCTGCTCGAATTCGGTCAACGCTCTTTGCAGAGAATCTTTGTCGCGTAAAATTCCGACTCTTTCCCACATCACGCGCTTGACGCGTTTTTTTACCGCCGTCGAAATTTCCGCCGAATGCCGAGCGTCGAGCGCCGAGTGCCGAGAGTCCGATTCGTAATGCGTAATTCGTAATTCGTAATTATCCGCAATCGCCGCTTCGCCCGACCGCGCGCCGAAAACCAAGCCTTCGAGCAGGGAATTGGACGCGAGCCGGTTCGCGCCGTGAACGCCCGTACACGAAACTTCGCCCGCCGCGTAAAGTCCCGCGACCGTGGTTCTGCCGTGCAAATCCGTGCGCACGCCGCCCATACAATAATGCGAGGCGGGCGCGACGGGCAGTAAATCTTTCGCGATGTTCAAGCCGTAAAATTCACACGTCTCATAAATTTTCGGAAAACGATTTTTGAGAAAATCTTCGTCCAGCGCGGTCATATCGAGAAAAACCGTCCGCGTTCCCGTCCGCCGCATCTCCGCGACAATCGAGCGCGAAACAATATCGCGCGGCGCCAGTTCCAGACGCTCGTCATAGCGCGACATAAAACGTTCGCCGTATCGGTTGCGCAAAATTCCGCCCTCGCCGCGCATCGCCTCGCTCAGCAAAAAACGCGGCGCGTTTTCCAGACTTAAAGCCGTCGGGTGAAACTGAATGAATTCCATATCAGCCATCTCCGCGCCCGCGCAATAAGCCATCGCCATCCCGTCGCCCGTCGCCACCGGCGGATTCGTCGTGTGCATATAAAGCTGACCCGCGCCGCCCGTGCAGAGGACGACCGCTTTCGCCAAAATCTCGCGCGGCGCGCGCAGAATCGGGTCGAGAAAACGAACGCCGACGCACCTGTTTTCGGAAACAATCAAACTTTCCGTGTTGGCAAACGGCATCAGCACAATCGTTTTTTCAGCCCGCGCGCGCGCAATCAGGGCGCGCACGATTTCCTTTCCGGTCGAATCGCCGTGCGCGTGCAGGATTCGCCGCCGCGAATGCGCCGCTTCCTGCGTGAAAATCAGTTTTCCGCCTTCGCGGTCGAATTCCGTTCCCCATTCGATTAGCTGCCTGATATATTTCGTGCCTTCGGTGACGAGCGTCTCGACCGCTTTTTCGTCACACAATCCCGCGCCCGCCACCAGCGTGTCTTCCTCGTGAAGCTCGGCGTTATCGTCGTCCGACAGGACGACCGCCACGCCGCCCTGGGCGTATTCGGTGTTCGATTCGCTCGCCTTGTCTTTAGTCAGAACGGTGACGCGCGCGCCGGTGCGGGCAAGCTCAATCGAAGCGCGCAAGCCCGCAACTCCGCTGCCGATGACGATAAAATCTGTTTCCAGAGACATATAGAAAATTTAGCAATACCTTAATTTAAAGCCAAATCGGATTTATGAAAATTTCTTCTTGACATCTACGAAAGTTTTCGTATATCTTAAAATTGTTTCGCCCGTTTAGTCTTCAAAAAGAAATAAGCTATGAAAAAGTTACTATTTTTTGCCGGATTTATCGTTTTGCTTTCCGCCGCGTCTCTGCCGGCGCAAAGCGGTGAAGTCGAACAGCAGATTCTGGCGCTGAATCGCGAATGGGCGGACGCGATAGTGCGCGGCGATATAAAATCGCTGGAAAATCTTTTTTCCGACGATATGATTGTCACCAGCGGCAACGGCACGGTGCGCGGCAAAAAAGAAGAACTCGAAGACGTGCGCCCGAATCCCGATATAAAAACATATTTTTTCAATACCGACGACGTGCGCGTGCGCGTTTACGCAGATGCGGCAGTGTTAAGCGGACGCGCGAAATGGCGAATAAATTATCAGGGAAAAGACATCGACCACGAACGCCGCTACACGAGCGTTTACGCAAAGGAAAAAGGGCAATGGCGAATGGTGGCTTTGCAGCTGACCAGAATCGCGCCTTCGCCCGCGCAGCAAAAATTAAACGAGGTTTTTAAGGAAACGGTTGGCGCGTTTGTGCTTTACGACGCGAAAAATAACGCTTACCTGCGGTACAACCAGGCGCGCTGCCGCGAGCGTTTCAGCCCGAAATCGACCTTCAAAATCCCCAATTCCCTCATCGGTCTGGAAACAAGCGTTATCAAGGACGCCGATTTTGTTATCGCTTGGAATCGCGAAAAATATCCGCCGCAGGCAAACTGGAATGAGCCGCCATTCGTTCACTGGGGCAAAGACCAGACTTTGCGCACGGCTTTTAAATATTCGGTTCTCTGGTATTACCGGGAGCTTGCCTTAAAGGTCGGCTTGACGGAAATGAAAAGCCGCGTCGCCGCGTTTAATTACGGAAACAGGGAAGTTTCCGGCAGAGTCGATAATTTCTGGCTCGACAACTCGCTGAAAATCTCCGCCGACGAGCAGGTGGAATTTCTGCGCGCGTTTTACGAAAATCGTCTGCCCGTCGCGCGGCGTTCGACCGGGATTGTCAAAGATATTATGGTGTTTGAAAAAACGCCGCTCTACACGCTGAGCGCGAAAACCGGCGGCGGACCGATTGCCGAAGGAAAAGTTATCGGCTGGTTTGTCGGCTATCTGGAAGCTAAAGGCGGCGTTTATTTTTTCGCCTTAAATATCGAAGGCGCAAGCTTTGCCGAAATTCGCGACAAGCGTGTCGAAATGACGAAAAAAATATTGACCGAACTGGAATATTTGCCAAAGCAGGAAAAATGAAAAAATCGAATCAACCGACAGCCGCCGAACTGGAAATTCTCGCCGTTCTCTGGGAACGCGGGCAGGCGACCGTAAGAGAAGTTCACGAAATTATCGACCGGCGCAAGCCCGGCGCTTACACGACCGTTTTAAAATTGATGCAGATTATGCACGAAAAAGGCTTGGTCGAGCGCGACGATTCGAGCAGAGCGCACGTTTACCGCGCGCGGCAGTCGCAGGACGAAACGCAGAAAACTCTCGTTTCGGATTTGCTGGAAAAAGCCTTTCGCGGCTCGGCTTTGAGATTGGTGCAGCACGTTCTGGAATCGAAACCGGCGAGCCGGGAAGAACTGACGGAAATTCGCAAATTAATCACGGAGGCGGAAAAGAAAAACAAATGAACTGGCAAATTCTGATTAACTCGAAACTCATCGAAAATCTCGGCTGGACGCTGCTTCATTCCGTCTGGCAGATTGCGCTGCTCGCGCTGATTCTTTTTCTGCTTTTGCGCGTTCTGCAAAAATTTTCGGCAAACGCCCGTTATCTCGTTTCGGTTTTCGCGCTGGCGCTGGCGCTCGTTTTGCCAATCGTCACTTTTGTCGGTTTGAACGAAAATTCATCGTCGAATTTCTTTCGCCCGGAAAATCCGAGCGAGCCGGACGCCGCACGTTTCGACCCGAATTTTCAGCCGGAGAAAAATTTACCGCTGCCGGCGAAAGCGGAAACGACGCAGACAAATGCCAACGGAAAAAACGTTTTCGACTCCATCGAAAATCTGCAAAACTTTTTCAATAAAAGCTTTTCTGACGTTTTGCCTTTCGTCGTCGGTTTATGGTTTTTCGGCGCGGCGTTTTTCGCGCTGCGCTTAACGGGCGGCGTCTGGCAGCTGCATCTTTACAAAACGCGCGAAATTTCCGCGCCCGCCGGCGAATGGCAGGAAAGATTTGCGGCGCTTTGCGAAAAGCTGAAAATCAGACCATCGGTGAAATTTTTGCAGTCGAACCTGATTCAGACGCCCATCGTCGTCGGCTGGCTGAAGCCGGTCATTCTCGTTCCGGCGAGCGTTTTTTTGCAGATAAGCGCGAAAGAGCTGGAAACCGTCATCGCGCACGAGCTGGTTCACATTCGCCGCCGCGACGCGCTCGTCAATTTCGCGCAGAGTATTATCGAGGCTTTATTTTTCTATCACCCGTGCGTGTGGTGGATGTCTTCCGTTCTTCGCCGGGAAAGAGAATTCGCGACGGACGAAGCGGTTATCAAAATACTGGAAAACTCGCACATCATATACGCCAGCGCGCTGGCAAATCTTGAGGAGATTCGTCTTTTGACGAACCAAAAACTGCCGCCTTTTTCGACGGCGGCGGTAAAAGGAGGTAATTTAATGCAGAGAATAACAAAAATCTTACAAAAAAATACCGAGACTCACGCAAAAGCCAATTCTGCTTGGTCGGCTGGTTTGGCTTTAGTGCTTATCTCGGCGTTTTTCCTGGCTGTATTTTCGTTCAATCAACCGGCATTTGTCAATGCCCAGACGAAAACGAAAAACCGCAAACTGGCAATCGGCTTCGTTTCGCTTCCGCCGCTTGACCGCACGGCAAACGCGCCGAAAGACGCCGACGCGACGGCGCGGCTTTTGATTGAAACGTTAAAGGGGCGCAAAATTCCGGCAATCGGCTTCGTCCACGGCGCGGTGATTTCCGACGGCGAAAAGTTTTATCCCGTGCGCGCCAACATCGTGCGCCTGTGGCGCGACGCCGGTTTTGAAATCGGCATCGGCAACTATAATCACGTCTGGTTTTACAATACGCCGTATGAAGAATACGTCGCCGGCGTCGAAAAAAACGAGCGCGTCGTGCGAAAACTTCTGGCTGAAAAAAATCTGCCGCTGCGTTATTTCAGCTATCCTTTTTTAAACACGGGCAAGACGGCGGAAGAACGCAATCGTTTTGAATCGTGGCTGAACGGGCGCGGCTTGAGCCCGGTAAAATACACGATTGACAACCAGGAATGGATGTATTCCTACGCTTACGATATGGCGCGCAACGACAACGACATCAACACGATGCGCGAAATCCGCGAGGCATTCGCCGGTTATATGACGAAAATGTTCGACCATTACGAAGCGTATTCGCAGGAAATTTTCGGGCGCGACATCAATCAGACGATGGTTCTGACGCCGAGCCGGCTGGTTACCGATTCGGCGAACGAGCTTTTCGGAATGATTGAAAAACGCGGTTATCAATTCGTTTCGATGGAAGAAGCTCTGACGGACGAAGCTTACAAAACGGAAGAAAGCTTCTACGGCAAAGCGGGCATTTCGTGGTTCGAACGCTGGCAGATGGCGAAAGGCAAAAAACTTCTCGACGAGCCGGAAGTGGACGCGGGCGTGCAGAAGATTTGGAACGAAAACAAAGCGAAGAAATAGAGTCTTCGTTAAAAAGAAAAAAGCCTGTGTGATTTTCCGCACAGGCTTTTTTCTTTTACTCAACTCCGGCTAAAAGCGGTTTTTCAAAATTCTCTATCAATTTCCAGAAAATTATCAAGCTTCCGTCGGCGTCCTTTCGATGGACTTTGAAAGCGACTAAAACGTCGGCATCGCGGAAACTGATTGCGCGCAGAACGTAGCTGTGTCCGGCAATTGCCGGAATACGGCTTTTATATAAAAAGCCGCTCGCTTCGTAATTATACGCTTTTCTTTGTTCGATTCTGACTTCCGGCTCATTGGTCGGCGGCTTGTAATTAACCAGAAAATTTACCTCGCCTGTTTCTTTGGTGACGGCGGCGAGCGGCGTTTCGCCCAAATCGGCGATAAACCCGTAATCGGCGCCGGCAAAGCCGACCATTAAATTATTTTGCTCCAAACCTATCTGCGCGATTTTTTGATAATCGTGCGAATTGGTCGTAAAAGAATAATACGAACCGCCGCCTTCAATCGTCAGTTTGTGGTCATACTTTTCGCGCGGGTGAATTCTGAAAACGCTGAATCCTTCTTTTTCAGCCTGCTTCAAATCCTTGGCGGCAGGCTGGATGATTTCCTGTTCCAGCACTTTGATTTGACTGTTTAATTCATTAATTTTTTGCATCTTTTGCGCGCGCGTTAATTCCTGACCGAAAGCAGTCGAAGAACACACCAGAACGAAAACGAATATCGAGGCGACGAATTTCATAAAAACTCCTTTTTGTCAAAAGGGAAAGCACTTTGATTTGCCCGTTAGACGCAAACAATATCAAAGTGCTTTCTGAAAATCAATGAAAATTTATTAAGCCTGCGGAATCGCCAGTTCCTGACCGGGAAAGATTTTGTCCGGGTCGTCGAGCTTATCACGATTGGCATCAAAGATTTTCTGCCAGCTGACGCCGTAATGCTCGCCGATTTTGGTCAGGTTGTCGCCCGACTGAACGGTGTAGGTCACGGTCGAAGCTTCCGGCGCGGTGACGTTCAGAACGAGGTCGCCCGAACGATAATCCGGGTCGATACGCCCGTATTCGTCCCACAAAGCCTGTTTTGTTTCCGCACTCGGCGCAGCGCCTTCGATTTGGATAAAGCCTTCGCCTTCGGTGACGCTCAAATTAGAGATGCCCGAATTGTTTGCCAGGTCTATCAGCGATTGATATTTTTCCTGTAAAGACATATTTTATTTTCCTCCCTGGTTATTTTGCTTCTGTTAATTCGTTTTTAAACGGTTTTCCGGCTGTTTGCTGAGCGGTTTGAATGGCTTCCGTCATTTTATCTTTCGGAACCGAGCCGCGCAGAGTCGGCGGCGTGGTCGACATATCAACCGTGACATTGTTGAATCCTTTAGCCTTCAAAGCAGCTTCGACTTTTGTTTTGTCGCCCGTGCCGATGTTTGCCGCTTCGTTAGTTTGGACTACCGGCGTCGGCGTCGCGGTTGCCATCGCCTTGTTATTGGTAGCATTTGTGTTTGCATTTGTGTCTTTGTTTCCGCCGCACGCTCCGATTAAAAGAACAGCCGATAAACCGAACCCGGCTAAAATTTTAAATTTCATCTATCCCTCCTGAAATTTCCTGTAAATTAAATTTTTAAAGCTCGAAAGCAAAAGCTGAAGCCGATATTTTTCCGGATGGATTGACCGGCTTTAAAGCTCGCTTTCAAGACATAGGAATCGTAAATTCCTAAGAAAATTAATCGTATAATTTTCTAATGTAAATATAACTTAACAAATTTTCGGATAAATTATCAAAATATTTCTTCGGCGATTTTTTTAGCGATGTCAAAGGACGTCAGCTGCGGCTCGACAATAAAATGCCAATCCGCCAGGCAATAAATTTTTTGCCGCTCGTCGAAAAGCTTTTCCGCCAGTTTTTTGTCTTTTGCCAGTGGACGCGCCTGTTTTGAACAGGAAATATTGCGCCAGCAATGCTCAAAGGTCGATTCGAGCCAGACGGTCGTGCAGCGGTGCGCTTTGATAAGCTCGCGGTTCTGCGGCGCAATCCAACAGCCGCCGCCGAGCGCGATGACGCGCGCCTCGGTTTCGCCCAAAATTTTCCGCAAACCCGCGGTTTCGATTTCCCGAAACCGCGCTTCGCCGTCCGCTTCGATAATTTCGATGACCGAGCGCTGCTCGCTTTGTTCGATAAATTTGTCGAGGTCGAGCCTTTCGCATTGCAGCAGATAGGCGAGGCACTTGGCGACGGTCGATTTGCCGACGCCCATAAAACCCGTTAAAACAATGCGCTTTTCGCTGTTCATATAAATTTTTCAACCCAAAGGCACAAAGAACACAAAGACGAAAAAATGAAACCGCAGAAAAAGGCGGATAAACGCAGATAAGAAATAGATTTTATGCTGTTTATCCTGTCCATCAAGCCGCGAAGCCTACTTTTAATTCTCCTGAGCGTTCTTTGTGTCTTTGGGTTGAAATTATTTTGCCACGCTCCGAAGCGTTCGGAAAAATTCGGGAAACGAAACATTTGCCGATTCCGCGTCGATAATTTCCGTGGCGCCGTCCGCCAGAAGTCCGGCGACGGCGAAAGCCATCGCAATCCGGTGGTCGCCGAACGAATCGACGCGCGCGCCTTTCAAATCGGATTTTTCGACGCGAAAACCGTCGGGAAATTCGACGACCGCCGCGTTCATTCGCCGCAGGTTTTCGACGACCGCCGCGATTCTATCCGATTCCTTGACGCGCAGCTCGGCGGCGTCGCGGATTTCCAGACCGTTTTCCAATTGCGTGCCGAAAACGGCGAGAATCGGAATTTCGTCAATCAAATTGGCGATAATTTCGCCGCGAATTATGTTTGAGTCAACTTTAACCTGTAAATTTTTGCCGCCCGAAACACGCAAATCGCCGATTGTTTCGTTGCAGGCTTGCTTCTCGTTGAAGATTTCGATGTTTGCTCCAAACGATTTTAAAACGTCGACGACGGCGCGGCGCGTCGGGTTTAAGCCGACCGCCTTTATAGTCAAATCGGAATTTTCCAGACAGCTTGCCGCGACCAGAAAAAACGCCGCCGAAGAAATATCGGACGGAACGCGAAAATCTTTCGCCTTCAAAACGCTCGCGCCGGAAACGGAAATTCGCTTTCCGTTTTCCGTTTCGGCAAGCGCGACTCGCGCGCCAAACCAGCGCAGCATTCGTTCCGTGTGGTCGCGCGTCGGCGTTTTTTCGATAAAGGAAGTTTCTCCGTCCGAGTTTAAGCCCGCCAGCAAAACGCAGGATTTAACCTGCGCGGAAGCGACCGCCGGCGCGTATTCGATTGCAGATAAAGGATTTCTGCCGTAAATCCCGAGCGGCAGACGATTCTCGTTTGATTCGATTCGCGCGCCGAAAAGCGAAAGCGGCTCGATGATTCTTTTCATCGGTCGCCGCGACAGGCTCTCGTCGCCGGTTAAAATCGTTTCAAACTGCTGTCCCGCCAGAATTCCCGATAAAAGCCTGACGGTCGTTCCGCTGTTGCCGCAGTCGAGTTCTTGCAGAGGCTTTTGAAAGCCGGTTTTGCCGACGCCTTTCACCAGCAGAACGGTCGAGTTTTCGCGGGCGATGCGGACGCCGAGATTTTCCAGGCAGCGCAGAGTCGAAGCGCAGTCGGCGCTGGTCGAAAAATTTTCGATACGCGTTTCGCCGCGCGCGATGGCGGAAATCATCGCGGCGCGGTGCGAGATTGATTTATCGCCACCGAGCGTCAAAATTCCTTCAAGCCGTTTTGCCGGATAAATTTTCATTGCGCGTCGGTTTATTTATTGACTTATCTTGACATAACGCCGCATAAACCGCTAATTTACAATGAATAGCATTAAAAATTTTGAACCGCACGTTTCCGGTTTTAACGGCGATAGGCTGGCGAAATTCGTGACAGAAGAAAAAAAAGAAATCGTTATTCCAAGCAAAATCGAATCGGTTGACGAAGCCGTCGTCGAGGCGACCGAGTTCGCTTCCGCGTCGGGTTTCGGCGATGAATCGCTTTTTGCCATTGATATGGCGGTGCGCGAAGCGGTCATCAACGCCGTCAAACACGGCAATCAATTGGATGAAACTAAGCCGGTGGAGATTTCGTTCAGCAACTTGGACAGAGGCTTCGAGGTGATAATCAGGGATTTCGGCGAAGGGTTCGACGTAGACCGGATTCCCGACCCGACCCACGCGGAAAACCTTCTGAAAGCCAGTGGGCGCGGGATTTTGTTAATGCGAAACTTTATGGAAGAAGTCGAATGGTTTCGACATCCGCAGGGCGGAACGGTGGTGAAAATGTGCAAATTGCGCGGAACGTGAAAAAAGTGGAAATGTGAAAAAGTGAAAAGGCGAAAAAGTTTCGCCGATTGTCGTTCAATTCGCTTTTTCGCACATTCACATTTCCACTTTTTCACTTTTAAGTTTTGTGTTTTAACGATTTTAGACTAAAATCTGCTATCAAATTCAAATTTATAACGAGGAGATAAAAATGGCTGAACTTAATATTTCTGAACGTCAAGCGGGCGACGTGACGATTCTCGACTTGAACGGCAAGGTGACTATCGGCGAAGGCAGCGTGGCGCTGCGGACGACGATTCGCCGCTTGCTTGGCGAAGACAAAAAGAAAATTCTTTTAAATCTGGGCGGCGTCGGCTACATCGATTCGAGCGGCATCGGCGAGCTGGTTTCGAGCTTTACCGCCGTCAATAAAGAAGACGGCAGCCTGAAGCTTTTGAATTTGACGCAAAAAATTCAAGACCTGCTGGCGATTACCAAGCTGCTGACCGTTTTTGATGTTTTTGAAAACGAAGGCGAAGCGCTGAGCAGCTTCTAAACCGAAGTTTTTAGTGGGAACCGGAAATTTCCAAGTCCTCAGCATTTACGAGGGCTTGGACTTTTCTTTTTCTAAAATAAGGCATCTAAAAAATCCCGCAAAGCATCTTTATCCGTAGCAAAGGCACAAATCAAATAAAGAAATTTCCAGTTAAATTCCCCCTTGATTCTTTGCTTGTTTTGTGTCCTTTGCGTTTCCGTTAATTTCCGAAAAGCACAATGAGAAAAGTTTTATTTTTGGCTTTCATAACAGTTTACGCGCAGAGCGTTTTTGCTCAGCCATCGACGCCGACGCCCAAGCCCGCGCCCGTCCGGCAAGCCCAATCGCAACCGTCGTTTGATTTGACGGAATACGGCGTGAAAATCGAGCCCGACCGCCGTTTGATTGTCGTGCTGGCGTCGCTCGAAGCCGCCGGTCTGGAAACGCCTCTGACCGAAACGGGAAAAGCTTTCCGCGAGCAGTTAAAAACAGATTTGCAGGCAATCAATCCCGATTTGCAGCAAAAGCTGAAAACTTTTCTGACGCAGTATAAACGTCGTCATCCGAACCAGACGCCGGCGGAAATCAGCGCATCTTTCGTCTCTTTGGCTTACGCTTTGACGCCCGTTCCCGAATTGCAAGACCCGCCGCGCAGCGTCGATTTGCCCGCCGAATTGCTCGAAGTTTTCGATTACGCGCCGCTCGTCCGCGAATTTTATCGCCGTTCGGGAATCAGCGCGAAGCTTGACGATTATCTGAAGGAATATCAAAAATCCGGCGACGCGATGCGCGGCGCGGCAAGCGTAATGGTGCGCGACCTGCTCGATTACCTGCACACCCGACCGCAGCTTTCCTACATCGACCGCGTGAAAGTGCAGACAAAAGACGCGAAAGGCAGAGACAAGCTGGAAAAAACCGAAGCGCGCCAGCGCGAGCGGCGCTTTTTCATCGTGCCCGATTTGCTCGCGCCGGTCGGAACGATTAATTTTCGCAACGTCGGCGACGATTATTACGTTATCGTTCCGCCGAACACGAATCTGATTTCTTCGGAAGCGCGCCGCGCCTTTCTGCAATTCACGATTGACCCGTTTATTCTGCAAAACGCGAAAGACATTTCCGCGTTTCGGGAAGGAATAAAAATTCTGCTCGAAGAGCGTCGCAAGATTAATCCGGACATTTCGCCGGACGTTTATCTCGCCGTTTCACGCTCGATGATTGCGGCGGTCGATGCCCGACAGATTGAGTATGTGAAATTGCACGCGGCGACGGCGGACGCGCGGCGACGGATTGATTTAACCCAGGGCGACGACGCCAAACGAGCGGTTTCGGCGGAGCTGGCGCGATTTAAAACGCAGTTAGCCGACGAAACGGCGCTTGAGCTTTCCGAAGCCTACGAACGCGGCGCGGTTTTGTCGTTTTACTTTGCCGAACAGCTGAAAGGCACGGAAGATTCCGGTTTTGACGTTGCCGGTTCGTTCCGCGATTTTATTTTGTCGCTTGAGCCGTCGAAGGAAACGAATCGCCTCGCGCAATTTGCCGACGCCCGCAAACGCGCGACGGCGGCGCGCGCAGAACGCCGGAAAAGGGCTTCGACGCAGACCACCGTTACTACGGCGGAGCTATCGCCGCGTGAAAAACTTTTAAAGCAGAAGCTGGAACAAATCGAGCTGGTGATTAAAGCGAAAGATTATGAGAAAGCGGACGAGCAGCTGAGTGAATTGTTGAAGGAAAACGAAGGCGACCCGCGGATTTTATACGCGCGCGGTCGCGTGGCGAGCCTTTCGGCGGAACTGGCTTTTGACGAAAGCGTGCGCGACGAGCGTTTAGGGCGCGCGGCGGCTCATTATCGTCTCGCGATTGGTCATTCAAACGCCGAAACCGACCAGGTTTTGAAGCAGCGCGCGCACGTGGCGCTCGGCAGAATTCTGGAATTTAACGAACAATCCGAAGCCGCTCTGGAAGAATACGAAGCCGCCATCAAAATCGGCGGTATCGACGCGCAGGCTTATAACGAAGCGACGGCGGCGAAACAAAGATTGACGAAAAAGCCGTAAAATAAGGCAGCCTAAAGTAAGGCAAAAGGAAAAAGGTAAAAGGCAAAAATTCGGAAGTTATGAAAAAGCTGGTTTTCTTTATTGTTTTATTTTCGCTTACGGTTTCCTTAACTTTCGGGCAAACGCGGCAAACGTCGGCTAATCCCGCGTCGAAAAAGATTGTTCAGCCGGTTCGCGCCGGAGAAATTCCCGAAGCCGACTGGCTGAAAATGGCGGACGCGATGTATCTCGAAAACTGGGAAAAGGCTTCGACGCTCGCCGCGCAAAATCTGCAAAAGCTCAAAACCGAAAACGCGAAAAAACAACTCGCGCAGCTTCGTTATATTTATCTTTACACGCTCGCCGGAAAAGTCGCCGAAGGAAAAATGGCTTTCGCCGAGTTTGAGCGCCTCGCCAATACCTTCGTCGGGCAGGAATTTCTGCTCGTCAGCCGCCAGCTTTTAGCTGACTGCAATACAAAGCTCAATTACATCTGCGCCGCCAAAAACAACGACCACGTTCTGCGCATCACGGCGACCAATCGCACGGGAACGGCGATTCATCTGTTTGAATACGTCGTGCTCGGCGAAAGATTCGACGTGCGCGCCAACAACGAAAAACTCGCCTTTCTCGGCGGAAATCTGAAAAAAGTCGAAAGCAGTCTTTATAAACCCGGTATGAAGATAATGCGGCTGGTTTTCGACAAAGGCTACGTCAAATTAGCGACGGACTAAGGCAGAAACCTTCGCCATCACGCAATTTTGCCTCAAATTCATACACAAACAGCACAGTTTTCGTCAAAAACGGCTTTGCAGCGACCCGCTGCAAGGCTGCAACGACCTGATGCGAGTCTGCAACGAGCCGCTACGACCTTGCAACGCACCGCTGCAACCTTGCAACGACTTGATGCAACCTTGCATTGACCCGCTGTGACTCTGCAACGACCTGATGCAATCTTGCAACGAGTCGGTGCGACCTTGCATTACACCGCTGCAACTCTGCATCAGGTCGCTGCAACCTCGCATCAGGTCGGCGCAGACTCGCATCAGGTCGGCGCGAGTCTGCATCAAGCCGGTGCAGCCTTACATCGCACTATATTTATTCGAAGACGAACGAAAAATCCCGGTTTTCGGGCAATCGCGGCGGGTTGAATGGAATACGAAATCCAAAATAAAGTCGCTTTTCTTTATTTCTCGTGCAGCATTTTGAATTTTGTGCCGCCGACGGAGACGGTGGCGAGCGTGACCAAAATTAAAAAATAAAAGGCGTTTGAAGGCGTGCGGAGCGGGAAATCGAAAAAGCTGTGGAGCAGAATCCCGAAACAGCCTGCCAGCGCGCCGACCGCGACGCCGCGCCGGAAACGGTCGCTCGTTTGATTGATTTTTTCCAACCCTTGTTTAAATAGAAAATAAACGAAAGCAATCGCGCAGGCGAAACCGAAGATTCCGGCGTCGGCGAAAATCTGTAAATAATCATTGTGCGCCTGTTCGATGCGCAAAGTTCCGTTCCAGGTATCGTAACGCGTGAAAGCGACGCCGTAAGCGTTAAATCCCGCGCCGAAAATCGGGTAATCGCGGATGATTTGCAGCGTCACGCTCCAGAAATGGCTGCGCCCGTTGCTGATGTCAGCCTGGTTTATAAAACCGATTCCGCGCGTCAGCGATGCGCCGCCGCCGAGCAGCAGAATCGAGCCGAATAAAACCAGAACGAGCGCGAGACCGCCGCCGACGAGCGCGAATTTACTTTGAAACGAAGATTTCGGAGCGTCGTCTTCTTCATCCGTTTCCCGCCGCAAAAAACTGACCAGCGTGACAAACCCGATAACGCCGAAAAGACTCAGGATTCCGCCGCGCGAGCTGGTAAAAACCAGCGCGATTCCCATAATCACGACCGCAATCACCAGCAGCAGACGTTTATCGCGTTTCGTGGATTTGTTGTAAAGCAGTCCGAGCGTGACGCCGATGGTCATTTCCATAAACGCGGCGAAATGATGCTGGTTGACGAACGAGCCGAACGGCACGGCATACGGCGTCGGGCGCACGCCGTAGATGCCTTCGGGATTGGCGAGCCGCTGCAAAATGCCGAAAAATGCCATCAGCGCGCCGAAGATAATGATGAGCAGAACGATTTTTTTCAGGCGCGGCGAGGTGTCGATAAACGTCAGCGCCGCCGCGAAAAAAATAAAATAGACGATAAGCTGGACGACGGCAAACCGCGTCGTATACGGGTCGAGCGAAAGCGCGCTCGCGGCGGAAATCGAAAGCGCACCGGCGGCGACGTCAGCCGCGCGAAGCGGAAGCAGTTGAATTAAGCCGATGAGAATAAATCCGCCGAGCGGTATTTGCAGGCGGCTTGTATTAAAGGAAAATTCGCCGGTTCTCCACGCGTCGAAAAGCCACAAAACGGTTATCAAAAAAACAATCAGAGCCAGAATTCCCAAAGCCCAGAAATCGACCGCGCCGAAAGCGACGGGCGCGAAAACGAGCGTCACCGCGAGCAGAACGAAAATAATACCGCTCGTGTGCGCCAGATTTTTCGGCGCGAGCGCCGTCGCGAGCTGTTCGGATGAACTCAAATGAGCGTTTCTGGGTGATTTTCTTATCATTTATTTTGCCAAATTATTCCAGCTTGAAATCGTCGAACCAGACTCTGCCCGACATCGGGCAAACCGGCGCGCTGCAAGCCGTCCGCGCCAGCCGAAGCGTCACGGCTTCGGTTGCCGGTGCGGTAAAAGTAATCGTCAATTTCGACCAGTCCGAATTGCCCGGAACGGCGGGCGTCGCCGCCAGCACTTTTCCGTCCGCCGCATCGACGATTTCCCATTTCACGGAACTCGAAGTTTTTAAATCGCTGCGGAAAGAGACTTCGAATTTATAAGTTTTGTTCGGCGAAACGACGACCGTTTGGTGAACGGCGCGAAAATCCTGACCGTTCGGCGAATTGAAAGCGAGGACCAGACTGAAACTGCCGCCGGTTTTTTGTTTCTCGTCAACCCCGATTGCCGGCTGCACGCCGTCGGCGATTTGCCATTCGAAAACGCTCGGATTGCCGGTGTTGACCGCCGTTTCAAACCCCGCATTGGTGATTTTTTCGGAAACGGGTTTTTCCGAGCCGCTCAAGGCAATCTGCGTTTGCACGTCTAAAGCGTCACGGAATTTTTTGGCTTGCAGCAATTGCTTTAAAAGCTCGTCGCTGCTTTGCCGGTAAGTTTCTTTCTTATCTTTTTCCGATAACGCGTTCCACGCGCCGAAGGCTTCGTCAAAGCGTTTTTCTCTTGCCAGAAAAGCGGAAAGCACGGATTTTGCGGGCGCCGAATCGCCGAGCGCTTGCGAGATGCGCGCCGCGTCGCCCTCAAAAATCTGCCACGCAATCGAGACTGCCGGATTGGCAAAAGCCGCATCGCCTTCGACCGCCTTGCGAATCTCCGCAAAGGCTTCGTCGATTTTGCCGCGCCGCAGCAGAACGTTTCCGAGCGTCCATTGAACCTGCGCGTAATGCGGCGCAAGCTCCGCCGCTTTGCGCATCGCCCGCTCCGCTCCTTCGGCGTCGCCGCCGCTCTCGCGCGCGCGTCCGAGCGCGAACCAGAGACGATAATCGTTCGGCGAGAGCGCCGTCGCCTTTTCAAATTCCGCGAGCGATTTCTGCAAATCTTCGGGCAAAAAAGATTTTTCGTCCAGCACCGCCAGCGCGTAGTGAGATTGCGGGTCGTTCGCCGCCAAATCAATGGCTAATTGCGCGAGTTCTTTTTGTTCGGCGCGCGCCGAAATCGAGTTTGCCAGATACCACTTGAGCGCGAAGAAAACGAGCACCAGGCAGAACAAAGCCGCCAACGGCAAAACGACGTGACGGACTAAAGAGTTTAGTTGAACGGATTTTACAGTCATCAAGATAAAAACGATGAATGATGAACGCGGAAGCAATGAATTGCACGTTCCGCGCTCATTCTTTCCTGTCCATCGTTTTTTTTATTCAAAATCGACCGGCTCGATTTTAAGCTGCGCGCGCTTCAGCGAAACTTCGGTTTCGGCGCAGATTCTGCGAATCTCGCGCAGGCGCTCGGGCGTAATTTTTACCGAAGTAATCAAAATCTCCTCGATGGCGTTATCATAGCAGATTTTCGCCAGCGAGCCGTTGCCGCCGTAAACTTTCAGCCCGTGAATGACTTTATCTTTTTTGAGCGGGTCGTCGTCGACAAATCCGACGGGAGCGTAATTCCAGTCGGGATTGTTGTAAAGCTCGCGCAAAACCAGTTCGCCGCCGTCGCCCGCGCCGTAAATCAAAACGCGGCGTCCGGTCGTCTTCATCGGCGAGAGTAAAATCTCGCGGAAAAACCGAAACGCCATCCGGCTGCCCGCCAGCGCGGCAAATAAAATAAGCGCGTCGAGAATAAAAACCGTCCGCGAAAAATGCTGAAAACGATAAAGCAGCAGAATCGACAGAATGCTCAAAACCGAACCGAGACCGACGCCTTTCGCAAAAGTGAAAAAATCCTGCACGCTCGTGTAACGCCAGATGCCGCGATAAACGCCGACGGCGAGAAACGAAAAAAGCTTGAGCACAATCAGAAGCGGCAGCGTTTTCAGAAAAAGATTCCAGTTGTCGGTTTCCTCAATCTGCCCGAAAATCAAGGTATACGAAGCGTAATAGGTAAGCGAAATGAGAAAAACGTCCAGAAATATTTCAAAAACGCGCCGCTTGTGCGACAGGTTCAGCAAAAATCCGAAAGCCGCCTTATTTTGCAGCGCGAGCTCTTCGTCCTGCTCCTCGTAAACTTTGACCTTGGCAAGATAGACGCCGATTATCGTCAGAATCAGCACGAAAAAGATAATCAAGGCGATGCTCTGCGTCGGCTGCAACTGGCGCACGAGCAGCGCGGTCGCGCCCGCTAAGATAGCAAAACCGTAAAGCATCAAAACGGCGGCGCGTTCCGAAAGTCCGAGCGCGACGAGCCGGTGCGAAGTGTGGTCACGTCCGCCCTGCGAAGCCTTTTTGCCCCAGATTTTTCGCAGCACGGTAACAAAAGTCGTGTCGAAAATCGGGACGAGCAGAATCAGCGCCGGAACCGCCAGCACCGAGACGATGTTTCGCGAGCGCCCGCCGACCTGATTGAGAAGAACCGAACTGGCGAGAAAAAATCCGATAAACATCGAGCCGCAATCGCCCATAAAAATCGACGCCGGATTGAAATTGAAAATTAAAAAGCCGATTAACGCGCCGGCAAATGCCGAAAGCAGCAAAAGCTCGTAAGGCTGCCCGGTCGCGCCGAGCCCGACGGCGAGCGTCAAAGCCGCGATTGCCGCGATTCCGGCGGCAAGCCCGTCCATATTGTCGAGCAGGTTTATCGCGTTGGTGATGCCGATAAGCCAGAAAGCCGTCAGCGCGATATTGATGATGTCCGAATCCGTCCAAGCCAGCACCAGCCCGTTGCCGATGACGATTGCCGTGCCGATAAGCTGCCCGAAAAGTTTCTGGTACGGCTTGACGTGAAAAACGTCGTCGACCAAGCCGATAAGAAACAAAAACGAGCTGCCGCCCAGGATAATCCACGACTCCCGCGTGTGCGGCTCGACAAACACGAGATACATCAAAACGGTCGTCAGATAAATCGCCGCGCCGCCCATCATCGCCGTCGGGCGCTGATGCCAGCGGTCGGCTTTCGGTTTGGCGACAAAACCGTAACGACGCGCCAGCGCGCGCACCGCAAAAGTTAAAACGACCGCCGCGACAAACGCTATTATTCCGATAAAAAAAGGATTTTGAGTGAGTTCACGCATAATCACAATCATGACTCGGTCGTATGGGGGAAGAATAACCGGTTTGTATTTCTAAAATCTGTAAAAAGTATTCTAACCTTTTTTCGGCATTAAATCATAATAAACCTTTTTAATGTCAGAAATTAACCGTTCTTTATCATAACTGCCGAAGACAAAATCCAGCCCGCGCGCGCCCAATTCCTCTCGTAATTTTTCATCTTTTGCCAAATAAATCAAGCCGTTTAAGAATCCTTCCGCATTGCCCGTCGCCGTGCGGACGCCGCGCTCGCAAACGGTAAAGCCGACGCTTTCCTGTCGCGTTTCAGCGCCGAGCAAATCGATGACGCCGCCGACCGCCGTCGAGATACACGGGCGCGCGTTTGCCATCGCTTCAATCAGCGAAAGCGGCGTGCCTTCGTTCAAAGACGTGAGCGCGACGATGTCCAGCGCGGGATAGAAAACATCGGCGTCGCTGCGGTTTCCCAAAAATGTGACAATGTCTTTTATATTATACTTTTCCGCTTCTTTTTCAAGTTTTTCGCGCAGATGCCCGTCGCCGATTATGACGAATTTCAGGCGCGGAAAGTCGAGATTTTCTTTATACGATTGCGCGATTTGTAAAAAAAGCGAGTGATTTTTAATCTCCGTCAGCCTGCCGACCAGACCGATTAATATTTCGTCAGCGCCCGCGCCGATTTCTTCGCGCAGAATGTTTCTTTTCGCCCGCCATTCGGCAAACGGCGAAAGGTCGATGCCGAGCGGCACGACGGCGAATTGTTTTGTTTTTCCGACGCCGAACTCGTTGTGAATTTCCTCGTACTGCTGCCGGCTGATAGTAATGATTTTATCGGTCGCCAGTCGCGCCAGAGCTTTTTCGATAAAAAGAAAAAATTTGGTTTTGCGTTTTCCGTAGTAGCTGTGAAAAACGTGTCCGTGATAGGTGTGAACGAAGCGCACGGGGCGCGGCTGACCGATTAAGGCTTTCGGCGTCAGCCAGCGATAAAAAAAACCGGCGACGCGCCCGATTGTGCCCGCCTTGGCGGTGTGCGTGTGAACGATGTCGGGTTTTTCCCGGCGAAGAAAACGATAAACTTTCCAGAGCGAGATAACGTCTTTCGCCGAAAGCTCGCGGCTCATTTCCGGTATGAAAACCGGCTCGACCTCGTGCGCGGCGGCAAAATAACTCATATCTTCCTCGCCGGGCGGGACGGTTCCCGTCATCAGCACGGATTCGAATTCTTCGTTTTGCAGCGCTTTCGTCAGCCAGACAACGTGGCGCGCGGGACCGCCGACGTTGAGCCTGGCAATAATGCGAACAATCTTCATATAAGCCGGACGAGCCGCAGGCAATTTCGAGTTTTGAATTTTGAGTTTTTAGTTAAAACCTTAATTCAAAATTCAAAACTCGAAATTTAAAATTGCCTGCGGCTCGCCGTTTGAGCAGCCGGTGCAACTAATTGCGGCTTTGATTTTTCACAAAGTGGCAACTGGTTATACGAGGGATGTGGAACCTCGCCGCCGCCTGCGTAAAGGAAATTTAATCATCTATCGTAAAAATCGTGTCGGGGTCGTCTTCGTGACGAATTTCGTCAATCTCTTCTTTTTTGCCCGCGCCCATATAAAGGCGGTTCGGGCAGTTTATCACGACGCCTTTTTCCGTCTGGCTGACGTTTTTATAAGCGTGCGCGACGCCTTTCGGAATAATCACCGCCTGCGGGTTGTCCGCGCCGGCAAACAGCGTCATCACATAGCGAAACGTCGGCGAATCGGCGCGATTATCCCACAGCCGCAGTTTAAAATTTCCCGTGCCGATAAAGCAAAACAAATCCGCCTGCTCGGTGTGTTCGTGCGGTCCGCGCAGCATATTCGGCTCGGTGACGGAGATATACGCCATCGCCGGGTAAAATTCCCGGCTGATTTCGTCGTGCCGAAAAAGCTCCGCCAGCCAGCCGCGCTCGTCCACAAATTTTTTGAGCGGGTAGACGACGACGTCCTCGATTTTGCCTTTTATAAAAATATTTTGTTTCGCGATTTGTTGACTCATTTTGCTTTGGGCTTAATTTTTAGTTTATTTATTTTCGCGCGGCAAACCTTTGATTTTCCGGTAAAGCCGCCGCGAAAGAGATTCGAACAAATCTTTTTTAGCCGCCGACGAAGCCCGCTCGCTCAGCGTGACGACCGCCGCCAGCGAAGTCTTGACGTAGCCGGAAATGCCGGTCGTCTGCTTGAAAATAGTGTTGTGTTCCATCGCCGTTTCGACTTCTTCGCGTTCTATCGTGTAATAATAAACCGCCAGCGATTTGCGCGTCACGTCCGGCGGCAGATTCAGCTTGCGCGGATGCCCGTGATACGAAACCTCGTTGGTTTCAAAAATCACGGCGCGGTTGAAAACGGGCGCGATGTTTTCGATTTGCCGCTTCGCCTCCATATCCCAGAATTCCAGATAGCCTTCGTATTCGCGCTTCCAGTCTTTGTTCAGATACAAAAGCAGATTCAGGCGGCGATGCTCTTTCGTGCGCGGGTGAAAATTATAATCGACGTGCACGTCCAGATAACCGCCGTCCATTATCTGATGCAAGCCGCCGCCGCTCAAAGTCGGGTCGGCAATCAAATCCGGAATCCGGCAGATGGACGAAACCAGATTGCGAAATTCTTCGGATTCGGTCATCCGGAAAAAATCGTCAATCGGCGCGGGAAAATTCTTGTTGAGCGTGAGTTTTTTCAGCTGGTGAATATAGGGCGTATTGTCCCACGCGCCGCCGGTCGGCGTCGGGTAAGCCGCCAGGATTTCTTCGGCGAAATCCGCTGCCAGAAAATCATCAATCACGACGTAACCAAACGGTTTCGCCGCGTCCCACGCGCTTTGAAGCTCGCTCAACCTGTCAGGCGTGATATTTAAGATGGTTTCGTTCGGCATCAGATTTTTATATAGTAATAAATCCGCCCTTTATCCCGATTATAATTTATTCGCTCCGGTTTCGGCGACCAGATTCGAGGCTCGCTGCAAACTGTCGAACGTTCCGGCGTCCGACCACCAGCCTTCCAGCTCGCTCCACGTCATCTCGCCGCGCTCGATATAATCGTTGTTGACGTCCGTAATTTCAAGCTCGCCGCGCGCCGAAGGCTCCAGCCCGCGAATAATCTCAAACACGCGCGTATCGAAAAAATAAATCCCGACGACGGCGTAATCCGATTTCGGCTCTTTCGGCTTTTCCTCGATGCGCACGACGCTGTCGCCTTCAATCACCGGCACGCCGAAGCGATTCGGGTCGGGAACTTTTTTCAGCAGAATCTTCGCGCCTGCGCCCTGCGTTTGATAATCGTCCGCCGCCGCCCGAATATTTCCCTCGATAATATTATCGCCGAGCACGACGCAAATCGACGAATCGTCGGCAAAATGCTCGACCAGCGAAAGCGCGTCGGCAATGCCGCCTTCGCCTTCCTGGTAAGTGTAATTCAAGTGCTTTAAGCCGAACTGTTTGCCGTTGCCGAGCAGTTTCAGAAAATCGCCGGCGGAGTTTCCGCCCGTGACAATCATAATGTCGTCGATGCCGGCGTTTATCAGCGTCCGGATCGGATAATAAATCATCGGCTGATTGTAAACCGGCAGCAAGTGCTTATTCGTGACTTTCGTGAGCGGGTTCAGCCGTGAGCCGAGTCCGCCCGCTAAAACAATACCTTTCATAAACTAAAAAATTATTTCTTTATCGCCCAGCCTATTATATAAGTTCCGAGATTCCCGTAGTTGCTGACAGCGGTAATGGCTTTCGCCGCCTGGCTTTCGATTTTCGCGCGCAGCCCGCCGTCCGCCGGAACGAGGCTGGTGCCGCCGTAAACTCCCATTTTCTTTATTCCGAAATCGTGTTTCGCCAGCAGCATTTTCACCGACTTCAGGCTGAAACCGAAAATGTGAAACGGCGTGAACGTCGGCGATAGATTGACCGACCAGCCGGTGCGGCGGATTTTATGATAAAAATTTCCGACCTTGAAAAACAAGCCGCGCTCGTTCGGCACGTCCAGATAAAAAAGTCCGCCGCGCTTGGTAATTCTCGAAATTTCGGCAACGACCTCGTCCGGATTATATAGATGCTCCAAAACCGCCGAAAGTATCACGACGTCGAATTCTCCGTCCGCAAAGCCGCATTTTTCCACCGTGCTGCAATGAATTTTGATGCCGGTAACTTTTTCCGTGTAAGCGGCAAAGCCTTCGGAAGGCTCGACGCCCACGACTTCCCAGCCTCTTTCTTTCGCGCACAAAACGATTTCGCCGCGTCCGGTGCCGACATCGAGGAGTTTTCCTTTTCTGCCGAGAAATTTTTCGGCTTCCTCCATCAGCATCAGCGCGGTCGTCGCGCGCACGTCGGATTTATGATATTCAAAATACTCGTCGGCATCGACCGAATAATGCTGCTCCAAACCATTGACCGGAACCGGCATCGGATTGGCAAACAGCAAGCCGCATTTGCCGCACGCCCAGATGTCCGCCTCGACGCCCAGGTTTTCGCGATGCGCCGCGCCGCCGCGTTTTCCGACAAATCTGGTCGGCGGCAAATCGCAAATCGGACAATCGACTTTTATCCAGTGATATTCGTTGTGAGTTTTAATTTTCTCGCCCTTGATAAGTTCCATTCCGGCTTATTATTTTATAAGTTTTAATATTACGGCGCATCTGTTTTTTTGTAAAAAACAATGAAATCCGAGCTGAGGCGCGCCGCCGCCGCCTGTTTATTTTTAATTTTACCCGCCAGCCTCAGCGCCAGATTCACCGACAATTTCGGAAACACGTAACAAAAAGGAAAAATTGTCTGATTGATAAATCTGACCTCGTTCATTCGCAATTTGCCCTGGTAAAGATTCTTGACTTGATTTATCGAATAGGTGTAAATCCGAAAAGATTGCGAAATCACTTTATTTTTTAATTTAAACAGCTTGATAACATTTTTGCTGAGCGTCCGCGTTATTGTATCGAATCCCTGCCGATTAGTGAAGGTGATGATTGCCAAACCGTCGTCCGCCAGTTTCCGGTAAATAAATTCCGCCGTTTTTTCCATCTCGTCCGCGCTCAGATAAGTCGTCACGCCGAGCATAAAAATATAATCGAATTTCTGAGGCGGAAAATCCAGCTCGTAACATTTTCCGACAAACCTGTGGTCGGCGGGAATATTGCTCTGCTCCAGCATTTTAGCCGAAATATCGCACGCGTAAAAATCGACCGAATCGTCTTTAGCGACGATATAATCGTACAAATTGCCGGTTCCCGCGCCGATGTCCAAAATGGTTTTACCGGCGAAATCCAGCCCGCCGGTCGCCTGCTCCAGTCTTTGATTGAAAAAATAATTGTGAAAAATACGGCGCTTTTCATATTTTCCCCGGTATTCCTCGGAAACGACATCGAAGAAATCGCGCACTTTTTCGGTTTGATTCATATCGTTAAAAATCTTTCTTTAGTCAATCATCTGCCGGAACCACAATTCGAGCATCAGCAGCGTCCAGAGCGGATACGTGTGATTTTGTTTCTCCGCGACGTGCTCCGCGACCAATCGTTTAACGGTTTCCGGCTTGAAAAGCCCGCGATTAAAGGATTTTTCCGAGAGCAGAATCTCAAACATAAAATCTTTCATCTCGTGCCGCAGCCAATAGCCGACCGGAATTCCGAAGCCCATTTTCCGGCGATACAAAACCTCCGGCGGCACGATGCGGCTCGCCGCTTTTTTCAAAAGATATTTGGTTTCCGTGCCGCGCACTTTTATTTTTTCCGGCAAGCTGGCGGCAAATTCGATGACCTTGTGGTCGAGAAACGGCGAGCGCGCTTCGAGCGAATTCGCCATCGAAGCGATATCGACTTTGACCAGCAAATCGTTCGGCAGATAAGTCATCGTATCGGTCAGCAGCATCGCGTCAATCGCGCCTGCGCCGTTTGCCCTGGCAAACCAGTTTTTCAGAACGCTTGCCGTCGAATCGTTTGACGTTTTTTGTTTGAAATCTTCCGTGTAAAGCTCGGCTTTCAAATCTTCGTTGATTGCCGAAACCCAGCGCAGGTAAAGATTCGATTTCGGCATCGACGAAACCGCCAGAAAATTTTTCGCTGATTTCACGCGGCTGTGCTGTCCCATCGACGTCGGCAGAAACGCGGCTGCCGGTTCAATCAGAGATTTTCGTAAAACCGCCGGAATTTTTTTATATTTTTCCGCGAGCTGAATCGCAAAATAACGCTCGTAACCGGCGAAGGTTTCGTCGCCGCCGTCGCCGTTTAAAGCGACCGTCACGTGTTTTCTGGTCTCCTTCGAAACGTAATAAGTCGGAATCGCCGAAGAATCCGCGAAAGGCTCGCCGTAATGCTCGACCAATTCCGGTAAAACTTCTATCGCATCGGGTTTAACGATAAATTCGTGATGCTCCGCGCCGATGTGCCCGGCAACGCGGCGCGCGTATTTCAACTCGCTGAAATCCTGTTCTTCAAAGCCGATGGAAAACGTTTTGACGGGTTTTTCGCTCGCTTCCGCCATCAGCGCAACTATGGTCGAAGAATCGACGCCGCCGGAGAGAAACGCGCCGAGAGGAACTTCGCTGATTAAGCGCATCCTGGTCGCTTCGCGCAAAATTCTCAAAGTTTCTTCGACGGCTTCCTCTTCGGTGATTTTTATTTTGTCGGAAAAATCCGGCATCCAGTACCGCTCGGTTTTTATCTCGCCGTTTTTCCATCTGAGCCAGTGCCCCGGTTCGAGCTTGCGGATTTGGCGAAAAGCCGTGAGCGGCGCGGGCACGCACGAAAACGTTAAGTATTGATGAATCGCCTCGTAATCGACTTCGCGGTCAACGCTCGGGTGCTGCAATAATGCCTGAAATTCCGAGCCGAAAATTAAATCGCCGTTCGGTTGATGCGAATAAAGAATCGGTTTTTTGCCGACCCGGTCGCGCGCCAGAAACAGCGATTTTTCGCGCTCGTCCCAAATCGCAAAGGCGAACATTCCGCGCAGGTGGGTGACGCAGTCCGCTCCGTATTCGTCGTAAAGATGCAGAATCGTTTCCGTGTCGGAATTGGTGTAAAATTTGCGCCCGAGTTTTTCCAAATCGGCGCGCAACGGCTGAAAATTATAAATCTCGCCGTTAAAAACAATCCAGGCGGTTTTTGAAGGGTTGTGAATCGGCTGCTGCCCGCCTGCCAGATCGATAATCGAAAGCCTGCGCATCGCCATCCCGACGTTTTCGTTGACGTAGAAGCCGTCTTCGTCGGGTCCGCGATGGCGGATTGCCCGATTCATTTTTTCGAGGATTTCGCGCTCGACCGAGCGGGAATTTTGATTGACTATGCCGACAATTCCGCACATTTATAAATCACTCAACGAAAAATTCTACGTTCTGACTTGCAGACTTTTTCTCACCCGGTCGCGCTCGAAATTGTGCAGGCGCTTGGTGTTTTCGCGTCTTTCCTTCATCAGAGTCCAGCCGGCGGCGATAAAAATAAAAAGAAAAACCTGAATCTGCGCGCGCTGCCGGTAAGCCGTGCCGACATTGCCCTGAAAAATCGAATAAGCCAGCGTCAGCATCAATGTAAAAATCAAAATGGCAATCGAATTTCGCAGGCGATACTTGATTGTATACCACAAACCGCCCAGCAGAAGCGGTATCGAACACCACCAGAGAATCTGTTCGGGCATCGTAATCGCCTGCCGGAAATTGCCGATTTGCCACGGAAACGGCGCGAGCATCAGGTAAAGAAAACCGAGCGGAATCGCCGCGATTGCGCCCGCGCTGGTCGAAACGTCGAGGTCTTCGCCGTATCCCGAACCGGCTTCCGCCAGATTCTGTCGGCTCTGCTGGATGCGTTCGAGATTGCCGTATTGCTCGATTTCGCTGCTCGCGTTTCGCATGACCCCCAGATAAGTCAGCCCCAAACCGATGAACATTATGATGATGGCGCGCCGGACAATCGCCTGCGCGGAATTGCTCAAGCCGATTACGAAACTGCCGACGACGGCAATCGCCACCATATAAAAGATATAAAAACGAAGCGTCAGAATGGCGAAAAGCGAAAGAATCAGCAAAGCCGTCGAAATATAATCGAATTTTTCCTGAAGCCGCATCACGAGCGCCATCGCCAGAATCAAAAGAAAGATAATAAATCCGTCTTTCAGCAACTGGCACGACCAGAGAATCAGCGAGGGAAACAAGGCGACAATCAGGGCGGTAGCTTTGGCGACGCGTTTATTATGATAAATTCCGTAGGAACAGATATATGCGGCGGGCGCGGTCGCCGCCCCGATGACCGCGCTGAACATCTGCGCGGCTAAAGGATTTCGCCCGAAGATAGAATAGATAGCGGCGACCAGATAATACATTCCCCAACCGGAGCCGGTCATCGCCGTGGCGCGCTTCGCATATTCATTAGTTTCGGGAATCTGCCCATACCAGACTTGCAGCAGCGTGTAACCGAGCTGGTCGTATGTTCTTGAGTCGCCGCCGAGAAACTCGCCCCAGCCGAAAGTGTAAATCGTCGCCCCCAGAACCATTCGGAAAAATAAGCCGAGCAGAAATACCTGAACGAGAAATTCCTTTTCGTCTTTGTGACGATTGATAATCATAACCGCGATACTGGCGCAAATGGCACAGAGCAGAGTCGCGCCCATTCCGTCGGGAAACAGAAAGACGCTGATTATCAGCCCGAATACTACACAAAGGACCAGGAGGACTTTTTCCATTTAGCTATTTCTCACTACTACTGCTGCCGCTGCTGTTTAAAACCAGATTGTTTTCCAGAACGAGCGCGTCGAAATTGGCGTTTCTGAAAGTATTGACCGCATCCTGCGGCGTGCAGACAATCGGCTCCTGAATATTAAACGAAGTGTTCAGAAGCATCGGAATGCCGGTCAGCTTCTTAAACTCGTTGATTAAATTCCAGTACCGCGGATTGACTTTTTTACTAACCATCTGCGGGCGCGCCGTGCCGTCCACGTGGACGACCGCCGGAATTTTCTTTTTGTATTCTTCGGCGACCTGGATGACGGTAATCATAAACGGGTCGTGATGCTCGACGCCGAAAACTTCGCGCCCGTATTCTTCGAGCATCGACGGCGCGAGCGGGCGAAACCATTCGCGCAATTTTACTTTATGATTCAAAACCTCGCGCATATCCGCGCGGCGCGGGTCTGCCAGAAAGCTTCTCGCGCCGAGCGCGCGCGGTCCCCATTCCATCCGCCCGTTAAACCAGCCGATAATCGCGCCTTCGGAAATCATTTTCGCCAGCCGCGGCAAAAGCGTTTCGTCCGGCAGAGTTTCGTATTTCAAGCCGGCTTCGTCTAAAGCTTGACGGCATTCTTCGTTGGAAAATTTCGGTCCCCAATACGAATGATTCATCACGAATTTTCTGGGATTTCCGAGTTTCTGATGCCAGACCATCAGCGCCGCGCCGAGCGAACAGCCCGCATCGCCCGCCGCCGGCTGGACGTAGAAATTTTTAAACGGCGTTTCGTGAAAAATGCGCCCGTTCATCACCGAATTGAAAGCCACGCCGCCCGCCATACAGAGATTTTCCTCGCCCGTCATTTCCTTGATGCGGTGCGCCAGATAAATCGCCGTGTCTTCGACGACTTTTTGCGCGCTCGAAGCGATGTTCCAGTGATGCTCGGTCAGTTCCTCGCCTTTTTTGCGCGGCTCGCCGAGCTCTTTGACGATGCCTTCGGGAAATTGATAATGCTTCGCTAAGTGATGGTCTAAAACTTTTATGTCGAAATGAAAATCGCCGCTGCCGTTCGTCGTCAGGACTTTTTTCGAGAAGAAATCGTAATATTCCGGCTTGCCGTATGCAGCCAGTCCCATCACTTTCCACTCGTCGCCGCCGAACATATCGAAGCCGAGATAATTCGTCACGGCGGAATAAAATTGTCCCAAGCTGTGCGGCAATTTAATGCGTTTCAGGACTTTCAGGCGCGTGCCTTCGCCGCGACAGAAAAGCGTCGTCGTGTCTTCGCCCGTGCCGTCCCAGGTCAGAATCGCCGCCGATTCAAACGGCGAAACGAAAAACGCGCTCGCCGCGTGCGTCTGGTGATGTTCCAGAAAATGAAACTTGAAATTGCTTTCGCCGAAATGCTGGCGCAGGCGTTTCGGATGCCAGAACATTCCGAGATAGCTTTCGCTGACCTGTTTCACGCCTCTATCGGCGCGCGCTTTGAACATATCGCGCGAGATTAAACCCGCTTTGAGCGCCTGCATCGCTTTATGCCGCAGAATCCACGGTTTCCAGTAATGCCCGACGTGCGCGACGTCTTTCATTGTGATTCCCGCTTCGTCCAGACAATACTGAATCGCTTTGAAAGGAAAACCGAGGTGATGTTTTTTGCGTGAAAAACGCTCTTCTTCCGCCGCCGCGACAATCTCGCCGTCTTTTATTAAAGTCGCGGCTGAATCGCCCAGCGTCGTTAAGCCCAAAATATACATACTAAAAACTTCTCCGAAAACCGCTCGAAAAATAGTTTATAACCAAAATATCTATTATATTAAACCGATTTCTGCGGCAATCTTGCGATTGCAGATTAAATAATTATAATAATCGCTTTTCGTAATTTGCTCGACTTTTCGAATCGAGTCCGATTCTTCGTCGATATTAAAGTATAGATAATCTTTTCCTTTTATCAACGCTTCGATGCGATGCCCGACGTCGTCGTTTAAAATCTCGATCAGCAAAGTCGGGCGAAATTCGTCCAGATATTTGCCCAAGCCTTCCAGCACTTCCGCCTCGTAAGTCTCGACGTCGAGCTTGATTAAATCTATCTTTTCGATTTTCAATTCTTCAATCAAAGTGTCGAGCCGCGCCACTTTAATCGTCGTCGGCACGCTGGAAATATCTTTTCTGTCCAGATAATCCTTGTTCAGAGTGACGGCGTAAAAATCGTCGGGCGCGGCGAAAATGTTCGCTTCGCCGTCCACGTTCGACGCGGCGCAGTCAAAGCAGACGATGTCGAAATCGTTAATCCGGTTGTTGTATTCGAGATTGTGAAAGCTCTCGGCAATCGGCTCAAAAGCGTAGATTTTCGCCTGCGGGTTCAAAGCCTTCGCCACCAGCGAATAATATCCGGTATTCGCGCCGATGTCGAAAATCACACGAGCGTTTTTGACCAGCTTTATCCAGATTGACATCGAGTTTCGTTCCCAGCCGCCGCTCGGACCGACCCAAAACAGAGTGTTTTCCAGCTCCAAACCGCCGTGACGCATCCGAAAAGAATGCTTTTCATCGACGCAGACGCTAAAATCGTCCTGAAAATGAAGATGTTTATAGACGCTTTCGCTCGGCGTGATGAAAGTTTTGACGACCGTAAAAAGCTGCCGCTTAAACGGAACGCGCCGGTAAATCGTTTTGAGGGTTTTCCTTAGTGTCATTAAAATTTATCTGACCAGCGAGCGCGCCGCCAGTTCCGCCGTCGCCGTCGCCACGCGATCAGCCGGTTTCTGGTCTTTGACCCATTCGAGAAGATTCATCAAGCCTTCTTCGAGGTTTACTTTCGGCTCGTAGCCCAGTAATTGACGCGCGCGCGTAATGTCGCCGACGCAGTGACGAATGTCGCCTTCGCGGTATTTGCCGACGATTTGCGGCTCGATGTCCTTGCCCAAGCCTTTCGCCAAAAGCTGCGAGATTTCCTTGACCGAAATCGGGCGACCCGTGCCGACATTGACCGGCTGGTAATCGGCTTTGTCGGTTTCGAGCGCGAGCAGATTCGCCTGCACGATGTCGCTGACGTGGACGAAATCGCGCGTCTGTCCGCCGTCTTCAAAAATCATCGGGCTTTCGTTGTTCAAAAGGCGCGACGAAAAAATCGCGCAGACGCCCGTGTAAGGATTCGACAGCGCTTGCCGCGTGCCGTAAACGTTAAAATACCGAAAAGCGACGGTCGGTATTTTATAAGCGCGACCGACGCAGATGCAGTATTGTTCCTGGTCTTGTTTGCTGACGGCGTAAACCGAGGTCGGGAAAAGCGGTTTGCTTTCGCTCGTTCCGGTCGGTTTCAAAACGCCGTCGCCGCATTTCTCGCATTTGAAATCCCAATCCTGCGCTTCGAGCTGTTCGTTTTCGCGCAGGTAAGGATAGACGGTTTCATTGCAGCCTTCGCAGATATACGCGCCTTCGCCGTAAATCGACATCGACGAAGCGACGACTAATTTGCGAAACTGTTTCGGGCGTTTAATCATTTCTTCCAGAAGAACCGCCGTGCCCAAATCGTTCGCTTTGACGTAACGGACGATTTCATACATCGACTGCCCGACGCCGACTTCCGCCGCCTTGTGATAAACCACGTCGATTCCGTCCAGCGCGCGGCTGACCGCTTCCGCGTCGTTCATATCCGCCTGAATAAACTCGGCGTCTTTGTTCAAATGTTCCGGTACGCTTCCGCCGTGAACCTGCTCGACCAGCGAGTCCAGAATCCTGACGCGGTGTCCTTTTTTCACCAGCGCGTCAACCAGGTGCGAGCCGATAAAACCCGCGCCGCCCGTTACCAAGATATTAAACTTTTCCATTCCTTTTCCTTGTTTCCCCCAAATCTTCAGATGCTGTATGACTTTTCTTCCTGTTTTTCCGCTTCGAGCGCTTTTTTATCAGCGGTTTTGGCGCTCACGACCGACGAAAGAATCTGAAATACGCGCGGCGCTTGAACCTGCGCGGAATATTTTTCTTCGACCGTCCGGCGTCCGGCAGCGCCGAGCCGGCGGCGCAGCTCGGCGGAATCGAGGAGACGTTTTAATTTTTCAATCCATTCGTCTTTCGTGCCAGCCAGAAAACCGTTTTCGCCGTCCTGTATAATATCGGAATTGACGCCGACCGGCGAGCAAACGGTCGGAACGCCCAAAGCCATATACTGCAAGGCTTTCAGCCCGCATTTGCCTTTGCTCCACTGGTCGTCCGGCAGCGGCATCACGCCGATGTCAATCGGCTGCAAATCGCTCGTTTCCGTTTCCGAGCGCCACGGCATCGCTTCGACCTCGACGCCTTCAATCGCGTAATTCGGCGTGCCGATTACGCGCAGGCGAAATTTTGCCGTCCGCGCCAAATCCTGCAAAGTTTCGCGCAACGTGTCCAGATGCTGAACCGTGCTGTGACTGCCGCTCCAGCCGATGACCGGAACAGCGTTTGCCGGTTTGTTTTCGGGAAATTCGTATTTGTCGGTGTCGATCGTCGTCGGCACAATCGTCACCGCCGGGTTATATTGCCGCGCGTAATCCGCCAGATACGGATTGCCCGCCATAATGTGCGTCGATAAGCGGCAAATCGTCGCCGTTTTGCCCGGAAATTTTAAGTAGCTTAGATAACCGTTGGAAGGACTTTTGTAGGAAACGAAAACCGCGTCGTCGAAATCGAAAATCATCGGCACGCCCTTGCGCTTAATCAATCTTTCAAAATACGCGGGACCGAGCAGCGCGGCTTCGCGAAAAACGTAAACGGCGTCGAAATCGCGCGCGTGGCGCAAATCCTCGCGCCGCCGGTTGATGCTTTTCATTACGAATTTCATCTTTTCCGCGATGCGTCCGGGCTGATACAAAACTCCGCGCAGCTCGTCGGTTTCAAAAGGCGAATAAGTGATTTCCACGCCTTTCTCGCGCAAAATCGGCTCCCATTGTTCGATGCGGTAGCGCTGACCCGGTGATATATCGTAAAGACTGGGAACGATGGCTAAAAGTTTCATACTAAAAATGTGGGGGCAAGGATTTATCCGTTATCTGACAGTGATTAGAGAATTTCTTAGCGAGCTTTCGTCAGTTTTCCAACCCTGTGCCGTAGAAGAAATGAAGCCGTTAAACGGGGAAGATTTGCCTCTTCTTGCTACTGTCTCTCTCTGTTAAATCTCACTCGATTGCTTATAATTTACTCGTAACATATCAAAAACGGCGTAAATACTCTGTTACCTAACATACATATCTAATAATATTTTTAAAACACAAACTTAAAACTATAAGCTATTTCCATAAAATGTGCGACGTTCGCAACAACGAATTTTACAAATTTAAACCGATTACTTCAAATTCCGCAAAAAGATAAATCTAAATTCGCTCCTTTGTCGGCACGCCCCGCAAGCTGTCGGATTCGACCGCGAACGCACTTGATAACCTTTTATAAACATTAAGATAGCCGTTTCTGCCGACTGATTTTAAATCGAAACCGGAGTGCGCCACGCGGACGCATCTTTCATAAAGCGCTGCGTCCAGTAAAAGCTCCAGCGCTTGATCGACCGCCTGCGCATAGCCTGCGGGCGAAAGGTCGCTGACCGTCACGCCGACTTTTTCGTTTTCAATCAGCGCGTCCGTGTCGCCTATACCGGCGTTCGACACGACCGGGACGCCGACCGCCAGATATTCGGGAATCTTTGTCGGCGAAGCGGCGATCTGCGCAAAAGTGCTTTTTCTAAAGGAAATCGCCAGGCGCGCCTGTCTGATATAAGTTCCGACTTCCGAAGGCTTAACGGATAAAACTTCGTAATCGTTTTCGCCGATGCCGAGTTTCCGAAAAGCCTTCGCCGTTTCTTCCGCCGGATGCTTCGTCAGAATGCGAAAAAAGGCGTCGGGTTTTCGCTTTTTGAGTTCCAGAAAAAAAGCGCACATTTCTTCCAGCAGATACAAACCGCTGACCGAACCGGCGTAAATCAACTCGAATCTCGTCGAAGGCGGCAGCCGAAGCTCGGCGTTTTCGATTCGCGAAAAATCCACGCAGCACGGAATGACCTCGATGATTTCCGGCTTGACCGAGCGCTCTTTGACCAGATAGTCGCGCATTTTATTGGTCAAAACCACGATTTGCGCGGCTTTTTTTAATCCTAATTTTTCAATCCATTTAATCGCCCGAAAAGGCGGCGAGCCGTGCGGAAAAATTCCCGCGTCGGCGTATTCTTCGGCGACCAGCCCGCGAATGTCGAAGATGATTTCACCATCGCGTCGGGCGTTGGCGATCGACGCCATCAAAACCGGAATGTGACCGCGCGCGTGCAGCACGTTGATTCCTTCCTGCCGGATAAGTTTTCTGATAAATCGCGCGCCGACCGTGACATCATAAAGCGTCGCCGGAACGGAAGGTCTTTTGTGATAGGCGAGACAATGCCACGCGATGCCTTGCGCGGCTAATTTTTTTCTTTCTTCTTCAATCTGTTCCGGCGTCCAGCTTTGCTTGAAATTCGGCTCGAAGGTGACGAGATGAACCGTCACGCCGCCGTCTGCAATTTCGCGCAGATAAGCGACGACCTGCGTCTGCACCAGCGGCTCGCGAATGCCGAAATACGAGATGTATAAGGTTTTTATATTCACAAATTCAAGTTTTTAAGTAAAAAGCCGAAAGCCGAAAGCGAAAGCGAAGAATTGAAAATTAAAACGGGATTTTATCTGTTACTGTTTATCTTCCGTTTTACTTTTTACTTTTTACTTTTGCCTTAACTTATCGCTTAACCATCGAAAAATATATCTCGGTTAGTTTATCAGCCGCCGGCTGCGGTTGAAAAAGACTCAAAGCTTTTTCCTGCGCCGCTTGTCCAATCGCGGCGCGTTTTTTTTCATTCTCCAGTAAATCAACCGCCGCTTGCGCGAGCGCCGACGAATTTCCGGGCGCGAAAAATATTCCGTCAACGCCCGCTTCGACAAACTCGTCCAACGGTTTTATATCGCTCGCCACGCACGCGCAGCCGACCGCCATCGCTTCCGTCAGCGCGATTCCCAAGCCTTCAAAAACCGAAGGGAAAACGAACAAATCGCAATTATACAAAAAATCTTTGACGTCGCGCCGCGCGCCCAGAAGCCGGACGTGATTTTTCAAGTCGAGTTTTTCGATTTCCCGTTCGAGCCGCGCCAGCCACGCCGCGTCGTCCTGACCGCCGACGGAAATCAGACACGTTTCGGGAAATTTTCGGCGAATTTCGGCGAGCGCCTGAATCGCGTAAAGCAAGCCTTTTTGCGGCGCAACGCGCGCGACGTTTAAAAGTATAGACGAATCCGGCGGCAAGTTCAGTTCGTTTAAGACGCCGGCGCGCGTCCGGTTTGCGCCCGAACACAAATCCGAAACGTCAACCGGATTGTAGAGCACTTCGATTTTTTCGAGCGGGAAATCGAGATGACGGCTGGCGCTTTCTTTGACGTAGCGGCTGACGGCGAGCATTTTCCGGCAGCCGAAACGCGCCGTCCATTTGTCCAGACTGCGGGCGACGAACAATTTTTTTGAATTTAATTCGGTCGTGTCGGTGAAAACTTCCGGCTCGTATTCGGGGTTGTGAATCGAGCTTAGCACCGGAACTTTCGTCAAAAATCCGGCGATTCTGCCGACGACGTTTGCCGCCCAGAGATGCGTGTGAATCAAATCCGGTCGAAAGCGCGCAATTTCTTTTCGCAGGCGGCTGACGCCCGTCAGAATATCGCGCAGGCTTTTGCAATCAAGACTTGAAACCGGAACGCCGAAGTCGAGAATCGGCTGTTTCCAGTAATCGTTGGCGGAAAAAACGGTGACGACTTCGTTTTCCAGGCGCTCGCGGTCGAAGTGTTTGAGATTCGTGTAAAGCAGGCGCTCGGCTCCGCCCGAACCGAGTCCTTCAATCAGGTGCAGGACTTTCAGCTTGCGGTTTGGTAGATTATTTGCCCTTGCTGCCGACATAAAAATAACGATTTCCCATCGTTTTGGGAAAAACGGCGGAAACCGTCTGCGAAACTTTGCGGAGCAGAAAAAACGCGCTTTTTCGAATGTCTTTCAAGTCCGCCAACGCGATTCGCTCGGGCGCGGGATGCGAAGTCTCGAAAACTTCGAATATCATTTCTTTCAGTTTGAAGCGCTTGAAAAATTTCCGCTGTCCTTCGACCGTCGCCAGACTGACGTGATACGGCGGCATTTCGGAAATCGGCGCGCGGCGCAGGATTCGGGTCAGCTTGACGCCGAGAAAAAACAGATTGATGTTGGCTTCGAGCGGACCTTGCGCGATGACTAAACCGTTTTCCTTCAATAAATTGAGAATGGAAGGGAACTGGCTGTTGACGTCGGTTAAATGTTCCAAAACGTCGCCCAGATGAATGACGTCGGCGCGAAAATTTTCCGGCAAATCCTTTAAATCCGAGATGATTTTTATATTGTGCAGGCGGCTGTATTTTTCCGCCGTCGTCACGTTCAGCTCAAGACCGATAACGTCCCAGCCGATTTTCGCCACCTCGCTGAGCAGGACGCCCGCGCCGCACGCGTAATCAAAGAAAACGCCTTTTTCGCACGTTTTTAAATATTCGATGACCTGGCGGATGCCGTCGTCGCCGCTGTGACACGATTCGACCGAGAGAAACTGCTCGTAATCGTCGCCGTACATCAGCGCGAGCGTTTCTGCGTCCGGCATCGGCGAGCAATACAGGGAATCGCATTCGGCGCATTGCAGGTAATCGTACTTTTTTTCACGATACTGCGTCGCGCCGAGCCACGATGCTTCCGAATCGGTTGTATTGCAAAGCGGGCAGTAAGAACTCATCCGTTAAGTTTTCCTTCCGATATAATAAATCGAGCTGGCAATGCGATGCAGATACGGCTTTTTCTCCAGCCAGTAGTCCAGATATTTGAAGGGAAAAACGACCCAGCCGACGAGGCTGTTGACGCGCGGATAAAGCCACTCGTTGCCGCCGGACAAAACGCCCGCCAGAATTTCCCGAACTATCCACGTCAGCGTCGAAGCCGGTCCGATGTGAATGCCGGTTTCGACCTCTTCGAGCGGCTGGCAAAGCACGGGCAAGCCGGGACGCGTGCAGCGCCGCAAATCAATCGGCGATTCGTGATAAGGCTGCATAAAAGGCATCTCGGTATAAAAGAGCGCGCCTTTTTTCATCACGCGAAAACATTCTTCCAGAGTTTTATCGGCATCGACGACGTGTTCCAGAACGCCCTGCAAAATAATCAAATCGGCTATTCCATCATCGAAGGGAAGCTCCAAACCGGAGGCGATAACGGTCGTCGTGCCCGAATCGAAAATGTCGAGATTGATAACTCGCTCGCCGTAATTCGTAAATCCCGCGCCGACATTTAAAATAACGGCGTCCGGCGGCATCGAATCAATCATTTCGAGCAGACGGTTCTGCGTGTGCGCCGTGACCAGAAACGGGACGGGCGGCGCGGCGACCAAGGCTTTTGTTCTTTTGATGAGACTCGTCATTTTTTCATCAATCGCTGGTAAATCCGCTCCATTTTACTCATCTGAAATTCGTAGCTGCCGCTTTCCTGAACGCGCCCGTAGGCTTCATCGGAGACTTTCGCGGCAAAATCCGGCTCGTTCAGAAAACGCAGGACGGCTTCGGCAATCGACTGCGGGTTATCGACATCGACCGTCAAAACGGTTTTTTCGTTTTCGAAATAATCCGCGTCGTAATCGGAAAGGTCGCCGATCACGGCGGGCGTGCCGCAAGCCATCGATTCCAGAACGCTCATCGGCGTGCCGTCCGTGCTCGGGATGGAAACCGTGACATCCGCCAGACGAAAATAATCCGCGATTTCGTGGTGCGGAATGGTCGAGACAAAACGCACTCTTTCACCGGCGGAATTCTCCGCGAAAATCTTTTTTATTTCTTCGGTGTATTCCTCGTCCAGAATCATCGTCGGCAGAGCAATTATAAAATACGTATCCGGCAGTTTATCACAAACGATTCCCGCCGCGCGCGCGACCTGGTCGATGTTGTATAAACGCCTGACCAGCCGCGGGCTGAAAACTACCGGGCTGCCGCCGGGAATTTCCAGCCTTTCCAAAAGGTATTCCGGCTTTGGCGCAGGCTTGAATTTCTGTAAATCGATGCCGCCGTGAACCCATTCGAAAACCGGCGTTTTCCTGCGGTAACGGCTGACGATTTTGCCGATATTGTTTGACCAGACCGTCACCGCGTCAGCCTTTTCCAACGCCAGCGGCGTCAGCATTCGCTCCTGAATATTCGAGTTCGGCTGCCAGCTTTCGCCCTTCACGTCGCCGCCCATGACGCTGATAATATGCGGGCGAAACATCGAGACGGTGGCAAACCACGTATTTGTGCCGAGAAAATGCGAATGCAGAATGTCGATTTTTTCTTTTTTCAAAACGCGCCGCACTTTCTGCAAATCTTTCAGCGTCAGCCAGAATTTTTTCAAATGAAAATCGCCGACGTGACCGTGACAGCGGACGCCGATTTCTTCCATTTCCGCCGTTTGCCGCTCGTCCATCGGCTTGAATGAAATCAGGTGCATCGCGTAACCGCGCCCGACAAAAAAGCTTATCCAGCGTTTGGTGTGAACCGAGCGCCCGTCTGCAAAATAACAAATTCGCATTTTTTATGAGTATTCCCCCGCTTGCTAAAAATCAATTTTTATATTTTGAGACGAATTCTTCAACCTGTGGTGATTGAATCAGGTGCCAGGCGGCGCGAATTTCTTCAAAAGACCAGTTCCACCAGGCAATTTTGAGCAGCTCTTCGATTGTCTCCGGCGAAAAACGATAACGCAGATGTTTGGCGGGCGTGCCGCCGACTATCGAATAAGGCTCGATGTCTCTGGCGACCACGCTGCGCGCCGCGATGACCGCGCCGTCGCCGATTTTCACGCCCGATAAAATCAACGCTTCGTAGCCTATCCAGACGTCGTTGCCGATCCGGACGTCGCCTTTGGTGAGCGGGTAGCCGCTTAAATGCCGCGCTTCGTCGTGCAATAAACTGAAAGGATAATTGCTCACCCAATCGTGATGATGCTCGCCGCCGAGCAAGATAGTCACGCGCGGCGCAATCGAGCAGTAGTTTCCGATTTTCAAAGTAGCGCCCGCATTATGAAAATCTATATTCGGCGTTCCGTAGGTGCCGACGCCGATTTCAAACGCGCCGTAACGCGGGTTTTGCGCCATCCACAACGCCGTGTGTTCATTTTCGGGCGTCAGACGGTTTCGTAACTTCCGCAAAACTTTTCTCAGCATACAATCTTATTCTGCTTTTAGCAGGAACATATTATTTATCAGCTTTATCGCCGAGGCGGTTTAATACCTGTCGCGTAAAGATTCTTTTGAATAATCTTCGGGGCGTCCGTTCCCCATTCCGCCAACAGCATAATTCGCCAAATCGCTCTTGAAATAAATTGTAACATTAGTAATACCAGCCGGCGCGGAGCTAACCGAAAAGCGGTCTTGCTTCCGAAAAGCTCTATGTCGGTAAAACCGGCTAAATTTACTATCTGGTGTAAACTGCTCTCCGTATAGCCCGTGACGTGAGTGATTTCAATATAACGCCCGCAATTAGCCCCGATGGCGCAAAGATTAGGAGTTTGCACGATAATTCGTCCGCCCGGGCGTAGAGCTTTATAAGCGGCTTTCAACATTTTAATTCCTTCTGCGGCAGGCATATGTTCAATTATATGATTCATTATTATAAGTTCATACTTTGAATCCAGATTTTCCAAAAAATCCGTTGAATCTTCCACGCGAGTAATATCAAGCCCTATCGAGTCGCCGTGCGCTTCCTGAGCCTTTCCAATATCAATGCCTTGAAGGTTCGTGTATCCTTTTTCTCGCAGCCACCAGAGAAGCTGTCCCCAACCGCAGCCGACATCTAAAACAGGAGTTTCTTTGTTATGAGGCAGATAATTGCTTAAATCGGCTTCAAAGACTTCGACGGAATACTGAAAATCCACAGCGGGATTACCCGTTGAGACATAAGTAGCGGGATGTTGATAATCTTCTATAACCATAAGTGAGAAGTACGGTTCTTAATAATGCAAAAAAAACAATAATATACTTTCTTGGAATTATTATTTGAGTTTAGACAGATGTTTTAATTTTCGTTTACCGATTTTCATTAGCGTCCCGAATTGTTGAGGGCTGGATGCGACTGATTGAATAATAGTTTTCAATCCGACGGAGTTTTTTCCTTCTTTCATTTGGCTCATTCCCAGGTCAAGATTGATTTCCGCTATTCTCTTATTGATTTCCGCTTTATTTTTAAGTATTTCAGGATTGCGCTTGATTGCGCCGTTTAAAGCCTCAATCAGCTTTTGACAGGTTTTCACGGAATTTTCCACGCCCGAACATTGCCCGTCGTGCTCGCGGCGCAGGCACAGAGGCTCGTGAAAATAAAAAACCTGATAATCGCTGCCCGCCACGCGCAGCATCAAATCGCAGTCGTCCGCCGGAAAAATTTCCTGCACGAAGCCGCCGAGATTTTCAAAAACTTCGCGTCGCAATGTAAAACCGGGAAAGCAGTTCAGAAACATAAAAACGTCGGCGAGCGGGCGAATGCCGGTCTTTATAGGATATTTTTTTATCTCGCTTAAGGTTTGGTTCCACGTTTTGCCGTCGAACAGAACGTTTCCGTCCGCGTCAATCATCGTCGAATCGCAGCAGAAAAGACCGAGTTTCGGGTATTTTCGAAACGTCTCGACGGCGGTTTCGCAGTGTTTCGGCAGCAGCAAATCGTCGCTGTCGATAAAGGCGATAAACTCGCCCTTCGAAATTTCGATGCCCGTGTTTCGCGCCACCGACGCGCCGCCGTTTTGCGGCTGCACGCGGACTTTAACCTTTGCGTATTGCGGCTGAGATTGAATCCACTCGGCGGTGTCGTCGCTCGAAGCGTCGTCAACGACGATAATCTCGATGTTCGGATACGTCTGATTCATCACCGAATCCAGACATTCGCCAATCCATTGCCGACGGTTAAAAGTGGGAATAATGACGCTGACCAATGGGAGCGAGTTTTTTTCTTTCATAATTCGAAGCTCAAAATAAAGCCTTTTCAGTATACCAGTTTTGCCCGCAAAAATTTATCGCTGTCATTAACGACGATTTTTAAATCGCCTAACTCTGTTTCATTTTTGAGCGCGGCATCAAGCTGAAAAACGTTTTTTTCAGCACCAAGCCGACTCTCCGCCCGTTCAAAACGAATCGGGGCGAAATCCGAAAAGCGTCTTTTAACAACTGGTACGCCGTCCTGCGCCGCCGCTCGCCGAGCGCGTCATAACAATCAATCATCAGCCAGCTGGCGTGGCGCGCCGGTAAATTTTTTACCTGTTCTTCGATTATTTCCCGATACGATTCGTTTATCAATCCGGTATCGACGTGCTGTAATAATTTAAGGTAAAAATCACGAATATGACCGACCTGCACTGCGCGCGGCGTTCCGACGCTGGTGTTGTAGTCGTGAACGCGATAACCGATAAGCGATTCGGGAATAAAACCGCCTTTATACATCGAAAAAAGCCGCACCCAGAAATCCCAGTCGCTGTAGATTAAATCCGCGTCGTGGTCGCCGACGCGCGCGATTGCCTCGCGCCGCGCTAAGATTGCCATTCCGGGAATAAGATTTTCCAGAATCATCGATTTGAGCGGGTCGGCGTCGGCGGTAATGTCTTTGCCGAAGCTGCCGGGAACTTTTTTTCCTTCCGAATCGATATAGTCGACGCGGCAGTAAACGAATCCGAGTTCGGGATTTTTTTCCAGAAAGGCGACTTGTTTTTCGATTTTATCGGGATACAGAATGTCGTCGGAAGGCAAGCCCATCCAGTATTTTCCTGCGGAATGAGCGAAAGCCGCGTTGACGGTGCGCGAGATTCCGCGATTGGCGCCGCCGGCGTGCGTGTAAAGTTTGACGCGGGCGGGAAATCGGGCTTCGTAGTCTCTGGCAATCGCTAAACTGTCGTCTTTCGAGCCGTCGTCCAGCACGATAATTTCGATGTTCGGATAAGTCTGTGCCAGCGCGCTGTTCAATGTAGCGGGTAAATATTGCGCGTGATTGTAAGAGGGAATGCAGATGCTAACCAACGGTGCGGTGCTCATAAAAATGCTGTGACGACTCCAAACGGTCGAATTCTTTAACTGTTTCTATCGTAAAATCCTGCTCCGCTTCGGTCAAATACGGGCTGATAGGTATGCTTAAAACCGTCCCGGCTAATTTTTCGCTGAGAGGGAAATTCGGCTTTTCGGAAAAATCGTCCTGGTAGGCTTGCGCCAGATGCGGCGGGACGGGATAGTGAATCAGCGTTTCGACGCCGCGCTGTTTGAGAAAATTTTGCAGCGCGCCGCGCTCGGCGCATTGAACGACAAATACGTGCCAGACCGATTCGGCTTCTTCCTGAAGAACGGGCAAAACGATTTTCGAGCAATCCGACAAGCCTTCGACATATTTTCGCGCAATCTTCTGCCGCGCCGCATTCCATTTGTCCAGATGCCTGAGCTTGACCGACAGAAAAGCGGCTTGCAGCGGGTCGAGGCGCGAATTGTAGCCTTTCACCTCGTTGTAATATTTCACGCGCGAGCCGTAATTTCTCAAAAGTTTGACGGCGTCCGCCAATTCGTCGTCGTTCGTCGTGATTGCTCCGGCGTCGCCGAAAGCGCCGAGATTTTTGCCCGGATAAAAGCTGAATCCGGCGGCGTCCGAGAGCGAGCCGGTCGGACGATTTTTATAACGCGCGCCCTGCGCCTGCGCCGCGTCTTCGATAACCTTCAGATTGTGTCGGCGGGCGATTTCGTTTATCGCGTCCATTTCGGCGGGCTGACCGTAAAGATGAACCGGCATTATCGCGCGGGTTTTCGGCGTGATTGCCGCTTCGATTTTCTGCGGGTCGAGATTGTAAGTTTCAATGTCGGGCTCGACCGCCACGGGCGTCGCTCCCGCATAAGAAACGGCGAGCCACGTGGCGATATAAGTATTTGCCGGAACGATGACTTCGTCGCCTTCGCCTATCCGGTAGCCGCGCAGAATCAGATGCAGAGCGTCCAGCCCGTTGGCGACGCCGATGCAGTGTTTTGCCTGGCAATATTCGGCAAATTCGTTTTCGAAAGCTTCGACTTCCGCGCCCAGAATATACCAGCCGGAACTCATTACGCGCGCGTATGCCGCGTCCAATTCGTTTTTGATTTCCGAATAGACGTCTTTTAAATCCAGAAACGGAACTCTCACTGTTTGTCCTCCCGCGCCGCTTGGAGAAAATCCGGATTCAGATTCCCGCGCGGGTCGGTTATCTTAGGTAATTCAACAATTTGATAATCCTTTAGCAACAAGTTCAGGTTTTTTTGTATTCGGGTTGAACTTATAGATTTCGCTGCACTCACAAACGAATTCGCTTGAATTATCAAAAGCCATTTTTCGTGTGCACTTGCACATCCAATATTGAAATTTCGCCGGATTTCCCCAAACCACTCCATAATCAGGAACATCTTTTGTTACTATACTTCCTGCTCCGATTAAAGACCAAGCGCCGATAACCGTTCCTCCGACAATCGTAGAGTTGGCTCCGATACTGCAGCCTTGTTTCAATAATGTTTGCACGAGCTTGAAATCCTGTCGGCTGCGGGGTTTTAAATCATTAGTAAAAACAGCGGCGGGACCGATAAAAACATCGTCCTCGACGATGACGCCGTCCCAAAGATAAACTCCGCATTTAACCGTCACACGGTTGCCTAAAACAACTTTCCCCTCTATAAAAGTGTGGTCGCATATATTACAGTCTTCACCGATTACCGCCCCCGTAAGAATATGTGCAAAAGCCCAAACTCTGGTTCGCGGACCTATTTTTACACCTTCTTCAACTAAGGCGTGAGCATGAATATAATAATGACGATTAGATTGTGGATTATGTAGAGCTTTCATATATCTAAACATTCCTGATTGTTTAGGTTTGTCAATCACACATTGGATGAATGACGCCAGGGTCTTTACTGAAATTATTTCCGCGTGGACTATTTCCGCCTGTATCGCCGTTTAGATTTTATTGGTGCTTAGGTCTACCAAATAAAATATAAAATAAAAAGTAGTGGTGTAAATTGTGTTGGTGTAGCCGGTTTTG
>DASVRT010000037.1:0-16683 GCA_036388475.1 Pyrinomonadaceae bacterium | reverse complement strand
TTTTTGCAATTTGGCGGCAACTTTTTGCAATTTGGCGGCAACTTTTCGCATTTAGTCGCCGCCAAATTGCAATTTGGTGTCGCCAAATCGCATTTAGTCGCTGCCAAATTGCATTTTGGTGTCGCCAAATCGCATTTTGTTGCCGCCAAATTGTAATTTGGCGGTAACTTTTTGCAATTTGGCGGCAACTTTTTGCATTTTGTCGCCGCCAAATTGCAATTTGGCGGAAACTTTTTACGATTTGTCGCCGCCAAATCGCGATTTGGCGGCGACTTTTTGTAATTTGGCGGCGATTAAATGCGATTTGGCGGCGACTTTTTATGATTTGGCGACCACTAAATGCGTTTTGGCGGCGGTAAAACTTAATCGGTTAGAGACTAAATAAGAGGCGGCGACAACCGGCGGCGAAGATTTTGTGACTGACGCGAAGAAAATTAAACCGCTTTGGCTAAAACTTCCAGAAGCCCGGTTTCTTCCGCTTCGGAAACCGTTCGCAAATCAATTAAAACTTTGTCTTCCAGAATTCGCGTAATGACGGGCGGTTTTGATAAACGCAAAGTTTCTTCCAGACGGCTGACCGATATTTTTTCGTGTCTGAGCGCCAGCAGCGTCGTCGCGGGCTGAACCATCGGCGCGGAGCCGCCGCCGATAACCGAATTGCCTTCGACGACTTCAAATTTTAAGTCACGATTTTCGCCTAATCTTTCGCGCAGTCTTTGCGCGAATTGCGAAGTCCGCGTTTTGAGTTCTTCGTTCGTCGCCGAAAGCATTTTCAAAACGGGAATTTCCTCAAAAACCGTGTCGCGGCGAAAGGCTTCAAGGGTCGCTTCCAGCGCGGCGTAAATCAGTTTATCGACGCGCAAGGCGCGATAAAGCGGGTGACGGCGCAGCTTTTCGACGACTTCGCGCCGCCCGACAATCAAGCCCGCTTGAACGCCGCCCAGAAGCTTGTCGCCGCTGAACGTCACCACGTCCGCGCCGGCGACCAGCGATTGAGAAATAACCGGCTCTTCGCCCAAGCCGTATTCGGATAAATCAAACAGCGCGCCCGAACCGGCGTCTTCGTAAAGAATCAAATCGTTTTGATGCGCGACTTCGGCAATTTCCTTTAAGTTTGGCGTTGCCGTAAAACCGACGATGCGGTAATTGGACGGGTGAACGCGCAGAATCATCCGCGTCCGTTCGTTTATCGCCTTTTCGTAATCGGAAACGCGCGTCCGGTTGGTCGCGCCGACTTCCCTTAAAACCGCGCCGGATTGCGCCAAGACTTCGGGAATGCGAAAATCGCCGCCGATTTCGACCAGCTCGCCGCGCGAGATTATCACCTCGCCGCCGCTTGCCAGAACCGTCAGAACCAGAAACGCCGCCGCCGCGCAGTTGTTGACAATCAGGGCGCTTTCCGCGCCCGCCAGCTCCGCCAGCAGATGTTCGGCGTGCGCGCCGCGCCGCCCGCGCTTTCCGGTTTCGAGATTGTATTCGAGGTTGCAGTAGCGCGAGGCTTTTTCAAAAATCGCTTTTCGGGCATTTTCCGAAAGCGGCGCGCGTCCCAGGTTTGTATGAATAATCACGCCCGTCGCGTTGATGACTCGCTGCAAGCCGGCGTTTTGCTCGCTTTGCCAGAGCTGTGCCAGGCGTTTTTCGGCTTCGTTTAATAATTCTTCGCGCGAATACCGGAGCATTTCGGCATTAGGTTTTTTTTCCAGCAAATCGCGCCGGAGCAAATTCGCCGCCGCCCGCGCCAGCGTCGCCAGATGCCGCGCGCCGGTTTGTCGAATCAATTTCTGCGCCGCCGCCGTCCGCAACAGCGTGTCAATCGAAGGCAGACGCCGCAGCGCGGCGGCGTGGTTTTTCGTTTCCCGATTTTCCATAAGCGCATTTTAACTTATTAAAGAATTTTAGCCACCGCCCGCCGGACACAGAGGAAAGAAAGAGATTTGAAACAACGGGTGAATACGGATTGGCACAGATTTATTTCTTAATAATCCGTATTCTTCGGTGTTAATCCGTTGTTTCATTTTCTTTCTCCCTGTGTTTCTCTGTGTCCGGCGGCGGCTAATTTTTTCTTATTCCGCACTAATTCGCGGAATAAACGGCGGTTTGAAGATTTTATATATTTGGAGAGAATTTTCTCCAATCATCTCGAAGTTTCTCCAATCATCCCAGGAAGGTTTTGAAAATGGCAATTACCGTAAACAAATTATCACGGCAGGAACAAGCTAAAAGCAACGAAACAACCGCGCTCGAACAGCAAATCGTCCGGCTCGAAGAAGACGTGCGAAAGCTGAAAATAGATTTCGACATCTTTTTCAACGGCGGCACGAAACGCGCGCCGCACGAAGCGCGCGGGCGGGTCGAAGCATCCATCAAACGCATCGCCGACGACCGGAACCTGGCTTACGCGCAGCGCTTTCATTTCAACACGGTCGTCGCGCGTTTTACGTCTTACCGCGAGCTCTGGCGCCGGATGCTGAAACAGCGCAACGAACCGGGATTCTGAAAAGGCGAAAGGCGAAAGGCTGAAGGATAAAGTTTAGCGGCAAATAATTTTGCCTCTTTTCTTTAGCCTTTCGCCTTTCGCCTTTTGAAAATGCTCCGGCTCAAAAGAAACCGAAAGCCGTCAAACAAATTTAATTTCCGCTGCTAGACACGATTGACGTTTTCCGCCTGCGGACCTTTCGGTCCGTTGATGACTTCAAACTCGACTTCCTGTCCCTGAATCAAGGTTTTATAACCGTCGCCGGAAATCGCGCTGTAATGCACGAAAATATCCTGTTCGCCGGGTTGTTCGATAAAACCGTAACCCTTCGCATTGTTAAACCATTTGACCTTACCGAGTGCTTTTGACATTTTTTTGTAACTCCTCCTACAAACTTCAGTGAATTTAAAAATAATAAACACTTGCAAAAAGCGAGTGTTTTCAGAAAAAAAGTTTTGAGCCGGAAGCATTTCCTAAACGAAACACGGGCAAAAAACAAAATCTACGCCGAGCAGGATAAAATATCCAGCTCATCGACGCAGATTAAAAGAAAATCTAATACAACTCATTTCCTAACGAAAAGAAAATCTTAAACTGCAAGATTATTGGGATTTTGATGTGTTGTCTTTTGATAGAACGACGGAAAATTTATCTGATTTATCGGGCGCTGTCAAGACGTTTTTTACTTTTTTTGCAAAATTGTGCCGAACGAACGGCGAAATTGACACGGAATCCATAAAAAACGAAGATAAGACAGTTCTTATTTAGTTTTTAAAATTATGAGCGAATACGGAAAAAACGCGCCGCTTTCATACAATAAATATCTGAAAGTCCCTGAATTGATTCAATTGCAGGAAACTTTGTCCGAGCCGATCAGCCACGACGAATTGCTTTTTATCGTCATTCATCAGACTTACGAATTATGGTTTAAGCAAATCCTGCACGAGATAGACGCGACTATAAAGTGGCTCGACGAAAATCGCGCGTTTCGCGCCAATCACAGTTTACGCGCCGTGGTCGGCATCGAAAAAGTTCTGGTTTCGCAGATTCATCTGCTGGAAACGATGGCGCAAATCGGTTTTCTGGAATTCCGCGATAAATTAAATCCGGCGAGCGGCTTTCAGTCGATGCAGTTTCGCGAGCTGGAATTCGTCTCCGGCGCGAAAGACGAAAATATTCTCAAACACTTTGCAGCCGACGAGTTCGCCTTTCCGCGATTAACGGAAAGATTCGACGCGCCGAGCCTCGCCGACGCGTTCTGGCGTCTTTTACAAAAAAACGGATTTGCGGTCGAAACAAACGAAGACAGAGTCGCGTCAATCGTCGAAATCCTGACGCATCCCGAAAAATACGCCGATTATTTCATTATGCAGGATTTGCTCATCGAACACGACGAAAACATCGCGCTGTGGCGTTATCATCACGTGCTGATGGTCGAAAGAATGCTCGGTATGAAACGCGGCACGGGCGGCTCCGAAGGCGCGGGCTATCTGCGGAAAACTTTAGACAAAAAATTTATGCCCGAACTCTGGGAAGCGCGCACGCACTTAAAGGCTTAAGGATAAGGGCGCGCGGCGAAAGGGATAAATTCCTATTCTGCTTTTGCCTTTCGCCTTCAGCCTTTAGCCTTTCAATCGCGGTTCCGACTTTCGTTTCCCAATCTATCGACGCTCGTTACGATAATCTTTTCGATTTTTCTGTCGGCGGAAAGCGAGATGCTTTTCTGCGAATTCGGCAGAATCGAATAATTCCAGCCGTTTCGGTCTTTCGCGTAAACGACGAACCAGAACGCTTTTCGCGCGCCTTGTTCCGTCCAGGCGGCGCGGACAAATTTTTCGTCGCGCGTGATTTTCACTTTCGGCGCGAGCGGTTTTGGCGCTTTTATCCAATCGGTCGGCGGAATCAGCGCGTCTTGGGTATAAACGTTTTCGCGCAGAGTTTTTTGAATTCCGCCCAAATCGTTGCGCAGAGATTTGAAGCTGAAATGAATCGCGCCGAGCGAGCGCGGCGAGTTTCGCGTTAATTTTATTTGATTGGCGATTTCGACGGCGGTAAAATTTGCGTTCGAGCCGATGCGATACGGCGCGATGCCAGACCAGAGATGCCGGTTTTTCAGGTTTTCCGATTTCCACCAATCGAGCAGAACCGGAAAGCTCTGACCTTGCCGCGCCGTTTCCCAATAAAGCTGCGGCGCGAGATAATCCACGCTGCCGTCGCGCAGCCATTTGCGCGAATCGGCGTAAAGCTCGGCGTAAGCATTAAGACCTTCGATTCCTTTTTCGGGCGCGGGCTGCCAGATTCCGAAAGGCGAAACGCCGTAGAGAATTTCCGGCTTTATTTTTTTGATTTCGCGCCCGACCGCTTCGATAAATTGATTGACGTTTGCCCGCCGCCAATCGTCGCGCTTTAAAGGAATCCGCCGCACGCGGGGGCGGCTGTATCGCGTGGCTGTTCGCATATATTCGTTGAATCGCGCGGCTGTTTGCAGATATTTCTGCCAGTTTTCGTCGTCGGGAAACTCGATTTTATTTCCGCCCGCGTCCTTTTCCGGATACGGGTAAAAATAATCGTCGAAGTGTATGCCGTCCACGTCGTAACGCCGAACAACGTCCAGAACGACGCTCAGGCTGTAATCCTGAACCTCTTTCTCGCTCGGGTCGAGCCACAGATATTTTCCGTATTTTCGCACCAAATCCGGTCGGCGTCGGGAAATATGATTCGGCGAAACGGTTTTCGCCGCCGGGTGATAGGCGCGATACGGGTTAAACCAGGCGTGAACCTGAATTCCGCGCCGGTGCGCTTCGGCAATCAAAAATCGCAAAGGGTCGAAGGCTTGCGGCTTTCCCATCTTGCCCGTCAGAAATTCCGACCACGGTTCGATTTTCGATTCGTAAAGCGCGTCGCACATCGGGCGCACCTGAAAAATGACGGCGTTTAATTTCAATTCGCGCGCCAGTTCCAGATTTCGCAAAAGCTCTTTTTTTTGTTCCTCGACGGAAAGATTTTTCCCGGTCGGAAAGTCGATGTTGTCGATGGTCGCCATCCAGACGGCGCGAAACTCGCGCTGCGGCTGCGGCGGCATTTCGGCGCGGACGCAAACGACCGTAAAAAAGAAAAGAAAAGTTATAAAAAAGCGCATAAATATTTTCCCGTTCATCTGGTGCTCAAATTTTGCAAAATAAGTATAATTCAATTTGAAATTTTTAAGGGAGATTCATCAATGCGTTTATTTCGCTCAAATCTTTTGTTTTTAATTCTTTTTCTGCTGATTTCACCGGCGGTTTTCGCTCAGCAAACTTCCGATTGTCTGGTGAGCGTAACGTTTCTGCACGTCAACGACGTTTATCAATTTGCGCCGGTCGACGGCGGAACGCGCGGCGGGCTGGCGCGGCTTCTGACTTTAAAAAAGCAATTTAAAGAGCAGAATCCGAACACGATTTTCACGATGGGCGGCGACACGATTTCGCCTTCGGTCGAATCCAGAACTTACAAAGGCGCGCAGATGATTGACGCCTGGAACGCGGTCGGAATTGATTACGCCGTGTTCGGCAATCACGAATTCGACGTAAAAACCGACGTTTTGCTGCAAAGAATGAAAGAATCGAAATTCCAATGGCTCGGCGCCAACGTTTTCGACAAAAAGACGCAGAAAATTTTTGCCGACACGCCGCCGTTCGTCATTCGTGAATTCGACGGCGTGAAAGTCGGCATCATCGGTTTTCTGCTGCCCGAAACCAAGCAAACTTCCTCGATGGAAGAAAATCTGGAAGTGCTGGATTTCTGTCAGACCGCCAAAAACTTCGTGCCGAAAATGCGCGAAGCAGGCGCGAAAACGATTGTCGGGCTGACGCATCTTTCGATGGAACAGGACAAGCAGCTGGCGAAATGCGCCGATTTCGATTTGATTCTGGGCGGTCACGAACATACGCTTTTGCAGTCTTCTTCAAACGGCACGCCGATTTTTAAAATGACCGCCGACGCACGTGAATTAGGCAGATTCAATCTGAACATCAACAAAAAAACGGGCGAAGTGGAAACGATGGATTGGGAAATCATTCCCGTCACCAACAAAATTGCCGACGCGCCAGAGTTTAACGAAGCCGTCGCCAAATACAACACTCTTCTTCAGGAACTGGCGAAACCCGTCGGCGAAACGAGCGAAACGCTGGACGCGCTTTCTTTTTCGAATCGCAACAAGGAAACGAATATCGGAAATTTTGTCGCCGATTCTTATCGCAAAGCCGTCGGCGCCGATGTGGCGCTCGTCAACGGCGGCTCGATTCGCGCGGATTTGACATACAATCCGGGCGCTCTGACCAAGCGCGACGTGCTTTCGATTCTGCCGTTTAACAATCCGATTGTGAAGGTCGAAGTTTCCGGCAAGCTTCTGCGCGAAATTCTCGAACACGGCGTCGCGCGCAGCGCGGAAGACAACGAGCCGGGACGCTTTCCGCAAATTTCGGGAATGAGCTTTAAATTCGACGTGTCCCGTCCGGCGGGCGGTCGCGTGGCTGAAATTCTGGTCGGCGGAAAGCCCGTGGACGAAAAGAAAAATTACACGCTGGCGACTTCCGATTTTCTCGTTACGCGCGGCGGCGACGGTTACACGATGTTTCAACAGGCGAAAGTTTTGACGAAAGCCGAAGACGCGCCGAAGGATTCGGACGCTCTGGAAAAAGCGATTACGGGCGCGCCGAACAAAACGATTGCGCCGAAACTGGAAAACCGCATCGTCAAAATCGGTCAGGCGGGCGGCAAAGCCAGATTAAGCTGTCCGTAAAAAAATCTCGCTTTCAGCGCAAAATATTAATTTCAAAATAAAAAAGGGAACGGCAAAATGCCGTTCCCTTTTTTATTTATCATTCGACTGAGCGTTTATTTCAGCGAAGCGCTGTCAACGCGGAAAGTCGTCGCCAGCGAGCTGTCGGTCGTCGAACGGAACTGAACGCGAACCGTCTGACCTTTATAAGCCGACAAATTAAGCGATTTCTGCGAGTATGTCGCCGCCGACGCAACCTTATTCAAGTTGCTGTATGTCGCCGGTGTCGCCAGCAGAGTTCCCGCCGTGTTGCGGACTTCGACAAACAACTTGTCATACTGCGTCGTCGTCGTCGTTTCGCTTGACGTGACGTTGAGCCAGAAAGTTAAAGTTCCGGTCGCCGTCGAAGGAATCGTCACCGTTTGATAGGATTGACCCGAAACGCTGTTGTTGACGCCGAAGTAAATGTAGCCGGTTCCGGCTTGCGGATAGTTGCCCGGATTGACGTAGAAGTAACCCGTGCCCGAACCGACCCACGGCGAAGCGCTGCCTTCAAAACCGCCATTGGTTAAAAGTTCGGTTCCTCCGGTCGGAGGAGTCGGAGTCGGCGTTCCGCCGCCCGGACAGGTTCCGACGCCGACGGCGCACCAAGCTCTGGCGACCGAGTTATATTGCGCGCTGGTCGAGCCGAAAAGGTCGGTCGCCGCATTCTGCATCGCCGTTCTCGCGCCCGCGAAATTCGTGCCCGATGTCATATAAACCGTCAGAGCGCGATACCAGATTTTTCCAGCATCCGTTGTTCCCATTCCCGTCACGGCAATGCCGCTCAGGTGGTGCGTGCCGCCATTTGCCGCCAGATAAAAAGCGTGATTGGCGATACCGGAATTAATGTGAACGCCGCCGCTGTCGCCGGTTCCCGTGTAACGTTCGGAATAGTGGTCGGGGTCGTCGTTCGACGTGTAACCGCCGTTTCCGGCTAAGTGCGGATTATCCATATAGCGAAGCGCGTCGCCAGCCCTTGTCGGCGTGTAAGCGTCTTCGCCGATTTTCCAGGTGTCGCCGCTGATTACGCCGCCGTCGGCATACAATTCGACCAAAACGCCGAAAACGTCGGACATTGATTCGTTCAATGCGCCCGGTTCGTTGGCATAATTCAGATTAGCCGAATACTGCGTGACGCCGTGCGTCATTTCGTGTCCGGCGATATCCAATGTGACGAGCGGCGTAAAATTGGTGCCGTCGCCGTCGCCGTAGGTCATCTGATTGTTATTCCAGAAAGCGTTGTTGTAGCTTTTGCCGAAATGGACTCTCGAAGTAATTAAACTAACCGAGCTGTTCGCGCCGGCGGCAGTCGTTCTCGGTCCGCCGTTGCCGTCGATGCCGTTGCGACCGTGAACATTCAGGTAATAATCAAACGTTTTCGCCGCGCCGATGTGCGCGTCAACTCCGGCTTTCTCTAACGTCGCGTTCCAAATATCGTCCGTGCCCGTATAACGCGCCATTTTTCCGCCCGTGCCGAACATCGTGTTGCCGGTACTGTTCATATTGAAAGTGCCCATTCTGCGCCCTAAATCTTCCATATAGAAGGTTGCGCCGGCTGAGCTGGTGTCAATCGTTTGGGTGCCGCCGTAAAGCGAAGTGCCGCTGCCGGTTTGCAGGTTGTTGTATTCAAAAACCTTTTCGCCCGTCTGCGCATCGACGAAAACGACCGGAACGGACGGGTTGTCGCTGTTTTCCACATTCGGCATTTCGACGCGGTAGGTTAAATGGTCACGCGTTTCGCCGCGATAAATCCAGAGGTCGATTTTCGGCTCTTCGTGTATTCCTCTCGAACGCGTCGTATTGGAATTTTGAGCAAACGTTTTAGCAAAGCTTAATGCCTGTTCCGCCGAAAAATTCGGTTGGGTGCCGACCGCTACAGCGCCTTTTAAATCGTCGGTCACGCTGCTTAATTCACCGTCGGCATTGAGGTGCACAATCGCCTCGCTTTCCCAGACCGGAATATCATTAACGGTCTGCTGAAAACGCGTATGAGCCATACTGAGCTTGTCGATTTCGACTTTTTTTACCTTAAAGTCGCTATCATTGCCGATGCCGCGCTGCGCCGCTTTATCTTTTATTATGCTAAAACTTTTTTGCCTGGCTTTTTCGATTTCGTCGGGTGTGCCTTTACCGAAAACATTTTTGCTTGCGTCGCTTTTGTTCGGGGCTGAGATGAAAACCGAAACCGCTAAAACAAGCAATACCATAATACCTAGAAATTTTTTCACGCTTAATTACTCCTTGAGAATTTAATTTTTATTTGCCGATAATATATCAAGCCCGTATAAATGAAATGAGTCCTCAGGCTGAAAACTTTCTAAGTATAAAACTTAAACCGGATGAAGTTGTTTAAAAATAAAGCAATTGAAAACGGTAAGATTTTCAAAGCTGTTTGGTATAAGGTCGTGTTCAAGAGTTTAACATTTCCATCCGAAGTGTCAAGAAAAGTCAAACAATCTGCTTTGAGATATTTTGATAAAAACGGCTGACTTTCGCAAAGCGTTTTCGAGCCGTACTTTCAACTCCGCGCTCTGTGATGCGCTAACTGCGTTTTTATTTGCCTGCCAAGAAATAAAACGCCCGCGCCGCTTGTTTCCTGTTCATTTATATATAAATTGAATTGTCTTTATCCGTTTGATTCAATTCCTTAAACCGCTTTGCGTCTTTACACGAAATCAAACTAAAATTTATAAACGATGAACATCTGGCAGATAATCGGGCGGCTGTTTCCTTTCGTCAAGCCTTACAAATTTCTCGTCGTCGGCTCGCTGTTTCTGACTTTAATCGGCGCGCTCGCCGCGCAGGTCAATCCGATTGTTCTGCGCTACACGGTCGATACGATTGAAACGCTTCTGCGCGAGGGCAAAACCGCCGCCGGAAGCAGTTCGCTGCTATTTTTTATCACTGCGGTTTTGTTCGGCAAAGAGCTCGTCAATATTGCGGTTAAATACGGGCAGAGTATGCTCGGCGAGCGCATCCGCATTAATCTTTCCAGCCAGTTGTCGCAATACGCGGTCGAAAAAATTCTCAGCTACAAATACGCCTATTTCGCCGACGACGAAAATGCGACCGGAAAGCTGCAAACCCGAATCGACCGCGGCGCGGAGAGCCTGACCAGATTCGTGCAGAGAATTTTTATCGACTTGCTGCCGCTTTTCGCCAACGCCGTGCTGGCGCTGGTCGTGATGTTTTCCGCCAATTTCTACGTCGGTTTAATCGCCTCGGTGATTATGCCGGTTTATTTTCTTTTAAGCTGGCGTCAAGCCGGATTATTAAAAGGCGTGCGGCGCGGGCTGCGCGCTTTGCGCGAAACGAAAACCAACGGGCTTTTCAACATCATCGAATCAATCATCGTCATCAAATCCTTCGTGCGCGAAGAATATGAGCGCGAAAAACAAGCCGCCTTACAGCAAAATCTGATTGACGCGCAGTTAAAGCAGCGAAAAACCAATTATTCTTTCGACGCGCTGAAAACTTTTGCCGAACAGGTCGGCGTCACTTTGATTATCATTCTGACGGCGTATCTCGTGCTCGACGGGCAAATGACGATAGGCGCGATTATGTTTCACATTCTTTTGTTCAACAACGTCTCCGCGCCGATTCGCCAGCTGCACCGCATCTACGACGAAATCAACGAAGCGCTGACTTACGCCGAAGGATTTTTCGAGGTTCTGGACGCCGATTTCGCGATTGAGGAATCAGGCTCGATAACGACGGAAAATCTCAAAGGCGAGTTTGAATTAAAAAACGTAAATTTCACATACCCGAACGGAACGCAGGCGCTTTTCGACGTCAATATGAAAATTCCGGCGGGCAAATCCGTCGCCTTCGTCGGGCTTTCGGGCGCGGGCAAATCGACGCTTTTGAATCTTTTATGCAAATTCTACGCGCCGAGCGACGGCGAAATCTGTCTCGACGGCGAAAACTTGCTCGAATACGACACGCATCTTCTGCGCCGCAAAATCGGTTTGGTTTTGCAGAAAAATCACATTTTCAAAGGCTCGATTGAAGAAAACATTCGCTACGGAAATATGAACGCCGCGCCGGAAGAAGTGCCGGAAGCGGCGAAAAAGGCTTATCTGCACGACCAAATCGAACAGCTTCCCGACAAGTATCAAACCGACGCGCAGCAGCTTTCCGGCGGTCAGCAGCAGCGCATCGCCATCGCCCGTTTATTTCTGAAAAATCCGCCGATTATTTTTCTGGACGAACCGACGGCGAGCCTCGACGCGATTGCCACCGAGCAAATCAAAAACAGCCTGGACGCGATTAAAGAAAACCGCACCGTCGTCATTATCTCGCACAGCATCTCGCAGATTATCGATTCGGACATAATTTTCGTTCTCAAGGAAGGTCGCGTCGTCGAAAGCGGCACGCACGACGAGCTTTACGAAAAAGGCGCGACTTACCGAGAAATTTTTAACGCTTCGGCGCGAAGCTTGAATCTGGACAGAATCTCAAAAACTCTGGAAACGGAAGACGCTTTCGACGCAAATCTGAGACAGCTTGAAACTTTTTAATCTTCGCCCAATGGCTTCTGAACCGTCTGCTCATCGACGGATTCGATAGCTGATTTTAAATATTTCGCCCAGACGGCATAGCCGGCGCGCGTCATATGCAGCTGGTCTTGCCAGTAAACGGTATTGGTCGTATCGGCGTTGTTACCGATAACCGGGTCGGCGGAAAAATCGGTATAAGCGTCGGCGAATTCGTGCCAGTGCTGCGCGAGCCAGGCATTGACTTCGAACCGAACTGCCGGATAAACGGCGGGCTGACCCGGATAATTCGCGATCGGCAAAGGCGCGACGACGACCTTCCAGCCGAGCGCCTTTCTCGCCAGACAATAGGCGACGAATTGCGCTTTGATGGTCAAGGCGGTTTCGCCGCCGTTGACGTCGTTCCAGCCGGTCGAAATAACGAGAATATTCTGCGCCGCCGACGGGCGATACAGCACGTCGATTCTGGATGCCGCGCTCAGTATTAAATGAAAATCGCCGCCGCTTATATTGTTAAACGACGAACCCGGAACGGCGCGATTGTAAACGTCCCAGCCTTCGCCGAGCAAATCTCTGGTTTGCCCGCCGTAATTGATGGTTTCTCTCGTGAATAAACCCAGATTCGAGCCGTAAGCCAGACTGTCGCCGTGAACGACGATGCGCTTGCCGTCCAGATAATACGACATCTGGCTCGATTCGATTGTGTCTCTATCGACGCCGGAGACGCCGCCGTCGAACAGCAGAAATTCGCCGATGCGCCCTAAAAACAATCCGCTGCCCAAGCCCGTATAATTTCCGAGCCTGATAATTCCGTTCGTGAGCGGCGCATCGCCCGCGTTGCCGCCGCTGAAAATCGGCTGCGTCACGCCGTCCACGCGGATTCTCTCATTGCCCGTTTTAAATTCCGACGTTAATTGAACCGTGCCTCTTTCCGAAATCCGACCGCCGTAAGAAACGTCCGCGCCGTTGGTTTGCGTGTATCTTCCGGCGCTGAAACGCGTGGCGAATCGGCTGCCGCCGAAATGCGTCAGATAGCTTGAACCGAGAATCGGGTCGATGGCAAAAAACTGCGTCGGCGCGGTCAGATTGATGGTCGCCGCGGAACGAAATTCGGTCGAGTCGTCGCACTCGTAAAAATCAATCATCGGGCGCGTCAGATAGCTGAGCTTCGGCGGCGTTCCCACGACGGTTAAATCGCGTCCGTTGCCGCTCTGGTCGTAGATTTTGATGATTTTCAGATTTGTGCCGAACGCGTCCGCCAGGGCTTTTGAAAATCCCGCGACGAGGTCTGTCTCGGCTCCGTCCGACGGACGCCGGACGCGAATCGCCGCACCGATATACGTCCGCCGCAGACGGCGCGTCGAATATGCGCCGAGCGGGCGCGCCGAAACCTGGTCGAGCACGTAAGTTTTCGGGCGCTGATTAACGCCTGCGCGCCCCGAAATTGCCGCGCGCGCGTAAGGCGGAAAACACGAAAGAGTTAAAATCGACAAAAGCAGAAGTGTCAAAAATTTCTTTATCAAAATCATAATGCTCCAATTAATTGATAAAAGTCGGTTGGTCGTCGGAAGATGTCTGGGTCGGCAATGTCGCGCAAAGCCGTCACTCGTGAATTTTCGATTCAGCGAAGACGGAATCCGCGCAAAATTGCAAAATTATGCTTCAGGAGAGCTTATTCAATTTCAGTTTTCGGATTGAATTTATTAAGAACAAATAGATGCGACTTTAGTCTGTCGCTCGTTGCGAGACGTCTTGATAAATAACATAGCAGATGTTTTCGATAAAAATCAACAAGTTTTAACGGAATGAGGTTTTTTTCTTTAAAGAAGCGAACGCCGCAAAAAGTCTTTCATAATTTCGGTCAGGCGCGATAGGAAATACGACTGTTCGATTTATTATCCGATTCTTCGAACAATTCGTCGGGCGAAAGCTCTTTTGCGTCCGGCGGCGAAACGTTTTTTTCCGAAAACTGTTTGCCGTCGGCTTCGTCATTTGGCGAGAAATCCGAACCTTGCCGGACGTTCATTTCGGAAAGATTTATGCCGCGCTCGCGGATAATGCCGGTCAATTCGTGTTTGCGCGCGTCGAGCTGATTTTTTATCTGCTCGTTTGCCGCCAGAAATTCCGCTTTCAGCTTGCCGTTTTCCTCGACCGTCAATCTTATCTGCAAGCCTTCCAGCACCGAGTGTTTGAGCGAAATGACGATTGCCTGCGCGTTTTTCAGATTTTGCGCGCGGATTGCCGAAACGATTCTTTCGAGGTCGGCGACGTGCAGAATCGAACGCGCCGCCGGAATCGAGTTCGAGTTAAAGATTTTATTATCGGCTGGAAAAACAAACGCGCCGAAGCCGGAATTGGTATCGTCGCCGTCGCCGGACTGCTGCTCGTCCGATTGTTTTCTCTCTCTTTCTTCGACGGCGTCGCGCGTTTGCACGTCGCGGCTCGTTTCCTTTTCGTTTTTGGCTTCGTCGGCGTCGGCGCTTTCTTTGGCGCGGTCGGATTTTCGATTGGTCAGAAAGCCTTCATCGTCGCCGTTTTGATTTCGCGTTTCTTCGAGAATCCGGGCGAAGCTTTTCGACGGCGGCGGCGGCGTGGAATCCTTTGAATCGGTTTTGTTTAATAAAACGTTGGTCTGATTGACGTTTTTATTCCGGGAAGAAACTTTTCTTTCCGCCGCGTGATTCGTTTTTGATGATTCGACTTTCATAAAAATTCTCCGCCGAAAATTTCAGGCTATTTTATTTTTGAAGTTGCTTCGCGGATTTTATTCTGCGTTTCCTTCAAATTCAGGTTTTTTCCTTCGGGGTCGAGCGCGACGGCTTTTTCAAACGCGTCTTTTGCCTTTACATATTCGCGCTGTTTGTAATAAACGTCGCCGAGATTGTCAAAAGCGACTGCCGAATTCGGGTCGAGCTCGGTCGCTTTCTGATACGCTTCCAGCGCGCTGACATCGCGTTTGAGCGCCTGGTAAGCGTTGCCCAAAGCAACGTAAACATCGGCGTTCGGCGCTTCTTTCGCCACTTCGTCAAGCTCTTTTATCGCGTCCGGATGCTTTCCGGTTTTCGACAGCATCGTCGCCAGATAATAACGCGTTTCCGGCGTTCGATAGCCGAATTGAATCGCGTATTTATAAGAGTTTATGGCTTCCTTTTCCTTTCCGGTCAAACGCAGCGCGTCGGCAAGCCCGCGATGCGCCATCGCGTTTTTCGAATCCGTCTGCAACGCTTTTTGAAACGCTTTCAGCGCATCGGCGGGCTGTTTGTTGGCGAGATAAGTAATGCCGAGACCGTAAAAAGGCAGCGCCGAATTGGGCATATATTCGACCGCTTGATTAAAAGCCTTGAAAGCATTCGGGTAATTGCCTCTGGCAAGCTCGATTTGACCGGAAGCAAACCAGCGCTGCGCTTCGATTTGCACCGCCGTGTAATTTTGCAGCTGCCCTAGCTGCGCGGCTTGCAGAACCAATTCCCAGTCAGTCGTCTTGACGCTGTCGGTTTTGGTCGGGTCGGCATAATTTTCCAGCGTTTCCCTAACCTTCTGGCTTATTTCCAGAGCGATTTCCTGATCGGTTTTCGGTTTCGGATTTTCGGTTTTCACCACCGGAGTCGTTTGTCTGGTCTGTTTGGGAGCTTCGCGGACTAATAAGAAATCGGTTTGTTCGGGCGTAACGCTGATTGATTGCGCGGGATGCAGAACTTGTCCGCCTTTTTTGACCACCACCTGATAAAGTCCGGGCGCGAGGCTTCTCCTGAGCTGCGCCGCGCCGTCCGTGACGCCGATGTTCCGGTTGTTCAGCCAGATTTCCGCCCGCGCTTCCTGCGTCGTAAAGACGACCGGCAGCAAATTCGTTTTCGCCGGCAGGCGCGCCTTGCGCTTTTTCGGCGTCGGAGTCATCTTCGGCGTCGTCGAAGCCGTTTTTTTAGTTTTCGACGGTTTGTTGCCGTAGACGGTGTTGCGCAAATCGTCCTGCGCCTGAATGATTACCGACAGCGCGCCGAATAAAAAGAGAAATAGAACCGCGCAAAACTTGGACGTTAATGTTTCGGTAAAGTTAAAAGGTTTTCCGGGGCTGCTCATCTTTTTACCTCTTTTAATTACAATTGTTCACTGTTCGTCTTATTATAATTTATCAAGTTAAATTTTTCCCGCATTTTTAGTAAAAGCGGTTTTATTGCTTTCGTCCGACGATGTAACGAAAGCCGACCGTCGCCACTTTGGTCTGTTCCGGTATCTCAAATCTGGAACGGACGGAAATCTGCGCCGCTTTTTCGGTTGCCGAGCCGCCTTTGACGACGCGCAGAATCTTGCCGCTTTTCAGCGCCGCCCGCACCTGCTCGTCGCTCACGTCCGTTTCCGAGACTTTATCCTGCGTCCATTCCCAGACGTTTCCCGCCATATCGAACGCGCCGAACGACGAACGATTCAGCGGAAAACTTTTCACCGCCGAAACTTTTCCGCCCGTTTCGCGCGAAGCGGCGGCTTTCGCGTCCCATTCGTTTCCCCACGGATATTTATTGTTTTCGCGCCCGCGCGCCGCCAGTTCCCACTCGGCTTCGGTCGGCAGCCGAACCGGCAGATTGATTTTCGTTTCCAGCCATTTGCAGAAAGCTTCGGCATCGGCGAATGAAACGCCGCTCACGGGAAAATCCGCCGCGTCTTCGGGAAACTCGTTGTTTTTCCAGCCCAAAGGCGCGCGATGATTGGTCGCTTTGACGAATTCCGCGTATTGCTCGTTGGTCACTTCCGTTTCGGCGATGGCAAAATCTTCGACCAGCATCCGTTTCAGCGGTCTTCCGGTTTCGCCGCCGCCGAGCGTGATTTCGCCGCCCGCGACATCGACGACGTTTTCCGGTTTGGCGGTTTCGATATTTGTTTCGACCGGCGGATGCGGCGCGGCTTGCTGGTTTGCC
>DASVRT010000036.1:0-124578 GCA_036388475.1 Pyrinomonadaceae bacterium | reverse complement strand
CAGTTGACCGAGTCGATCGGTATCGTTATCAACACGATTGAAGCGAATATGAGAACCGAAGAGCTGCTGAAACAATCGCAGTCGCTCGCGCAGGAATTGCAGGTCGGTCAGGCGGAATTGCAGGAAACGAACCGCCGTCTGGAACTTCAGGCGCAGTCGCTGCAAACTTCTGAAGAACTGCTCAAACAGCAGCAGGAAGAACTCCAGCAGACCAACCAGGAACTCGAAGAAAAAGCGCAGCTTTTGCTCGAACAAAAATCCGAAGTCGAACAGAAAAATCGCGAAATCGAGCTCGCCCGCGTCGCGCTCGAAGACAAAGCGAAACAGCTCGCTCTTTCGTCGAAATATAAATCCGAGTTTCTGGCGAATATGTCGCACGAATTGCGCACGCCGCTCAATTCGATGCTTATCTTATCGAAGATGCTTTCGGAAAATCCGGACGGCACGCTCAACGAAAAACAAATCGAGTTTGCCGAAACGATTCACTCGTCGGGCGCGGATTTGCTGGCGCTGATTAACGAAATTCTCGATTTGTCGAAAATTGAATCCGGCACGATGGGCGTCGAAATCGGCGAAGTTCATTTCGGTGATTTGCAGGGCGACATCGAGCGCACGTTCAACCAGATTGCGCAGGATAAAGGGCTTCAACTCGTTATCGAACTCGACGAGCAACTGCCCAGACATATGCAAACCGACGTCAAACGCCTGCGTCAGGTGCTCAAAAATCTGCTCTCGAATGCCTTTAAATTTACGCATCAGGGACAAGTCGCCGTGCAGGTCAGCACTGCCGAAAGCGGCTGGAGTTATGATAACGACAGCCTGAACCGGGCTTCTTCGGTTATCGCTTTCAAAGTCAGCGACACCGGCATCGGCATTCCCGAAGACAAGCAGCAGCTTATTTTCGAGGCGTTTCAGCAGGCGGACGGAACGACGAGCCGCAAATACGGCGGAACGGGTCTGGGACTTTCCATCAGCCGCGAAATCGCGCGTCTGCTGGGCGGCGAAATCACTCTGGAAAGCCGACCGGGCGAAGGCAGCCGGTTTACTTTCTACCTGCCGGAAAATTACCAGCCGACCGTTTTAACGCCGCAGGACGAAGAAGAAGAATTCGCGGCGGGCAACGGTCACGCGCGCCAAAGCCTGATTTCGCTGTCGCGCGAAAACGAAGCCGAAGCGATTTCGCGCGTGCAAATCATCGTCAGCGACGATAGAGGCGAGATTAAACCGGACGACCGCGTGCTGCTGATTGTCGAAGACGACAGCACTTTCGCCCGCATTCTGGTCGATATTGCGCACGAACAGGGCTTTAAATGCCTGGTCGCGCAGCGCGGCGAAGAAGCGCTGCTGACGGCGCGAAAATATCGTCCCGACGCCGTCACGCTCGATTTGACGCTGCCGGGAATGCACGGCTACGCCGTTCTCGACCGCCTGAAACACGACCCTTCGACGCGTCATATTCCGGTGCAGATTATCTCGGTCATCGAAGATTTGCGGCGCGTTCTGAAACTCGGCGCGCTCGGACACATCACCAAGCCGGTCAATCGCGAAAAACTGGTCGAAGGCGTCGTCAGCCTGAAGGATTTTGTCTCGCGGAAGGTGAAAAAACTTCTTCTCATCGAAGACGACGAAACGCTTCAGCGCAGCATCAACGAGCTAATCGGCGGCGAAGACGTCGAGATAACGTCGGTCGGAACGGGCGAAGAGGCGCTGAACACTTTGCAGCAGGCGCGCTTCGACTGCGCGATTGTCGATTTGATGCTGCCCGATATGGAATGGTCTGAACTGATCGGCAAAATCAAACAGAAATCGGGCTTCCCGGAGCTTCCCGTCATCGTCCACACGGGCAAGGATTTGACGAAACGCGAAACCGCGCGCATTAAAAAGCTTGCCGAAACGATTATCATCAAAGACGCCGATTCGCTGGAAAGATTAGTCGATGAAACGGCGCTGTTTCTGCATCGCGACGTCGCCGATTTGAGCGCTTCGCAAAAGAATATGATGATGCGCGTCAATCGCGTCGACCCGCGCCTGGAAGGCAAAAAAGTGTTAATCGTGGACGACGATATCCGTAATATCTTCGCTTTAACGAGCGCGCTCGAACGCCAGCAGATGCAGGTCGTCTACGCCGAAAACGGTCGCGACGGCATCGAAACGCTCAAGAAAACGGCGGGCATCGAAGGCGTTTTGATGGATATTATGATGCCGGAAATGGACGGTTACGAGGCGATGCACGAAATCCGCCAGATTCCGAAATTCAAGTCGATTCCGATTATTGCCGTGACCGCCAAAGCGATGAAGGGCGACCGCCAGAAATGTCTGGAAGCCGGGGCGTCGGATTATATTACGAAGCCCGTCGATACCGAACAACTGCTTTCGCTCTTGCGTATTTGGCTCGATAAGTAGAAAAATAGAAGAGTGGAAAGCAGTTGTCCGAAGCGGGACGTCTTCTTTCCGCTTCAAGATTAAGGAGGGTTAATGGCATCGGAATCTCAGGCAAACGTTCTGCTGGTTGACGACCGACCGGAAAATCTGCTGGCGATGGAAACGATTCTGGAGGATTTGGGACAGAATCTGATTCGCGCCACGTCCGGTCGCGAAGCCCTGCGTTTTTTGCTCGTCGAAGATGTCGCTTTGATTTTACTTGACGTTCAAATGCCTGGTCTGAACGGCTTTGAACTGGCGGAACTGATTCGCGAGCGCGAGCGGACGCAGCGGACGCCGATTATTTTCGTCTCTGCGACGAGCCGCGACGAGCAATACGTCTTTAAAGGCTACTCGCTCGGCGCGGTCGATTATATGACCAAGCCGTTCGAGCCGGAAATTCTCAAATCGAAGGTTCGTTTTTTCACCGAGCTTTTCCGGCAGAATCAGGAAATCAAGCGTCAGGCGGCATTGATTGAACAAGCCAACTGTGAACTCGACAGCTTAAATTCCGAATTGGAAGCGCGCGTTCGCCATCGCACGACGCAGCTCGAAACAGCCAACCGCGAGCTGGAAAGCGAGATAGCCGTCCGTAAACAATCCGAAGCGCGACTGGCGACCGAGCACTCCATCACGCGCGCTCTCGCCGGCGCGCCCAGTCTGGAAGCCGCCGCGCCGCTGATTCTCAAAACTTTCTGCGACCATTTGCAGGCGGGCATCAGCTGTCTCTGGCTGCCGGACGAATCGGGCGCGAAGCTTTCCTGCGTATATCTTGAAACATCCGAAGACGCCGGAGACGTTTCGGCGTTTATTGCCGAAACGCGCCGCCGGAATCTCGCGCGCGGCGTCGGGCTGCCGGGACACGTCTGGGCGCAAAATGCGCCGGTTTGGCTGCCCGACACGATTAGAGAGGAAAAATTTCCGCGCGCCGCCTTTGCCGCCTCGGTCGGACTGCACAGCGGCGTCGGCTTTCCCATCAAAATCGGCGGGGATTTTTACGGGGTCATCGAATTTTTCACGCGCCAGCCGCTGCTGCACGACCAGGCTTTAATCAATATGCTGGAAGCCATCGGCAGCGAAATCGGTCAATTCATCCGCCGCAAGCGCGTCGAAGCCGAGCGCGAAAGCCTGCTGCTGCGCGAAAAACACTTGCGCGAGCAGGCGGAAGCGGCGAGCCGTCTGAAAGACGAATTTCTCGCCACGGTTTCGCACGAGCTGCGCACGCCGCTCAACGCCATCTTAGGCTGGGGACAAATCCTGCAATCCGGCAAACTCGAAGGCGACGAGCGTGCCGGCGCGCTGGAAACGATTTACCGCAACGCGAAATCGCAGGTGCAGTTAATCGACGATTTGCTCGATACTTCGCGCCTGATTACCGGCAATCTGCGCCTGAATCTGTCGCCGACGCCGATCGTTCCCCTTATCGAAGCGGCGATTGACGTCGTTCGTCCGGCGGCGGAAGCCAAAGGCGTGACGCTTTCAGCCGTCTATAATTCCGCTGACGGCGAGACGATAACCTGCGACTCGCAAAGATTGCAGCAGATGATTTGGAATCTGCTCACCAACGGCGTCAAGTTTACGCCGCCCGGCGGTCAGGTCGAAATTCGTCTCGAACAAAGCATTGATAAAATCCGGATTATCGTCAATGACACCGGACAGGGCATCGCGCCCGAATTTCTGCCTTTCGTTTTCGACCGCTTCCGGCAGGAAGACAGCTCCAGCACCCGGATGCACAACGGCTTAGGCTTGGGCTTGGCAATCGTGCGGCATCTGGCTGAGCTGCACGGCGGCGAAGTTCAGGCGGCGAGCGACGGAATTGATAAAGGCGCGGATTTTATCATCACGCTTCCCCGTTCAATGACGGTTACTAATATTACTACTACGCCCGTCGAGCCGGTTCAGGAAGAAACAAACGGTCACAAGACGGACAAAATCGTCGAGCCGGAACTGAAAGGCGTGCGCGTGCTGATTGTCGATGACGACGTCGATACCTGCGAGATGCTCACCTTCGCCCTGCATCAATGGGGCGCGGAAGCACAGGCTTCCGGCTCGGTTTCCGAAGCCTTCACGTCGATTACCGAATGGCAGCCGGACGTTTTGCTGACCGATATTAATATGCCGGGCGAAGACGGTTACGCGCTGATAAATAAGCTCCGCTCCTTAAACAGCGAAAACGGCGCAAACATTCCGGTCATCGCGCTGACCGCGATGGCGCGTCCCGAAGACAGCGAACAGGCTCTTTCGGCAGGCTTTCAGCTTCACCTGTCAAAACCCGTGGATATTCAGGAATTAGCCGAAGCGATTGCCAATCTGACTAAAAAATCCGCGTAAATCACAAAGGCGGAAACGCCGGCTGTGATAAAGCGTGTTCTTTCGCAATTTGAAATGCTAAAGTTTGGCGCGCTCGCTGACAGCCGGCGTTTCCGCCTTTGAAATCGGGATTGCCAATATAAAAATCGTGATTGCCAATTCGAAAATCGCTGTTACCAGTTCAAAAATCACGATTGCCATTATGAAAATCGTGATTTCCGTCGCGAAAGCCGCTTTCGTCATAAGAACAATCGCAATTTCCATCCGGCTATTTATAAGATTTTCCGTCGATTTATAAATTGTTCTTATCAAGTATTTTTTCCGAATTTATGAGGACTACTCTTTATAACAAAAGCTTTTTCGATATAATGAAGTTTGTATATCCGAAAATTTAAGCTTACGAATCAATAAACAAAGGGTTTTAGGAAAATTCACTTGGAAAATACTGCCGACCGACAAATGCTGTTTGCGTTTGGGCTCAACCACAAAACGGCTTCGATAGAAGTCAGAGAAAAGCTCTACATTCACGAATCGGAAATTCCCGCGCTGCTCGCGCGGCTTAAGGAAACTCTGCCGGAATGCGTGATTTTATCGACCTGCAACCGCACGGAAATCTACGGCGTTTGCGAGGCGGACGCGGATTTGGATTTTTACAAAGACCTCGTCATCAAATTCAAAAACGTCGAGGGCATCGTCCGTAAAGAACATTTTTTTACATTCATCTCGTGCGCCGCCTGCCAGCAGCTTTTCAAAGTGGCGACCAGTATCGACTCGAAAATCATCGGCGACACGCAGATTTTGCAGCAATTGAGAAACGCTTATTTTACGGCGAAAGACAACGCCTCGACCGGAAAAATTCTCAACCAGCTTTCGCAGCGCGCTTTTAAAATCGGCAAAAAAACTTACACCGAAACTTCGATTCACAAAGGCGCGATTTCCATCAGTCTGGCGGCGGTCGAGCTGGCGGTCGAAACTTTTCATTCGCTGAAAGACAAATCGGTTTTGATAATCGGCGCGGGCGAAACCGCCAAACTGACCGCCGAATGCCTGATAAAAAGACAGGTCGGCAAAATTTACATCACCAACCGCACGCGCGGTCACGCCGCGGAGCTTTTGGCGAATCTGCATAAAAATTATCATTTCGAGAGCGAAATCATTGATTTCGAAGATTTCAAAAATTACCTGAACCGGGCGGACATCGTTATCAGCTCGACCAGTTCGCGCGCGCCGATTCTGAGCGCCGAAGATTTCAGCCGTCAAATCAATAAAATTCTCCTGATTGACATTGCCGTGCCGCGCGACATCGAGCCGTCAGTCGCCGCCAACGCAGCGGTCGTTTTGAAAAATATCGACGATTTGCACGCGATTGTCGACCGCAATTTTGAAAAGCGAATGCGTGATTTGCCGCACGTCAAAAAGCTGATTTCAAAGGAAATGAGCGATTTTCTGATGTGGTATTATTCGCTGCCTTTAATGCCGGTTTTTCAAAAGACGCGCACCAAGCCCGATAAATCGACGGTGGCGGAAATTTTAAAAATCAAGCAATTTCTGGTCAAAAACGTTTCCGAGCTGCACAAGCTGGCGATGCGAAATAACGGCAACGTAAAGGACGATTTAAAAAATCACGTCGAATTAATCCAAAAGCTCCAGACGATGAAAAACGCATCTTTCGAGGTTCTCGATGCGTAAAAACAACCTGATTATCGGCTCGCGCGGCAGCGAGCTCGCACTCTGGCAAACGAATTTTGTCCGGGCGAAGCTCGAAGAATTTTTCCCCGCGCTCAATCTCGAAATCAAAATCATCAAAACCACGGGCGACAAGCTGCTCGACGTCGCGCTGGCGAAAATCGGCGACAAAGGTTTATTTACGCGGCAGATTGAAACCGCGCTTTTAAACGGCGAAATCGACCTCGCGGTGCACAGCCTGAAAGATTTGCAAACCGTTCAGCCCGAAGGCTTAACTATCGGCGCGGTGTCGGCGAGAGAAACGCCCAACGACGTTTTGATTTCCAAATCCGCCGCTTCGATTGACGATTTGCCGAAAGGCGCCTGCGTGGCGACCGGCAGCCTGCGGCGCAAAAGCCAGCTTTTAAATTATCGTCCGGATTTGCGGATTTTTGAAATTCGCGGAAACGTCCCGACGCGCCTGAAAAAGTTTGAAGAATCGGATTTGGACGCGATGATTCTCGCCTTTGCGGGCGTTCATCGTCTCGGTTTGGACGCGCATATCAAACAAATTATTCCGTTTGAGATTATGCTCCCGGCAGTCAGCCAGGGCGCGATGGGCGTGGAAATCAGAAGCCGGGACGCGGAATTAAAAGAATTGCTGCAAACCTTAAACGACGAAGCCGCGCAAATCTGCGTCACGGCGGAAAGAAGCTTTCTGCGCGCGCTCGAAGGCGGCTGCCAGGTTCCCATCGGCGCGTATGCTTTTTTAAAAGATGATAAAATTTATCTCGAAGGAATGGCTGGAGACGTGGACGGAAGCGTAAATCTGCGCGATTCGATTTCCGGCGAAAAGGAAAACGCCGCTCGATTGGGCGAAGAACTGGCGCAGAATTTAATCGCCGGAGGCGCGGATAAATTGCTGGAGCGAACGCGCGAAACCGTTGAAAATACGAAGGAAACGGTTATTTGAAAACGTCGCCGCTTATTTTAGTCGTCCGTGAATTTGATAAATTCAGCTCCCGGCTGAAAGAAAGCGGTTTTGAAATTATAAATTTTCCATCGCTTCAAACTTTGCCGCTCGAAGATTTGAGCAATCTGGACGAAAAGCTGGAAACGATGGAAAAATACGACGGTTTATTTTTCACGAGCCCGAAGGCGGCGGAAGTTTTTTTGCAAAGAAACCGGAAAAGCGCATTTCGCGGAAAAGTTTACGCGCTGGGAAACAGGACGAAATTATTATTTGAAAATACAGGTTTTGAAACCGTTTTTCGCGAAAATGCGAATACGGCGGAAGAGCTTGTAAATTGTTTCGACAAAGCCGAATTTGCCGGTAAAAAATTTCTTTTCGTGCGCGGCGACAAAAGCCTGCGGGCGATTCCGGGGCTTTTGAAAAACATCTCGGAGATTGACGAAATTGTTGTTTATCGAACAGTCGGAAACGCGTTCGATGAAAGCTTACTTGCTGAAATCGGCGACCAACTGCGGCGCGGCGCAGTTGATTGGATTTGCTTTTTCAGCCCGTCGGGAATTGAAAGTTTTGTGAAAACGTTCGGCGAAAAATCGCTGAGCGAAATAAAAATCGCGGCAATCGGCACGACGACGGCGAAAAAAGCCGCCGCCGAAGACTTGAAAGTCGAGTTTATTTCTCCGAAAGCGAGCGCCGAAGATTTCGCTTTGGGATTGATTGAATATTTGGGAAAAACTTAGCCGCGGATTTACGCGGATAGACACGGATTTTAAGAGGTTATTTGATAAATCCGATTTTATGTTTTCATCTATGTTTATCCGTCTAAATCCGCGGCTAAGCTTTCTCAGCAAAATAGGAAGTATTTTGAGCGAAAATTCATTATTTATCAGAGCCTGTAAACGTCAGGCGATTGAGCGAACGCCCGTCTGGATTATGCGGCAAGCCGGTCGTTATTTGCCCGAATACCGGGCGATTCGCGAGAAAAGCGATTTTTTAACCTTGTGCAAAACGCCGGAACTCGCCAGCGAAGTCACCGTTCAGCCGGTTGATATCATCGGCGTTGACGCGGCGATTTTGTTTTCCGATATTCTCGTCATTCCCGAAGCGATGGGAATGCAGCTGGAAATCATCGAGTCGAAAGGTCCGGTTTTCGACAGCCCGCTGAGAAGCCGCGCCGAGATAAATTCTCTTAAAACGGAAGGCGTCACCGAACGGCTTTCTTATGTTCTGGACGCGATAAAGCTGACGAAGGAAAAACTCGAACCCGGCGTTCCTTTAATCGGTTTTTCGGGCGCGCCCTGGACGCTGGCGACTTATATGGTCGAAGGCAAAGGCTCGAAAAATTTCGATGTTATCAAGAGCTTTATTTATAACGAGCCGGAAGCGGCGCACGAGCTTTTGCAAAAGCTTGCCGATGCGGTCGTTGATTATCTGAACGCGAAAATTCGCGCCGGCTGCGATGCCGTCCAGATTTTCGATACGTGGGCGGGAATTTTATCGCCGGCGGATTTCGAGGAATTTTCGCTTCGCTATATCAGATACATCTGCGAACGACTCGATACAAACGGCGCGCCGGTGATTGTTTTCGCCAAAGGCGTCAATTCAATGCGGAAACTGGCTGATTTGAAATGCGACGTGCTCGGCATCGACTGGACAAAAGACATCGGCGAAGTTCGCGCGGAAGTCGGCGATACAAAAGCGCTTCAGGGCAATCTCGACCCGTGCGTTTTGTTTGCTCCGAAGGAAAAAATTAAAGCCGAAACCGCAAAGATTTTGCGGAAATTCGGGCGCGGCGCGGGACACGTTTTCAATCTCGGGCACGGAATTTTGCCGCAGACGCCGGTCGAAAACGCGCGTTATTTTGTGAACTGCGTCAAGGAATTGAGCATCGAATATCACGAACAGGAAATCGCGCAAACGGCGAATGACGCGGATTAAAGAAATGAAATTACAGATTTTCGTAGATAAAGGTAGATTTAAACAGGATAGACAGGATAAAAAAGAAGGCTCAACATCATCAGTTTTAATTATCCTGAATATCCTGTCTATCCTGTTTGAATTTTCTCTATGTCCTTCTGTGTTCTGCGCAGCTAAAGAAAAATGAGTAATTTTAAAGAAATCGATATTGATGTCCTGAAAAAATTTAACCAGCCGGGACCGCGTTACACTTCGTATCCGACCGCGCCGGTTTTTTCGCCCGCGTTTACGGCGGAAGATTTCAAAAACGAAATAATCGACACCAATTCCGAATCAAACGCGAGCGAGATTTCGCTTTATTTTCACTTTCCTTTCTGCGAATCGCTCTGCTATTTCTGCGGCTGCAATATGATGGTTTCGCGCGACCGGCGGATGATTCGCGAATACAACGAATATCTGAAAAAGGAAATCGAGCGAATCGCGCCGCTCGTTTCCCGAAACCGAAAAATCGCGCAGATGCATTGGGGCGGCGGAACGCCTTCGTATCTTTTTCCCGAAGAAATTCGTGATGTCGGCGAGTTTATCAAAAGCAGATTCGATTTTGCCGCCGACATCGAAGCGAGCGTCGAAATTGACCCGCGCGGGCTGACGTTCGAGCACGTGCAGGCGTTTCGCGAATCGGGTTTTAATCGCCTGAGTATGGGCGTGCAGGATTTTAATCCGCAGGTGCAGGCGGCGATTAACCGCATTCAGTCCGAAGAAATTACGCGCGAGGCGATTAATTGGGCGCGCCGTCTCGGATTTGAAAGCATCAATCTGGATTTGATTTACGGCTTGCCGTATCAAACTCTCGATTCGTTTGCCGAAACGGTTGAAAAGATTATAGATATTTCGCCCAACCGCATCGCCGTTTTCAATTACGCGCACGTTCCGTGGCTGAAAAAACATCAAAACGTCATTCCGTCGGAAGCGATTCCCGCGCCCGACGAGCGGCTCAATATTTTCAAAATGACGATTGAAAAACTGCTCGGCGCCGGTTACGAATACATCGGGCTCGACCATTTCGCCAAGCCGACGGACGAGCTGGCAATCGCGCAGAAAAACAACACGCTTTACCGCAATTTTCAGGGCTATTCGACCAAAGCCGGCTGCGATGTTTACGCTTTCGGACTGTCGGCAATCAGCCAGTTTCAAAACATTTACGCGCAGAATCTAAAGAGTTTAAAGGATTATTACCAAAGAATCGAAAGCGGCGAAGCGGCGACCAACGTCGGTTATCGAATGACGCCGGACGACCACATCCGCAAGGAAACGATTATGCAGTTGATGTGTCATCTGGAAATCGACAAACGCGACATCGAGGCGAAATTCGGCATTGATTTTGAAGATTATTTTGCCGCCGACATCAAAAAATTAGACGTGTTTCTGCGTGACGGACTTTTGGAAAATGACGCGGAGAAAATCAAAATCGCCGGTTCCGGAATTTTGATTATCAGAAACGTGGCGATGTGTTTCGACGCGTATTTAGAGAAAATGATGAAGGAAAAACCCGTTTTCTCGAAGACGGTTTAAGCCGGTGATAAGTAATAAGTGATAGCTGATAGGATTTCGGTTTCTTTCCTATCAGCTATCACTTATTACTTATCGCCTTAAAAATATGCAGGAAAAAATCGGTGTAGTTTTATTAAATCTCGGCGGACCCGACTCGCTCGAAGCGGTCGAGCCGTTTCTGTTCAATCTTTTCAACGACCCGGACATTATCGATTTCCCTTTGAGCTTTTTGTTTAGAAAAAGGCTGGCGAAACTCATTTCCAGCAAGCGGCATCCGCGCATCCGGGAGCAATATAAGCAAATCGGCGGCAAATCTCCGCTCAAGGATTTTACGCTTCGGCAGGCAAACCTTTTAGAGCGTAAATTAAACGGGAAAATTCCCGCAAAAGTTTACGTCGCAATGCGTTACTGGCATCCGTTGACGGAAGAAGCGCTGGACGAAATCGAAAAAGACGGTGTAAAAAAAGTCGTTCTGCTGCCGCTTTACCCGCAATATTCCAAAGCGACGACCGAATCCAGCGTGAAAGAATGGGAAAAACAACTCGCGCTGAGAGAAAATTTGCCGAAGCTCGAATGGAGTTTAATCGAATCTTATTACGATTTTCCGCCGTACGCGGACGCTTTTGTCGAGCGCATCAATCAAGGTCTGGAAAAATTTCCGGCTGAAAAAAGAAACGACGTGCACATTCTTTTCAGCGCGCACGGAACGCCGATGAAGCTCGTTCGCGCGGGCGATCCGTATTCGGAACACATCAAAAAAACCGTCTCGGCGGTCGTCAAACAAGGCGATTTTTCGCAAAGTTACAGCCTTTGTTACCAATCGAAAGTCGGTCCGCAAAAATGGCTCAAGCCTTCGACGCCGGAAACGATTGCCGCGCTTGCCGAGCAAGGCGTCAAAAATATGCTCGTCGTGCCGGTTGCGTTTGCTTCCGACCATCTCGAAACGCTTTTTGAAGTCGGCATCGAGTTCCGGCATCTGGCGAAAAACGCGGGCGTCGAACAGTTTGAAGTGACGGAAGGTTTGAATTATTCGGAAAAATTTATCGACGCTTTAGCGCGGCTGGTATTTGATAAATTGGAAAATTCGGCTTCAATCGAAAACAACGGTTAAATGAACAAACGAGTTTGTATTATCGGCGGCGGCATTTCCGGACTCGGCACGGCTTATCGCTTAAAAAAACAAGGCTTTGAAGTCGTGCTGCTCGAAAAAAACGGCTTCGTCGGCGGAAATATCCAAACCGAAAAATCAGACGGATTTCTGATTGAATACGGACCGAACAGCACGCTCGCCGCCGAGCATTTATTCGAGCTTGCCGCCGAACTCGATTTGACTTCCGAAATCGCTTCCGCCGATTCGACCGCGAAAAAAAGATATATTTTAAAAAACGGCAAATTACAGGCTCTGCCGATGAAAATCGTCAGTTTAATCGGCAATAAAAGTTTTTCCGCCAGGGCAAAACTGCGGCTCTTGAAAGAGCCTTTTATCAAATCAAAAGCGTCGGAAGACGAGTCGATTTCCGATTTTTTCGCGCGTCGTCTGGGGCGTGAAATTGTCGATTACGCGGTCGACCCGTTTATTTCGGGGATTTTCGCGGGAAATCCCGATAATCTGAGTCTTAAATCCGCTTTTCCGAAACTGTTTGAATTAGAAAAAAATTACGGGAGCCTTTTGAAAGGCGCGATTTTTTCGCCGAAAGAAAAAAAATCAAAAGTCCCGAAAAACGTTTCGCGCACAATTTCTTTTAAAAACGGAATGCAGACTCTGACCGATAAACTTTTTGCCGATTTGGACGAAAGCGTCAAATTAAACACCGAAGTTTTTGAGATAAAAAAGGCGGAAAACGGGAAATACAGCCTGCGCACAAACGACGAAAAAATAAACGCCGCAATCTTTGATTCGATTGTCATTTCAACGCCTTCACTTGTCGCCGCGCGTTTGATAAAGAGTTTTGATATTGAATTATCGGAACGGCTGACAGAGATTTATCATCCGCCGATTGCCGTTGTTTTCACGGCTTTTAAAAAGGAAAATATAAAATTCGATTTGGACGGTTTCGGCTTTTTGATTCCGAAAGTCGAACGGCGAAAAATTCTGGGAACCCTCTGGAACTCGGCGATTTTTGCCAATCGCGCGCCGGAAGATTTTCATTTATTGACGACCTTTATCGGCGGCGCGCGAAACGCCGAACTGGTTGAAAAGAGCGAAGACGTTTTGATAAAAATCGCGCTCGAAGAATTGAATTCGATTTTGGGCTTGAGCGGCGCGCCCGTTTTCGCCAAAGTGAGAAAATGGGAAAAGGCGATTCCGCAATACAACATCGGTTATGAGAAAATTATCGAATCAATCGAAAATTTCAAAAGGCAAAACGCCGGAATTTTCTTTTGCAGCAATTTTTATCGCGGAATCTCGGTGAGCGACTGTATCAAAAACAGCCGTTTAGCCGCCGGTGAAGTTTTAGAATTTTTGAACGATTAAGTTTTACAGTAATGAACAGAAATCACATTTACCCGAATTTTCCGGTTTCGCGTTTGCGGCGTTTGCGAAAAACCGCCGCGCTGCGCGATATGTTTCGGGAAACTTCACTTTCTAAAAAAGATTTTATTTATCCTTTGTTCGTCGTCGAAGGCAGCGGCGTAAAAAAAGAAATTTCCTCGATGCCGGGAAATTTCCAGATGTCGATTGATAATGTTTTGCGCGAATGCGACGAACTCGTGAATCTCGGCATCAACTCGATTCTGCTTTTCGGCATTCCCGAAACGAAGGACGAAGTCGGTTCGGGCGCGTATGACGCGAACGGAATCATTCAAAAAGCCGTGCGCGGCGTCAAAAAAGAATTTCCCGAAATGCTTGTCGTCACTGACGTTTGCCTTTGCGAATACACTTCGCACGGGCATTGCGGCGTGATTGAAAACGAATACGTCGAGAACGACCGAACGCTCGAACTGTTGGCGAAAGAAGCGCTTTCGCACGCCGCGAGCGGCGCGGACATCATCGCGCCGAGTGATATGATGGACGGGCGCGTCGCCGCAATCCGAAATATTCTGGACCGAAACGGTTTTGCGGAAACGCCGGTGATGGCTTATTCGGCAAAATTTTCGTCGGCGTTTTACGGACCTTTTCGCGAAGCCGCCGAATCCGCGCCGCAGTTCGGCGACCGCAAATCTTACCAGATGGATACGGGAAATTCGGACGAAGCGCTGCGCGAAATCGCGCTCGACATCCAGGAAGGCGCGGACATCGTGATGGTCAAACCGGCGCTTTCTTATCTGGATTTGATTCGGCGCGCGAAAGATAATTTTAACGTTCCAATCGCGGCGTATAACGTCAGCGGCGAATATTCGATGATAAAAGCGGCGGCTGGAAAAGGCTGGCTCGACGGCGAAAAAGTGATGCTCGAAGTTCTGACTTCGATAAAACGCGCCGGCGCGGACGTGATAATCACATATTTTGCGAAGGAAGCTGCAAAAATAATTTAAAGACCGGGAAAATAAAGAAGAATTCAAACAGGATAGACAGGATTTACAGGATAATTCATCATAAATAAAGATGCGCTGAATAATCTATTGAAATTTTAGCTTTAAAAAAATATCCTGTTTATCCTGTCCGTCCGGTTAAATTTTATCTTTACAAAAATTCAATTAAAAATGAATACATCAACCAGCAGTAAATTATTCGCGGAAGCGCAGAAACATATGCCGGGCGGCGTCAATTCGCCGGTTCGCGCGTTTAAATCCGTCGGGCGCGAGCCGCTTTACATCAAAAAAGCGAAAGGCTCGAAAATGTTCGACGTGGACGGCAACGAGTTTATCGACTACATCGGCTCGTGGGGTCCGATGATTCTCGGGCACGCGCCGGAAAATGTTATCGACGCCGTCAGGGAAGCGGCGGAAGACGGCACGAGCTTCGGCGCCAGCTCGGAAAAGGAAATCGAGCTAGCCGTGCTCATCAAAAAATTCGTGCCGTCGGTGGAAATCGTGAGAATGGTCAATTCCGGCACGGAAGCGACGATGAGCGCGATGCGCTTGGCGCGCGGTTTTACGGGACGCGAAAAAATCATCAAGTTTGAAGGCTGTTATCACGGTCACGGCGATTCTTTTTTAAGCCGCGCCGGTTCGGGCGTGGCGACGCTCGGATTGCCGGACAGTCCCGGCGTTACGAAATCGACCGCCAAAGACACTTTGAACGCCAAATACAACGACATAAAATCGGTCGAGGATTTAGTCGAGCGGAACAAAAATGAAATCGCCGCCGTTTTTATCGAGCCGGTCGCGGGAAATATGGGCTGCGTCGCGGCGGAAAAGGAATTTTTAAACGACTTGCGCGAGCTGTGCACGGCGGAAAATATCCTGCTCGTTTTCGACGAAGTGATGACCGGATTTCGACTCGCTAAAGGCGGCGCGCAGGAAATTTACGAAATCAAACCGGATTTGACGACGTTCGGAAAAATCATCGGCGGCGGTCTGCCCGTCGGCGCATACGGCGGCAGAGGCGAGATTATGCAGCTTATCGCGCCTTCGGGACCTGTTTATCAAGCCGGAACTTTGTCGGGCAATCCGCTGGCGATGACCGCCGGTTTGGAAACTTTGAAGGCAATTGAAGCCGACGCGCGCTTTTATCAGAATCTTGCCGCGTCGTGCGAATATTTATACGAAGGCATCACGAATAATCTTCGCGAATTGAAGCTGAATTACACTTTTAACCGCGTCGGCTCGATGTTCACTTTATTTTTTACGGACGAAAAAGTGATTGATTTCGATTCCGCGAAAACCTCTGATACTAAAAGTTTTACCGCTTATTTCAACCGGATGCTCGAAAGCGGCGTTTATCTTCCGCCCTCGCAATTCGAAGCGTGTTTCGTTTCCGCCGCGCACAGCAAACAGGATTTTGACGCGACAATCAAAGCGAGTTATCTGGCTTTGAAGAACATTTAAGAAATTTATCCGCCGAGCGAACAAGGCGAAAGGCAAAAGTAAAAAGTAAAAAATTCTTCTTCTTTTGCCTTGCGTCTTTTTACTTCTCTTGCCCGGCGGCTGAATTCCTAATCTTAAGTTATTCAAGTTTCAGCAGATTGTCATAATCCTGCTGCGTATCGACGTCAAAAGCCGCTTCCGGCACGGAAATTTTTTTAGCCGAAGCGAAGTGTTTTTTGATTATCTGTTTCGCGCCGCCGTCATCCGCCAGATTCATCAACTCGTCAAACATAGAACGCGCAAAAATTGCCGGAACGCCGACGGTTTCTGCATATTTGCCGGCGACAATCGGAGCTTGCGTCTCTAAAAAAGCTTCGATTAAACGATTGATAATCGTCGCATCGATTAACGGCTGGTCGCCGAGCATAACGACCGCTGCGGAAAGATTCGGTTCAATTGCAAGCAGCTTTTCGAGCCCGCATTTTAAAGACGAACTCATTCCGTTTACCCAATTTTCGTTGAAGACAATTTCGATTGGCAAATCGTCGATTTCCCTTTTTATGTTCTCCGCGTTTGCGCCCAGAACAACGCAAATTTTCCCGCATTCCGAAGCCGCCGCGTTTTCCGCCGCCTGACGAATCAAAGTTTTTCCGCGAAATTCGAGCAGTTGTTTCGGAAAATTCCCCAAACGGTTTGACGCGCCCGCCGCCGGCAAAATCAAACCGATTTTCGAGCTCCGATTTTCGAGTTCCGATTTCCCGGTTGTAAGTTTTGAATCGTCCTGCTTTTTATCCATTCTTTATCCGTTAGCCTTTCGCCTTCAATGGATTCCGCCGTCGCGCGAGCGCAGAAAACCGGCTTCGCGATTCGACAAAACGCTGCGGATTTCGGCGATGATTGCCAACGCGATTTCTTCGGGCGATTCCGCGCCGATGTCCAGACCGATTGGCGCGTATAGTCGATTCAGCTTCGATTCGTCGAAAGCTTTTCCGGCGCGGCGCAGCTCCGCGATTAAATTTTCGGTGCGCTTTTTCGGACCCAAAGCGCCGATGTATCGGCACGACGAATTGAGCAAACGATACAAAATTTCCCGGTCGGCTTCGTAATTGTGAGTCATCACGACGGCGACGGAATTTTCGTCGTGAAAAAGATTTTCGTTTAAATTTTCGACGCGGGAAACGATAATTTCGTCGGCGGACGGAAATCTTTCCGCGCTCGCCCGCGCCGCGCGGTGGTCAATCAGCGTTACGCGCCAGCCTAAATCCGCGGCGAAACCGGCAAGCGAAATCGCATCATAACCCGCGCCGAAAAGCAGGAGATTTACCGGCGGAAAAATCGGTTCGATAAAAAACTCAGCCGTTTCGGCACCCGCTTCATAGATTTTCGAAAACTTCCGGTTATTTGCCAAAGCTTCAGCCGCGTCCGACAGGACATTTTGAATTATCGGATTTGTTTCGTCGCTCGCATCGGTTTCCGCGCGAACAAGAAATTTTGTGCCGGGCGGCGGCGAAAAGCTTTCGGATTTGGCAATCAGGGTCGCTACCGCGCAGGCTTTTCTTTGCGCCGCGCAATGCTGCAAAAATTCAAAAATCGCATTGTCGCGCGCCGGTTCGAGCAAAATGCGAATCACGCCGCGACAGCCCATATTCAGGCTGAAAACCGAATCTTCCGTCGCCGTCGTGTCGTAAATAAAAACTTCCGCCGCGCCGGTTCGCAAAACTTTTTTCGCTCTTTCCACAACGTCGGCTTCAAGACAGCCGCCCGAAACCGTGCCGATTGTTTCGCCGTTTTCGCCAATCAACATTCGCGCCCCCGCGCGGCGATAGCTTGAGCCTTTGACATCGACGACGGTGGCTAAAACGGCTTTTTCTTCGGGCATCAAGGCGGAGATTTTTTTGAGAATTTCCTGAAGCTCTTTCATAAAATTCGACACAAAGCAAAATAAGGCAAAAGTAAAAAGTAAAAAAGTAAAAGTAAAAAATTGCTCTTATTTTGCCTTTTTACTTTTTACTTTTTACTTAAATAACTTTGTGTTTTTTGAGGATTAAAAATCCTTACAATAATTTATCCGGCGTAATCGGCAGATTTCTGATGCGTTTGCCGGACGCGTGAAAAATCGCGTTGGCAATTGCCGCCGGAATGCCGACCATTCCAAGCTCGCCCATACCCTTGATGCCGAGCGCGTTGACGATTTTATCGTCTTCTTCGACAAATATCGTATCGACCTGATAAACGTCGGCGTTGACGGGCACGTGATAACCGGCAAGCGTCGGGTTCATAATGCGCCCGTAGCGATGGTCAATCTCGGTTTCCTCGTGCAAAGCCATCCCGATGCCCCAGACCGCGCCGCCCATCTCCTGGCTGTGCGCGCCTTTCGGATTGATGACTTTTCCGGCGGCGGTCGCTTCGACGACGCGCGTGACTTTGATAATTCCCAAATCCTCGTCAACTTTAACTTCGACAAACTGCGCGCCGTGCGAGGCAATCGAATATTTGCCGCGCTCGCCGAAATTCGGCGCGGAATCGTGCGTTTCCACGATTTTATCAGTATTACTTTTGCGCAGGATTTCGCCGAAATAGACGTTTTGCGGATTGCCGCCCAGCTCGGCGGCTTTTTTCAAAGCCTTCTGACAACATTCCTGCACCGCCGTGCCGACGCTCGCGGTCGTCAAAGAGCCGCCGTGAACCGGCGCTTGCGGCAAATCCGAGTTGCCGAGTTCGAACTTCACTTTTTCCATCGGCAAATTTAAAGTTTCGGCGGCAATCATCGTGATGGTCGTGTAGGTTCCGGGTCCCATATCGCTGGCGGCGCTTTCGATTAAAGCCGTTCCGTCCGCTTTTAAAGTCACGCGCACGGACGCGGGCGCTTGAAACGCGCCCCACGTTCCGGTCGCCACGCCCCAGCCGACGAGCCAGTTTCCCTCACGCATCGAACGCGGTTCGGGCTTGCGATTTTTCCAGCCGAATTTCGCCGCGCCTTCCGCGTAGCATTCGCGCAGGGCTTTGCTGGAAAAAGGCTTGCCGTTGTCCGGGTCTTTTTCGGCGTAGTTGATAAGGCGCAGTTCGAGCGGGTCGATTTTCAGTTTATAAGCCAGTTCGTCGAGCGCCGATTCGAGCGCAAACATTCCCGAAACCGTGCCGGGCGCGCGCATATAAAGCGGCGTCGCCATATTGACGCGGGCGATTTTGTAATCCGTATGCACGTTCGGGCAAGCATACATCGTGCGCGTCGCGCCGTTCGTGCCTTCGTCGTAGTTTTCAAACGCCGATGTGTTTCCGACGGCTTCGTGAATAATCGCCGTCAGCTTCCCGTTTTTCTCGGCGCCGAGCGCTACTTTCTGCCACGTATACGGGCGATAGCCGTGCGCCGTAAACATCTGCCGCCGCGTGTAAACGATTTTGACCGGACGCTTCAATTCGCGCGCCGCCATCGCCGCCAGCATCACATTCGCCGCCGGACGCAGCGCACCGCCGAACGCGCCGCCGACAAAGGGCGAAATTACATTTACATCTGTTTCGGGAATGTCGAAAATCGACGCCAGGTGATTGCGCACATTGTAAACCCACTGCGTTTTATCGAAAACGCGGAGCCTGCCGTTTTCCCAGAAAGCAATCGTCGCGTGCGGCTCTATCGGGTTGTGATGCTCGACGGGAATCGTGTATTCGGCTTCGATTTTAAATTCGGATTTTTTTAAAGCGTCCTGCGCGTTGCCGCGCGGTTTCGGCTTCTGTTTTTCGTTCGGATAATAGGCTTTGTCAAAAACGTTTTCCAATTTGGTTTCGCTTTTTTCGGCGTCGTAACTGACCTTCACAAGGCTGGCGGCGTAACGCGCCTGCTCGAAAGTTTCGGCGACGACCAGCGCGACGGGCTGCGCGTTGAAATGGATTTCATCCGATTGCAGAGCGCGAAAAGGTTTTCCGTCGGGCGCGACGCCGTCCTTGTCTTTCGGGTCTTTGAAAGCGAGCTTCGGCATATTTTCGTGCGTGAAAACGCGAATCACGCCCGCCTGTTTTTCGGCTTCGCGCGGATTGATTGATTTAATACCGCCTTTGGCAATCGTGCTTAAAACGAGAAAGCCGTGCGCCGTGTTTTTCAGTTGAAACTCGGCGGCGTATTTTGCCTTGCCGGTGACTTTCGCCACGCCGTCCACGCGATTCGTTTCTTTTCCGATGTATTTCGTCATCGTAGGTTTTTCCCTCAAATCAGTTTCCCGAAACAACCCTTTTATCGTTTATTTACCGAAATTATTTCGACGGCTTCTGAAATTCGCGCACGCGGTCGTCGCCGCGTTTGTGAGCGACATTCAGAGTCATTCCCGAAACTTTCCAGCCGTTTTCGGTTCTTTCGAGCGTGTGGCTATATTCGCCCCAAACTTCCCACAAGCCCGAAACTTCGCCGCTTTCGAGCAGGTTGAAAGCGTAGGCTTTGGAGTAAACTTCGGCGCGGCTGCCCGCAATTTCGATGCGGTGATTCGAGCGCATATGAAAGCTTTTCTTTTCGGCGAAAAGATTCGTCTGCCACGCGCCGACCAAATCGCCGGCTTTCATCCGCGACGGCTCGCCGCCCGCCAGACTCGTGAAATCGACGTCAACGTCGTCGGCGAAAAGCGACCGGCATTTCGCCCAGTCTTTGGCGTCGCAGGCGTTGTCGATTTCGTCGACGACGCGGCGAATTTCCGCTTCGTCGGCGATTTTTTCCTGCGCCGTCCGCGCTGATACTTCTTCGTCGTGTTCGACGACCGAGAGCTGTGTTCGTCCAATCATTTTTTAAAACTCCGTTTAAAATGTTCCGTCTAAAGCAATTTGTCGGGCGTAATCGGCAATTCGCGGACGCGTTTGCCGGTCGCGTTGAAAATCGCGTTGGCGACCGCCGCCGCGACGCCGACGATGCCGACTTCGCCGATGCCTTTGACGCCTAATTTATTCACGATTTTGTCTTCTTCCTCGACAAACATCGTTTCGATTTCGCCGATGTCCAGATTCGACGGCACGTGATAATCGGCAAACGAGCGTGTGACGAAATTTCCCCAGCGCGGGTCGAGCACGGATTCCTCGTGCAGCGCCATCCCGATGCCCCAGATGACGCCGCCGATGATTTGCGAGCGCGACGTTTTCAGATTCAAAATGCGACCCGCGCCCGTCACGGCGACGAAACGCGGAATCCTGACCATTCCCGTCCCGGCGTTGACGCGGACTTCGCAGAAATTCGCGTTAAAGCTGTGCGCCGAATAATTATTCGCCTCCGCGGGCGGTTTGGCGTCAACTCTGGTTTGAAATTCGCTTAAGTTTGCGGCTTCCATCAACTGCACGACGGTCGGCGCGGCGAACCAGTTTCGATTCGTTTTCGACTGCAATTCGATTATCGCCTGAACGCAGGCGTCATTGACGGCGTTGGCAAAGCTCGCCGCGCCGACCGAGCCGACCGAGCCGGCGGCGGGCGGCAATGTCGAGTCGCCGATTTTCACGCCGATTTTTTCGAGCGGCAGACCGAGCGCATCGGCGGCGGTCTGCGCGAGAATCGTGTGCGTTCCCGTGCCCAAATCGCTGGCGGCGAGTTCGAGACCGGCGTTCACATCGCCGCCGCTGCGCGTCAATTTTACAATCGCGGAGGTTTCGCGCTGGCGCGCCGGATACGTTCCGCAGGCGACGCCGTAACCGATTAAATCATCGCCGTCGCGAATCGCGCGCGGCTCCATTTTGCGCTTCGACCAGCCGAAAATTTCCGCGCCTTTTTTAAGACATTCGACCGTTTTGCGCGACGACCACGGCTTTCCATTTGAAAGGTCTTTCGCCGGTTCGTTTTTGAGGCGAAACTCGACGGGGTCGATTTTCAGTTCGTGCGCCAGCTCGTCAATCGCCGACTCCAGGGCGAAGCTGCCCGTCGATTTTCCGGGTCCGCGCGTGTAGGTCGGCAAAATAATGTTCATCGGCACGACGCGATAGGAAATCAGCGAATTCGGCACGTCGTACATCAGTTTCGAGCAATCGCCGCACGGCTCTAAAAACTCGGAGTTTATTGCACAGTGCGTCGTCGTTTTATGCGCGAGCGCGGTCAGTTTTCCGTCTTTCGTCGCGGCAAGGCGCAGATGCTGGCGATTTCTCTGCCGCAAGCCGACGGAATTGAACATCTGCTGGCGCGTCAGCGCGAGCTTCACGGGGCGATTAACGGCTTTCGCGGCGAGGGCGGCGAGAATCAGATTGCCCCACATTCCGCCTTTCGAGCCGAAGCCGCCGCCGATGTGCGGCGTGACGATGCGCACGTTTTCCGGCTTGAGATTCAGCGTCGTCGCCGCCGCGTTCTGCGCGCCGTTGACGACCTGCGCGCCGTTATACAAGGTCAGTTTTTCGGCGCTTTCCCAGACGGCAATCGTCGCGTGCGGCTCCATCGGCTGGTGATGTTCAATCGGCGTTTCGTAAACGACGTCGATTTTATGCGCGGCGTTTTGAAAAGCCTTTTCCGCGTCGCCGCGCGCGGCATCGTCCAGATTTTTATCTTTCGGCTTGACGGCTTCTTTTTCGTGCTTTACGAAATCGACTTTCGCGTCCGATTTTTCATATTTGACTTTGATTAAACGCGCCGCAAAACGCGCCTGTTCAAAAGTTTCGGCGACCACGACGCCGATGTGCTGACCGTGAAATTCAATTTTATCGCTTTGCAGCATTCCGCCGCCTCTGATTGGGCTTTGCGGATTAAGCCGCGGCGCGTTTTGGTGCGTGATGACGGCGAGCACGCCCGTGGATTTTTCCGCCTCCTGCGCGTCGATTTCCAGAATTCGTCCAGCCGCAATCGTGCTTTTGACGATAAAGGCGTGCGCCGGATTTTTTATCGCGTAATCGGTCGCGTATTTTGCCGCGCCGGTGACTTTTAAAATCCCGTCGATGCGGCTGATTGATTCGCCTACCACATTTTTTCGCTCGCTCATTTTAATCCTTGTTCTAAATCAAATCCCGCGAAATAAATAACAACCTTTAAACTTTGTCGCCGTTCATCGCCCGCTTCAAAGCGCGGACAATCGCGCGGCGTCCCATCTCGACTTTGAATTTGTTGTGTTCGAGCGGTTTCGCGTGGCGCATCTCGGCTTCGGCGGCGAGCCGGAAATTTTCTTCGGTCGCCGTTTTGCCCGCTAAAAACTTTTCCGCCTCCGTCGCGCGCCACGGTTTATGCGCCACGCCGCCGAGCGCAATCCGCGCCTGTTTGATTTTGTTGCCCGCCGCAACTTCCAGCGCGGCGGCGACCGAAACCAGTGCGAAAGCGTAACTCGCGCGGTCGCGCACTTTCAGATAATGGGATTTCGCGGCGAGATTCGACTTCGGCAGCTCGATGGCGGTAATCAGTTCGCCGTGCGGCAAATTATTGTCTTTTTCCGGATTTTCGCCGGGCAGACGATGAAAATCGGCGAACGGAATCGAGCGTTCCCTGCCGTCCGCGCCGCGCACTTTGACGACGGCGTCGAGCGCGGCGAGCGCGACCGACATATCGGACGGGTAGACGGCGACGCATTTCTCCGACCAGCCGAAAATCGCGTGCATCCGGTTGATGCCTTCGAGCGCGCCGCAGCCCGTGCCCGGCTCGCGCTTGTTGCACGGCATCGCCACGTCGTAAAAATAGGCGCAGCGCGTCCGCTGCAAAAGATTGCCGCCGTTGGTCGCCATATTGCGAATCTGCTGGGACGCGCCCGCCAAAATCGCCTGCGTCAGAAGCGGATAATTTTGGCGAATCAGCGGGTGATTCGCCGTGTCGGTATTTTTCGCCAGCGCGCCGATGGAAACGCCGCCCGCCGAGGTTTTGATTTGCGTCAGCGCGAGCCTGGAAACGTCGACCAGCTCCGAAGGATTTTCCACGCCTTCTTTCATCAAATCCAGAATATTCGTGCCGCCCGCGATAAATTTCGCCTGCCGGTTTGCCGAAACCGCCTGGACGGCATTGCCCGCGTCGTTCGCTTTTGAAAACTTAAACGGTCTCATCTTCTTTCTCCTTTCCGGCGCTGAAATTCCACGCCTCGGCGCTGATTGCCTTGCCGCCGTGAACTTCCTTTATCGCCGTGACGATGTTCGGATACGCGCCGCAGCGACAGATATTGCCCGACATTCGCTCGCGGATTTCCTCGTCGCTCAGCTTCACGTTCGCGGCTTTCGTCCGCAGATTCGCCGTCACGTAACTGGCTTCGCCGTTTTTCGCTTCGTTCATCAGCGCGACCGCCGAGCAGATTTGTCCGGGCGTGCAATAGCCGCACTGGAAGCCGTCGTGCTTGATAAACGCCGCCTGCATCGGGTGCAGCGCTTCGCCTTTCGCCAAGCCTTCAATCGTCGTCACTTCTTTGCCCTCGCACATCGCCGCCAGCGTCAGGCACGACAGCACGCGCCGACCATCGACGATAACGGTGCAAGCGCCGCATTGCCCGTGGTCGCAGCCTTTTTTCGAGCCGGTCAGATTGAGCCTTTCGCGCAGCGCGTCGAGCAGAGTCACGCGCGAGTCGAGCGTTAAAGTCTGCGCCGTGCCGTTAATATTCAGTTTGACGGTCAGCGCGTTTTCATCCGCGACGGAGGCTTCGACAATCGAATCGGTCAGGACTTCGTCAAAGGCGAGCGCCTGCTGCTCGCTGATTAAATTCGCGGCGAGCAGGGCGGCGGTCGTCGTCGAAACCTGTCCTAAAAACTTGCGCCGCGCCGCGCCGAGCCGCGATAAATCGGCGATCGGCTCGCCGGTTTCTAAATCTTTTTCTGGTTTTTTCATAGAATTATCTCGCGCCGGAAAAATCCGAAAACGGAAAAGTCGCAGTTTTTCTAAAAATTCCGCCCGGAATGTTCAAACGGAAAGCGTCAAGTCGTTTTGGAGAACTGGTAATATTTTATCACGCGCCAAATTTCCCTGTCATTTAATTTTTTGTTTTCAGGTCATAAACGCCGACCGGCGGCAAATAGTAAATGGCGAGCGGTAAATGGCAGGTTCGTTTCTTTTAATCATCATTTACCCTTCCGAAACGAGACGCTCCGAACGCAGCGTTTCTGTCCGCGGCTGAACCCGCATTAAATTCATACGTCAACGGTTTGTTTTCGACTGCGCGCGTCGAGCCGCGCTTCACGCACGCCGCGGCGCACGTCAGGCACGCCGAGTCGGGCGTCAGGCACGCCGGCGTGCGCGTCAGCCGCCTCGACGTGCGCGTGGCGCGACTGGGCGTGCGTGATGCGCGACTCGGCGTGCGCGTGGCGCGCCGCGGCGTGCGTGACGCGCGACCGGACGTGCGAGAAGCGCGACTTGGCGTGCGGAGTTCGAGACTTGGCGTGCGCTATAGGCGATTGACGGCGCGAACCGCGCGACTGAATAATCCGCTCGCGCCGCGTCTTTTCTCGCGCGCGGCTCAAATAATCTGTAACCTTTGTCGTCGAAAGAGCGTCTGACAGATTATACTTTTTCCGAAATTTACAAACTATTTTTTGAAATACGCGTAACAATCCGGAAAGATTTTAGAAGGCATCCGAAGTAAAATTACGAGTTGTGATTGGTGGATTTTGAACGAAAGCTTTCGAATTCGAAATTCGACACTCAAAACTTAAACTTTTAGCCGGTGGTTTCTAATTTCCGCAATAAAAATTCTGCCGACAGAGGAAAAATGAAAAGATTAATGAAATTAAAAGCGACGACGCTTCTATTGCTGTTTTGTATTCTGCTGCCAACGCCGGTTTTCGTTTTCGCGCAGACGCCGAAACCCGCGCCCGACGGCGACATCAACGCGCAAATCCGCAAGGAAGGAATGGACAATTCGCAGGCGATGCGGACGATTCATTTTTTTACGGACGTTTACGGACCGCGCCTGACCGGCTCGCCGAATCTGAAAGCGGCGGGCGATTGGGCGGTCAGACAAATGAGAGATTGGGGATTCGACAAAGCGCAGCTCGAACCGTGGGACTTCGGTCATCCGGGCTGGGTCAACGAGCGCGCCGCCGGGTTTATTACCGCGCCCGTGCAGGATTCGCTGGTTTTTGAAGTGCTGGCGTGGACGCCCGGAACCAACGGCGCGGTCAAAGGCGACGCCTTTGTGATGACTCTGCCTGAACGCCCGACCCAGGAAGAATTGACTAATTATTTCAACAGCATCCGCGGCAACATCAAAGGGAAAATGGTGCTGGTCGGAACGCCCGCGCGGCTGCCGGTCGGGTTTATTCCCGTGCCGAAACGATTCGAAGACGAAGCGATGAAAAGACGTTTTGACCCGAATCCCGCGCCGACGCCCACGCCGGCTGCCACGCCCGCGCCCGCGCCCGCGCCGACGCCGAAACCCGGTCAGTTAAGATTCGGGCAGATTGCCGAACAGCTCGATAAATTTCTGCTCGAAGGCGGCGCTGCCGTGCGGATTAACGACGCGCGGCGCGAGCACGGTCAGATTCGCGCCTTCGACAACGACACTTACGACGTTTCAAAGGTCGTCCCGACCGTCGTGATGCGCAACGAAGATTACGGGCGCATTTCCCGACTGGTGACGGACGGCTTGGCGGTTTCGCTCGAATTCGACATTCGCAACCGCTCGATTCCCGAAGGCGCGACTTCCTACAACGTCATCGGCGAAATCACCGGAACCGATAAAAAAGACGAGGTGATTATGCTCGGCGGGCATCTCGATTCGTGGCACGCGGCGACGGGCGCGACCGACAACGCCGCCGGCTGCGCGGTGATGATGGAAGCGGCGCGAATTTTGAAGACAATCGGCGTCAAGCCGCGCCGCACGATTCGTGTCGCGCTCTGGTCGGGCGAAGAACAGGGCTTGCTCGGCTCGCAGGCTTATGTCAAAGAACATTTCGGCTCGTTCGAAGACCAGAAACCCGAATACGCGAAATTCGGCGGCTATTTCAACGTCGATACGGGAACCGGCAGAGTTCGGGGAATGTCCGTTTTCGGTCCGCCGGAAGGCGCGACCGTGCTGCGCGAGATTCTCGCGCCGTTCGCCGATTACGGCGCGGTCGGAGCAATCAGAACCACCAATCGCGGAATCGGCGGCTCAGACCACACGTCGTTTAATAACGCCGGACTGCCGGGCATCGGCGTCGCGCAAGACCCGATTGAATATTTCACGCACACCTGGCACACGAATCTCGACACCTACGAGCGAATCGTCGAGGACGACGTGAAAAAATCGGCAGTCGTCATCGCCGCCTCCGTTTATGCGCTGGCGATGCGCGACGAGATGCTGCCGCGCTTCAAAGCCGGAGAAATGCCGAAGCTCCCGCCGACACCGACGCCGACACCCGCGCCCGCGCCCGTCACGTCGCCGAGTCCGGCGACACCGCCGCGACCGTGAATCTAAAGGCAAAAGGCGAAAGGATTATTAACCTTTCGCCTTTCGCCTTAACCTTTCGCCTTTCGCCTTTCGCCCTTTTTAGTCGCCTGTCATCGCGGGCGGCGGCTCGCTCGTAAATTCGCGCCAGCTGAGCGGCGCGCTGCCGTCGTCGAGGCGAATCATCGAAATCGCGCCCGGCGACGGGCAAACCAGGTAACAGAGATTGCAGCCGACGCATTCCGGCTCGTCCACAATCGGGAAGCGCAGCCCGCCGACTTCCGTAAAATCAATGCATTGATGCGCGCCGTCCTCGCAGGCGATATGACACAGATTGCAGCGAATGCAATTTTCGTTATTGATGCGCGCCACCGTCTTGTAGCGCAAATCGAGATTTCCCCAATCGGTGACGCGGCTGACCGATTTTCCGACAATATCGTTGACGGAAGCGTAACCTTTTTCGTCGAGATAATTGTTCAAGCCGTCAATCATATCTTCGACGATGCGATAGCCGTAATGCATCACCGCCGTGCAGACCTGCACGTTCGACGCGCCGAGCAGCAAAAATTCGACCGCGTCGCGCCACGTGTTGATGCCGCCGATGCCCGAAATCGGAATATTTATTTCCGCGTCGCGCGCCAGTTCCGAGACCATATTCAGCGCAATCGGTTTCACGGCAGTTCCGCAATAACCGCCGTGCGCCGCCATTCCGTTGACGTTCGGATACGGAATCATCGTGTCGATGTCCACGCCCATCACGGAATTTATCGTATTTATCAAAGAAAGTGCGTCCGCGCCGCCTTTGGTCGCCGCGCGTCCGGGCGGAACGATGTTCGTCACGTTCGGCGTCAGCTTGACGATAACGGGAAGCGCGGAAACTTCCTTGACCCATTCCGTGACCATACAGGTATATTCGGGAACCTGTCCCATCGCCGCGCCCATTCCGCGCTCGCTCATCCCGTGCGGGCAGCCGAAATTCAGCTCAAAACCATCCGCGCCCGTGTCCTGCGCCCGCTTGACGATTTCGTGCCACGCCTCGCGCTTCGATTCGACCATCAACGAAACGATGACGGCGTGATTCGGATATTTCTTTTTGCACTCGTAGATTTCCTTCAAATTGACTTCGAGCGGTCGGTCGGTAATCAGCTCGATATTGTTCAAGCCAATCATCCGGTTCGCGCCGTTATCTAAAGATGCCAGCCGCGAGCAGACGTTGACAATCGGCTCGCCCAGCGTCTTCCAGACCGCGCCGCCCCAGCCCGCGTCAAACGCGCGCTCGACCATCGAACCCATATTCGTCGGCGGCGCGCTGGCGAGCCAGAAAGGATTCGGCGATTTGATTCCCGCAAAATTTACACTTAAATCTGCCATAGTAATTTACTCCGAATTATTTTATTTTCACGACGCGCTCTACGAATGACTGTGAATGATTCCGGTTTCTTCCGGCAAAGGAATTCGCGCGCCGGCAAACTCGACTTTTTCTCCGGTCAAGCTCAAATGAATGCCCTGCGCCGCCAGTTTGCCCATCTGCGAAGCGTCGACCGCTTCCGCGCCGCCGTTGACGCAGTCGCCGCCCGCGAAGATTTTCGGATTCGACGTTTGCATCAATTCGTTAACCGCCGCGCGACCTTTTTCGTCAATTTCGACGCCCGCGACCGTCTCGAAGAACGAGCGCATTTTCTGCTGCCCGATTGCCTTGATAACCATATCGCACGGAATTTCAAAAATTCGGTTTGTGCCGTCCGTTTTCTCGCAGCGCAGCGAAAGGAGCGCGCCGTTTTCGCCCGCCGAAATTTCAACCGGCGCGGTTTGCCAGACGAACTCGACGCCGTCTTTTTTCGCCAGCTCGTATTCGTAAGCCGAAATATCTTTTTCCGTGCGGCGATAAATCATCAAAACGCGTTCCGCGCCAAGCCGTTTCGCCTGCGTGACGGCGTCAATCGCCGTGTTGCCCGCGCCGATAACCGCGACGGTTCTGCCGAGCGGAACGCTTTTCCAATCGCGCGTTTTAACGTATTCGATAAAATCCAGCGCGTCGTAAACGCCCGCCGCGTTTTCGCCTTCGATGTTTAATTTATTTGTCGCGCCGAGCCCGATGCCTAAGAAAATCGCGTCGTGTTGCGCCTGCAATTCCGCAAACGAAATGTCGCGCCCGATTTCGGTATTCAGCCGGAATTCGACGCCGAGCCGCACGACCATTTTCGCTTCTTCGACCGAGACGGCTTGCGTCATTTTGTATTCCGCCATCCCGTATGTGTCGAGTCCGCCGGGCAGGGCTTTGCGCTCGTAAACGGTCACGGCGTAACCGAGACGCGCCAGAAAGGTCGCGCACGAAAGCCCGGCGGGACCTGAACCGACGATGCCGACGGATTTGCCGTTCGGCGCTCCGGCTTTAAGCACGTCGCGCCCGCGGCTCATTACAAAATCCGTCGCGTAACGCTGCAATCTTCCAATCTCAATCGGCTTGTTCATCAAAGTTTTTTCGACACACGCGCCTTCGCACAAAACTTCGACCGGACAAACGCGCGCGCAGGTCGCGCCAATCGGGTTCGCCTCGAAAATGACGCGCGCCGAGCCGACCAGATTTCCCGACGCGATTTTTTTGATGAACGAAGGAACGTCGATGTGCGTCGGGCAGGCGTGCGTGCACGGCGCGTCGTAGCAGTAAACGCAGCGATTGGATTCGAGAATCGCTTCCGCTTCATTCAGCGCCGGCGCAATCTCGCGGAAATTGCGCTCGATTTGTTCGATGTTTAAAGGCGAATCGTGTGTTAATGACATATTTTTATTTAAGAGTTAGCTCTGTTTTCTTGAAAACGCCGCGTAAATTCCGCATAGATGCCGACGCCGAGAATGGCAAGCACGCAAGCCGATAAAGCAACGTTTAGAACTAAACTTCGCCTGCCCTTTTGATATTTAAACGCGCCGTCAACCGCAATCAGAAATCCCAGAAACACAAAAGGCAGCATCACCAGTTGAGGAACGGAATTATTTACCGAAACGTTCAGCCTGAGAATCACCAAGCCGAGCGAGACAAAAAAAACCAAAGCTCCGACAATCATTTCCTGGAAGCCGGATTTTTGTTCTTTTTCAAACTCCGCTTCGGAAATAAACTTTTTTCTGCCGCAGGAAACGCACTGACCGAGATTTGCGTAATTAGCCTCGCCGCATTTCACACAAAATTTTACTTCCGTAGACGTGTTGCCCGCGCGCGAATTTAAATTAAGCATAAATAACTTCTATTTACCGAAGTCGATTGCAGCCGCGAGCCGCGAATCAAAATATTCAAGCCCTTTTAATCCGCCACGAGCAAGCCGTAGCTGTCCGGTCGGCGGTCGCGGAAAAACTGCCACGTATTGCGCACTTCGCGAATCACGTCGAAATTCAAATCCGCGACGACCAGTTCGTCTTTGTCGCGCGAAGCTTCGGCGACGATTTGACCGCGCGGGTCGCAGAAATAGCTCTGACCGTAAAATTCGCCGATGTTCCACGGCGCTTCGTAGCCGACCCGGTTAATCGCGCCGACGAAATAACCGTTGGCGACGGCGTGCGCGGGCTGTTCCAGCTTCCAGAGATATTCGCTCAAACCCGCGACGGTCGCCGAAGGATTAAAGATGATTTCCGCGCCGTTCAAGCCGAGACAACGCGCGCCCTCGGGAAAATGCCGGTCGTAGCAGATATAAACGCCGACGCGCGCAAACGCCGTTTCAAAAGTCGGATAGCCCAAATTTCCCGGACGAAAATAAAATTTTTCCCAGAAACCCGGATTGACGTGCGGGATGTGCGTTTTGCGGTATTTGCCCAGATATTTGCCGTCGGCGTCAATCACGGCGGCGGAATTATAATAAATTCCGGTGATTTCTTCCTCGTAAATCGGCACAATCAAAACCATCCCGTATTCTTTGGCGACGTCCTGCATCATTTTCACGGTCGGACCGTCGGGAATTTTTTCGACCGCTTCATACCAGCGCGTCTGCTGTTCGGCGCAGAAATACGGCGTCGTGAAAATTTCCTGAAAACAAAGCATCTGCACGCCCTGCCGCGCCGCGTCCTCGACCATTTTCATCTGGTGCTCGATGTTCGCTTTTTTAATTTCTGCAATCGGCGCGTCGGTCGGCGCGACGTTTTTTGCCTGGATAAGACCGCACTTTATAATTCTTGACATAACTAATCCTCAAATTTAATTTCAAAGTTTTTTCCAATCCGCTTCGGAAACCATTCTTCTATCGACCGTCAATAAACAACCGAGAATCTTTTCGGAATTATAAAAAACCGCAAAGCCCGCGGCTTTATCTTTGGCGATAGTCCAATAATTAACCGTGTCGTCCGGAACTTTTTTCAATTCAGAACAAAAAGCTAAAATTTCATTTCTCAGCTGTTCGGCGCGACTGCTTTCGTATTTCAGCAAGCGTTCAGCCCGATGCCGATAAATATCCAAAAGCTGCCGGCTGGAAACATTCCGGTTTTCGTGATCTCGTAAAACGTAATTGCCGTTTTCAAGCCCTTTTATAATTTCTTCGCGATGAGCGAATGTCGAGCTTTCGCACAGTCTTTTAAACTTTTCAACCGGCTCTTCTTTGTTGAACATCTTTCGTGCTAATCGACAGTTATTTTTGGCGGAAACGCTTTCATCAAAGCCCAGTGAACGGCAAATGAAACTCCGAAACCGACGAACCAGGCGTAATCAAAAAGCGTTTCGGTCATCGGTTCTACTGCATTTATCCAGTCCGGTGATGGTTCGCCTGAAATGCCTTTTATTGCTAATACTATCCACCAACTCCACGCCAAAAAGCAACCCAAAATCGTCGCCGCGACCGCGCGCAAGTTCCAGCCGAGCAGGTAGCGGTAAACACCTTTGGGGCGATACAAATCGCCTAAATTTAAATTTTTTCGCCGGACGAGCCAGTAATCCGCAATCAAAACTCCGGCAATCGAACCCAAACCGCCCGAATATCCGAGCAGCCAGCTGAAAATATAACCGCTCGGGTCAGCCAGCAATTTCCAGGGCTGCATCAGGATTCCGACGATTCCCGTTATCAAACCGCCGGTGCGAAACGAAATCCAGCGCGGAAAAGCGTTAGCGAAATCATTGGCGGGCGAGACGACATTGGCGGCGATATTGACCGACAGTGTGGCGACGACAATCGTAAACATCGAAATCGCGACAATCAAAGGCTGAGAAAACTGCCCGACCAATTTTACCGGGTCCCAAAGCTCGTCCGGTTTCGCGTTCGGAAAAACGATGACCGCCGCCGAAGTTATCAAAATTCCCATCGCCGCGAAAACGACCATCGTCGTCGGCAGCGCGACGGTTTGCCCGAGCGTCTGTTCGCGCTGGCTTTTTCCGAAGCGCGTAAAATCGGGCATATTAAGCGAAAGCGTCGCCCAGAAACCAATCATCGCCGTCAGGCTGGGAATAAAAATCTTCCAGAATTCGCCCGCCGTCTGAAATTTTCCCGGCTCGTTCAGCAAAAATCCGACGCCGCCCGCCTGATACAAAATCCACGCCAGCAAAATCGCGGTCATCACCAGCACAAACGGCGCCGCCCAGTTTTCGACGTGGCGCAGCAGATTCATTCCGCGATAAATAATAAAAATATTCATCGCCCAGAAAATCAAAAACGAAATCCATTCGGTCGGCGTGTGCCCGCCGACCGCGCCGCCGAGCAGCGTGTTCCAATTCGGAATTATCGAGCTGAAAAATATGTGAATCGCCTGCCCGCCGATCCACGCCTGAATCCCGAACCAGCCACAGGCGACAATCGCCCGCATCAGCGCCGGCAGATTCGACCCGTAAGCGCCGTAGGCGGCGCGCGCGTAAACCGGAAACGGAATGCCGTATTTCGTGCCCGGATGCGAATTTAAAAGAATCGGCGCGAGCACAATCGTATTGCCCAGAAGAATCGTGAGAAGCGCCTGCCACCAGTTCATTCCCGCCGAAATCAAGCCGGAAGCCATCATATAAGTCGGGATGCAGTGCGCCATCGAAATCCAGAGCGCGGCGTAGTTATACGTCGTCCAGTTGCGCCGCTCAACGGGAACGGGCGCGAGGTCTTCGTTGTAAAGCGGAGACGCTTCGACTTCCCGCAATGCCTGCTCGCGCAGCTCGACGCGCCCGTCTTCGTGTTGGATTGTTTCGATGTTGGTCATAAATTTAATCTCTACGCTTTAATATTATATTTCCGGCGAAAACTCGCCCGCGCGCCGCCGGTGTTTTCGGAACGGGTTAAGCTCGGAACGCAGCGCTTACCGTTTAGCCGCGTGCTCCGCTAATCAAGCAATAGCTGAACTTCGAGCGGTTCAAACCGAGCGCCGGAGCCAGCAGCGAAGCTTTCAGATTGTTAATGCTCTGCCGTTTTAAAGGCTCGCCGGCGAAAATTTTTTTGAGGATAAAGGTTAAAACGGCGTATGGCGCGTGAGCTAAAGACGGAGCGACGCGCCACGATATATCTTCCGCGACGATGTCGCGAAAGCCTTCTTTTTTCAAAGCGGCGACAAAATAATCGAGCGCGGGCATTTCCGGCAGCGCCCAACCTTTGCAAAGCTCCGAATAACATTTTTCAATCAGCGCGTTAAATTTTTTACCGGGCTGTTTGATAAAACAATCGGCGACGGCAAAACGCCCGCCGGTTTTCAGCACGCGAGCCATCTCGCGCGCCAGATTTTCTTTGGCGGCGCCTTCCGCGTAACAGGCGCTTTCAACCGCCCAGACGCCGTCCGCCGCGCCGTCGGCAAACGGCAGCGACGCGTAATCGCCTTTGAAAATCTCGATTTGCTTTTGCAGATTTTCCTGCGCGTTTAATTTTTCCGCCGTTTCGACCTGCGAAGGCGAAAGCGTCACGCCTTTGATAATCGCTCTCGGATAATTTTTCGCGACGCTTCTGGAAATCGCTCCCGCGCCGCAGCCCAAATCAATCAGAAACGGCGCAGCTTTGGCGTCGAGATACAATCGGGCGGCGATTTCCAGATTCAATTGTTCGAGCATTTTTTCACGCTTAAAAGGATTTAAGCCGCGCCGGTAAAAGCCCAGATGCATATTGAAGTCTTTGCTCCAATGCCGGTAGTCCATACTCGCTTCTTCGTAAAATTCGACAATCCGCTCGGCTGGCGACAATGGCGCGGGATTATCAAAGCTCTGTTCGTCGGCGCTCGCGAAAGCGATTAGATTACTGTCCATATAATATATTTATTTATACTTTCGGAACGCCCGCGCCGCGCGAGCAAATTCAGGATTTGATAATAATTGAGCGAGCGTAATTTCCCGATTATTCGGCGTCGAAAATCACGATGCCGGCAATATCTCTTTCGTACCGGAAACGATTATCGACGCTCTGCGCAAATCTTCCGCTTTTTCCGCATTATTTGTCAGCAGAACGACCGATTTAGCTCCCAAGTCCGACAAAATTTCCGCCGCCGGGCGATAGGTTCTGGCGTCGGCTTGAAACCCGGCTTTTCTGTAAGCTTCGCTCTGGCTGAATCCGGCTTTTTTATAAGGAATGCTCGCCAGCAAAGCCAGATGCCCGTTTCCTTTGCCTTCCTGTTCGAGATAGATAATTACGCCCTGTCCTTTCTGCTCGATTAATCGTTGGGAGGCTTCCATTTCCTCGCGGCATTCGCACTCGACGCTGCTGAAGACGTGAGCCGAAATACAGCTCGAATGAATCCGGCAAAAGACATTTTCCTGCGCCCGCGTCTCGCCCATCACCAGCGCGACCGCTTCGCTCTGCCCGTCGTAATAAAGAATCTCGCGAAAATTTCCGAATTTGGTTTTTAAGTCTCTTTCAATAAGTCGAAAAATCATTTTCTTCCTCGTTCGTTAAACGGTCAAGCAGCTTTTTCCGGGATGAGGCTGGCGTGGCGGGCGGTCAAGAGCCATTTGCCATTTCTCTTCATCCAGATATTCGTGTAGCGGCGATGCACGGTTTGTCCCGCCTGCGGAGAATTTTCGTTTGGGACGAGCGTTTCGCGCCCCATCACGATAATCGTTTTTTCGTGTATCAAAACCGACTCGATTTCCCGCACAAACGAAGCGTAATTGATAACACCGGAACGAACCAGCTCTTTGACGGCTTCATTTCCTTTGGTTATGTCGCCGCGCGGATTATTGACCGTAAAATCCTCCGCACAAAGCTCATCCAATGCCTGAAAATCTTTTCGCAGAATGGCTTCCGTCTGGGCGGCATCGAGTTTTCTGATTTTTTGTTCAAGCGTATCTTTTGGTCTTTTCGAAGCCTGCGCCAAAACCAACGTCGGACACAAAATCAAAAACGCGACGAGATAAAAGCCAAATGTTTTTTTCATATTATTTTCTCTAAATATTTACACAAGTTCCGCGCTTCAGAAATTGCCCGTCGCCGGCTTTTCCTTTATGCTCGCCGTTTTCAATCACGACGCGCCCGCGCGACAAAACCGTTTCGACTTTGCCTTTTACCTTCCAGCCTTCATATGAAGAATAATCGACGTTCATATGCTCGTTTTCGACGCCGAAAACGTGTTCTTTTTCCGCGTCGAAAATCACGATGTCGGCGTCGGAGCCGACGGCGATAGTGCCTTTTTTCGGAAACAGACCGAACATTTTCGCGGCGGCGGTCGAAGTCAGCTCGACGAAACGGTTCAGCGAAATTCGATTTTCGACGACTCCGCCGTTGTAAATCAGCGACATTCGATTTTCGACGCCGGGCGCGCCGTTCGGGATTTTCGAGAAATCGCCCGCGCCCAATTCTTTCTGCTCCTTCATACAAAACGGACAGTGGTCGGTGGAAATGACCTGCAAATCGTCCATCTTTAAACCTTTCCACAATTCCGCCTGATTGTGTTTTTCCCGCAAAGGCGGCGTCATCACATATTTCGCGCCTTCGAAATCTTCGCCGTAATCCTCGATTGAATGAAAAAGATATTGCGGGCAGGTTTCGGCAAAAGCGGGAATGCCGCGGTCGCGCGCTTCGCGCACTTGATTCAGCGCGTCGGTGCAGGACAGATGCACGATGTAAACGGGCGATTCAGCCATTTCCGCAATCGCAATCGCGCGGTGCACGCCTTCGGCTTCGGCAATCGTCGGGCGCGTCAAAGCGTGATATTTCGGCGCGGTTCTGCCTTCAGCCAAAGCGCGCTTGATAATTTCGTTAATCACGATTCCGTTTTCGGCGTGCATACAAATCAAGCCGCCGCGCTCGCCAGCCGCCGCCATCGCGCGAAAAATCGTCGCGTCGTCCGCCAGAAAAACGCCCGGATAAGCCATAAATAATTTAAAGCTCGTGATGCCTTCGTCCATCAATTTGAACATTTCGGCTTTGTTAGAGTCTTCAAAATCGGTCGTAATCAGGTGAAAACCGTAATCAATCGCGCATTTGCCCTGCGCTTTCGCGTGCCACTTGTCCACGCCCGCCGTCATCGCTTCGCCTTTCGTCTGCACGGCGAAATCAATAATCGTCGTCGTTCCGCCAAACGCGGCGGCGCGCGTTCCGGTGAAAAAATCATCCGACGACTGCGTTCCGCCAAACGGCAATTCCATATGCGTGTGCGGGTCGATGCCGCCCGGAATAACCAGTTTGCCGGAAGCGTCAATCACGACATCGGCTTCCATTTCCAGCTTCGCGCCGATAACGGAAACGCTCTCGCCTTCGATTAAAATATCGGCTTTGTAATCGTCAACCGCCGTTACAATTCGCCCGTTTTTGATTAGTGTTTTCATAATTTTTATTATTTCATAAAATTACGGCGTGATGACCGGCGCCGTGATATTTGAATAATTACCGACCGAGTCGTTGCCGATTAAATATCGACCGCGCAGGTAGATTTGTTCAGGTTTGCCGGTTTCGACGAGAGGAATTTTAACGATTGCCGGGCTGTAGAAAAACCTGCCCAAATCAAACCATTCTTCGTCGCCGGCGCGGCGGAAATACAAATTAACGCAGGTAAATCGGCTCGGTCACGTCTTTTCCTTTGGTCAAGGTCTTCCAATTCAAAAATTTGTCCATCAGACTGTCGCAAAACCCTTATCGAGCGCGGCGATAAGCTCGTCAACGTGGTCTGTGGTCGAATTGAGCATCAAGCCGGTGCGAATGACGTTGCCGTAAAGCCCGCCTTTGCCGATGAGCACGCCTTGCCGGCGGGTTTCTTCGAAGACTTTTAAGACGGCTTGCGGCGCGGGTTCTTTTGTTTCGCGGTCTTTGACCAGCTCGACGCCCTGCATCAAGCCCATTCCGCGCACGTCGCCGATGATTGGATATTTTTCTTTCAATTCTTCGAGCTTGCCGCGAAAATAATCGCCGACGACGCGCGCGTTTGTCCGCAAATCTTCTTCTTCAATCATCTTGATAACCGCCAGCGCAGCGGCGGATGAAACCGGGTTTCCGCCGAAGGTGGCGAAGGTCAGACCGGGAAATTTATCGGCGACGGCGGCGGTCGCGGTCGTCATTCCAATCGGCACGCCGTTGCCCATTCCTTTCGCCGAAGTGATGATGTCGGGTTTCACGTCCCAATGCTCGATGCCGAACCATTTGTCGCCGGTTCTGCCCCAGCCGGTCTGCACCTCGTCGGCGATAAAAAGTCCGCCGTGCTGGCGCGTGATTTCCTCGACGCGCTCGAAATAACCGGCGGGCGGCACGATAAAACCGCCGACGCCCAAAATCGGTTCAGCCATAAACGCGGCGATTTCGCCGGTCGTCGCCGTCATAATCACGTCTTTAACGTCTTCGGCGCACGCCAACCCGCAATTTTTCGGCGAGAGGCTGAGCGGGCAGCGATAGCAGTAAGGCGCGCGGGCGTGGACGATTCCGGCAACCTGCGACGGCAGCGGTCGCCACGTCGAATGACCGACGCTGGAGAGCGCCGTCGCCGAGCGTCCCGAATAACTGTGGCGCAAAACGACGATTTCGTGTCTGCCGGTCGCCAATTTTGCCGCCGTAATCGCCGTGTCGTCGGCTTCCGTGCCGCTGCTGGTGAAAAAAGATTTCTTTAAAGCGCCGGGCGAGATTTCGGCGAGCTTTTCCGCCAAATCGCCCTGCGGCTGGTTGGCGTAAAGCGTCGAAGTATGCGAAATTTTGTTGACCTGCTCGATAATCGCCGCGTTGATTTTCGGGTTCGCATGCCCGACGCTGACGGTCAGAACGCCGCCGAAGCAGTCGAGATAACGATTGCCCGCGTCGTCCCAGACGTATTCGCCTTCACCTCGCACCAGCGCGAGCGGCTCCTCGTAATAAGTGGCGACCGCCGGAAAAAGAAATTCCTTGTGTTTGCGAACGATTTCGGATGGTTGTTTTTGTTCTGTTGTTGGATTCATAAATTTTATTTAGCCCGGATTTTCGCGGCTAATTCTTTCTTAATACAAATTTCCTTCGCGTTTGCGTCCCGTGTAATCGACGTAGACGACTTTCAATTCCGTGTAAAAATCGAGCGCCGTCGAGCCTTGCTCGCGCGCGCCGATGCCGGTCATTTTGACGCCGCCGAAGGGAATGTGCGCTTCGCCGCCGGTCGTCGGCGAGTTGATATGCGTCATTCCGGTTTCGATTTCATCGACAAAACGGAAAATCAGATTCGGGTCGTTGGTAAAAATCGAAGAAGTCAGACCGTATTGCGAATCGTTGGCGACCGTCATCGCCTCGTCAAAATCCCTGACGCGCAAGACCGACAGAACGGGACCGAAAATTTCTTCCTGCGCGATGCGCATATCGGGCGTGACTTTATCGAAAACCGTCGGCTCGACGAAATAGCCGTTTTCCAGCCCGTCGCCTTCGGCGCGCCTGCCGCCGCAGAGCATTTCCGCGCCGTCTTCGCGCCCGATGTCGATGTATTTCAGAACCGTTTTGAATTGTTTTTCGTCAACCGAAGGTCCCATTTCCGTGTTTGAATCGCTGCCGTCGCCGATGCGCATTCGTTTTGCTCTTTCGACGATTTTTCGGACAAATTCGTCGGCGATTTTATCGACCACGACGGCGCGCGAAGTCGCCGTGCAGCGTTGTCCGGTCGAGCCGAAAGCGCCCTGCGCCGTCGATTCGACCGCCAAATCCATATCCGCGTCCGCCATTACGACGACCGGATTTTTGCCGCCCATTTCGCACTGTACTTTCGCGCCGCGCCGCGCGCCCGTCGCATACAATTTAATGCCGATTTCGGTCGAGCCGGTGAAAGAAATCGCTTTGACCGCCGGATGATTGGCGATTTCCTCGCCGATTTCCGAACCTTTGCCCAAAATCAAATTCAAAACGCCCTTCGGCAATCCGGCTTCTTCAAAAATTTCGCAGATTCGCACGGCGGTCGCGGGCGTCGCTTCGGCGGGCTTGAAAACGACAGTATTTCCGGCAACGAGCGCGGGCGCGATTTTCCAGACCGGAATGGCGACCGGAAAATTCCAGGGCGTGATGCAGGCGACGACGCCGTGCGGCTCTTTTATCGTATAAGCGAAATTTGCCGGTAATTCCGATTGAATCGTCTCGCCGTTCAGACGCCGCGATTCGCCCGCGCAAAATTCGGCGACGTTGATTGAACGCTGCAATTCGCCGCGCGCTTCGGAGAGCGTTTTTCCTTCCTCGCGCGTCAGCAGCTGCGCCATTTCTTCTTTATAATCTTCCAGCAGGCGCGCAAATTTGGCGACGATTTTTCCGCGCGTCGGCGCGGGCGTATTTTTCCAGCCTTTGAAAGCATTGTAGGCGGCTTCGACCGCGCGGCGCGCTTCGTCGCGCGTCGAAAGCTTAATGATGCCGATGACGTCATTAATATCTGCGGGATTGATATTCGGCGTTTGTTCGTCGGAAACCGATTCGAGCCATTCGCCGTTGATAAAATTTCGATAGACGGTCATAAAAATTTAATACTGAAAGACGCAAAGCAAGGTAAAAGGTAAAGGGAAAAAGGCAAAATTCGTTTATTATCTTTTCCTTTGACCTTTTGCCTTTTCCTTCAAACAGCTTGTGCGTTAAATTAAAATCGAAGTGCGCTAAAATATACGAAATATGACAATAAAAAGCAACAATAACCTGCGCCGGCTGCTGGAAAATCGCGCGCGGGAGCACGGGGCTAAAGTTTTTTTATTTTCCGAAGCCGACCATCGCCGCTGGACGTACGCGGAATTTGATAAAGCGGTCAATCGCGCCGCCAATATGCTTTCGGAAAACGGCATCGCGAAAGGCGACGTGGTCAGTTTATTAATGCCGAACAGCGCGGAATACATTATCGCTTATTTCGCCTGTTTCAAAATCGGCGCGCCGGCGGGACCGATAAATTCGCTTTTGAAAGCCGAAGAAATCGCTTTTGCGTTGAATAATTCGGAAGCGAAAATGCTGCTCGTTCATTCGCAGTTTCAAAACGCGATTGATAAAATCCGCGAAGATTTGCCGCATCTGCAAAACGTAATTCAATTTGATAATGAAGCGGACGCGACGAAAAGCTACGCCGAAAAATTAGCCGAAACGGAAATCGGGAAAGGCGACGAAGCGATTATTATTTACACGTCCGGCACGACCGGAAAACCGAAAGGCTGCCTTTTAACACACGGAAATTTAATCGCCAACGCGCGGCAAATCGCCGAATGGCTCGGCTTTGACGAAAACGACCGTTTATTAACGATTATGCCGCTTTTTCATATGAACGCCGTTTCCGTGACGACGATGACGGCGCTTTATGCGGGCGCTTCGACGGTCGTTTCTCCGAAATTTTCCGCGTCTCGCTTCTGGCAAATCGTGGCGGATTACAAAATCACCTCGTTCGGCTCGGTGGCGACGATGCTTTCGATGCTTTTGCAGAAAAGCGATCAGCAATCAGCGGTCAGCGGTCAGCCGGAAAATTCGCATTCCGCATTCCGCGTTCCGCATTCGGAAACGCTTCGTTTCGCGATGTGCGGCTCCGCGCCGGTTCCGGCGGAAGTTTTGCGGAAGTTTGAAGAGACTTTCGATTGCTTGGTCGTCGAAGGTTACGGATTGAGCGAATCGACCTGTCGCTCGACGTTTAATCCGCCGAATACGAATCGGCGTCCCGGCTCGTGCGGTCAGCCGATCGGCAACGAAATGAAGGTTTTTGACGAGCGCGAAGAAGAAGTTCCCGATGGCGAGCTGGGCGAAATCGTCCTGCGCGGCGAGAATATTTTTAAAGGTTATTTTAAAAACGAAGAAGCGACGCGGAAAGCCTTTCAAAACGGCTGGTTTCACACGGGCGACATCGGTTATCGAGACGCCGACGGCTTTTTCTACATCGCCGACCGCAAATCCGATATGATTATTCGCGGCGGCGAAAACATCTACCCGCGCGAGATTGACGAGCTTTTATACACGCATCCGGCGGTGCAATCTGCTGCCGTTATCGGCGTTCCCGACGAATTATACGGCGAAGAAGTCGCCGCATTCGTCGTTTTAAAAGACGACGCGCCGTCGAGCCAAGACGATTTAATAAATTTCTGTAAACAGCATCTAGCCGACTATAAATGCCCGAAGCGCATTTATTTCGTCGCCGACATCCCGAAAGGTCCGACCGGCAAACTGCTCAAACGCGAACTGGCGCGGATTTACGCTGAAAGAAAGCGATTAAGTGATTAAGGGTTTACGCGGAAATACCGATAAGCTAAACACTTAATCCCTTAAATACCTAATCCTCTTTCTTGTCTAAGCCGTTTTCGGTTCGCCGCCTTCGTCCGGAATTTTGCTGGCGTCCGTCTTTTCTTCAAACAAGTTGGTGAAAAGTCCTTTGCTGCCGCTGTGTTCGAGAATGTGTTTATAAAGCACGGTCAGGAGCGCGACGACCGGAATCGAGATAAAAACGCCGGGAATTCCCGCGACCTGCTCGCCCGCCAGAACCGATAAAATAATCGCCAGCGGGTGCAGGTGAATGCCGCCGCGCACGATTCGCGGGTAAATAATATAATCCTGGCTGATTCGCAGCGCGGCAAGAAATATGCCTGTGTAAAGCGCCTGCCACGGCGATTGCAATCCGGCGGCAGTCACGGCGATGATAGCGACGGTGATAGGTCCGAGCAGCGGAATAAATTCCAGAACCCCGGCGACGATGCCGAGCAATAAAGCGTAATTGATGCCGATAAGATAAAAACCGAAGGTGCAGATAACGCCGATGAGAACGCAGGAAATAAGCTGCGCACGCGTGTAGGCGGCGAGCGTCTGATTGACGTCGTAGATGACCGATTCAATCCGCGACCGCCAGCGCCCGCTCGGAAAAAGCCGCAAAAATGAGATGCGGAAAAAATTGGCGTCTTTCAGGAAAAAGAAACCGAGCACCGGAACCAAGATGAGCCACGGCAGATACGAAGCCAGCGCTATCAAAAAATTTGTGACCTGCGTTCCGACGTCAGCCGCCAGGACGCCCGCCTTTTCGTTAATCTGAGTTTGAATCGCTTCGGGAATGCGATAGCGGTCGAAACGATTGCTGATGTCGCGAATCCACGATTGAATCGAGGTCGTATAAGTCGGCAGATTGGTGGTCAATTGCTTCGCCTGCTCGTTGACCAGCGGCGCGAGCCAGGCAATCGCAATGCCGAGAATCGAAAAAACAACTACATAGGCGACGGCAATCGCCAGCGGGCGCGGCATTAATCTTTCTCGCTGGCGTTCTTCGAAGGGCTGGCGAATCAGTTTGACAAGCGGCTCAATCAAATACGCGAAAAAGATTGCCAGAATCACCATAAAAAAAAGATGCGTCAGCGAGACGATGATGCCTTTCGCAAAATCGGCGACCGCCAGAATCAGGAGCGTGATGACGACGATGCGAACAATCGAAAGCACCGGCGGCGTCGAAGGGTCGAGAAAAACCCTGCGCGCCGATAATCTCATTTCGCGGACTTTCTTTTCTGCCACAATCTTTCTCCTTAATTGCCGGTGTCGGCGTTTTCCGACGGTTTCGTTTCGGGCGGTTTGGATAAATCTTCGAGGTTAAAGCGTTTTTTCAAAGCGTCCAGACTTTCAGGCAGAAACTGGTAATTTGAACCGGCAATCGCGACTTTAGCGTCGTCGGTCAGAACCCACTGATTCGTCTCCATCGGCGAATTTGCCCGCAAGTATTTGCGGTCGTCGGAATCCAAAGCCGCGCCGTCTTTGCGCCGAAACACGTAAATGAAAGCGAAAGCGCCCTTTTGAACGTATTCCAATTTTTCCGAAAAATCGTCTTTCGTTTCCTTAATCTCGGGCGTCGGAGTCGGCGGTTGCAGATTCCCGACCGGCGTGACGGCGGTTTGACAAGATGAAACGAACAAACAGCCGAGCAGATAAAAACCAAAAACCCTGGCTTTAAAACTGAAAATAAATTTGTTTTTGTCCGTTTTCATCAAGTCGCGTAACCTGCTTTATTTTTCTTCCTCTTCTGCCGCGCTTCCGTTGGCGTTGGCGGCTTTTTCTTCCTCTTCGAGCTGTTTCATTTCTTCTTCGGTCGGCTCGTCGGCGCTTCCGTTTTTGTCGTCGCTCGTTGACGGGTTCGGCGGCTCGCCTTTCTCGTCGCGGATTTTTAAAATATACGCTTCGTCGTCTTCATAAGCCATTTCAAACCAGCCGCTGTCCAGCGCTTTAGCGAGAAAATCCGTATTCTCTTTGGCGTCGGAAAACACATAGCGCGCGCCGAATTTTTCGCGAATGACAGGTCCCGGGTCATCGACTTTTCCGCCCGTGATGTCGCCGATGAGCTTCGATAGTTCCGGATTTTTCGAATACAGGTAATTCGGGTCCAGTCCGTACACGTAGCGGTGTTTCGTGTCAAAGAAAAACAGCTTCGGAAAATCGTCCCAGTTGCAGTTAAAGATTATCTCGTTTTCCGGCACGTTCTGGTTGAGCCAGTCGGCGGCGCGCCGGTAGCGGTCGTGCGATTCGTTGTTGCGGATTGATTCGACCAAGCCTTCCTGCTCGATTTTAAAACCCCACCAATCCATATGCACGCCGCGAAAATTGTAAAATATCAGGACGACCAGCAAAACGCCGATGACCGCGGCGACCGCCTGTTTGATTTTTTCGTAAAGCTCGTCGCGCTCGCTGCGTTTCTTATCCAGGTAAGGCTCGATGTCTTTTTTGAAATCTTCCGGCAGCTGCAAAGCGTTCGGAAGGAGAAACGCCTGCCAGCTAAAGGCGGCAAACAAAACCGCAAACGGCGGAAAATATTCGGCAAAGCGTTTCGAGCGAAACTGCGAAGCCAGCAGAATCGTCACGAACACCAGAAAAAACGTCGCTTTTTCGGGCAGTTTTCCGTTTTTCGGCGTAAACAGAATGTAGCCGATAAGCATCGCCGTCATCGCAATCGGAAAATGCGTCAGCAAATCCTGTCCCGAATACGGATACCATTCGCCGCCGACCGCGACGACAAAATCGCCGCCGACTTTTATTTTCGTGGCGAAATGTTCCCAGAAAAGCGTCAGATTGTTTGGAAAATACGGGTTAATGATATTGCCGAGAATCATTCCGCCGGTCGTGTAGGCGAGCGGCTTCCATTCAAACTTGCGCTCGTTCCAGCCGACAATCGCCGCCCAGATTATCGCCGCGAAAAACAAAAGCGGAAACAGGCTGTAAGTCCAGACAAACAGGAACATCAAAGGCAGCAGCCAGATATATTTACGCTCGAACAAAAGATAAATTCCGATGACCGTGATGATAATCGTCAACGGCGGCGCTTTCGCCATATTCATCCGGTAAAAAAACGGGTTGGCGCACGTCAAAAGCACGGCGAGCCAGACCAGAAGGTAATCGACCCGGTAATAAAACATCAGCCAGTAAACCGAAAAAATCGCCAGGCTGGCGTAGAAAACCGTCGCCACTTTCGCCGCCATCACCGGCTCGAAAACCCACAGAAAAGGAATCTGCAAAAGGTGAAAAAGAAAATGATGGTCGTTGTAATCCTGCGGATTCAAAACGGTTAAAGGCAGCCATTTAAATTCCGGCAGCCAGTGACCGCTTTTAAAGCTTTCCCACAAAAGCGAGCTCCAGCGGATGTGATAGTAGCCGTCCCAATCGCCGCAGCAAACCGCGTCGGTCGAGCGCTGCAGGATAATCATCAGCAAAAAGATGGCGCACAAGCCGAAAACCAGATAAACCCAGCGCACGGCTTCGTCCGTGCCGAGCCATTCTTTCCAGGATTGCCGAGCCGCCGCGGTTTCCGCCGGCTTTTCCGCGACCGCCGTATTTTCCGTTTGTATTTCTTCCATTTTCGATAAAAACGAGTGCGTAATATTTGAATTAATCTTAGAAAAAATATCACGAAACAGCGTTAAACTTCTAATGACGCTTTGATTAATTACGAATTAAAAATTACGAATGACGAATTGGAAGAAATGACCTTTGCGCTCTTAACTTTAGCCTTTGAAAATATTCAGCTATCAACGGTCAAAAATCAAAGGTCAAAAATCATCCATTCGTCATTCGTAATTTTTAATTCGTAATTGAATTCCGCATTTGCCAATCTCAACCCGCAATTCTAAAATCGAAAATTCAACTATGTATCCGCAAGGCAACCTGTTTATTCCCGCGCCGCACGGACGGCTGGAAGCGATTTTGAAAGAACCGGACGGCGCGGCAAACGGCGCGGCGCTCGTCGCTCACCCGCACCCGATGGGCGGCGGAACGATGCACAACAAGGTCGTCTACCGCGCCGCCGCCGGACTGCTGGAAGCCGGTCTGGTGACGCTTCGCTTCAACTTTCGCGGCGTCGGACTTTCGACCGGCGAGCACGACGAAGGGCGCGGCGAGAAAGAAGACATTCGCACGGCGCTGGATTATTTGACCGAAAATTACCCGCAGCGGGAAATCACGTTCGCCGGATTTTCGTTCGGCTCGCGCTTCGGCACGGAAACGGTTTTAAATGACGCGCGGGTTCCGCGTCTAATCAGCATCGGAACGCCGGTCGATAAATACGATTATTCGTTTTTGCGGGAATGCCGGAAACCGATTCTGTTCGTTCACGGCGACGCGGACGAGTTCGGTTCGGTCGAAAGTTTGAAAAAGCTTTACGAGCGATTGGAATGCGAAAAAGAGCTGATTATTTTTGAAAACTGCGGGCATTTTTTCGATAAGCATCTGAACGAATTGAAAGACACCGTACGCGACTGGACAAAGGAAAGAATTTAACGCAAGGGCGCAAAGGAAAAGAAGACAACGGACAAAGTAAAAAACTGATTTCTCTCTATTTTCTATTTTTATTTCTTTGCCTCTTTGCCTTCTTCGCGTTAAAAAATTTATGGAAAACGAACAACTCGAAAAGCAAGCTCCGGTAATCGACAAGCTCCGCGAAGTGGCGATTCGCCTGACGATGATGCCGCGCGACACGAACGCGCACGGGACGGTCTTCGGCGGCATTATCCTGAGCTACATCGACGTCGCCGGCGGCGTCGAAGCCGTGCGCCAGACGGGACACGACCGCTTTGTGACGGTCGCGATGAAGGAAGTTATTTTTCACGAGCCGGTTTTTATAGGCGATTTGGTCAGTTTTTACGCCGAAACCGTCAAGGTCGGAAAAACTTCCATCACCGTCCACGTCTCGGTCGAAGCCGAACGCTTCGGCTCGCACGGTCAATCCGTCCGCGTCACCGAAGCCGACGTGACTTACGTGGCGATTAATCAATATCGCGAGAAAGTTTTAATAGGAAAATAACGAAAAACCGAGAACGGAAAGTGGAAAATGCTTTTTGTTTTCCATTATTCATTTTCCGTTTTCCATTAATTAAATGCCGACCTGGAAACTGGAAATCGAATACGAAGGCACGCGTTATCGCGGCTGGCAAATTCAGCACAACGCCAAAACCGTGCAGGGCGAATTGATGACGGCGGCGCGCCGGCTTTTTGCTTCAAAGGTTGAAATCGGCGGTTCGGGCAGAACCGACGCGGGCGTTCACGCCGTCCGGCAAATCGCGCATTTGAAGTCTTTTGAATTGAAAACCAACGTCACGCCGCGCCAGATTCAGCACGGCTTTAACGACCTTCTGCCGCACGACATCAACATTCTAAAAGTCTCGAACGCGCCGGAAAATTTTCACGCCCGTCACGACGCCGTCGCGCGTTATTATCTTTACCAGATTTCGACGCGGCGGACGGCTTTCGGCAAAAATTACGTCTGGTGGATTAAGGATAAATTAAATTTTGGGGAAATGAAGGAAGCTGCCGCTTTTCTGGTCGGCAAACACGATTTTCGCTCTTTTTCGGAATCGTCCGAAGAAGAAAAATCGACGCTCGTCAAGGTCGAGCGCGCCGAAGTTTTCACCGACGGCGATTTGATTTGCTTTCGCATCGGCGCGAGCCATTTTTTGTGGAAAATGGTCAGAAGAATCGTGGGAATGCTGGCGGAAGTCGGGCGCGGAAATCTTTCGACCGAAGAATTTCGCCGTTTGCTGAAATCTCATTCAAACGCGCCCGCCAAATTTACCGCGCCGCCGTCGGGTTTGTTTCTGGAAAAAGTTTTGTATCGAGCCGATGCGCCGCCGAACGAATCGAAAGCGATTTTCCCTTTAACGTAATTTTCGCCGCAAGGACACAAAGAAAAATCAGCCGTGAACAAACACCAAAGAACACGAACGGAAAGTTTTTTTATCTTGTCTATTCTATTTGAATATTCCTTTGTGCCCTTGTGATGAAATCTGCCGCGCTTGCTTTTCGCGCCCGATTTGTGCCAAATTCAAAGTATCAAAGTTTTACAAAATCTAATAAGCAGGAGCTTGACGAAAGATGCCGAAAATTACTGCGGAAACGGCTCAGGGAGCATTGGCTTTTGAAGTCGAGGAAGGACGAAAACTCGTTCTTTGCCTTGAAGATAACGGGATTGATATTTTGCATCGCTGCGGCGGAAACGCGCGCTGCACGACCTGCCGCGTCGAAGTTCTGGCGGGCGACCCGGGCGAAATCGGCGAGCCGGAAAAAGCTATCCTGGCGACCAAAACCGATTTGAACGACCACACTCGATTGTCGTGCCAGGTGCGCGTGATTGACGATTTGCACGTGCAGGTTATCAATCAAGCCAGCGTCAAAGGCATTGAAGCCGGGACGCGCCCGCTCGAATAATTTTATTTTTTATTGAAGCAAGGAGAAATGGGAAAATGTTTGAAAAATTTAAAGAAAAACTGACAGCTAATCTGGAAATCGCCGAAGCGCACTGCGACGCGCCGTGCGGCGTTTACGACCCGGCGCAAGCCCGCGTCGAAGCCGAATCGGTTTTGCAGCTGACGAAAAAAATTCTCGATTTGAAACGTCCGGAAGGCGACGACGCTGCCGCGCACGCGGCTTATCAAAACACTTTGACGCGCTTTATCACGATTAAGGAAACGCGCGCCGATTTGGCGAAACATCATTTGCTTGTGCTGTGGACGGATTATTTCAAGCCGCAGCATCTGGAAAAATATCCCGAGCTGCACGACCTTTTCTGGAAAACGGCAAAACTCTGCTCCGCCTGCAAACAGGAAATCAGCCTCGAACACGCGCAGGAATTGATGGACAATATCAAACGCGTGCACGAAATTTTCTGGGAAACCAAGGGCAAAGACGTTTCGTGGTATACGGCTAGCTGATTAACCGAAAACTGATAACCGATAGCTGATAGTGGAAAGTAAATCTTTATCTTCCACTATCTTTTTATTTTCGATGAAAAACGAACTGCCCGAAGCGAACTGGAAAGAAAAATTTCTGCTTTTCATCGGCAGAAGACGAGGTTTTCTGGTCGAAGGAAATTCGATGCTTCCGACCTTAAAAGACGGCGATGCGGTTTTGGTAAATCGGCGGGCAAAGGTGCGAGCGGGCGATATTATTCTCGCCAACCACCCGTTTAAGAAAAGCGTCAAAATCCTGAAAAGAGTGAAGAATTTTACCGACCGGGGCGATTTGTTTTTAATCGGCGACAATCCGCCGGAAAGCACCGACAGTCGCACTTTCGGCGCAGTTCCGCTAAAATATTTAATAGGCAAAGCAACTTGCCGTTTAAAACAAAATGATTGAAGAAAAGGTTCTAATCCAGAGATTTGTCAAAAAGAAAAAAGAGCGCCTGCCGAAACCCGATTGGCTGCGCATCAAGCTCGGCGACCCGACCAATCAAAACGCGGTTTTGAAATTGATTGAAGGCTTGAATCTGCACACGGTCTGCCAGGAAGCGCGCTGCCCGAACATCTTTGAATGCTGGACAGACCGCACGGCGACGTTTATGCTCGGCGGCGACACCTGCACGCGGCATTGCGGTTTTTGCGCCGTCAACAAAGGCAAACCGATGGACTTAGACCCGATGGAACCGACGCACGTCGCCGAAGCCGTCGCGCATTTAAATCTCGCTCACGCCGTTATCACTTCGGTCAATCGCGACGATTTGCCGGACGGCGGCGCGACGCATTGGGCGGAAACGATTTTAAAAGTTCGGGAATTGAATCCGAGCTGCAAAGTCGAAGTCCTGATTCCCGATTTCAACGGCGACGAAGCCGCTTTGAATACGGTTTTGCAGGCGCGTCCCGACGTTTTAAATCACAACACGGAAACGATTGCCCGCCTTTATCGCCGCGTCCGTCCCGACGCGAAATATGTGCAGACTCTCGAATTGCTGGAACGCGCGGCACGCTGGCGCGATACATTTCAGCCGGCGATGAAAACGAAAAGCGGAATTATGGTCGGGCTTGGCGAAACGTTTGAAGAAGTCGTCGAGCTGATGAAAGATTTACGCTCGGTTTCCTGCGACATTATGACTATCGGGCAATATCTCCAGCCTTACGAAAGACGACTTCCCGTCGAAAGATACGTGACGCCCGAAGAATTCGCCGAATGGAAACGAATCGGCGAAGAAATGGGCTTCAAACACATCGAATCATCGCCGCTGACGCGCTCGTCTTATCACGCCCGCCAGCAAACGGAATCCGGCGAGCGGAGCGCGGCTCACGTACAAACAGCGAGTTAAAATATAATAAATTTCGATGAAAGAAGAACCGACAATGGGAACGAAACAGGAAGAAGCCAATCTGATTCTAAAACTTTATGAAATGCGGCGCGATGCGGAATTTCGCCAGGCGCGCGAATGGTTCGACACCGGGTTTAACCCGCAAAGCGCGCAGGACATCGTCGATTTGATGCAGAGCGGATTTGAAAAAACGGCATATTTCCGAATGGTTTTGACATATTGGGAAATGGTTGCCGCGCTGGTCAATTACGGCTCGATTGACGCCGCGCTGATGCATAAGACGAATGTCGAACACCTGCGTTATTACGCAAAAATCGAGCCTTTTATGGCGGAAGTCCGCAAGCTTATGAATGCGGATTTTCTGCCGGAGCTTGAAAAGCTGGTAAAAACCGCGCCGGACTTCGAGAAAAGGCTCGCCGGCTGGCGCGAGTTAAATAACAGCTGGACTAAATAAAAATTTCTTGTTACGCGCCGGAAAACCGAATCGGGAGAGCAAAGCGCCAGAAATAGCTCCGTTTCGACCGGCGTCGAAAACTATAATTATCAAAAACACCAAAAACCGGCAGAACCGAAAGGTTGCGCCGGTTTTTTTGTTAAGAATTGTATTTACGGAATTTTTGCGGCAGGTTCCAGCCGCCGCGCGCGACGTGTTTGCCGGATACGCCGAAAGCTTCGCCTGCGTCAACGGAACTGCCGTCAAAAAGCCGAGCCGGGAAACGCAGGCGCAAATCCAGCCTCTTTTTGTAATCTTTCCGCTTTATTATTTTTTCGTCAAAGCTCAATCTTTATTTGAAGGAAATTAAAGGAAAATGCGCGCCGGGTTTGCCGACCGGCGCGCATTTTCAACAGCGGATTTTCGCGAAATTAAAACCGTCTTAATCTTTTATCTTCTCTATATTTTCTGAACATTACAAAGCTCAACCCGCCTAAAATAATACTTATCAGCAGGAAGAATACATCGGCGGAGCTGCCCTGGAATCCGATTATGACGGCAGCCATAAGAAAAAAAATAGCCAACCCCAAAAAGGCGTAGGCGAAAGGACGAACGTTAGTCATACGTTTAATTTAATCGTTACAAAAATTACGTTTCTGTTTGATACTGAACAAAATTGATATAAATATGATAGCGAAAAACCGAATTGTTGTGCAAAGCCGTTTTAACTGATTTTGTTTTTCGCTTCGAGCGCCGCTCGAAAAAGTTTTATGTTGCGCTTTTCGTTGACTTGCACTTTTCCGTCCGCCTGAAGGAAAATCAATCGGTAATGGCTGAAAATGAAGTTTTAGAACAATTCGGAAAGCGCATCCAGCGCTGCTATGGCTGCTTTATCGCGTATCATTTGAAAGATATGTATCTCGGCGAAGATGTGACGTTTTTTTGCGAGCACTGCAAAGACAACACGATGTTTCACTTTGATGAATTTTCAAGGATGCTCGACATTTCAAAACTAAAAGAAGTCGCCGATGCGGCGGAAGAACATCACCATCATTAATTTTCGATGCGGGAAATAATTCTTTACATTGAAGCGCCCGACGGCACACGGCAACGAATCGCGCTCGAAAATGAAATCACCATCGGACGCACCCGACTGGCGCAGATGGTGATAGACGACGCGCAGCTTTCGCGCGTCCATACGACCGTCTGGCGCGAAGGCGACGACGTTTGGATTCAGGACGAAAACTCGACCAACGGCACATTCGTCAACGGCGAAAGAATCACAAACGAAAGGAAATTAAACGAGGGCGACCAAATTCTGCTCGGCGGCGAGACGCGGATTTTTTTTGAAAGCAATCAGCAGTCAGCAGTCAGCGGTCAGCCTGCGAAAGCAAATGGCAGCAAAGCGCCGCCGGTCAACAAAGCACAAACAAACAGTCCGCAATCCGCAATCTCCAATCCGCAATCCAAAAAAATTCCGGTTGTTCCGCTGATTGCCGGTCTCGGCATTTTCGCCATCATTTTTTTCACGCTGATTGCGCTTTTGCTGGCAAACTCGTTCGGCGGCAGCAATAGTAGCAACAGCGGAAATCCGACGCCCGTGACCGCCATTCGTTCCGGCGTGTTGATTCCCGTGCGCGTGGTTGACCCGCTCGGCGGCGAAGACCCGGAAGATTTGGACGATTTGATAGCTTTGTTTGAAGTCGAAGAAAAGGAGCTGAAAGTCGAAGACCTCGGCGAAGTCAAATCAACCTCGTCGGACGACGCGACGAAGCCTTCGGACTTAAACGTGCCGATTGCCTTCTGGCAAAAGCAGCGGGATTTGGTTTTCGCGCCGCGCGTCGGCGTGACCGGCATCTCGCCGCCGGGAATGGAAGTTCCGCCGGAGCTGCGCGGCGACGGCGTCGTCAAACAAAAAGCCAAGCTCGCCGAGATGATGCGCGGCGGTTATCAACAGCCGATGGATTTTGCCGAGCTGGCGCAAAAGCGTTTAAGTAAAGAATTAATCGAGCTGCCGATGGCGAGCGACAGCTTTCTGCTCGACGTCGGCGGCAGCGCGACCGAGAGCGATTTTACGTCGTTCAGTTTTCAAAGCCGCGATACGCCGATTGCGCCCGGCACGCCCAAATATCAAAACTTATTGCAGCTCGCCAGTAATTTCGACGGTCAGAAATACGATTTGAATAACGGGCGCGACCGCCGGCAGATGAGGATTCGGCTGCTGAGAATGTTTCACCCGCGCGCCCGACCTATCTTAAAAGAGCTTGCCGACGCTTATTTTCAGGAATTCAAACGCCCGCTCCGCGTCACCAGCCTGACGCGCTCGATGGATTATCAAATCAGCCTGAACAAAACGAACGCCAATTCCTTTATCGTGCGCGGTCCGGGCAGTCTGCCGCCGCACACTTCGGGCTGCGCCTTTGACCTCGGACGCGCATATATGACCGTTAAAGAACAGAATTTCGTGATGAAAAAACTCGCCGAAATGGAAAATCGCGGCGTTCTCGACGCGCTGATTGAGTATAACGTCAACGCCTGCTGGCACGTCTTTATTTATCCCGACGGCAAACCGCCGAAAATGTAAGAATTTCAGCCGCAGATGGCGCGGAGAAAGAAAGAGAATGAAACCGCAGATGAACACGGATACACACGGATAAAAAAGCTGGATAATAAAGTGACTTTTATCCTGTAAATCCTGTCTATCCTGTTTTAATCTGCGTTTATCTGCGTAAACGCGAAGCGGGATGGTTAATTTTCTTTCTCCGTGCTCTTTGTGTCCTCTGCGGCTAATTTTGCTAAAATCAAATTATGGAAAACGAGCCGAAAACCTTCACCGGATTAGCCCGCGAATTGCACAATTTGCCGACCGACCAGAAGCGCGCCGCGCTGGAAATGAGCGCGTCACTTGCCGGAGTTTCGCTGCGCGTCAGCCGCGCTTTTGTCGAAGCCACGCCGGACGCCGCGAAAATTTTGAACGCCGAAACTCTGCGCGCGTGGGCGGAAATGGGACGAAAACTGGCAATGGCGAATGTCGACGCCGGCGTTAAGTTTTTCGCCGACGGCATCGAAAATTTCCGCGACGTCCCGGCGAAAGCGCGCCCGTTTATTTTTCAGATTTGTATGCGCCAGCTCGTGCTTTCCAGCTCGATTGCCGTCGAAACCTTTCACGAAATTCCGCGCCTGGCAAAAGAAATCGGCGACGACGAATTGTTTGCGGATATTTTAAAAGTCGCCAACGAAGTCGCGCAGCGCAGCGCGAAACACAGCTCCGATTTTCTGAAAGCGACGCCGAAGCTGGCGGAATCTTTAAAAACTTTCGACGCGGAAAAGCGCAAAGTTTCAAAAGCGGTCGTGTCCTTGGCGACAAATTTCGCCTCGCGGACGGGCGGAATGACCGCCGACTTGTGGCAGATTTTGCCCGATGCGCTGCAAAAACTTTCCGCCGAACAAGCCGTTAAGCTGACGAAAAAAGCGGCTGAATTTCTGGAATACGGCGGCAGCGTCACGCTTCATTTCATCTCGGCGGGCGGCGAGAGCCTGCGGCGCGTCGAAGCGGTTTTCAAAGATTGGTGCGATGTTTTGCAGAAAGTTGCGAAGCACGGAAACGCCGTGCTGGTCGCATTCCTGCGTTCTTCGCCCGGCTTTTTCGCGCAGATTTCCAGCGTGCGCAATGAAGCGGAAATCGTTTCGATTTCGCGCCGCGTTTTGCAATTAGTCAAAGAGATTGCCGAATCGGACGCCGAATCCGCGCTCGCCGCGTTTCGTTCCAGCGCGTCCGCTTTAAGAAAAGTTTCGCTCGTTCAATTTGAAGATTGGGTTTTGTCCGGCTTGCGGAATAATTCCGCCAACGCGCGCGCGCGGCGTTCGTATTTCGCGCTCGAAACGCGGCAGAGCTACGATTTTCTGCACGAAGGTCAGGAAGGCTTGCCGCTCGAAAAAGTGCAGACCGTTTTGCGGATTTACGTCGAAGGCTTGACGGGCAAAGAAGTCGAAGTCGCGCCGCTTTCGGCGATGCCGCAGGAATCGCGTTTCGGCGACGGCAAAACGATTTACCTGCCCGCGACCGTCGCCGAATTTAAAGACGACGAGCTTGATTTTCGCCTCTACAAAGTGCTTTCGGCGCACGCCGCCGGGCAAATCGAATTCGGAACTTACGACCGTGACTCAAACGGCTTGAAAGCCGCTTTCGCCGAGCTGAACGATTTATACGAAGCGACCGCCGAGCAGCTTGACGCTTTTTCGCTCGCCGGTTACATCGAAGACGTGCAACAGGGCGAAAAGGCTTTGAGCGATGATGCAATCCTTGCAGAATTGAAAAAACGAGCCAAGAGATTGCCGAAAAATTCCGATTATCGCGCCGTTTTGCAGATTTTTCCCGAACCGAGCCTGGCGAAAAAGATTTTCGGAACGCTGGAAAACGCGCGAATTGATAGACGTTTAAGAAAAACTTATCGCGGGCTCGTGCGCGATTTGGATTTGATGCAGGCTCATCTGCGCGAAAAACGCCCGTTCATCTTCGATTTGCCGGTTCATCAAGTGCCGTTCGAACTTTTGTTTCAAATTACGCTCTGCGGCGGCGCGACCGACGATTCGCGCAAATTTTACGCGCAAATCGTCTCGGAAATCGAAAGCGTCATTGATTCTTATCTCCACAATAAAACCGCGACCGTCGCCGATACTTTGATGGCGACGAGCCGTGTTTACACGCTTTTCCAGAACATTTCGACCGAAAGCCAGGCGCAGGAATCGCAGGAAAACGAGGACGAAAAAGGCGAATACGCTTACGAAGATAAAAATTCGGGCGAAGCCGTCACGGAAAACCAAATCAAGCGCGAAGAACGACCGCAAAAGGCGCAGGACGCGCGCGATTTATTCAGCGCGTGGAACAATCTGGACGATGACGACGGCGACCCGGACGACCTGCAAGGCGCGGAAACCTGGACGCACAACGAGATTCCCGAACAGCCTCTGGAAGCGGGCGACGCGGCTTTTTCTTACGACGAATGGGACCGGGATTTGAGCGATTACCGCATCGGCTGGAGCCGCGTCATCGAGAAAAAAGTCCGTCAGGGCGACCGCAATTTCGTCGAGCTGACGCGCTCGCGCTATCGCGGCGTGATTTCTTCCGTAAGGCATCAATTCCAGTTGATGAAACCGGAAAATCTGACGCGCATCAATCGCGAAATCGACGGCGAAGATTACGATTTAAACGCGCTCGTGGAATACGTCGTCGACCGCAAGGCGGACGGTCAGCAATCGGAAAGAATCTATACGAAACGCCTCAGGAAACAGCGCGACGTCGCCGTTTCGATTCTGCTCGACCAGTCTTCCTCGACGGCGCGGACGATTACCAGAAACCCGCTCCAGCCCTACACGCATCCGGGCAGACGCATCATCGAAATCGAAAAAGAAGGCTTGGTTTTAATGAGCGAAGCGCTCGAAGCCGTCGGCGACGTTTATTCGATAAACGGTTTTACATCTGAAGGTCGCCGCAACGTAAAATTCTACGTCGTCAAAGATTTCGACGAAAAATACTCGGATGAAATCGAACGCCGCATCGGCGGCATCACGTTTCAAAACAACACGCGTTTGGGCGCGGCGATTCGACACGCGGCGGCAAAATTATTGCGCCAGGATTCGCGCACGAAATTAATGATAATCCTGACCGACGGCAGACCTTACGACCACGATTACGGCGACGCCCGTTACGCCCGCGAAGATGTGCGCGAGGCTTTAACCGAAGCAAAACTAAACGGCATTACGCCTTTCTGCATCACGATTGACCGCGAATCCGAAGCCGAATTAAGAGATTTATACGGCGATGTCGGTTATACGATTATTGACGATGTGCTGAGTTTGCCAGAGAGAATGCCGAATATTTATCGGAGATTGACGAGTTAGACTTGGCGTTTATCTTTTTGCCGGGCTAAAAAACAGCTTGTAGCCGCTGCCCAAAAATATGATTGACCAGAGAACGATAGGAAATAGTTTCGCGCTCTGGGAAATGAAAATTCCGTAAGTCAACAAAACGATTGAAAGTATAAAGCCTAACCACAAAATAATTTTTGACATGATTTTTATTCCTTACGAGAAGTTTGAATGAGTAGGCGGCGAAGAGAAAATCTTCTATTTCAAGCTAACATATCAATCATTTTTTGTAAATAGGTTTTTGCTTTTATAAACAGCGTTTATTTTTGCCGTTTTATCATATTATTCTTAAATCTTTTCCCGTTTATCCGTTTAGTCGAAACGGCAAATCGCTTTTTTATTATTATGGTCTGATTCTTGCCTCTTATCGTGATGGAAAAATAAATGTATTAGATTGGGACAGATAATCATGAATCAGCAAAATATCAATCGACAGGACGAATTTCAAACAGTTGCGGAAGAAGTTTTTTTTGACGAGGAAACAGTTCAGACAATACCGGCGGTGATGCCGCTCGACGAAACGCCGACGAGAACTGCGGCTCGTTTCAAAAAACTTCGCGTCCCGATGCGTAAACCGGATAACTCGTTTAACCCGGCTTTTTTGATTATGGCGCTGCTGGCGGTGACGGCGCTCGGCGTTATTGCCGGAACGCTTCTTTATCGGACTTCGGCGGAAAAATCGGCGAATAATGCCGTGCTCGAAAACGACGATTCCGTTAATCGCACGATTCCGGCGCAATATCAATTTGTCGTCGATAAACCCGCAACCGGAGAGACGAAAGATAATTTATCCAGAGATAATTCAACTTCGCTTCCTTCAACTTCGGCGCCGGTGAAAAAAGATTCGCGCGATAAACAGGACGAAGAATCGTCTGTGCCCGACGCTGAAAATGAACAGCAAACGACTCAGAATGAAGAAGTAGTCAGGGAAACAGAAGAAACGCCCGCCGCGAGCGAAGAAGACGAGGAAATGCCGCCGCCGCCGCCGCTGCGCCGCGACCGCAAAGAAGATAAAAAACAGAACAAAGATAAACAGAAAAACAAAAATGTTAAGCCCGAAACTCAAGAGGAAGAGCCGCCGACCGATGAAAGCGAGAATTAAAAAAATTAAACAAGTTTTTTCCGTTAAATAAAACAAAGAATATTAAAAAAAGCCTCGACCGAATCGGTCGAGGCTTTTTTATAAACGGCTTTTCGATTAAATCATTCCTCGTCGCGCCCGTGCGCCTGCGCGGGCGGCGCGGTGGCTTCGACTGCCGTAAACGATTCCAGAATTTTATAGGTATGTCGCGCGCCTTTCGGCACCACCCACGAATCGCCTTTTTCCAGCAAAAGCATCTGTCCTTCCAGATACAGCTCCGCTTTTCCGGAAATCACGTAGCCGACCGTTTCATATTCGCGCGTGCGCTCTTCCTTATCGTCGTTCGGCTCCTGATTTTCCCAGAGCCGCATCGCCACGTGGACGCCCGAAGCCAGATATTTCTGTCCCATTTCGCCGTGCGGCGAGTTTTTCGACATCACTTTTTGAACCGATGTATCACCCATTGCTAAAACTCCTCCTTGTTTTTCGGATATTTCGAGCAATAGACGTGCCAATCCGCCGACAAGGCGGATTATGATTATTCGTGATACAGATTTGTCGATTCGATTTGCCGACCGCGTTTGATTATCGTGCAGAAAAAAGTTTTGAGCTCAGGCTTTGGAAATTTTTTAACGAAGCCTGAACTCAAAACTTTTTTTAATTTTTACGGGTTCGTTTAGCGGGTTTGGGTTTGGCGTTCGTTTTCGGCTGAAACGATTCGACCGCCGGGTTTGCCGTCGCCGATTTTTGAATTTCAAGCTCACGGCTTCCGGCGAGTTTGCCGTCAACGAAAACATCGACGCGATAACTTCCGGCAATCCACGCGCCTTCGGGCGAGCCCGTAAAATTGACGCGATTCTGCTTGCCGTTGGTTTTGAAGCTGACGCTGACGACTTTCGTTTCGGCTTTGACGCCCGCCACTTTGACGGCGATAAAATTCATCTTGACGGTTGCCGGTTTGGTCGAATTAAGCTGCACGACGCAGAAAATCGGGATGTCGCTCGTCAGAAAATTCGTTTCGGCATCGCCGGCTTTGCCTTCGCCGTTGTCTTTTGCCAGATAAATTTCCTCGACGCCGACGGTTTCATTATCCTGCGGTTGCGGCTCCTGGACGGGCGTTTGCCCGGACGCGGCGAGTGCGAGAAAAAGACAAAGAAATATTATCGAAACGAGCTTCACAATCGTTCCTCCAAAGACTTGAAAATTGTTTGATACCTGCCGTATTTATTGGTGCGGCAACTTGCGGTTTAGTTGCTTCGAGCGGGAAAAATTATTTGGATTTTGCTTTCGCGGCGGCGTCTTTCAGCGTCTCGCGAAACTTTTGCGCCGACGCTTCCGCGCCCAATCCGATAAAGGCTTCGGCGCGCGCCGGCGACCGATTAATAAAACCGAAAACGTCCAAACCGCTGTCTTCGACCATTAGATTCGACTCGAAATCGCAAATTTCGATTTCAGACAAACGCGCGGCTAAAACAACCGCATTGTTTCGGCTGTCCAGAGTGCACCACAAAAGGCGTTCGGGCGTGACCAGCATCGAAACGTTCTGCGCGTAATTTGCGTTGCCGAAAATTTTACTGAAAAACGTCTGTTTGATTTTCTCCGAAACGGTTTCGGCGCACATCAAAACGTCTTGTTCGATGTCGCCAAGCTCGTGTTTTTCGACGTATTTGCGGATTGCCCGCCGGATTTCCGGCTGGAAATCATTAAATGAGCATTCGCGCGTCGTTCTCTGATATTCTCTCATTCGTCTTCAAAATTTTCTCGATTTCTTTGCGCAAAACTTTCGTGTCGCCGTTTTCAATGTTTGTAATTCCGGGAACATTGCCCACACCGCAGGCGCGCGCGGCGATAACCGGAATTTTATGCGCGGCAGCCAGCAGAAGCCTGCGCGGTTTGTGCTCGACAAACGCGGGCAGAACGACCAAATCCGCCCGTTCAAGCCAATCGCCGCCTTTTTCCCAATCAAAACCGCGCCAGAAATCGGCGTCTTCGATAATCGCGCCGAGCGTCACGAGTTTGACATCCAAATCGCGTAAAGCTTCGCGCAGTTCGTAACAGCCTTTTCTGCCGACGGTCGAAGCCGGAAAAACGACGGTGAATTTTCCGCGCGGCTTTCTTTCAAATTCTTTCGCCTTCGGCATTTGCCAATCAAGCAGTTCCGCTTTTTCCGCGAAAAGCGAGGCGATTTCCGTATGCGGCGTGACGATTTTTCGCGCGTTCTGCAAGCCTTGCGTTTCGGCTTCGAGAAGCCGATTTTCGGCGCGAAAATCGCCGAGCGTTTTGCTTTCCGCGTGCCGGGACGCAGCAAAGTCCAGACGTTTTTGCAGCTCGGTCATCGGCAGAGCCGTCATCAAAACATCAAAAGTGCGCCCGCCCAGATGACCGTTTTTCCAGAGAAACGGCAGCAGGTTTTGCGAAACGACGACGTGCGTCGCGTCAAAACTTAATTGTTTCGCGTAGCTTTCCGCTAGTTTTTCCGCCATCGCCAGCAGAGATTTTTGTCGCGACGCGCCCTGCGCGGCAAGCTTGCGCGATTTGTATGAGCGAACAAGCGTCACCAAAAGACTTTGCTTCGTCTTCGCAAAACCTTTTGTTTCCCAGGCGTAATTGGCTTTTTTAAAACGCTTTCCGTCGAGCGGAACGAACAAAAAATCTTTCTTTTCGCGTGTTCGCTGAATGTATTCGTCAAATTCATTTGAAAATTCGTCGAGCAAAAACGCCGTGCTGCCGAAATCAATCGCCTCGTCCGGCGTCTGGCTGCGAAAACATTCGCCGACGCCGCAGGTCATACAACTGTTCGGTTGATTATTGAGAATCGAAAATTCTCTCCGCGATTTGAGTTGAACAAGATTTTGTTTCTTTTCTTTGGCTCGGAAACGGACAATCAAATGCGTCGCGGTCAACTCGGCTTCGACGCGGAAAGCATTTGTAGAGCGAAAACGCAAATCCACGTAATTCCAGAAAACGGTCGCGTCGCGTCCTTTTTCCGCCAGCGAGCCCTGCACGATTTGCGTGTGGGCGTGGCGCTCGACGATTTCAAAATTCGCCTGCAAAGCCGCGTCGTAGAGTGCGTTGGAAAGCTGGCACAAACCGCCGCCGACGTTCGGAATAATGCAGCCTTCGCGCAATTCGCGCCCGCGCACGTAACCTGCGCGCCGCGTCGCGCGACCGACTTGTTTCCAGAAACTAAAAATTTGATTTGCCGGAATTTCGATGCCGTTTAATTTGGCTATAGCCCGCCGCAGATTATGAATCTTGCCCGCCATCAGCGGCATTTCCGCGCGGTCTTTCTCGCTCCAAAGCGCGGTTTTCGATTCGCCGACGATTGGTTGATGGCTTAAATCGAAGGTTTTCGGAAAACGCCTGACGTCGGAACTCACCAGATTTGCCGCGCTGCGCCTGAGCTGTAATAAAAAAGTTTTGGCGCGAAAAACGAAAGCCTCGTGGCGGGTATGAATTTTCGGTTCGAATTGTAAAACGGATGCTTCTTTCATCTTCAGGATTTTTGCTGTGTGTATGAACGCATAAAATCCACGATTTTGCAATCGTTGAAAATGCAAAATATTAGTATTTAGAATTAAAAATTAAATCTGTCATTCCATTTTGCATTTTGCATTTAAAAACCTACCAGGCGCGCGACCATTTGTTTCCCTCGTGCGCGTCGTCTCTTAGCCTGGAATCGACGCCCGCTTTCAGTTCCAGCAGTCTCCCGACGAGCCAGAGCAAATCCGACAGCCGATTGAGATAAGTTATGACCTGCGGGTCGACATTTTCGCCGGTTTCCTGCAAGCGCACGACGCAGCGTTCGGCGCGGCGGCAGACGGTTCGCGCGATGTCGAAGGCGGCGGCGGCGGCGACATCGCCCGGCAAGCTCCAATCCGACAGGATGCCTTCCATTTTCTCGATACGCGCGACTTCCGCCGTCAGCCGTTGTATCATTTCCGGCGTCAGATACGGCTTCGGAGCGTCCGTAAAATTCGGGTTTGCCACCGAGCCGGAAATCATAAACAATTCGCGCTGGATTGATTTCGTCAGTTCGTTTATTTCTTCGTCGCCGCAGATGGAACGCGCAAACGCCATCTGCGCGCCAAGCTCGTCGATCGTCCCGTAGGCTTCGACGCGCACATCCGCTTTTGAAACCCGCTCGCCGCCGATTAAAGCGGTTTTCCCTTTGTCGCCCGCTTTGGTTGCAATACTCATATTTCAAAATTAATTTTAAGACGTTAAAAATGCAAAGCGCAAAGTATTAAGATTTAAGATTCCGAAATTAAATATTTTCTTCCATTTTGCATTTCGCGCTTTTCGTTTTGCATTAATCACCTTTTCACCTCGTAAATCAGTTCGAGCATCGCGTTGTCTTCTTTTTTGTGTCGGCAAACGTTGCAGGAAACAAATCGAAGCGGGACTTCCCGAATCAGTTCGGGAAAAAGCGGCACGCCCGAACCGAGCAGAAGCGGCGTCACGCCCAGATAAATCTCGTCCACCAAATTTTCATCCAGAAAGCTTTTTGCCAGCTCGCCGCCGCCCGAAAGCCAGATGTTTTTGCCGTCTTTCACTTTCAAGCCGGCGACGAATTCCTTCAGATTTCCCGAAACTATTCCGACGCCTTCCGCGCCGCTTTCCTTTAAGGTTTTCGAGAAAACATAAGCTTCCATATCGCCGTACGGATTTGCCGCTTTCGATTTCTTTTCGGATTTCGGTTTCGGATTCATTCCGAGCGCCACATCCCAGGATTTTCTTCCCATCAAAACCACGTCGATGGTTTTAAAAAACGCCGTCCAATCGTAATCCCAATCCATCGAAAGCCAGTCGACCGCGCCGTTTTTGCGCGCGATATAACCGTCCAAACTGATGCCGAGTCCGAGCACAACTTTACGCATAATTGAAACTCCTTACTTACAGATAAAGAATCAGCCGCAGAGGGCGCAGAGAACACAAAGAAGACTCAAACCGGATTGACAGGATTGACAGGATAGAAAACAAAACTCTATTTCAGTATTCTTTATTTATCCTGTATGTCCTGTCAATCCGGTTAATAATCTGCGTTTATCTGCGAAAATCTGCGGTTTCATTTTTCTGTGTCCTCTGCGGCTGATTTTCTTATTCATTCGATTTTCTCTCGAAATCCGGCGAAATGTCACCTCCGCAGTGCGGGCAGAGACATTCCGCATCTTTTCGGTGGCGGCGATTGATTTCTTCGGCGAAGCCGGACGCGAGAATGCCGGTCGGCAGAGCGAACATCCCGATGCCGAGAAAAGCGATAAACGCGCCGAGCACTTTGCCGACCGGCGTAACCGGAAAAACGTCGCCGTAACCGACGGTCGTCAAAGTCGCCACGCCCCACCACATCGCCGCCGGAATATGCGGAAATTTGTCGGGCTGCGCTTCGTTTTCGACCAGATACATCAGACTTGACGAAAACAGGAGCAGCATCAAAATCATCACGACCGTGACGGTCAGCTCTTCTTTTTTCGAGCGCACGACGTCGTCGAGCGTGTTCAGCGATTCGACATAGCGGCTCAATTTAAAAAGGCGAAACAGGCGAAAAGTTCGCAAAAATCGCAGCACGCGCAAATCCACCGGCAAAATCACCGGCAGAAACGCGGGCAGAATCGCCAAAAGGTCGATTATCGCCATCAGCGAAAAAGCGTAGCGGATTCTGCCCGTGACCGGCTTCGAATATTGCGGGCTGAGCGGCGCAATCCATAAGCGCAAAAGATATTCAATCGTAAAAATCGTGACCGAAACGATTTCCAGCGCGTGAAAAAGCGCGCCGTATTCGGCGTTAATCTCGTCGACCGTTTCCAGTACGACCGCGACCGCATTGATTAAAATCAAAATCATCAAAATAACGGCGACGATGCGGTCAATCAGTTCGCCGTCGTCCGTTTCGACCAGAACGTCGTAAACGCGATATTTTAAATTTTCGAGCATAAGAGTTTGCGCCGGGATGCCGCCCGCATAATTTATCTTTTCCCGAAAACAAAATCAACGGCGGTTTTCTTTTCGTTCATTTTATTTTCTTTTTACATTGCCCGGCAGACTAAAAGGCGCTTTTAGTCGACGTAAAATGACTCGAAGTCAGCTAAAAATCATTTGTCGTCAATATTGTTTAGCGAGATAGCTTTCGATTACCCGACGTTTGCCGGTCTGTCGGCAAATTTTCTGCCTTGTTCGGCATAGCGCGAAACGATTTCGGCAAATTCTTCCAAATCGAAAATCGGTTTTGTAATATGTTCGTCGCAGCCGACCGCCAATGAGCGGCGACGGTCGTCGACGAGCGCGTGCGCGGTTAAAGCCAGAATCGGCGTCGCCTCAAAAGCGGAATCGGCGCGCAAGGCGTGCACGACGTCCAGACCGCTCATCGTGCCGGGCAGGCTTATATCCATCAGAATTACGTCCGGGCGCAGCGTTTGAATTTTGGCGAGCGCATCTTCTCCGGTTTCGGCGGAATCTACGTTGTGTCCCGCCATTTCGAGAATCGCCGTGATGAGGTCGCTCGTGTCGGCGGCATCTTCAACCAGCATTATTTTTGCCATTCGTCGGTTCTACTCCTATTTCTTCGAGGGTTTCGCGCAGTCTTTCGTCCAGATTCGAGAGCATCAGGTCGCCTTTGCGAATCACGTCGGCAATCTGCCCGCTGATAAAATGCCGGTCTTCCGCCAGCAAATCCTTGCCGGTAATAACGATAATCGGCGTCTGCACCGTTTCCGGCTCGGAACGCAGCCGCGCAATCAATTCAAAGCCGCTCATTCCGCCCGGCATATGCAAATCGGTGAGAATCGCCATCGGCGGACGCTTCGTCGCCATCGAAAAGGCAATCTCGCCGCTCGCCGCGCTGCGCGTTTTATATCCGCCCTGTTTGAGCGCGGAAATCAGAAGCTCGCGCACGCCGTATTCGTCGTCGACGACCAGAATATATTCGTTCGCCTTTTCGCCCGGCGAGGTCATCACCGTATTGAGCGTGTTTAAAAGATTGTTCGGCTCGACGGGTTTAACCAGATAACCGCTCGCGCCGAGCCGATAGCCGAGCGGTTTGTTGTCCACAATCGAAACGACGACGACCGGAATCTGCGCCAGCTGCGAATCGGTTTTCATCGCCTGAAGCACGCGCCAGCCGTCCATTCCCGGCATCATCACGTCGAGCGTGACGGCGACCGGCTGAAGCGAGCGCGCCAGCAGAATTCCTTCCGCGCCGGAATGCGCTATCTGGACGCGATAACCGGCATTTTCCAGCGTTTCCGTCAAAAGACGCGTCGAATCGGGAATGTCGTCGATCACCAGAATAAGCGGTTTTTCGTCTGTCGATGCGGCGGCTTTATTTTTTTCTTTTTCGCCGGTTTCGATTAAAACGGAAAGCTCCTGCGGCTGTCCCGACACGGCAATCAGAGTTTCTCGCGCCTGCGGCACTATAAACGGCAAGGTCAAGATAAAGGTCGAGCCTTTTTTGTAATCCGATTCGACCGTTATCGCGCCGCCGAGCAATCCGGCAAGCTGCTGGGAAATCGCCAGCCCGAGTCCGAATCCGCCGACCGAGCGCGTGTATGAGCCGTCAACCTGACGGAAACGCTCGAAAACCGTGTTGATATTTTCCGCCTTGATGCCGACGCCCGTATCGCGGACGACCGCCTGCCATTTTTGTTTGTCGTCGCTGCGCAGCTCGACGTCGATTGAACCGGCGTCGGTAAATTTGATGGCGTTCGAGATTAAGTTCAGCAAAATCTGCCTGATGCGTGCCGGGTCGCTGTAAGCAAACGGGAAATCGCCGGAAATTTTCAGACTGTATTTCAGATTTTTGCCGAGCGCCAGCGATTCCAGATTGCCGAAAGTTTTTTCGATTAATTCCGGAATGTCGAAATGTTCGAGATGCAGGGTCAGGCGTCCGGCTTCGATTTTCGATAAATCCAGCACTTCGTCAATCAGGCTGAGCAGGTGGCGACCGTTGCGCAAAATTCGCTCCAAGCCGTCGCCGACCGTGACGAGCGAAAAATCGTCCTTTCGCGTTTTCATCTGCATAAGCTGCGCAAAACCGATAATCGCCGTCAGCGGCGTGCGCAGCTCGTGCGACATATTGGCGACGAATTCGGCTTTCAGACGATTGTATTCTTCCAGCCGGCGGTTTGCCTCGCGCAATTCGTCAATCAATTTGCGGTTTTCGGTCACGTCGTGCAGAACGACGACCGCGCCGGAAACGTTTTCTTTTTTATCGCGCAGCGGCGCGGCGTTAATGCTGATAATCGCCTCGCTGTCGGCGCGGCGGCGCACGCGCATCTCGACGTTGACGCTCTCTTTGCCCTTCGCGCACGCCAGCTGCCACGGGTATTTTCCGGCGGGAAAAGTTTTTCCGTCGAGCCTGGTGATGAGCGGAGTTTTCTTTTTCGTTTTTTTCTGTTTGGGTTGAAAGATGGAAGCGGCTTCGCCGAGCAAATCTCTGGCGGCTTGATTGATTTTGAGAACCTCGCCGTGCGCGTCGAAAACAATCAAGCCGTCGGACATCTGCGTCACGATTGATTGCAGCTCGTCGGCGTATTGATGCGCGTCCTCGACGGCGCTTCGCAGATTATACTCGCCCTGCACGCGGTCGGTAGCTTCGACGGCGGACAATAAAATGACGCCTTCCAGCTCGCTGATCGTATAATCCCAGAATGTCTTCTCGCCCGTCTCGGCGGCGAGCGGAAAGCTCCAGAAAGTGCGCGTCCTTTTATCGTCTAAAACTTTTTGGAAAGCGATTTTTACATTGTCGAAATTTGTTTTGACGACCTCGTCAAAAAGCTTTCCCGCAATGTCCTCCCGCGCGCCGATTGAGCGCGCGCCCATCCGGTTACAACGAATAATCCGCATTTCACGGTCGAGACAGACGATGCCCGCCGCAACCGTTTCAAAAATTTTCCCGTCTAAACTTCCCTCGTTCGCCAACTCCGATGCCATTACCTGCTGCAACCCCTTGTTCCCGCTTCCGGCGGAAAACCGGAGCATTTCAATTAAATATATCAAGTAGACTATCAATAAATAATACTGTAATTGGCACGCAAATCACAAATAATTATTATTTAGGGCGATAGGGATTAAGGGAATTAGCGCATTAAGGAGAATATAGAAAATAGAAAGCTGTCCTTATTTCCCTAACCACCTAATCACCGATTCCCGTAATTCCCTAATTCCGCTTATTGGGTTAGATTATTAGCGTTATGAAAAACTATCTGTTTCTACTTTCAATCGTATTTTTTTTGACGGCAAACATCCACGCCCAGAACGCAACGCGCGACGAGAAAGCGAAAAATGAAATCCGCGCAGTAATGGACGCGCAGGCGGCGGCGTGGAATCAAGGCTCGGTTGACGGCTTTATGCGGGGCTACTGGAAATCGGAAAATCTCGTTTTCGTCTCGGGCGACAACGTCCGTCGCGGCTGGCAGGGCGTGACCGACAACTACAAGAAAAGCTACAACACGCGCGAAAGAATGGGCGTTCTGACGTTTTCCGATCTGGAAATCACAATTTTGTCGAAAGATTCGGCGGTCGTGCTCGGACGCTGGAAAGTTCAGCACGAGCCGCAGGACAGCCAGGGACGCTTTACGCTGATTTTCCGCAAATTCAAAGACGGCTGGAAAATTGTTCACGACCACACATCTTAAATTACGAATTAAAAATTACGAATTAGATTGAATTAAATCATACTTTTGAATTCAATCGACCATTCGTAATTCGTAATTTTTAATTCTTAATTGTTTTGCGTAATTACAAAAATATTACTTTCCCGAAAACGTTTTCGGTTTAAGATAGACGGCAAAGGTACGCTCCCGCATAAAATCAGCTTCAGGAGTTTGAGATGAATATTGCCGTTAAAATCAGTCTTTTGTCGTCCGGTCTTTTTCTTCTGTCGGGAATGCTCATCGGCATCGTCAAATACCGGCGGATGATGACGAGCGCCGAGCATACCGCGCCGGTTTACGTAGATATTGCGCATCGGGTCGCCTTTCTTTACAGCTTCGCGATGCTCGTCGTCGCCAAATTGGTCGAATACAATCCGTATTCCGAAACGCTTCAGCTCGGCGCAGTCGGCACGCTTCTCGTGTTCTTTGTCACGACCGTCGGCGGGCATCTGGCAAACGGCTTAAAGAACGAAACCGACAATATATTCCGCGAGCGCAGCTTTTCGACGACGTGGTATATGTATCTGCTGATTGCCGGTCACATCGGCGGCTTGTCGTTCATTCTCTGGGGCTTTGTCGCGACCGAGTTTTTAGGCGTGAAATAAGGAAATGAAAAAAACGCTTCTTTACCGGCTTTTCGGATTCGGAAAAATTCCCGCGCCGTATCGCGCCGCGCTCGAAAGCGAGGGCGTTCTGCTCTCGGACGAAGGCATCAAAGGCACGGTCACGTATCGAAATTTTCGCTCGCCCGGCAGATATTCCAACTGGAAACGCCAATGGTACACCGCTTCCATTACTCTCACGAAAACGCGCCTGCTCGCCTTTCGCCATTCAAGCCAAATCATCGACGTTTCCCTCGCCGACGAGCGTTTTCGCCGCCTTCAATTCTCGCTCGAAGACGAAACCGCTTTACTGGTCGCCTTCGACGCCTCGCTGTTTCACAACGAATGGGCGGGAACGATTGAATATCGTTTCAAAACATCGCAAGCACAAACCTTCATTCAGAAACTGCGCGAATGTATAGTTTGAAAACTTTGCTCGTAAAAAGTAAAGTTAAAATATAAATTACAATCGAAAAAGGGAAGGTAAAATGGAAGACAAAAGACAAGAATCAATCCGCAAGCTGAACGATTTAATCAAAGACGTCGAGGTGGCGATGCTGACGACGATTGACTGGGGCATTTTGCGCTCGCGTCCGATGCAGACGCAGGAATTCGATTTCGACGGCGATTTGTGGTTTTTTACCAGTTCGGAGACGCACAAGACGGAGGAAATCGAAAAAGACCGGCGCGTTAATGTTTCTTACGCCGCGCCCGATTCGAACACGTATGTTTCGGTCACGGGAACGGCGGAAATCGTCAAAGACCGCGCGAAAATCGAAGAGCTTTGGAATCCGATTTATAAAGCGTGGTTTCCCGACGGGCTGGAAGACCCGAATCTGGTTTTGCTGAAAGTCGGCGTCGAACAAGCCGAATATTGGGATTCGCCGTCCTCGACGCTGGTGCAGCTTGCCGGCTTCGTCAAAGCGATGGTGACTGGCGAACGCGCCGACGGCGGCGAGAATCGGAAGATTAATTTGTAAACGGGAAGAAGACGAAAGGCGGTAGGCAGAAAGCGAAAAGCAGTCAGATTTTACAATTCAACGTTGAATATTCAAACCTCATACTGCTTACCGCCTTCGGTTTACCCAAACGGGTAAGTTGTTAAAAACATTTGGAACGCGGGTTTTGCGGGCGGCGTAAAAGAAACTGTTATGAAAAATGTTATTTATATTTTATCGTTTCTTTTATTTCTCGCCGGAGCTTCGGCAGCGCAGATTGCCGGCGGCGAAACGAAAATTTCGACCGCGCCTTTTAAGATTGAAGCCGCGCCGGAGAAAGGTTTTGCTTACCCGTATTATTTATATTTGCCGCCGGAGCTGCGCGAGGCGCGGGCGCGGAAGGAAAGGCAGACGATTCTCGTTTTGCCGAACAATACCGGAACGCTTGACGACGCGCTCGACGTTCACGAAGCGGACGTAAAAAAAAGAATGGCGATGAGCCGCGAGGTCGCTTCCGTGCTGCGCGTGATGGTTTTGATGCCGGTTTTTCCGCGCCCGCAAACCGATTGGCGGATTTACACGCACGCGCTCGACCGCGATGCTTTAATCAACGACAAAAAGGAATATCGTCGATTCGATTGGCAGTTGATAGCGATGATTGACGACGCGCGGGCGCGTTTGCGAAAGGAAAATCTGAAGTTTGACGAGCGCGTTTTGCTCAACGGTTTTTCGGCGTCGGGAATGTTTGCCAATCGTTTTACGTTTCTGCATCCGGCGCGCGTCAAGGCGGCGGCAATCGGCTCGCCCGGCGGCTGGGCGATTGCGCCCGCTTCCGTCTTTAAAGAAAAAACTCTGCGTTATCCAATCGGCACGGACGATTTGAAAGCGGTTTCGGGCGCCGCGCTGGATTTGAAAAATCTTCGGAAAGTTCCGCTTTTCGTCTTTCTCGGCGACCGGGACGAAAACGATTCGGTCGTCTTCGGCGATTCTTACGAGGAAGAAGACAAGAATCTGATTTTCGAGCTTTTCGGCAAAACGCCGGTCGAGCGCTGGACGATTTCCAAAGCGCTCTACGAGCAAAGCGGCTTGCGCGCCGAATTCCGGCTTTACCCGAACGTCAAACACACGGTCACAACCGAAATGCGCGACGACGTCAGGGCGTTTCTGGCAAAATACAAATAGTATCAGTGGCAAGCGGTAAACGGTAAGTTCGTTATTTGATAACTGCGACTTACCGTTTACCGTTTACCGCTTTTTAGTGGATAATGTATAAAAATTCACTGTCCGTTTTTATTTTCTGAGGAGAAAAAGATGAAGAAGTTTTTCCTGGCGCTGATTGTTTTGAGCGCGTTTTCGATTTCGACTGCCGCGCAGAATTACACGATTCAGCAATATTTAAATATCCGCTCGGCGGTTTCGCCCAGCCTTTCGCCCGACGGAAAACGTCTCGCTTATTTAACCAACGTGACCGGAACCGCGCAAATCTGGATGATGGATTTGCCGTCGGGCGCGCCGAAGCAAATCACGAATTACGACGATAATGTCGGTTTTGTGCGCTGGTCGCCCGCCGGCAACGGACTGGTTTTCGGCAAGGCGCGCGGCGGCAATGAAAATACGCAGCTTTTCTGGATGTCGAACGACGGCTCGCAGATTAAAGAGCTGACAAATGACCCGAAAGTGCGGCATAATTTCGGCGGCTGGTCGAAGGACGGAAAGCGTGTCTTTTATACGTCGAATGAACGCAACCCGAACTATTTCGACGTTTATATGATGGAATTTGCCAAAGCCGGCGATGCCGATTCGATTGAAACAATCATTTACAAACAGGACGGCAGCAATTCGGTGGCGGCGGTTTCCGGCGACGGCAGAAAGCTCGTCATTTCGCGCTCGGGAACGGAATTGAGTCTGGACAATAATTTGTATCTGCTCGACGTCGAAACAAACAAAGCGACGCTTTTGACGCCGCACACCGGCGCGAGCGAGTTCGGCGACGTCGATTTTCTGCCCGACGGCGATTCGATTGTTTTATCGGCGAACAGCGACCGCGAATTTTCATCGCTCGCGCAAATCGGTAATGTTCGGACGGACGCGGAAAACAAGATGTTCTATGTCGAGAAAAACGCCGAGTGGGACACGGAAGGCATCGAGCTTTCGCCACGCGGCGATTTGCTCGCCTACACAATCAACCGCGAAGGCTTCAGCGAGCTTAATTTAAGAAAAATCGAAGTCACCGGAAAACCGCTCATCTCCAATCTCAATTTCAAAAACGAAATCGTAAAACTGCCCGCGCGCGGCATCGCCGGCGGTCTGACATTCTCCAACGACGGCGGCAAGCTGGCTTTTACGTTCAGTTCGGCGAAAAATAACACCGACATCTGGCTTTACGATATTAAATCGAAAAAATTAACTCAAATCACGAAAAGCGACCGCGCCGGAATCGCTCAGGAATCGTTTGTCGAGCCGCAGCTGATTAAATACAAAACCTTCGACGGGCGCGAGATTCCCGCGTGGTATTATCGTCCGCCGGTTGGAATCATTTCCGGCAAGGGTCTTATTCAAAAAAATCCCGTCATCGTCAGCGTTCACGGCGGACCGGAAGGACAGGAACGCGCGGGCTTTAATCCGCTTTATCAATATTATCTGTCGCGCGGCTACGCGGTTCTGGCGACGAACGTGCGCGGCTCGACCGGCTACGGCAAAACTTTCTCGCATCTGGACGACGTGGAAAAACGCGAAGATTCGGTGAAGGATTTGGCTTACGCGGTCGAATGGCTGAAAACGTCGGGCGGCGCGGACGCCAAACGCATCGCCGTGATGGGCGGCAGCTACGGCGGTTATATGACGATGGCGGCGATTACGCTTTATCCCGAACTGTGGGCGGCGGCGGTCAACACGGTCGGCATCGTCAACTGGGAAACTTTTTTAAAAAATACTTCCGGCTATCGTCGGCGCCAGCGCGAAGTCGAATACGGAATGCTTGATAAAGACATCGAGTTCCTGCGCCGCATCTCGCCGATTGCCAAAGTCGATAAAATCAAAACGCCGCTCTTTGTCATTCACGGGCGAAACGACCCGCGCGTGCCTTACACCGAAGCCGAACAAATCGTCAAAATCTTAAAAGAACGCAGCGCGGTCGTCGAATACAAACTCTTCAACGACGAAGGTCACGGCATCTCGAAACTGAAAAATCGGCTTGAGCTTTACCCGCTCGTCGCCGATTTTCTCGATAAATATATGAAGTAAAAGAGTAAAAGAGTAAAAGAGCGGAAAAGTGAAAAAGTGAAAAAGTTTCGTTGAATTATACTCAACCGGCTTTTTCACTTTTTCACTTTTCCGCCTTTTCACTTTTACGGATTCTGCCGCGACGGAACGGGCGTGTCCGCCGCAACTCCGAAATTCACCACGTTAAACGAGCCTGACGAACTGTTCAGCAGATACCACGCGCCGCCGCGATAAACCGCCAAATCCGTTTTGCCGTCGCCGTCGTAATCGCCGGGCGCGGGAACGTCGCCGTTTTGCCCGAAGTGACTCAGGATTAAGCCGCCGGAGCTTTTCAGCACATACCAATCGCCGAGCGACGGACGAAAGACGGCGACGTCGGCGCGCGTATCGCCGTCGAAATCGCCCGGAACCGGGATGTCGCCGTTCGTGCCGAATTGCACGCCCACAAACTGAGCGGTGGCGGAATTTACGCGATACCAGGTGCCGTCCGACGGACGAAAGACGGAAATATCAGCTTTATTGTCGCCGTCGTAGTCAGCCGGCGTCGGCACGTCGGTCGATAAACCGAATTGAACGCCGGTAAATCCCGCCTGCGAGCGCAGCAGATACCACGTCCCGTCCGCCGGGCGATAGACCGCCAAATCGGTTTTTCCGTCACCGTCATAATCATTCTGCACGGGTTTGTCTGCCGCAATGCCGAAATGGACGGCTGTAAACGTTTGGTTCGAGCTGTTAATGATATACCAGTCGCCGTTACGATAAACCGCCAGGTCGGTTTTGCCGTCGCCGTCGTAATCGCCCGGCACGATACGGTCGCTGGAGATGCCGAACTGCGCCGCCGTGAAACCAGCCTGCGAGCGGTTCAGATACCAGGTGCCGTCCGCCGGTCGATAGACCGAAACGTCCGTTTTGCCGTCGCCGTCAAAATCGGCGACCACGCGGCGCGACGGAACGTTCAGATTCATTTCCCAGATGCCGCGCCCGTGCGTGGCGATGCGCAAAACGCGGTGCACAGCCTGAATCTCCATACCGAAAACGGCGATGCGCGGCAAGCCGTCGCTAAACGGTTCCCAGCTCGTGCCGCCGTTCGTTGAACGAAAGACACCGATGTCCGTTCCGGCATAAAGAATCTGTGTATTTGCCGGGTCAATCACAAAAGCGTTGGTTGGAGTGTCGGGAATACCGCTTCCGGCAGCCGTCCAGACGGGCGCGCCGCTCAGCAAATTCGTGGTTTTCCAGACGTGCTGACCGGCGGACAGACCGAATCCGTTCAGCGCGACGTAAGCGACGTTCGCGTTCGTCGGGTCAATCGCGATGCGCCCGATGTAACGCGCGGGAATCGAGCCGGTGACGTTGGTCATCGTCGTCGCGCCGGCGGTCGTCGAAAGAAAAACCTGTCCGTTCGTCAAGCCGACGAGACGCACGGCATCGTCCTGCGGTGCAATCGCAATCGCGCTGATGCGCGCCGGCAGCGTTCCGCTCACGTCGGTCATCGCCGTGCCCTGATTATCCGAGCGATACAGGCGAATCGAGCCGTAGTAAATCGTATTCGGATTGCCCGGACCGCGAACCAGCGGCGCGTAGAACAAAACCGCGTCGGCGCAGAGAATACCGTTGTTCGACGTTCCGTTGCGGCAGCCGAGAAAAGTATTCCAGAACGGGTCGCCGTTCGGCTCGGTCGTTAATGCGCGCTCGAAACCGACCTGCGTGGTGGTCTGATTAAAATAGGTGTGATACGACACGGTATTGGTCGGCGAAGTCGCGTTCTGGTCGATGACGGCAAAACCGCCGTCGCCGCCGTCCGAGCGAATCCACGTGACGCCGTCGGGCGCGAGATATTCCGTCCCGTTATCCTGCGTTCCGCCGAGCAGGTAATGACGGTCGGTCGGGTGCAGGGCGAGACCCATAAACTGCGTCGCGCTAAAAGTCGAGTTATTTAAAGTCGTCCAGGGAATGGCTCCCGTCGTGGTGACAGTCGTCGTTCTCCAGATTCCGCCGTCGCTGCCGAAATACATTATGTTCGAGTCGGACGGCGCAAGCGCAAACGCCTGCGTATCGACGTGCAGCCCGCTGGAGCTGTTTGTAAAAGCCGCTCCGCCGGTCGTCGAGCGCCCGAAAACCAGAGACGGCGAGCCGCCGAGATAAACTTTATTCGCGTCGGTCGGGTCAACCTCGACGGCAATATCGTAAAAACACTGGGTGCTGCAAAAACCCGTGCCGCCGCCAGCCGGAAGGAAAGCCGCGCCGCCGTCGATGGATTTATAAAGCGTTCCGTTGGCGGTTCCGGTTGCGGCGTAAACAGTGACGACCGCGCCGACTTTGTTAATGGCAAATTCCGTTCGTCCGAGACTTGCGCCGTCGCCGGTGGTTAAAGTGCGCGCAAAAGTCGGCGTTGCGGCAAGCGCGTCGGTCGAAAGATAAACGCCGCCGTCGCCGCCGCTGCCGACAACGCCGAGGACCATACGATTCGGATTGCCCGGCTCGACCGCCAAGTCGGTAATCGAGCGGCTGGGAGCAAGCGTTCCCTGAACCGCAATCTTGTCAAATGTCGGGTTTGCCGCCATCGCATTCGTCGTCCGGTAAAGTCCGGCTGCCGGTAAGGTCAAACCGGTCGTGCTTGCGCCGATACCGGCAATACCGCTGGTCGTCGTCGTAAATAAAATATTCGGGTTGGTCGGATGGACGATGATTTCGCTGACCGCGCGCCCGGTGAAAACGTCGCTGCCCGACGCATCGCGGTTAAGAACCGGCGAAACCACCGGATTTGAATCCGCGTTCGTGATGCGATACAGACCGACGCCGATAAAACATCCGCTGCTGCACAAAGTAGATTCGCCGGTGCCGACGAAAACCGTCGACGGGTCTGACGGCGAAATGGCGACCGCGCCGATTGCCAGCGTCAACGCGCCGTCGAGCAACGGCGTCCACGTCTCGCCGCCGTTCACCGAACGATACAAACCGCCCTGCGCCGTGCCGACATAGACGATATTCGGATTCGTCGGGTGCACGGCGATTGCCGAAACGCGCCCGCTGTTCGAAGTGGTCGCGTTTACCGGAATCGGCGCCGGACCGAGCGGCAGCCACATCGAACCGAGCGGCTGATTCAGCGCGGCGCGGCGCTGGGCGAGCGCCCTTTCGCCTTGCTCCATCTGCGCGATTGATTTGGCGCGCGAATCGGGTCTGGCGCTGTCCATACCTTGCAGCGTAGACACGTGTTCAGCCCTTAAACGTAAGAATTCTTCCTTGTCAATCTTCGCGCCGCCCGGCAGGTCAGGCTCGTCCTCCTGCATTTCCTGGTCGGCATTTTCAACCCGCGCCGCGACTTTCAAACTGATGGTAATGGAAAAAACGCTCAGTACGAGAAAGCCTAGAATAAATATTAATTTTCGCATTATGATTTCTCCCGGTAAAAATTTTCGTCCGTCTTGCTAATGAACGGTTTTGGTAATTTGTCGTGAATTACCACCGAATCCGAAGCCGACACAAAAGCCCTGCCTGTTCGGCAAAACAGTTTCAAAACCTTAAAGATTTTTGATTGATGAACAGGTGGACAAAGAAAAAAGACTCTTAACCGAGCGGCTTTTAACTAAGAACCGATACGTTTAATTTACGACTTTCGCGCACCGTGCGCTTTATAAACGCGATTTAAGATTGCTCTGATAAACCGGCTCGCCAAGAATTGTTATAATTTATCACTGCTTTTGGATTTTCAAAAGCTAATTGCGTCTCTTTCCCAATAGATTTTTTCTTATTGCCTGCGGGAACGCCGTTTCCGGGCTGCGTTTCAATTATTAATAATGCGGCGGCGCACTTTGTTTCTTTGAATCCGGATTTCAATCGGGCAGTTGTTCCGAAAGCAGCTTCAGGACGTTTCCGCCCATAATTTGGGCGATTTCATCTTCGGAAAAATTTTCATTCAATAAGGCTTCCGTAATCAAAGCTTCGCCGCTCGTATCGAAAGGAACTTTCACCGAGCCGTCAAAATCCGAGCCGAGCGCGACGTGCGGCGCGCCGACGACGTTTGCCGCGTAACGAATCGCTCTGGCAATACTTTGCGCGTCTGCGCCGCAAACCGCCGTGTCCCAGAAACCGATGCCGATAACGCCGCCCGTTCCGGCGATTGCCCGTAATTGCTCGTCGCTCAAATTCCGTTGATTATTGCAGGTTCCCTTGACGCCGGTGTGCGAAACCACAATGGGTTTTGTCGCCGCCTGCAAAACGTCTTCGATAACTTTCGGCGAAGCGTGCGCGACATCGACCAGCATTCCCTTCGCCTCCATCCGGCGAATCATTTCCCTGCCTTTTTCCGTCAAGCCGTATTTCCGGACGCCGTGCGCCGAGCCGCCGATGTCGTTGTCGAAAAAGTGCGACGGCGACATCATCCGAAAACCCGCATCGAAAAGAACGTCAACGTTTTCGACTTTTCCGTCCAGAGCGTGCGCGCCTTCGATGCCGAGCCAGCCGCCGATTATTTTTTCGCTTCGGCGGCGCTCGACAAATTCGCGCAAATCGCTTTTCGTTTTGATGATAAGGAGTTTCCCGTTTGATTTTTCGGCGTATTCGTGAAGCTTCGACGCCTGCCAGAGGGCGCGTTTCGTCAGGCTCGAAAGATTTTCGAGCGGCTGGCGCTGCGCCAGCGCCAGCCAGTAAATATTATCGGTTTCATCGGTGTTGCGCTCGATATTAAGCCCGCGCGGCGATTTCGTCACGACCGTAAAAGCCTGCAAAGCGACGTTGCCTTCCAGCAGGCGCGGCACGTCAACCTGCCCGCGCTCGCTTTTTTCCGGCAGGTTTCGATTCCATAAAAGCGAATCGGCGTGCAAATCCGCAATGAAAAGCTTTTCGTGCAGCGCGCGCGCTTTTTCGCTGATTTGATACGGCGGTTTATTGATAACCGGATTCAAATCGGCTTCGATTTTCGCGGGCAGAACGAAAAAGAAAATCCCTGTAAACGCGATGAGCGAAACGCCGAAAATCGCTAATATAATTTTTATAAATTTCTTCATTCGCGCTTATCGAGTCGCCGAATCCGCTTCGTCTGCGAGCAATTTCCCGACGCATTAAATTTTGACGATGCAGCCGGTTTCGTTCGATTCGCGCGCCGCGTCCAGCGCAATCTGAATTTTATAGCCGTCTTCAAAAGTCGCCGCGTTTTCCACTTCCGTTTCGCCTGCCTGCAAAGTTTTGACGATTTGCTGGGCGAAAACGATAAAACCGTTGTTCCAGCCCGTATTCGGCGCGGTTTCGATCCGGTCGTTTAAATCCAGCTCAATTTTTTGCCAGCCGGCGTCGCCCGGTTTTCCGATAAAAAGCTCGCCGTCGTATTCGACGCGAATCGAGCCCGCCGTTCCGAACAATTCGACGCGATTTTGATACGCCGGATATTCGACCATCGAAGTCGAAATGTTCGCGGTCGCGTCTTCGGTCAAATCATTGTCGGCAAATCGCAGAATCAAATTCGATTCGTCGTCGGTCGTCACCTCGCGCGTCTCGCCATTTGAATCTTTGCGCTGCTTTACGTGCGTTTGCAATTGACAGAAAACCCGTGAGATTTCCGCGCCCGTAAACCAGCGCAAAGAATCGAAAATGTGCGAGACGATAGCGCCGAGCGCGCCGCCGCCTTGTTTTTCGTCGCTCCACCAATTCCACGGCGCGTCCGGATTTCCGCGATGCGGCGCGCGAAAATTGTATTTTGCGTGACGGATTTTTCCGATTTCTCCGGCGCGAATCATTTCGAAGGCTCTTCGCCTGCCGTTCAAATAACGCAGCTCGTGGTCAATCACGGCGAGCAGGTTTTTCGCTTTCGATTTTTCCCACATTTCAAGCGCCTCGACCGCGTTCATCGCCATCGGCTTTTCGCACAAAATATGTTTGTCGCGCTCCAGCGCGTAAAGCGTCATCTCGCGGTGAAAAACCGGCGGCGTGGTGATGCAAATCAAATCCACGTCGGCTCTTTCGACCGTCTCGCGCCAATCGCCCGTCCAATGCGGAATATTAAAATCCCGCGCCGCTTTTTCGGCGTTTTCGCGCCGCGCGCTGGCAACCGAAACCAGCTGCGCGCCTTCGATTTTTTGAAACGCAGGAATCTGCACCGTCCGCGCAAATCCGGTTCCGATAATCCCGACTCCAACTTTTTTAGTCATAAAAAAATTAAAGCACAAAAAGTAATCAAGGCAAAAGGCAAAAGTAAAAAGGCAAAAGTGAAGAAAACTACTTCCTTACTTTTGCCTTTTGCCTTTTGCCTTTTGCCTTTTTTAACTTTCCGTTTCGAGCGAAAAATCTCGTGCTTTATCGGTTTTCACCTTGTTGCCGTATTTCAGATATTGCTCGTAAATCTCCCGTTCGAGCGGCGCGATAAATAAAATTTTCGCGCCGATCAGATAGCTGACCGAAGAATCGTGAATGCCGATTTGCTCGTATCTGACGCCGACGATTTGCATTCGTATTTTGCCGTTCGGCAAATCCAGCTCGGCTTGCAAAGTGCGGTTTTCGCCGACCATATAATATTCGCGCAGTCGAATCGAAGGAACGATAAAGGCGATGCCGGATTTGCTTAAATCTTTTGTTTCGCCGCCGGCGGAAAGGCTTTCGCGTTTCGTCGTCAGTTTTCCGTTCGCCTCGTCCGGCTCAATCGTAATCCGAACGGGCACCTGAAGATTATATCGGCGCGCGCTCCGGTTTTCGACGAATGACAGGTTGAGCCTGGAAATAAATTTGCGAATTACATCTGACATTTAACTGGGCAACCGCCTCAAACCCGGTAACGCCGGCGTTTGCGGAAGAAGAACGCCGCGGGTTTCTGACAATTTTCAGCCGTTTTTCGATTCGTTATTTTTTCAGCGGCTGACCCTTTTTATCCTGGCTTTTGAAACGCGCTTCTTTATTTGCGCCTTCGACCTCGACCAGAAATGAAAGCTTTCCCGTTTTGCCGTAAACGGCAGGCTCAGCCGTCGCAAAGTATTTCTTTTTGTCCGACGAAAGCGAGATGGTGTAGCGATAGCCGGTCGATTCGGCGCTCTGCGCGTCGCCCGCCAGCAAGCCCTGCTCGATAAGCGTCTGCATATCGGCGAAAGCATTCGGGTTTCGCAAGGCGTAAACCGTCTGCGCTTTGGCGATGCGCTCCAGCATCAGCTGGGCTTCGACGTGATGAATCTCGACGCGAATATTGAAAAAGTAATTTTTGCCTTCTTTTTTGACCAGCGCTTCGGCTTTTTCATCCGCCGTCAAAATAATCCAGGCGTCGTTTTCGCGGCGCAGATTTAAAGCTTTGTCTTCCAGAACGCCGGTTTCGTCGTTCGGTATTTTCACCGTTACGCTCGCCGAATTTCCCGTGACGATTTCGCCGTTGATTTGAATATCCGCCGGAACCTGTCTGGCAATCGGCTCGAAATCGGCGCTTAAATCCTGCATTTCCGCGTCGGTCAAGCCTTCGATTGCCGGACGCACGTTGGTCATCAGCATCGCCTCGCGGAAACGACGCTCGCGCAGGTTTTTATAAAACACTCGCACGGCGTCGGCGGGCGAATTCGGCTTGACCTGAATTCTGCCTTTGACATAAGCGTTTTTCGGCGCGTTCGGCGCGGCATTGTTTTTTTCTTCGATGGTTTTGGTCTGCACGGATGAAGTTTCGTCGTGATTTTTTGCCGACGCCGTGCAGCCGGCGGTAATCACGACAATCGAAAGACAGACGCCGAAAAGAGACATTTTCAGACGGAAATTCGCTTTGGAAAGTTTGTTGAACATTTGATTTTGACTCCGAAAAATCTGACGGAAAAGTTTGAAATGAATGGCGCTGAATGTTTCGCGTGAACGGGCGTTCGGGAGAAAGCAAAACGCGCTATCGGTGATTATAGCGCGTTCCGTACAGAAAAGTAAACAATGTTTTGCAATTTATTTCTTTATTTTCCGAATCGTCAGATTTTCGGTTTTTCCGGTTTCGATGGTGACTTTCTGCGCGTCCTTCACCGCTTTGTCATACCATTGGTCGATTTCCGCCGGCTTTCGCGGAAATTTTTCCAATTCAATAAAGACGACGGCAAATTCCGCCGGCGGAAGCTTCGTTTCAAATTGTCCGTCGGCGTCGGTTTTGACGAGGCGGAAAAACGACGGGTTGAGGCGGCGCGTCGGGTCAGTCGGCAACAGAGTAAGTTGTGTGTTTTTGAGCGGCTCGTTGTTTTCGTTGACGACTTTTCCCTTCAGCGTCCCGACGTTTTTGCTGAGAATAATCCGGACGTTTCTGAGAGCGTCGCCGTCTTTTACTTCAATTTTACCGGCGAGTAAATCAACGCCGTCCGCCGTGGCGCTTTTGACGTAATAATTTTCGTCGGCGGAGTGAATATAAATATCGGTTTTGCCTTCGATGACGTTTTCCAATTCGAAATCGTTGTCGGCGCTGTCTGTCGTCCGCATCACGTTGTCCATTGACCGAATTACATTGCTGTTGCCGCCGGTCGTTCCCGTAACGGTATCATTGCCGTTGTAATTTGAAACGCTGTCCGACACGCTTAGTTCACTATCCGTGTTGAGCGCGACGACGGAAACTCTGCCGGGCATTTTCTCGTTGTTTTCGACGCTGATTGTTCCTGCAATCGTCGCGCCGTAGCCGAGTTCGATAACCATTTCCGAAAGGTCTTTATCTTCGAGCTTTATCTCCTGAACTTTTTTGGCTAATTTCGGTTTCGGCGGCGAATTTTTCTGCACGTTCGTCGCCGTATTGGAATTGTAATAATCGCCCAGAGTTTCGCCATACTCGCTTTCGCTCTGAATCGGCTCAATCACGAGCTTGTAATTTCCCTTCGGCAATTCCTTAAACTTCCAGTTTCCGTTTTCGTCGGTCGCCGAACTATGCTCGCGCCGGTTGATTTCGCTGAAAATTGAATAGAAGTCTTCCTCGCCTTCGCGTTTCAGGGTAATTCGCGCTTTGACCGGCGTTTTATCTTTGCGCGAAACGATTTTGCCCTCGATTTTATAAAGGCTCCGGCTCGGAATCGCCATATTGATTTCGACTATTTCCTGACCGAGTTCGAGGTTGATGATATTTGCCGCTTTCGGCTCGAAAACATCGGGATAAAACATATTCAAAAGAGAATTTCCGCTGCCGAACATAAGCTCGAATTCATTGTAAGACCGGCGTCCGCCGCCTTCGCTGTGCGAAACGCTTTCGGTGACTTTGACGATATATTCGCCCGCCGGCAAACCGGAAAAACGATAAATTCCGCGGTCGTCGGTCTGGTAGGAGCCGCCGCCCGTCATCATCGAAAAAATCGCGCTGAAATTCGGGATGACGGGTATAAATTTATCATTCACCTTGCGCAGAATCTCGACCTTGACGCCGACCGCCGGGTCGCCGTTGTCATACATTACGCGCCCGCCGATAGCGCCGCCGCGACGAGCGGGAATCTGCACGTCGAGGTCGGTTATCCCGTCGACGATTATTTTTTCAAATCCTTCGGCGGCTTTTTCAAATTCTTCCGCTTCCGACGCGCCGCCGCGCGCCTTCGAAAAATCCATGAAAGCCAGCGGCGAGACCACGCCCGGCGCGTTGACCATCGCGTAATAAACGCCCGCCTCGATATCTTTCATCTGAAAATTTCCGTCGTTGTCGGTCAAGCCGCTCGGCATATTGCCCGGTCCGCCCAGACCTTTTTCCCGCATCAGCATAATCGGGGCGCGCTTGACCGCTCTGCCCGTATCGGCGTAAAAAACTCTTCCGCGAACGGTCGAATGGGCAGGCACGGGCGCGGGCGTCGGAACGCTGCTTGCCACGTTGCCGTTTCTCGTAAACTCTCCGGTTTCCAGCACTACTTCGGCATTAGTATTCGAGCCTTTCTTTTTCGGGCGCGGTGTCGCGGCGCGTTGGGCGGTCGATTGCGGTTTCGGGGGCGTGTTTTGCAGAAAAGCGGTTTCCGTGAAAACCGAAAAACCGAATAACAAGCCGGAAAAGCAAAGAAAAATCTTTAAAAAAAGCAAGCGCATATTGTGCTGGTACGACATTTAAGTCTCCCTGATTCAGAGAAAATTCGCTTTCGTTAAAACGAAAAGCCGTTCTGCGAGAGTATAAAGCAAAACGGCTTCGGTTTCTAATTTAATTTTAAAATCTATCTCGGTTTTTTGCCGCTCAAAAGCAGTTCGCGACCGACATAGTAAAGCACGATTGCCAGTATCCAAAACGGAATCAGCCCCAGCCAATCAGAATTCGGACCGGCGAAAAACGGGTTGTTGGCTTGCGACCAGGTTTGGAAAGCATCCATTCTTTTACTCAAAAACTCGGTCGCTACAGCGAGTAAAATGCCTGCCAAAGCCCCGCCCGCGATGTAGCCGGATGCCAGCAGAACGCCCGGACTTTTATCGGTTTCGGCGATTACTTCGTCTTCCGTTAAATTTCGGTTAGCCAGTTTCTTCTTTAAGTAAATATCAACCGCCCAACGCACAATTCCGCCGACGAAAATCGGCGCGGAAACCGAAATCGGCAGATAAAGCCCGACCGCAAACGCCAGCGACGGAATCCCGGCAAGTTCCAGCACAACGGCAATCATCACGCCTAAAAGCACCAGTCCCCACGGCAGCTGCTGGCTCAAAATGCCTTTGATAATATAGCTCATCAAAGTCGCCTTCGGCGGGTCATACTTGACGACCTCCGTGTTATCGGCGCGTCTCGTTATCGTGCCGCCGATGCCCGGGTCAACCAGATAAACCGGCTTGCCCTGCGTATCAATCAGATAACGACCGGGCTTTCCGTGAGCGGTGTCCGTGTTGTGCCAAACCCGGTATGTATTCTGGTCGTTAAAATACGCGTCGGCAACTTTTTCGCCTTTCAGTTCCGTCCCGTCGCGCGACAACTGTTGTTCGGGAACGACAAATTGCTGGCTGAAATCCGTCGGCTCGACCTTTTGATAAACCGTCGAAGAAGTATTCAGCTGAATCAGAATCGGACCTAGCAGCAAGGCTGACGCCGTCGCGCCGACCAGAATGGCGATTTGCTGTTTCCACGGCGTTCCGCCGACCCAGAATCCGGTTTTTAAATCCTGCGAAGTCGTGCCGCCGTTCGATGCGGCGATGCAGACAATTCCGCCGATGCTTAAAGCCGTGACAAAATACGGGTCGGGCTGCACCCAGCCGATAATCAGAAAAACCAGACAAGTCAAAAGCAGTGTGGCGACGGTCATTCCGGAAATCGGATTTGACGACGAGCCGATTTCGCCCGTCAGGCGCGAGGAAACGGTGACAAATAAAAATCCGAAAATGATAATCAGAATCGCGCCGAGTAAATTCATTTTTAAAGACGGCGCGAGCGTGATAGCGATAATTAATCCTAAAATACCGGCAATCACCCATTTCATCGAAAGGTCGCGGTCGGTGCGCGGCGCATTATCGGTTTCGGCGGCGCTGCTGCCTGCGGCGCTGCCGCGAAAATCGGCGAGTCCGCCCTTTAAACCGTGCCAAATCGTCGGCAGGCTGCGCGCCAGCGAAATCATTCCGCCCGCCGCGACAGCGCCCGCGCCGATGTATAAAACATAACTGCTTTGAATGTTTCTGATGCCTTTGCCAAAATCGAAACCGCCGCCATTGGCAACCGGAATATAAAACAAATCGTGAATCGTCTTCGTGGTTTCCGGCGCGAGCGGAACCGCCAAAAATTCGCCGAAATAAACAATCATCGGGATTAATACCAGATAAGACAAAGCGCCGCCCGCAAACATAATTCCGGCGATTTTAGGTCCGATGATGTAGCCGACGCCGAGCAGCGCCGGATTATTTTCCAGCGAAATCGAGCCGCCTCTGAAAGGCGTGTCGAATTGTTTTCCGGGAACTTCCTTCCAGCCTTTGAAAACCTGCATCAGCGTATTGAAAAGAAAGCCGATGCCGAAACCGATGGCGATAACTTTTCCGCCGTTGGTCGCCGATTCGTCGGTGCGCACCTTTTCGGATTCAATCGAAGCGGCGCGCGATTCTTCCGACGCGCCCGCAATCAGAACCTGCGCGCAAGCCGTGCCTTCCGGGTATTTTAAAATGCCGTGCTGGTCTTTAATCAAAGCGCGGCGCAGCGGAATCATCATTAAAATTCCCAAAAGTCCGCCGAGCACGGCGACCAGCATCACGCGCGAAAGCTCAAGGTCGAAGCCGAGAATCAGAATCGCGGGCATCGTCACGCCCAGACCGAAAGCGATGGATTCGCCCGCCGAGCCTGCCGTCTGCACGATATTGTGTTCGAGAATCGTTGCGTCGCGCGTGATTCTCGCTTTCGACAAAAGCCGAAACAGCGTTATCGAAATGACGGCGACGGGTATCGACGCGCTGACCGTCAAGCCGACTTTCAGAACCAGATACAGCGACGACGCGCCGAAAATGACGCCGAGAATCGTTCCGATAATCAGCGGCAGCAGCGACAGCTCGCGCATATTCGTCACCGCGGCGGGAATATACGGACTGAATTTTTCGAGAAAAGGATTTCTCTTCACTGGAAAAGCCTCCTTGAATTTTGTAAAACCGGGAAAGTTTTTGAATTGAAACTTGCGTTAATTTAACTTGCGAAAGCCCTCTGTGGCAAGCGGTTTATCGGCAAACAAGTCAAAAACCGGCTTTTCCGCAAGAAAAAAAGATTTTTTTCTTTGCGGAGAACATTTTTTCTACTAATTTAAAATAATTTCGGCGAAAATCAATTTTAATATAGAATGTCAGCAACTTAATTTATGTTAAAAATTTCAATTTTATTCGCGGCGCTTATAATAAAAAGCGGCAGATACGATTCGAGGTTTCAAAATTAAATGTTCAAAAACAGTTTTTTCTCCGTTTTTTCCGTCGCGCCGCTGCGTCTTTGCGCGCTGATTCTTCTTTTTGCTTTTTCCGCCGCTGCGCAGACGAAAATTCCCGAGCCGAAAGACACGCTCGGCTTTGCGCCGGGCGACGACCGCAAGCTCGCTTCGTGGACGCAGACGGTTGATTATTTCAAAAAACTCGACGCGGCGAGCAACCGCGTCCGGTTTGAGGAAATCGGCAAAACGACGCTCGACAGACCTTTTGTTTACGCCACGATTTCCGCGCCGGAAAATTTAAAAAATCTCGAAAAATACAAAGCTATAAACGCCAGGCTCGCCGACCCGCGACTTCTGAAAAGCAGCGACCGGCTCGCCCGAAGCTTAATCAGGCAAGGCAAGACGATTGTTTTAATCACCTGCGGAATTCATTCGACGGAAGTCGGCTCGACGCTTTCCTCGATGCTGATTGCGCACCGGCTGGCGTCGTCAAACGAGCCGGAAATTCAAAAGATTCTGCAAAACACAATCATCCTGCTCGTGCCGTCCTTAAACCCGGACGGCGTCGATATCGTCAAAAACTGGTATGACAAAACCCTGGGAACGCCTTTCGAGGGCACTTCGCCGCCGGAGCTTTACCACAAATACGTCGGGCACGACAACAACCGCGACTGGTATGCTTTCACGCAAGTCGAAACGCAGTTGACGGTTGATAAAATCCACAACGAATGGCATCCGCAAATCGTCCACGACATTCACCAGCAGGGCGAGCGCGGCTCGCGGCTGTTTCTGCCGCCGTATATGCCGCCGGTCGAGCCGAACGTGCCGCAGGAAATCGTCGAAGGCTACACGGAACTCGGCAATTTTATGGCGAACGATTTACGCGCCGCAGGCTTTCAGGGAATTACTACAAATTCGACTTACGACGCGTGGACGCCGGCGCGCGCCTATTCGCATTATCACGGCGGCGTGCGAATCCTGTCGGAGACGGCTTCGGCAAAATTAGCGACGCCGATAACGCTTAAATACGAAGATTTGCGCAACGGTCCGGGCTATGACGTGCGGAAAGAATCGGCGAATTTTTCGCCCGTCTGGCTCGGCGGCGAATGGCGTCTGCGCGACATTACAAATTATATGACGACCGCCGCTTTCAGCCTGCTGCGGCACGCTTCGGACAATCGCGAAGCCTGGCTCAAGAGATTTTACGCCATCGGCAGGGAAGCCGTCAGACCGCGCCGGGACGGAGAGTTGTTTGCTTACGTTCTGCCGTATCCGAAAGACGGAGCGGACGAAAGCGGTTCGGAAGAATACTTCCGGCGCGAAGAACTTCTCGGAATCTTCCGGCGCGCCGGCGTCGAAACAAAATTCGCCGCCAATCTTCGAATCAACGGGGAGAAATATCCCGCCGGAACCGTTGTCATACCGATTGCTCAACCATACGGAAATTTCGCAAAGGCTCTTTTAGAAAAACAAATTTATCCGAATTTGCGCGACGAAAAAGGAAATCCCGCCGCGCCCTACGACGTGACGGCTCACACTCTCCCGCTTTTAATGGGAGTCGAAGCAAAGCCGATTTACAAGCCTTTCGTGTATCGAGCGACGAAAAATGGACTCGAACAAGGTCGCGGCTGCGGTTGCAGCGACGGGAATAATTCTAATAATAGTTCTAATCCCGATTATCTTATTTACCAGTCAAAAGTCGCTTCGATGGACGAAGGCTGGACTCGTTGGGTGACTGAGAATGCGGAGCGGTTTCTTAACAAATGCTGTTTCGAGGGCGCTTCCGTCACCGACCGGGAAATAAAGAGTCAAACGTTTAAAAGCAAATACATAATCTTTCCCGACCAACCGGCAAACCAAATCCTGAACGGCTACGCGAAAGGAACGATGCCCGACGAATACACGGGCGGCATCGGTAAGGAAGGCGCGAGAAATCTGCGCCGTTTTGTCGAAGACGGCGGCACGCTCGTTTTCCTGAACCGCGCCTCGGATTTTGCCATCAAAGAACTCGGCGTGCCCGTCCGCGACGTGACCGAAGGCTTGCAGCGCAAGGATTTCTACATTCCCGGCTCAATCTTAAAAACGGAAATCAATACCGCCCACAAAATCGCCGCGCAAATGCCGAAAGAATCAATCGCGTGGTTTGAAAGCTCGCCCGCCTTCGAGATAACCGACAGCGACGACACAAACGTCGAAATCATCGCGCGCTATCCCGAAAAACCCGAAAACATTCTGCTTTCCGGCTGGGCTCTGGGCGCGGAAAAAATTGCCGGAAAAGCCGCGCTCGTTTCCATCAATATCGGCAAAGGAAAGATTGTCCTGTTCGGCTTCCGCCCGCAATATCGCGGTCAAAGCCTGGCGACTTTTCCGCTTTTCTTTAATGCGATTTCGGAATCTGATTAGCCACAAAAAATATGTTTCTATTTGACGATATTGACTTTGTTCCCGCGCAAAGCGGCAATCTAAGCCGCCTCTGGTATTTTTTGCCAATCGGCTATCTGACGACGATTTTGATTGAAACGCCGGTTTTGCTCGTTGGGCTTTCGCCGAAATTGAGTTTTAAACAAAGGCTCGCCTGCGGCGCGTGGCTGACGGCTTGCACGTATCCGATTGTCATATTGGTTCTGCCCGCGCTTCTGCTTGACGGCTCCGACCGTTCCAGAATCGCTTATCTTGCCGTCGCTGAAACTTTTGCACCCGCCGCCGAATGTTTTTTGTTCTGGCTCGCCTTTCGCCGGAAAAATTTGCTGGAGACAAAAGACTGGATTCGCTCGTTTATTGCCATCGTCGTCGCTAATCTGGCTTCGTTCGGCATCGGCGAGCTTTTAAACGTCGCTGCGTGGTTCGGATTCTTTTAATTTTCAAGTAAAATTCAAACAGGATGAACGGGATAATTGATTCCTTTTATCCTGTCTATCCTGTTTGAATTTTCGTTTATGAATTTGCGCATCACCGAAATTTTTCTCTCGATTCAGGGCGAATCGACGCACGCCGGTCGCCCGTGCGCTTTCGTGCGTCTGACGGGCTGCCCGATGCGTTGCGTCTGGTGCGATTCGGAATACACTTTCACGGGCGGAACGCGCCTGAGCTTTGATGAAATCCTTGCCGAACTAAAAGATTTCGGCTGCCGTCTGGTCGAAGTAACGGGCGGCGAGCCGCTCGCGCAGAAAAACGTTTTTCCCTTTATCGCGCGCCTTTGCGACGCGGGTTACGAGGTTTTAATCGAAACCGGCGGCTTCGTTCCGACGGAAAAAGTCGACGCCCGCGCCGCGCTGATTTTAGATGTCAAATGTCCGGCTTCGGGCGAAAGCAACCGAAATCACTGGGCGAATCTCGAACACTTGCGCGCCGACCGCGACGAAGTAAAATTTGTCATCGCCGATTTAAACGATTGGGAATTTGCGCGCCGGATTATCGAAAAATACGATTTGGAAAACCGCGCGCGCAGCGTTTTGATTTCGCCCGTTTTCGGCGTGAAAAATTTACCGGAAATCGCCGGAACCGTTTCGCGCAGCGGTTTGAAAGTAAGATTAAACCTGCAACTGCACAAATACATCTGGGGCGCGGACGTTCACGGAGTTTAAAAAATCCGCCCGCGCGGGCAAAATAAAAAATGGATAAATTATCAATCGTTTTAGTATCGGGCGGAATGGATTCGTGCGTCACCGCCGCCATTGCCAAATCCGAAAACGAAGAAATCGCGCTGCTGCACGTTTCCTACGGGCAGAGAACCGAACGGCGCGAGCGGCGCGCCTTCGAAGACATCGCGGATTTTTACGGCGCGGCGAAGCGGCTGGCGGTTTCGATTGAATATCTTGCCAAAATCGGCGGTTCAAGCTTGACCGACGAATCAATCGAAGTCAGCGAGGCGAATCTCGGCGCGACGGAAATTCCGACTTCTTACGTTCCTTTTCGCAATGCGAATATGCTCTCGATTGCGACCAGTTGGGCGGAAGTCATCGGCGCGAAGCGAATCTACATCGGCGCGGTTGCCGAAGATTCGAGCGGTTATCCCGATTGCCGCCCGGAATTTTACGAGGCGTTCGAAAAGGCGATTGACGCCGGAACCAGACCGGAAACGCGTCTCGCAATCCGCACGCCGATTATTCATTTATCGAAAGCGGAAATTGTCGAAAAGGGCTTGAAATTAAACGCGCCTTTGCATCTTTCGTGGTCGTGCTATCGAAATGAGGATTTGGCTTGCGGAACGTGCGATTCGTGCGCGCTGCGCCGGCGCGGGTTTGCGCGGGCGGGCGCGGAAGACCCGATTGCTTATAAAAAAATTTCAGGCGGCTTGTCCGGCGCTTAGAATGTCTTCCTTTTGTTTTTCGAGACGGGTAATTTGCGCTTTTAACGCGTCAATTTTCGCTTCGATTTCGGCAACCGACGGAATATCGAAAAATTCGGTGCGGCTCAGACGGTGAAAAATCGGAATCATCACCGTAACGGCGGCATCAACTACCGCTAAAACTCCGATAAGACGTAAAACTATTCCGCCGTCGCTGGGCGGCTCGAAGACGACAATAAATGAAATTATCGAAGCCAGCGCGAAAATGACGACGTAGGCGGTAATTAGCGACCATCGAAAACGTCTGGAAAGCTGGGCGATAGACAAAAGCGACAGGTGCGAGAGCGAAAACGCGAAAATCGAAGAAACGCAGAGAGTCTTATAAATAAAGTCTCCGCTCCAGTTTCCTTCAATCCAGATCAGCCATACTATAATCAGCGCCGACAAAACGGAGAAGATTATCCCGACCGCCGGCACGGCGATGAGCGGAAATTTCTGCGAGCGCGGATTTTCGAGAAAAGCGCCGCAGGCTAAACCCAGAATGCTGGTTCCGACAATCGTCAAAGTCGTGCCCAGAACCCGATATTCCACATCGCCCGAGAGAATCGCCCAGATGCCCATCAAAGCGCTCAGGGCAATCGAGCAAATCATCAGGTAAAGAAAGATTTTCTTAACGTTAAAGCTTTGCACGCCGCCATTGTATTCGAGATGCGAATGGCTGTCAACGAATTTTACCGAATTTGATTTTGCGCTCGGGTCGGAAGCAAAAGCAGAATGCAGCCGATAAAAAGAAAAAATATCCCGACAAAGGAAAACAGAACGCCGTGATAAGCGGAATCAATCGCCGCCGCAAACGCTCCGATGCCCGAAGCCTCGCCGGTCTTCATCGCGCTAAAACCGCTGAAAAAATTCCACAGCGCATACGCGTCGGCGACAAAAACTAAAAAAGTTCCGATAATTATAAGCAGTTTTGAAATGGTTTTCATATTTTGTTCGAAAAGATTTTGAAGAGTTTAACTTATCTTTTCGCAACAATCCAGAAGAATTTCACGAAACGTCAAGTCTTTCTCTTTCAATCTTTAAACCGTTCAAATTGCCGAGAACCGCGAGCGCGATTCGTTCGGTTTGAAAAAATTCGCGCGCCAGCTCGCGGATTTCTTCGCCGTTCACGTTTTCGATATTTCGCAAGGTTTCTTCCAGCGGAATCTGTTTGCCGAAAGTGATTTCCTGCTGCGCGAGATTCGCCGTGCGGTTTGACGAATCTTCAAGCCCGAGCAGAATCGTCGCCACGCTCTGCTGTTTGGCAAGCTCGATTTCTTCTGCCGCTACGCCTTCGCGTTTGATTCGTTTGAGTTCGGCGACGGATAAATCAATCGCTTTGCCGATTTGATTCGGCGCGGTTCCGGCGTAAACGCTGAAAAATCCGCAATCGAGAAACGAAACCCCGCTCGCGCCGACGCTGTAAGCAAGCCCGTGCCGCTCGCGTATCGTCTGCCACAGGCGCGACGAAGTTCCGTTGCCGAGAATGTTTTCGAGCAGGTGCGCCGCGTATCGCCGCTCGCTGCGCGCGTCAATCCACGGCGTCGCCAAAACGAAATGCGCCTGCTCCAGCCCGCGTTTTTTTTTCAGCAAAATCGGCGCGGAAATCTGCGGCGCATTAAAATCTTCGAATGCCGACCGCCGACCGCCGACCGCCGACCATTGACCAAAAAACTTTTCCGCCAGCTCGACAATCGGCGCGTGCTCGACGTTTCCGGCGACGGCGATGACCAGATTTTCCGGCTGAAAAACCAGCCGGTGAAAATCCGTCGTCACCTTGCGGCTAAAGGTGCGAACCGTTTTTTCCGTGCCTTCAATCGGCAGCCCGAGCGGGTGTTTCGGGAAAATCGCCTGATTGAAAAGCTCGCCCAAGTATTCTTCGGGCGAATCTTCGACCATTCGCATTTCTTCGACGATAACCTGCTGCTCGCGTTCCAGCTCGGTTTCGTCAAAGCGCGGATTCGTGAGCATATCGGCGAGCAAATCAAAGGCGCGCGGCAAATCCTTATCGACCGTTTTCATCGCGAAGCCAGTCATTTCCTGCATCGTAAAAGCGTCGAAATTTCCGCCGAGGCGGTCGGTTTCGACGGCGATTTCCAGCGCGGAACGTTTCTCCGTGCCCTTGAAAACCGTGTGTTCGATAAAATGCGAAATTCCGTTCAAATTGGCGGGTTCGTGCCGCGAGCCTTTTTTGAAGAAAAAGCCGAGCGTCGCCGAGCGCACGTCGGGCATTTTTTCGGTGAGAATGGCTAAACCGTTGGTAAAGCGTGTGATTTCGATATTTTCTTTCATTGCGACAAAAGAAAATCGTATCACGCCGCCTGACGACTTCAAAATACGAACTTGCAGACGCAAAGAAGAAGTTAACCGCAGAGGAACGCGGATAAACGCAAATTTTAACAGGATGAACAGGATGTCAGGATAAAAAAACGAAACTCCGCTCTCGCATTTTCAATTTGTCCTGTTCATCCTGTATATCCTGTTTGAATTTCCCTCCGGGATGGAAATTTTCGCATTAACAGGCTTGACCGACTTGCGGGTGCGGGAAAGCGTCGGTTTCGTCCTCGTCTTCCCTGACGTTGAGGCAGGCAAAATCTTTTTCGACGAGGATTTTGAGCGTTTCGCCGTCAGATAATTTTTGTTCCGCGCCGAAACCAACTTGCGAAGTTTTCGTCCATTGTTCGGCAATCAAAGAGGGAACGCCAATCTCGATTCGGTCGTTTTTAAAGCTTGCCTGAATTTCTTTTGCTTGATTCAGCCGAATTAAGACATAAGTCAACTGCCGATTTCCGAAAGAAATCGAATCTTCGACCTGTGCGTTCCGGGTAAAATCGGAAACTTCAGTTTGCGATAATCTGAGGCGGATTGAATTGCCTTTGATTCTCAATTTCATATTTCAAAAGCAATTGTAATCGGATGCAGCGCAAAATAAAAACCTGTGATGGTCTCGTGAATTTTTAACGGGAAAACTCACCAGACCATTACAGGTCAAATTATAAATCCCTCTGCGGCTGGCTCAGGCAGCCCTGGCGCGAACCATCGGCGTGATGGTTCTGCCCAGCGGATAAGTCGAATTGCGCGCAATCGCAAGCTCAATCGCCTGCGGCGGCACCTTGTAATCGGCGGCAAGCTTGTCGACGGACTCGCCGAAAGCAAAGCGCTCGGTTATTTTTTCCAGCGTGTGATGCCGCAAATCGCGCCCGCAATGAAAACACGTTCCCTGTAAAGGAAAATATTTATCGAAATCGTAACCGCTCATAATCCAACCCCCGTGAATTTTTATTGGCTTTGGGAAAATTAATAATAGCAGATGCCGCGCCGATAAACAATATTTTTTTAAGGCGGCTTGAAAATCCTTTAAAAATTATATATTAAATATGAACCGATTTTATAAATCGACTTCGTTAAATGAATAAAATCACCCGTCGTGAATTGTTACTTCTTGCCGGGGCTTCGGCTGCCGGAAGCTTTTTAATCAACTGTGCGGACGCGCCGGAAGAACAAACGATTATTACCGGCTCAAGCGAGCCGACGCGGACGCCGCAGGGACGGATTCTGCCCGCAGATGCCGCGCCTGCGGAAAAACAGATTTTGTATGAATCGGCGAATGAGCCGCGTCATCTGGACATCGCGCGCGACATTTACGGCGCGGGCGTGGCGATAAACTGGGGCGGCGAGCCGCTGCTGCGCCGCGATCAGAATCAAAATCTCGTGCCGGCGCTGGCGGAAAGCTGGCAGGCGGGCGAAAATATGGAGTATTGGGATTTTACGATTCGCGCCGGTGCGCGCTGGAGCGACGGCGTGCCGATTACGGCTCACGATTGGGTTTTCACTTTTCGCCACCTCGCTTCGCCGCAGATGGATAATCCGTGGACGTGGTTTTATTACGACATCAAAGGCATTCAGGCTTTAAAGGAAGGCAAAGGACGAGCCGATGAAGTCGGCGTCGAAGCGCTCGACGACAGAACCGTTCGCATTCACAGCGAAAACGGCGCGCTTCCGCATCTGCCCGCTTTGCTCGCATATCAGGCGGCAGTTCCCGCGCCGCGTCACAAAGCCGAAAACAATCCCGAACACTGGGCGGATACGGCTGAAGGTTTCGTTTCGTCGGGTCCGATGCGGCTTTTAAGCTGGGAACATAATCAGAGGCTCGAATGGGATGCCAATCCGTATTACAACGGACCGCATAAAGTCGGGATTCAGCGGCTCGTGCAGCTTCTCGGCGCGCCCGCCATCGGCTGGTTCAATTCGTGGCTGAACAAGGAAATAGATTACATCCCGATTTTGCAGCCGCAGGAACTCGTGCAGGTGCGCAACGACGCGGAACTCGAACCATATCTGCATTCTTTCAATAATTTTCAGATTCAATATTTGTCTTTCGACGCCTTGCGCCCGCCGTTCGATAATTTGAAGCTCCGGCAAGCGCTTTCGCACGCGATTGACCGCGAGCCTTTTTGCCGGAAAGTAATGCTGGAGACGCGCGTTCCGGCGTATTCGATGCTGCCGCCGGATTTTCCCGCGCATAATCCCGAATTGAAATCGGTGCAGGATTTTAACGTCGAAAAAGCGCGCGCGCTTTTAGCGGAGGCAGGCTTTCCGGACGGCAAAGATGCCAGCGGCAACCGGCTTGTTCTGGAAATGTTTTCCAACGGGCGCGACGTTCTGCTGGAATATGTCAAAGACCAGTGGGAACGTTATCTCGACATCGGCGTCAACCTGCAACTCGTCGAAGGCGCGGTTTGGAGCGCAATGCGGTCGCGCCACGAAATGCCGGTTTATCAGGGTCAATACGAATACGATTTTCTCGACCCGGCAAATATGTTGACGCGGCTCTGGCGCAGCACAAACGAAAACGGCTCGCCGCGACACGCTTGGCGCAACCAGAGATTTGACGAACTGGTCACACAAGCCGGGCGCGAAATCGACGAGCCGAAACGAATAGGTCTTTACCAAGAAGCGGAAAGAATTCTGGTAGAAGACGTCGGCGGGATTTTCCTGACGCAGACGGTCACGTATCAAATCTGGTATCCGTATCTGACCGGCTTCGAGCCGGACAAAAACGGCAACGTCGTTTTTCGCTATCTGGATATTTCGCGCTTTCAGATGTATATCCGCAACGATGTCGATGAATGGCGTGATTAACCGTGAATCGCAACTCGTAAATAGAAAAAGTTCCACGATTCACGATTCACGATTTCTATGTCTAAAACACTGCTGGAAGTCAAAAATCTTCAGACGCGTTTCAATGCGGTGAAAGCCGTCAACGGCGTGTCTTTCGCGGTTGGAGAAGGCGAAGTTTTGGGCATTGTCGGTGAATCGGGCTGCGGCAAAAGCGTGACGGCGCTTTCGATTATGCGGCTTATCGAATCGCCCGGCGCGATTTCCGGCGGCAAAGTGATTTTTCGCTGCGGCGAAACCGAAGAAATTGATTTATTAAAGCTTTCTGATAAAGAACTGGAAAAAATTCTCGGCAATCGCATCTCGATGATTTTTCAAGACCCTTCGACTTCGCTCAATCCGGTTTTGTCGGTCGGGTTTCAGATTATGGAAACCTTGCGCGTGCATCGCGGTTTATCGCGCAAGGAGGCGAAAGAGCGGGCGATTTTTCTTTTGCGGCGCGTCGGCATCGCGAACGCGCGGCAAAGAATCGACGATTACCCGCACGAATTTTCCGGCGGAATGCGCCAGCGCGTCGGGGTTGCGATAGCGGTCGCCTGCCAGCCGAAGCTCTTGATTGCCGACGAGCCGACGACCGCGCTGGACGTGACGATTCAGGCGCAGATTTTAAATCTTCTGCGCGAATTTAAACGGGAATTCGGAATGTCGATTATCATCATCACGCACGATTTGGGCGTGGTCGCTCAATTAGCCGACCGTGTCGCCGTAATGTATGCGGGAAAAATCGTCGAAAACGCGCCGGTCGAAGCGATTTTTAATTCGCCCCGACATCCTTATACGCGGGCGCTGGTCGCTTCGATTCCGCGTCTGGGCGAGCAGCCGGAAAGACTGCGAACAATCGAAGGCGCGCCGCCGCGTCTGCACGAAAATTCCGCCGGATGTTCATTTTACGCGCGCTGCTTTTACAGAATGCCGGTCTGCGCCGAAAAGCAGCCGGTTTTAGACGAAACCGGCGCCGGTCAATCCGTTGCTTGCTGGATAACGCAAAAGGAAGTGATGTGTGATAAGTGATAGGTAATAGAAAAGAAATCTCTTATTCCCTATTACTTATCACTTTTCACCTATCACTTATTAAAAATGTCTGAAACGCTTCTGCAAACAATAGATTTGACTAAAAGATTTCCGGCGCGCGGCGGAATCTTCGGCAAAAAGATTGAGAATATTGCGGTTGACCGCGTGAATTTGTCTCTGTGCGAAGGCGAAACGCTCGGGCTGGTCGGCGAATCCGGCTGCGGTAAATCGACTCTCGCTTTAACGATTATGCGTTTGTATGAAGCAAACGGCGGGCGGATTCTCTTTGCCGGAAAAGATATAACTTACGCCGACGAGCGCGCGTTAAAACCGATTCGCAAACATATGCAGATGATTTTCCAGAACCCGTTTGCCTCGCTCGACCCGCGTCTGGTCGTCGAACAAATCATCGGCGAGCCGCTCGAAATTCACAACCTCGGCACGAAAAACGAAAGAACCGCCGAAGTGGCGCGCCTGCTTGAGCGCGTCGGTTTGTCAGCCGCAGATATGCACCGTTTTCCGTCCGAATTTTCCGGCGGGCAGCAGCAGCGCATCGGGATTGCCCGCGCGCTCGCTTTGCGCCCGAAGATTTTGATTTGCGATGAAGCGGTTTCGGCGCTGGACGTTTCGGTGCAGGCGCAAATCCTGAATCTCCTGCGCGATTTGCAGGACGAATTCGGTTTGGCTTATCTTTTTATCTCGCACAATATTGCGGTGACGGCTTTTATGAGCCGCCGCATCGGCGTAATGTATCTGGGAAGATTGGTGGAAATCGGCGACGGGCAACAAGTGACAACCGCGCCGCGTCACCCGTATACGCAAACTCTGATTTCCGCGATTCCCGAACCCGACCCGTCGCAGCCCGCCGTCGAAGCGAACGTGAAAGGCGAAATCGATGCGATTACGGAGCGTCCGGCGGGCTGCGTTTTCCGGCGGCGCTGCCCGCTCGCGCAGGAGATTTGCGCGGCGCAGGAACCGCAAATGCGCGCGATTGCGGAAAATCAGGAAGTCGCCTGTCATTTTGCCGTTTAAAATTCAGCTTGAATTTTTTATGGAAAAGATTATTTCTTAAAGATTCGTAAAGGCTAAAGAATTATGACCTTTAAAATTGTCGAAGAAACGTCCGACGTATTGCAGGAATACGAAAAGGTGCCGATTTCATTCAGCGTCGAATCGTATTTTCGGATTGAGTTGTGTGAAAACGGTCTGGGCGGCATAAAGCTTATCGAAGAGCCGGTCAAGCCTTACGTCAAAGATTACGATGCGGATGAAAATTACAGACCTACAAGCTGGCTGCGGCGTTTTGATATTTCCAATTGGGGAATTTTGTCGGCTTTTGACGGAAGCCGTCGCATCGGCGGCGCGGGGATAGCGTGGAATACGCCGGAAGTTAATATGCTGGAAGGCTGGCGGGATTTAGCCTGTCTCTGGGATTTGCGCGTGCATCCGGACTATCGCGGACGAGGCGTCGGGCATCAGTTGTTTGCCCGGACACTAAAATGGTCGCGGGAACGAAAATGCCGTCGTTTGATGGTCGAGACGCAAAATATTAACGTTCCGGCGTGTCGTTTTTACGCGCGGCAGGGCTGCGAGCTGGGAGTTGTCAACAGGTATGCTTACGACGAGAGTTTGAACGAAACTCAATTACTCTGGTATCGAAATGTGTGACTCGAAAATGAAAATTATTGAAACGGAAAGATTATGGCTGCGGTTATTTACCGCAGACGATGCGGAATTTGTTTTTCAACTCGTCAACGAGCCCGGCTGGATACAAAACATCGGCGACCGCGGCGTCAGAACGATTGACGATGCGCGTCAATTTATTGCAAACAGACTGGCGGCGAGTTACGAGCGGTTCGGCTTCGGCTTGTATCTGGTCGAATTGAAAGAATCGGGCGCGCCCGCCGGAATGTGCGGGCTGGTCAAGCGCGATTCTTTGGAAGACGTCGATATCGGCTTTGCTTTTTTACAGAAATTCTGGTCGAAAGGCTACGCCTTTGAATCGGCTTCCGCCGTGACGGATTACGCGCAGAAAGCGCTCGGGCTAAGGCGAATCGCGGCGATAGTTTCGCCCGGCAATCGCGGCTCGATAAAAGTGCTCGAAAAAATTGGCTTGCAATTCGAGAGAATGATTAAAATGCCCGGCGACGACGAAGAAATCAAATTTTTCGCCCGCGATTTCTAAGGAGTTTTAAATTTTGAATCTTGAGTTTCAGATGATTCGCCGGAGTCACAAACTCTAAATTCAAAATTTAAAACTCAGAGCTTCATTAAATTATGCTGCGTTACATACTTCTAAGAATCGCCGGACTTTTCGGCGTTTTGCTGATTGTTTCGGCTTTGACCTTCGGGCTTATGCACACGGTTCCGGGCGGACCTTTCGATGCCCGCGCGCTCGAAAAACAGCAGGCGATTCCCGAAAACATCAAACGCCGGCTCAACGAAAAATACGGCTTGAACGAGCCGGTCTGGAAGCAATACGCGCTGTTTATGCGCAACGCCGCCACTCTGGATTTCGGGTATTCGATGGCTTTTCCGAGCCGGACGGTCGTCGGAATTTTCAAAGACCAATGGATTTATTCGCTTCAGCTCGGATTTTTAACTTTCGTTTTTTCAATCGTCGTCGGCGTCGGGCTGGGCATCGTGTCGGCAATTAAGCCAAATTCATTTTTGGATTATTTCGGCACGGGCGTTTCGATTTTCTGTCTCGTGATGCCGAGCTTTGTTTTTGCGATTCTTCTTCAGTTCGTTTTTTCGGCGTGGCTCGGCTGGCTGCCGACCGGCGGCTGGTCGGGCGCGCGGCATTGGATTATGCCGGTGCTGGCAAATTCGCTCGCGCCGGTTCTGGTTTTGCAGCGCTACACGCGCGCGAGTATGGCGGACGCCATAAAGGCGAATTACGTCCGCGCGGCGCGCGCCAAAGGCTTGAGCCGGCGGCGGATTATGTTCGTCCACGTTTTTAAAAACGCGCTCACGCCGCTGCTTACCGTCGGCGGACCGCTCGCCGCCGGCTTAATCGTCGGCTCGTTTTTCGTCGAAAGCATCTTTCGCATTCCGGGCATCGGTTTTTATTTCGTTTCGGCAATCGGCAGCCGCGATTACCCGATGATTATGGCGACCACGCTCGTCTGGACGCTCGTTATCAGCCTGGCATATTTAATAACCGATTTGCTCTACGCGCTGGCTGACCCGCGCGTGACTTTGCTGAAAGAAGAATAATTTGCCCGCGAATAAACGCGAAACGGCGCGAAAGGAAAACAAAAACCAAAATAAGAAGAAAATTTTCATAATTTCTTTTTTTCGTCTTCCTTCGCGTTTATTCGCAGACAAAAAGTTCTTATGACAAACGCAGCGATTATAAATAAAATCTCGTCCAAGCCGCGCGCAAATGGATTCGTGCGCTTTTGGCGGCGTTTTGCCCGCAACAAAACCGCCGTCGCCGCCTTTTGTTTTATTATTTTTCAAATAATCCTCGCCCTCGCCGCGCCGTATATCGCGCCTTATAATCCGTATCAAGGCGATTTTCTGGCAACCTGGGAAACGCCTTCCCGCCGGCACTGGCTCGGCACGGACGATTTAGGGCGCGATGTTTTTTCGCGGCTGCTTTACGGCGCGCGGATTTCCATCAGCGTCGGCGTTCTCAGCCAGCTCGCCATTGCTTTCGTCGGCGTGCCCATCGGCGCGCTGGCGGGCTTGAAAGGCGGCTGGCTCGACTATCTCGTAATGCGTGTGATTGACGTGCTTTCCTCGCTGCCGACCATTCTTTTTTATATTCTGCTGATGGTCGCGCTCGGCGCGGGCTTCCGGAATTTGATTCTGGCGATGACTTTAACCGGCTGGATCGGCATCGCGCGGCTGGTGCGCGGTCAGGTTCTTTCGCTCAAAAAAACCGATTTCATCCGCGCCTCGCGCGCGATGGGCGGCGGAACTTTCTACATTATTAAAAAGCACATCCTCAGAAACGTAATGACGCCGATTATCGTCTCGCTGGCGCTCGGCATCCCCGGCGCAATGTTTGCCGAAGCCGGTCTGAGCTTTTTAGGTCTGGGCATCCCCGCGCCGCAAGCTTCCTGGGGACAAATGATTGGAATGTACCAGGCGTTTATCCGCACCGCCTGGCATCTGACGGTTTTTCCCGCCGTCGTTCTCGCGCTGACAATGCTGGCTTGGTTTCTCTTCGCCGACGGCATCCGCGACGCGCTCGACACTGCGGCTCCTGCGGCTGACGAATCTCTGAACCGCTGAACAAATTTAAGGCATTAATATATTTCTCTCGCTTGTTTAATAAGTCGAGGATTGTTTATCGAAAAATCACTTTCTAAAAAATTTGTAAGCTTTTGTTGATTTTGCTCATAAGAAAGTGAAAAGAAATTTCAGAATTGTGATTAGACGAAAGACGGAATATTTTTTCACCGTGACGAACGTTTACAATCCGGAGCAATCAAAAGTAAACTGGCAAAACGCTTACTCCATCCGGCTGGACACGCTCAATTGTGAGATAAATTTGCCGGATAAAGGTCTTGCGCTAAAACTACAAAACCCTGAAATTTTCGGATAAGCAGCAAGTCCGGGAAAAGGAGACGCTTAAATGGATAGTCAAAGGAATAAAGCCGTTCGCCTGACTTTTGTTTTCGAGGACGACAACATCGAATTAATATCTCAACAACCGGTTGAAATGATTCCGCCGCCTTCGGACGAGATACGGCACAGCCACGACGCAATCGGCTCCTGGCTGGAGCTGAAGAGCGAGGGCGAAAAACCTCTCTACCGCCAGCTATTACAAAATTTCATTAGATACGACAGAGAGGTTTTTTCGCAGAATGAACAGGAATCCGTTACCCGAGTTCCCGTAGAAAGACCCGAAGGCGCTTTTACGGTAGTGATTCCGGACATTGCGGAGGCTCAATCGGTTTCTCTTTTTAGCAGCCCGGATAACTCGTCCTTGGAATCTATGCTTGCGACTCCCGCGCGGGAAATAAAGAGTTTCAGATTAACGTATAAATAAGCTCCGGCGAATCTAATTTTGGAGAATGAATATGGGAACGACCGACGGCAGAATCATCGGAAAAACTAAAATCATTGATAACGGACCGGCGTCACAAAGATGGAACCTGGTGATAATGTCCGACGGCTATCGCGAGTCAGAAATGACGAAGTTTGCGGCAGACGCCCAAAATGTTGCGAATAACTTGCTGACAATAGCCCCGTTTAACCAATTGCGAAGAGCTATCAACGTCTATCGCGTCGATGTTGCCTCGACCGATAGCGGCGCTGACGACCCAACCACCTGCGGCGGAACGGGAAGAGTTGCGGCAACTTATTTCGACGCGACATTCTGTGGAAATAACATTCGCCGGTTATTACTGGCGAATAATATGACCGCGTTTAATGTGGCTAATGCCCAGGTGCCCGAGTATCACCTGATTATGATTATCGTAAATTCAAATATTTACGGCGGCTCGGGCGGCAGCGTGGCAGTTTTTTCAAACGCACCGAACGCTGTAGAAATTGCTTTCCACGAAATCGGTCACACGGCTTTCAACCTAGCCGATGAATATGAGTATTACAGGGGCTGCGACTCAAACGAAACCGGGCACGACAATTATTCGGGAGCGGAGCCGGTCGAGGCGAATGCCACGATAAATACAAACCGCGCAACGATAAAATGGCGTCATCATATTTCGTCTTCGACAGTCGTGCCAACGACACGCAACGCCAATTGCACGCGCTGCGACTCGCAGACGAGTCCCGTGCCCGCCGGAGTCGTCGGAGCGTTTGAAGGCGGAAGATATTTTCACTGCCGGATTTTTCGACCCGAATTCAATTGTCGAATGCGGACCATCAGCGCTCCGTTTTGCGCAGTCTGCCAGGAAAGAATCAGAAGCGTTCTAACGCCGTTTATGCCTAACCCTTAAATTAGTAAGGCGAGCTGATGGATTAAGAAACTTTTGCTTCAATAAATTAACCGCAAAAGCAATTAATTTATGATATTTTTTCAGTAATTTCCCGAATAAAATTTCATTAGCGGAAGTACTAGAAAAGCCTGACCATATCAGTCAGGCTTTTCTCTTTAAAATTTGGCTCCGCAGGTAAGACTCGAACTTACAACCCTTCGGTTAACAGCCGAATGCTCTGCCATTGAGCTACTGCGGAATAATCACCTTAAAAAGGCGAATTTTTAGATTATGGATTTTGCTTTATCTTGTCAAGCCGAGCGGAGAAATGACAAGACCTTAAATCGAATTACCGTATTAGAAGACGCAAAAGCAGCTTGAAAACAGTCCTTTCCATTTACTGCCGGAAATTAAAATGAAAAACCGTTCAAGACAAAATAGTTTGTTTTTCCGATGCGAATCAAATTTCCGTTTCGATAAGGAGAACGCAAAAAGCTGTTCGGCAAATATTTTGCGCCTTCCAGATATGTTCTGCCGTCGATGGTTTTGGCTTCGTTCTTTACTTCATCGGGAAACCAGGGTTTAACGTCCGCGCTTCCAAACGATTTTTCCGTTGTTTGAGTCTCCAGCTTTTGCACAAATTCCGCGGCGCTTTTTTCATCGTATTTGAGCAGAGCCGTCAGACGGTAATCGGTCGGACCCGGAACGGCTCCTTTCGAATTATCGAAAATTTCCGCCATCCATATAACTTCCTGCGGACGCACAGGCAAATCGATTCGCTTTTCCAGATTTTCAAAATCGGTTCTCACTTCGACGTTTTTAGCGGTTGATTCATTCATATTTCGGGAAGCGTTCGATTGATTATCAACAGTCGTATCGGCGACGGCTTGACTGCTGTTTGAAGAACTGCAAGAAGCCGCCACTAAGGCAATCATAATCAAAGCCGCCATTAAATAAAACTTCGGTTTGTCTTTCATTCGCCTCAATCTTAACAAACCACGTTCGGCAAATCTAACGTCCCTCGTTGGGATTCGTGGTTCTCGTCGTTCCCGAAATATTGCCCTGTGTCCACGAAACGCTGCGGTCGAGCGTCGCATACTGCGTGTATTGATGCGCCAAGCCGGTTTGTTCGAGTTTGCCGCGCGTCGCGTCCGGCACGCCGGTAGCAATGTCCGCCTGTCCCGGATTGAAGTTATAACGGTCTTCGGCGTGCAGCGTGTAATTCATCGAGAACTGTGGTCTGCCGCCCGCTTCCGTCGGCGGATTTACCGTTACCGTCGCGCTGTTCCAGATGGGATGTCCGCCGATGGCTTTTTGCCAGTTTTCCGTCGCCGGGTAAGGATAAGCGTCGCTGCCGCCGACCGTAATGGCTCCGCTCGTCACGTTAAAAGTAATCGGCTTGCCCGCCAGACTCGGGTCGCGGGCAATCATCTGATTGTACAAATCTTCCGCGCCGCGCTGCGTGTCGCGAATCGCATTGTTCAAAACCGTCTGACCCGAAGCGTCCTCGCTGACGAATTCGTCGTAGGAGAAGTTGCGGTCAGCGCCCTTGCCTTCGAGAAAATGACGATAAGCCTCGATGCCGTCTTCAAGCCGCCGCGCCGTATCGTCTTCATCGCGGAAAGGAATATTGAAATTATCTATCCGCTGCGCCCAGGTTACCTGATTCAGCTGGTCGTTATAATAGTCGATGTCCGCCTGCGAAGGCGCGACGGTCGAAATCGGTTTCGGGTCGTTCGGATTATTCGGGTTTTGCAAAAAACCGTTGTCGTGTTGAATATTAGGACGCGTCGGATTGCCGATTCGGTAAGTCGTTTCGGTGCCGCTGCCCGAGCTTTTCAAATTAGGCGTCGGCGGCGCGGGCGGCGGCGCGGGCTTATCCGGAGTTCGGCGGAAATTAAGTTTGGCGAGCGTGTAGCGGGCGGCAAAATCCTGCTCGTAAGCTCTGGTTCTGAAGGCGACCGGAGCATTCTCCGAAGCGCCGGTATCTCTGGCGGGTTGATTTACCCTTTGATTATTAGCTTCATTATTAACGGGTTTAATTTGTCTGATTGCATCTATAAGTCCCATCTCAACTCCTTTGATAATGCTCGGCGTTTACAAAAAAATTTTCCGCAAAGTATTTTTATATTTATCGACATTATAGTTATCGGCGGTTTTTGCGAAAGTTTCCTCTCCGGGCGCAAAAAGTTTTCGGTCGCTCAACAAAAGATTCTGCATTTGACCTCGGACGCCGTTCCGCATTAGTTTTTAATTTACGACTACGGCGGAGGTTATCTTTTGCAACACGAACTTATCTTGATTCTCGATTTCGGCTCGCAGTATACGCAGCTTATCGCGCGGCGCGTGCGCGAGCAGGGCGTTTACTGCGAAATCGTTCCCTTTCATTATCCAGTGGAGAAAATAATTGAACGCAAACCGAAAGGCTTGATTTTATCGGGCGGACCGAATTCGGTTTACGAAGATGATGCGCCGCGCCTCGCGCCGGATTTTTACAATCTAATCGAGGTGCCGCTGCTCGGCATCTGTTACGGAATGCAGCTTCTGGCAAAAGATTTGCACGGTCGGGTCGAGCCTTCCGCGAAACGCGAATACGGGCGCGCGAAACTGAAAATCACGAATCCGAACGCGAAGCTTTTCCGCGATATTCACAATGAAATCGAGGTCTGGATGAGCCACGGCGACCACGTCGTCACGGTTCCGAGCGGTTTTGAAACGGTCGCTGCGAGCGACGGCGGCGCGATTACGGCGATTGAAAATACGGAACGCGGAATTTTCGGCTTGCAGTTTCACCCGGAAGTCGCGCACACGCCCGAAGGCGTGGAAATTTTGCGGCGCTTCTTATTCGACGTTTGCGGCGCGCGCGGCGATTGGACTTCGGCGCAGTTTATCAGGGAAGAAATCGGGAAAATTCGCGCCGCGGTCGGCGAAACCGATAATGTCGTCTGCGGTCTTTCGGGCGGCGTCGATTCGACCGTTGCGGCGACCCTGGTTCACGAAGCAATCGGGAATCGTCAAACCTGTATCTTCGTCAATAACGGCTTGCTGCGCGCCGACGAATTCGAACACACGCTCGCGCTTTATAAGGAAAAGCTGCATCTGAACGTGCGCGGCGTCGATGCTTCCGCAGAATTTTATGAAGTCTTGAAAGACGTTTCCGACCCTGAACAAAAACGCAAAGCCATCGGGCGCAAATTCATCGAAGTTTTCGACGCCGAAGCAACGCGCATCGGCGATGTCAAATGTCTGGTGCAGGGCACGCTTTATCCGGACGTCATCGAATCCGTATCCCTGCGCGGCGCGAGCGTCACGATAAAATCGCATCACAACGTCGGCGGCTTGCCCGAAAAAATGAATTTGAAATTGATTGAGCCGCTGCGCGAATTGTTCAAGGACGAAGTGCGCGTCATCGGTAAAGACTTAAACATCCCGCCCGAAATCTTAGAGCGCCACCCGTTTCCCGGTCCCGGCTTAGCCGTGCGGATTTTGGGCGACATCACGCCCGAAAAAGTCGAATTACTGCAAAGAGCCGACCGCATTTTTATCGAAGAGCTGCACAATTTCAATCTTTACAACGAGGTCTGGCAAGCCTTCGCCGTGCTTCTGCCGATACAATCGGTCGGCGTGATGGGCGATTTTCGCACCTACGAGCGCGCCGTCGCGTTGCGCGCCGTCACCTCAACCGACGGAATGACGGCGGACTGGGCGCGCCTGCCGCACGACTTTCTGCAAGCGGTTTCGTCGCGCATTACGTCTGAAATTCGCGGCATCAACCGCGTGGTTTACGATATTTCTTCAAAACCGCCGTCAACTATCGAGTGGGAATGATTTTAGGAAAGCATATTACAGGTTTATGAAATTCAATATTTCATCTCTACTCATATAAGCTCGGATAAACACACTTTCAACCGCGCGGCGCGACGGCGGGCGGAAGCCTTTTTCGTGAGCCGCTTTTTTATTGCGAAACTTGTAGGCGGATTTTATTTACGAGCTGCCGCCGGGTTTGTTTCCGCTGCTTTTGGTTTTGCGCGTCCAGCCGGAAAACCCGCGACGGAGAAAAGCCGGTGTGATTTTGACGCCGCGTATAACCGGAAATCATTTGCGCGAGAAGCGGCGGCAGCGATGTTCGGGGAAAGCCGGAATTCATTTTCGATTAGTTAAAACGATTTTTCGCCGGGCGACAGCTTTTGAAACATTTCCACCGACCAGCTTTGAAAGCCGTGCCGCTCGTAAAAGCGGAGAATGCCGCGCAGGTTTTTCACGGACGAGTAAAGCGTCGCGTAAGACGCGCCGTCTTTTCTGGCTCTTATCAACACTTCATCGACCAGCCTGCCGCCGACGCCTTGTTTTCTAAACTCCGTCGCGACGTAAAGATTCTCTATTTCCAGATATTTCTCGTCTTTCGGAACGACCGCCAGCCCGTCGCTCAGACAAACGTCGCCGTTGATAAAACCGATTATTTGCTCCTCGGTTTCGGCAATTAAAAAGTATGGATTTATCGCCTTTTCGATGTATTCGACAGTTTCGGCGGCAAAACCGTAAATGCCGTCTTCTTCAGACATCCGCTGCTGAAGCCGAAAGACGAATGGAACGTCCCGTTTAACTGCCTGTCGAATAAACATCGAGCTTAAAATATATTATGACAAACGGAAATAAATAAACTATTTCTCTTCGGGCGTCTCCTGCGCGCCTTGTCTGACGAGTTTGAGAACGTCGATGCGCAGTTGCAGCCAGTCCATTCCCTTCGGCGTTTCGTAATCGTGCGCGGAAAAGTAGGTTATAACGGTGCCCGCCCGCAGCATAAAACGCGCCTCGCGCTTTTGATATTCGACGCGGAAGCCTTTTGTCCTGCCGACCTCTATCAAATCGCGCGTCATCGCTTTCGCCTGCCTGTCCGCTTCTTCCGCCCATTCCGAAGCCATAATTTTTCCCTTCCTTGTGGTTTAATAGTTTCTAAATTCGCGCTCCGATTTAATAACCGAGAAATTCGCGAATCGCGACGGCGAATTTCTGCGGCGAATTGTAATTTACGCCGTGCGTTCCGCCCGGAATCACGACTAATTTCCCTTCCGGCAATAAATCCGCGACTTCTTTCGCCCAGCGCTGCGGCACGACCGTGTCCGACTCGCCTCTGACGACGAGCGCCGGAATGCGAATCTGCGGCAGCTTGTCTTCGATGCGGTCGGCGAGCGCAAATCGCAGCGTTTGCGCTTCTCTTCTGAAACCGAATTTAAAATAACTTTTGACGGCGAGCAGAATCAGCCGGAACGGCTCGTTGCGGGAATTCCAAAGCAAACGCCCGAACTGCCGGAAGAAGCTTCTTGCGTGCCGGTCAAACGTCGGCGCGGCAAGCACGGCGCGCTCAATCATCGCGGGATGCCGCAGAGCGAATTCCGCCGTTACCTGGCTGCCGAAAGAATGCCCGACCAGCACCGCGCGTTCGATTCCGACGACGCGCATCGAATCAGCTAAAACGTCCGCCAACTCCGCAATATTAAAAATATGCGCCGGTTTTTCGCTGTCGCCGAAGCCGGGCAAATCGAGCGCGAAAACTTTCGCGTATTTCGCCATTTCCGACATCGTCGGAATCATATAACCAGCCGAAATTCCCAAGCCTTGAACGAGAACTATCGGAAGCTTTCCGGCAAAATCCGCCTTCGAGACAAACGCGTTAAGCCGCCAGCCGTTTACATCGGCTTCGACGCACTCTATATTTTCCGTTTCCTGCCGCGAAACTCTCAATGGTTTAATGCTAATGGATAAATTTTATTTTTCAACCGTTTTTCGCACTTCGCCGAAAAGCGCGGCTAAGTCGTCAGCCTGGTAATGCGCGTTCAGCCCGCTCGGATTCGGGAGCAGCCAGACGTTCGCGCCGCCGATTTTTTCTTCCTGCAAGCCGAGTTTCGCTTTCGGTTTATTAAAAGCGGTTCGATACGCGCCGATGCCGAGCACGGCGAGGTTTTGCGGCTTGTATTTCTCGATTTTCTTCACTAACAGCTTTCCGCCTTCGACGTATTCCGCGCCGGTTAATTCATCGGCGCGGGCGGTCGTGCGTTTGACGAAGCTCGTGATGCCGTAGCCGAGTTCTAAAAGCTCGTGTTCCTCGGACGGATGCAGCAATCTGTCCGTAAAGCCTGCCAGGTGAAGAACTTTCCAGAAACGATTGCCCGGCTTGGCGAAATGAAAACCGGTCGCGCCCGACCAGATGCCGGGATTGATGCCGCAAAACAAAACTTTCAGATTGTAATCAATCAAATCCTCGGTCGTGCGGTTGACGGCATCACGCAAAGCTTCCTTGCTCGGCTTGAAATCTTTCATTCTTTAATCATACAAAAAGAAGTAATAGGTGATAAGGCGGAAGAAGTTTTTTCCCTATCGCCAATCACTTAGCGCCTATCATTTCTTTATTACCTAATGATAATATTAATCCGCAACAATGACGGAAAATCAGCAGCCAATCGTCGAATTTCGGCGCGTTAGCTTTGAAATTAACGGCGCGCAGATTCTCGATGATTTGAATCTGCAAATTTTTCGCGGCGAAACGCTGGTTCTGCTCGGCGAATCCGGCTGCGGCAAAACGACGACTTTAAAATTAATAAATCGTTTATATGAGCCGACGGGCGGCGAAGTTTTAGTTCAGGGAAAATCTACGACCGATTGGGACGCGATAAAACTGCGGCGTCAAATCGGCTACGTTTTGCAGGAAGCCGGACTTTTTCCGCATTTTACGATTGAGCGTAATGTCGCGCTCGTGCCGGATTTGGAAAATTGGAACGAAGCCGAAAAGCGGGCGCGAACGAGGGAAATGCTTGAGCTGGTCGGACTGCAACCCGAAAAATTTGCCGGTCGCTTTCCGCACGAGCTTTCCGGCGGGCAGCGCCAGCGCGTCGGCGTGGCGCGTGCGCTGGCGGCAAATCCCGATTTGCTTTTGCTTGACGAGCCGTTCGGCGCGCTCGACGCGATAACGCGCACCAATTTGCAGAAGGAATTTGCCGCGCTAGTCAAAGAATTAGGTAAAACCGCCGTCTTCGTGACGCACGATTTACAGGAAGCGTTTGTGCTGGCAACCAGAATTTGTTTGATGGACAAGGGCAGAATCGTTTTACTCGATACGCCCGAAAATTTTATAAAATCGGATTTGCCTTTAGCCCGGACTTATCTGGAAACCATCAATCTTTAACGGGAAATCAAATTTGCTTTTTTCCCGGCTCCGATAATTTATCATCAATTAATTATCGAATGCCTTCTTTATTCTGGCTTGCGCAGCGGGCGGAAGCGTCAGAATGTTGTCCGGCGGAATTTCGGCGTTTCTATCCGTGGAAAGCCACTTAACGGCAATTTTGCCGGCGCCGGTATCAACCACTTCCGCCGTCTCCCAAACTGCCGACTGACCGTACTTTACCGCAATCACGTCACCTGACTTCAGGGCATTTTTATCGACGCCTTTCGGAATGCGGTAAATATCGGCAATGTCGCTTTCCACCGTTTCATTGTTGTGATTAAGCTGGACGCGCGTGCCGTTGATGCTCGTAACTTTTGCTTCGTAAAGCCGTTGCGCGCTCTTCGATAAATAAATGACATTATCGCCGACCGCTAATTCTTCAGGCTTTACTGCGGAAGAGCTGCCGTTGGGTGCAGTCGATTCGCCGTTCGGCTTTGAAGCGCTTTGGCAAGTAGAAAATAAAAAAACTGCAAATGTCAAAAGAAGCATTTTTTTCATTAATTTAAAACTCCTGGCAAGTTTGGGATTTTGTTTTTGCCTTTAAAGCTATATTCTGAAATTTATTTTCACTGTAATTCAGTATTATATGCCCGCCGCAAAAAAGGCGCAAAATAATTTTTGCCGTACTATTACAGGTGTCTGTTTTTAATTGGCGATAGTCTTTAATTAATAAAAGTCTAATGAATTTTCTGCAATTCCTACAACAAAACTGGACGGAACTGCTCGCCTTGACGCGCGAGCATATTTTTCTGGTTTCCGTCTCGACCGGCGCGGCGATTTTGCTCGGCGTGCCGCTCGGCGTTTTGCTGACGCGCGTAAAATCGCTGCAAACGCCGGTTCTGGGCGTCGCCAACGTGATGCAGACGATTCCGAGTCTTGCGCTGTTCGGTTTGCTGATTCCGATTCCGTTCGTCGGCGGCATCGGCGCGAAAACGGCGATTATCGCGCTGGCGCTTTATTCTTTTTTGCCCGTCATTCGCAACACGGTCACGGGAATTCTGGGCGTCGATGCGAAAGTGCGCGAAGCGGCGACGGCGATGGGAATGACCGATTGGCAGATTTTGAAAATGGTCGAGCTGCCGCTTGCCGCGCCCGTCATCTTAACCGGAATTCGCGTGGCGGTCGTCATTGCGGTCGGCGTGGCGACGGTGGCGGCGGCAGTCGGCGCGGGCGGTCTGGGAACTTACATTTTTCGCGGTCTGCGGCAGAACGATAATAATCTGCTTTTAGCGGGCGCGATTTCTTCGGCGATTCTGGCTCTGCTGGCGGATTTTGCGCTCGGGCAATTCGAAAAATCCTTTGAATTCAAAACCGGCGTTTCTCCGACAAGACGAAAATTTATCGCCGTCGCGGCGACGGGCTTTCTCGCGCTGCTGCTCGCTTTGAGCTTTATTCCGAATTTCAAATCCGAGAGTTTAAACTCCAAATCCGAAATCGAAACTCAAAAAATCCGCGTCGGGTCGAAGGATTTTACCGAATCCGTGATTCTGGCGGAGATGCTGGCGCAGATTTTGGAGAAAAAAGGCGTCGCCGTCGAACGCCGGTTCGAGCTTGGCGGAAATCTGGCGCACGACGCGCTTCTGGCGAATCAAATCGACGTTTATCCCGAATATACCGGAACGGCTTTTACGGCGATTTTGAAACATCAGCCGCTGACGAATCCAAAGGAAGTTTACGAGCAGACAAAGCGCGAATACGCCGAGAAATTTAATTTAAGCTTAAGCCCGCCGCTTGGTTTTTCAAACGATTTTGCGATTCTCGTGCGCGGCGACGTCGCCCGCAAATTAAATTTAAAAACGATTTCCGACGCCGTTCCGCAGTCGCGCAACTGGCAAGCCGGATTCGGTCAGGATTTTATGTCGCGCGCGGACGGCTACGCCGGATTTGCCAAAGCGTATAATTTTAATTTCACCCGCCAGCCGCGCGAGATGGATTTGTCTCTGACGTATCACGCGCTCGTGGCGGGCGAAGTCGATTTGATTGCGGGAAATTCGACCGACGGTTTGATTGCCTCGCTCGACCTTTTTCAGCTCGAAGACGACCGCCGCTATTTTCCGCCGTACGAAGGCGTTTTTATTGCGCGGGCAGATAAATCGGAAATTCTGCGCGATGCTTTTGAAAAATTAAACAACGCCGTTTCGACCGAAGAAATGCGTAAATTAAATTACGAAGTTGACGGAAAAAGCCTGTCGCCGCGCGAGGCGGCAAATAAATGGTTAAAAGATAAAGGCATTTTGTGATAAATTTGAAACGCGCGCCGGATTAGCAGTTTTTTAAAATTTGAGCGCTAATCTGAAATTAGCCCGCAAAATTCTTCATTTATACGAAAAGGAAATCGCAATGAAAAAAGAAAAAGACAATAAAGCTGCCGAACAGAAAACGGAAGAAACCGAAAACGAAAAGACTGGAAAGCTTTCAGGACTCGGCGCCGGCGTAATCACCGGCGCGGCAATCGGCACGGGGATACTTCCCGTCGTCGGCACTTTCGCGGGTGCGCTGGTCGGCGGCGCGCTCGGCAGCGAAGTCGGCAAGAAATACGGCGGAAAGCTTCTGGACAAATTCGGTTCAAAAAAATCTGAAGCGGCAGACAAATCGGACGTCACGGCGGAACTGGAACGTCTCGCCGCGCTGCATAAACAGGGCGTTCTGGACGATGAAGAATTTAAAGCCGCGAAAGCCTCGCTGCTGAATTTATAAAATTTAATCAATTGATTTGGAGAAGGCTTTCGGAATAAGCTGAAAGCCTTTTATTTTTTGTAAAAATTGAACTTAATAGTTTTTTAGCTTGCAACAGAACGCATTATTAAGGCATCATAGATATTGACAATTTTTCCTGCTCTCTTTCTTCGACGGTAGTTCGTCCCCTTTGATATATTTCTTACGGCGGCGTTTTGGATAGTTCGAGAGTCGGTTCGTTTATAACTGATAGAAGCTGTTCGGATTTTCCGAACATTCGAACGCAAGCCCTTCGCTGCAAACCGTTTCACTAAGGAACACTCCGCGTTAGACACTTCTTTTTAACTCCTGAAACACGGAAGCGTTAGTCGTTTTATGTCTGCTCAAAGTTTTGCAGATAATTGTGTTTAATTTGTTTAATTAAAGACGCTTTTGGTTTCGGTCGAGAATTACAATTTTAATATTTACATGAACTTCAAAGATTTAGGCTTGCAGTCTGCGCTTGTTGCCAGATGCGAGTCGCTCGGCTATACAGAGCCGACGCCTATTCAACAAAAAGCCATTCCGCAAGTTTTGAGTGGCACGGACATTATCGCCTGCGCCGAGACCGGCACGGGCAAAACGGCGGCTTTCTTGCTGCCGATTATTCAACAACTGGTTGAAAAAAATTCAAAGGGCACGACCGTTTTAGTGCTGGCGCCGACGCGCGAGCTGGCGAATCAAACCGATACCGCCTGCCGCGAGCTGGCACCGAAAAAAATTCGCTGCGCGTCAATCATCGGCGGCGCGGGTTACGGTCGTCAGACTGACGCTTTAAAGCGCGGCGCGGAAATCGTCGTCGCCACGCCCGGACGCCTGCTTGATTTTATGGAGCGCGGCACGATTGATTTTTCAAAGATTGAAACGCTCGTTCTGGACGAAGCCGACCGGATGCTCGATATGGGATTTCTGCCCGCGATAAAGCGAATTCTGAAAGCCCTTCCGACCAAGCGGCAGACGCTCTTTTTCTCGGCAACGATGTCGCCGGAAATCGAAAAAATCGCTCGCTCGATGATGAACGAGCCGAAAATTATCGAGGTCAGCCAACGCGGAAGACCCGCCGATTTAATCGAGCAGACCGCTTATCCGGTCGCGGCGCAATCGAAAATGACGCTTCTGCTTGATTTGCTCGAACGCGAAAAATTCGAGCGTGTGCTGGTTTTTACCCGCACGAAACGCGGCGCTGACCGCCTTTCGCACGTTCTCGAAGCGCGCTCGCACAGAGCGACGCGGATTCACGGCGACCGCTCGCAATCGCAGCGCGAAGCCGCTCTGCACAGCTTCAAAAACGGAAAAACGCGCGTTTTAGTGGCGACCGACGTCGCGGCGCGCGGCATCGATATCGATTCGGTCTCGCATGTGATAAACTATGATGTGCCGGAAGTGCCGGAAGATTACGTCCACCGCATCGGGCGCACCGGTCGCGCGGGAAATAAAGGTCGCGCCATTACGCTCGTTACTTCTATCGAAGAACCGACCATGCGCGCTATCGAACGCCTGACGGGTCAAGCCGTCGAGCGAGTTTTATTGCCTGATTTCGGCGGCGTTCTGCCGGCGGCAATCAGCAGTCCGGCTAAAAAAATCGCGTCGAAACCGGCGAAAAGCTTTCGTTCTTTTCGTCCGCGACGCGCCAGATAAAGAGAGGTAAATAAAAAAAATGGCAGGCAAAAAGTTTGCACTTAATGATTCGGTCGAACGCCTGTGTTCGGCTTGCGATACCGAAACCAATCATACGGTTTCGACGGTTACCAAACAAGGACAGATATCCAAACTCACCTGTGATATTTGTGCGATGGAAAGCACCTACAGCCGCGACGTGAAAACGTCCGTCACGGTCGGTAAAACCAAATCCGGCAGCCCTTACGACCGGACGCGCAAATACCGCAAGGGACAGGCGATGGTTCACGATGTTTTCGGACAGGGCGAGGTGATGGAAGTTATCGAGCCGCAGAAAATCGACGTGCTTTTCGGCGACCGCGTGCGCCGTCTGATTCACGCACAGGTTTAATTTTTTTACCTGTTAAATTGAGATTATTGAAAGTTCGGAAATTCTGAGGTTGCGGCTGAGGCGTCTCAATTTTCAATAATTTAACAATCAGTTTTGAGCTTTTTCAAAAAAACTTTTTATATAAGAAAAAGGCGATTCAATAATATTGAATCGCCTTTTTCCTTTTCCTGTCGCTAATAATTATCTGCGTTTCAAAAGCAAGCCGAGAACCAAGCCGACCGCCGCCGAAATCAGAATCGTCTGCGCCGGTTTCTGGCGTGCGTATTCTTTGGCGTCTGCAATCAATTCCTTCGGGTCTTTCGCTTGCAGCTCCTTGAATTTTTCGCCGGCGTATTCAAGCTTTTCCGACGCGTAATCTCTCGCCTTCAGCGCGGCGTCGTTCAACCGCTGCCCGTATTCCTGAGCCTGTGTTTTAAATTCGCCGACGTAATCGTTTTCCGCTTTGTCTTCGCCGTTATAAATGTCCGGTTTTACTAATCCCTGTTCGTTGTTTGTTTCCATTTCAGCCATTTTAAATCTCCTTGCGCTTCTAAAAGTTTATAAAATAACCAAACTAAAACTCGTCGCTTTGGTTTGAGTTTAGATGCCCTCAGTCTTCAAAAAGTTGATACGAAATATTTCTTATTAAGTTCTTGTTAATTTTTTCACATACGACTTGACAAGATATTTTGACTTTCGATAAAGTAAGTAAGCACTTACTTATCTTGTAAGTTTGAGGAGAAATTGTTGATTAAAGAATTAGACACCAGCGAAATCCCGCACGGCAGAATGTCGGGCGACGAGCGACGCTCACAGATTCTGCGGGTCGCCATTAAATTATTTTCACAATACGGTTTTCGCGGGACGACGACCAAGGAAATCGCGCGCGCGGCAGGCGTTTCGGAAGCGATGGTTTTTCGGCATTTTGCCACTAAGGACGAGCTTTATCACGCAATTCTCGACCATAAAGCCTGCGAAGGCAGAGCCATTAAACCGCTCGAAGCGATTGGCGAAGCATTAGCCGCCAAAGACGACGCGCAAGTTTTTTATCATATGATTCTCGACGCGCTGAACAAGCACGAAGGCGACCCGGAATTTATGCGGCTGCTCTTTCATTCGGCGCTCGAAGGTCACGAGCTGGCGGAGATTTTTATCGAGGAAAACATCGTGCCGATTTACGAATTTTTGAGCGCGTATATCGCGCAGCGACAAAAGGAAGGCGCGATTCGACCGAACATAAACCCGCGCGTCATCGTTAGAGCTTTAGTGGGAATGATGATTCACCACGCGCTCAACAATTCGCTCTGGGACAGAAAGCGCCGCCTGCTGGATATTTCCAACGAGGAAGCGGCGCAGAATTTTGCGGAGATATTACTTCAGGGAATCAAACAGTAAAGGGCAAGACAACATAAAAACTTCGGAACGTTTTATGAAAGCAATCAAATTTATAATTTTTGCCGCGACAGCAATTTTATTATCAATTTTTATCGTTAGTTGCAGCGGCTCAAGCGCAAAAAATAATAACGCGAACTCTAACGCAAACACTTTGCCGACGGTCGTCGAGGCGACGACGGCGACGGCAATCGTTCAGAATGTTCCGACCTATTTCGAAGCGACGGGCAGTTTGGCGAGCGACGCCCAGACGGACGTTGCGCCGACGGTCGGCGGAAAAATAGTCGAGGTCAATTTCGACATCGGCACATACGTCCAGAAAGGCGCGGTGTTGGTGCGGCTCGACGACCGCGACGCGCGTATTCGCCTGGAACAGGCGCAGGCGCAGGTCGAGCAGGCGCAGGCAAACGTGCGGCAGGCGCAGGCAAACGTCGAGCAGGCGCGCGCCAACGTGCGGCAGACGCAGTCGCGTCTCGGCATCACCGAAGGCAGCAATTTCGACATCGAAACCTTCTCGCAGGTTCGCTCGACGAAAGCCCAGCTTGATTTAGCCGAAAAAGAACTGGGACGCGCGGAAAGGCTTCTGGAATCGGGCGACATCGCGCGCACGATTTACGACCAGCGCAAAGCGCAGCGCGACCAGTTGCGGGCGCAGCTCGACGAATCGCGCTCGACCGCCGCCGTCGCCGTCAGCGCGATTCGCACGGCGATGACACAAGTCAATACGGCGCTTGCCGCCGTCAACTCGGCGCGTTCGGCGGAAGAAGCGGCGCGGACGCAAATATCTTCGGCGCAGAAAGCGATTAGCGACGCGGTCGTTTACTCGCCGATTAGCGGTTACGTTTCGGAAAGAGTTGCGGACGTCGGCGAATTTATCTCGCCGAATACGCCGAATTCAAAGGTGGCGACGATTGTTCGCACTTCGGTTCTGCGGATGCGGATTGACGTTCCGGAACAAAACGTCGGGCAGGTCAAAGCCGGTCAGGGAATTTCCCTGCAAACCAGCGCTTATCCCGACCGCAGTTTTGCCGGAACGGTCGTGCGGATTTCGCCGAGCGTGAACGCGACCTCGCGCACTCTGAACGTGGAAGCGGAAGTCGAAAACGGCGAGGGATTATTAAAGCCCGGACAATTTGCGACCGTGCGCATAGCGCAGGGCGCGCCGAAACAATCGGTGATGATTCCGACCATCGCCGTCAAAACCGAGGGCGACACGAATCGCGTTTTCGTCGTTAAAGACGGCAGAGCCGAAGAGCGCATCGTCAAGCTCGGCGTGCTGGAAAACGATTTAATCGAAGTCCAGCAGGGCGTTCAGGAAGGCGAAGCGGTGGCGACCAGCAATCTCAATGTGATTTACGACGGCGTGACCGTCAACAGGCAATAGCTTTTTGCCCTTTGTCATTTGTCCTTCGTTCGTTTTGAAACGAGTCGAATCGAAATTAAGACGGGCTAAGGACTAAGGATGAGGGATTGAGGACTTAAAGATTTATGCAATGGTTAGCAGAAGTTTGTGTTAAGCGCCCGGTTTTCGCCACGATGCTGATTTTATCGCTGGTGACGGTCGGCGTGTTTTCGTTTTTCTCTCTCGGCGTTGACCTGTTTCCGAAAATCGACTTTCCGACGATTACCATCACGGTTATCAATCCGGGCGCGTCGCCCGAAGAAGTCGAAACGGAAGTGACGGAAAAAATCGAAGAAGCCGTCAATACAATCAGCGGCATCGACGAGCTGCGCTCGACTTCGCTGGAAGGCATCTCGCAGGTTTTCGTGGTGTTTTTGCTGGAAAAGGACGTCAACGTCGCGGCGCAGGAAGTCGAAAACCGCGTGCAGACCGTCATTCCGAATCTGCCGGAAACCGCCGAGCAGCCGACCGTCCAGAAAATGGACACGGATGCCGCGCCGATTTTGCGCATCGCCCTTTCCGCGCCGACAAACTTGCGCGACGTGACGGAAGTGGCGAAAAACAACATCAAGGAACGCATCGAATCGGTCAACGGCGTCGGTCAGGTGACGATTATCGGCGGGCGCGAGCGCCAGATTAACGTCTGGGTCGATCCGGACAAAATGCGCTCTTATAACGTCACGCCGGTGGAAATCACGAACGCTCTGCGGATTCAAAACGTCGAATTTCCGAGCGGTCGGCTTGACGAAGGAAGCACCGAAACCAGCGTTCGCACGGTCGGCAAAATCAAAAACCCGGAAGAGTTTGCCAATGTCGTCGTCGCCGCGCGCGGCAATTATCAAGTCAAAATCAAGGATTTGGGTTATGTCGAAGACGGCGCCGAAGAGCTGCGCACCGAGGCGCGCCTGAACGGTCAGCCGGCGGTGACGCTCGTCGTTTCGAAACAATCGGGACAGAATACGGTCGCCGTCGCCCACGAACTGAAGGCGAGATTGGCGGAAATCGCGCCGACGCTGCCCGCGAATTATCAAATGCGGATTATCGGCGATAACTCGATTTTTATCGAAAACTCGCTGCATTCTATCGAGGAACATCTGATTGTCGGCGGACTGCTGGCGGCGGTCGTCGTATTTTTATTTTTGTGGAATATCCGCACGACGCTTATCGCGGCGCTGGCGATTCCGACTTCGATTGTCTCGACTTTCGCGCTGATGTATGCGATGGGCTACACGCTGAACTCCATCACGATGCTTAGTTTGACGCTGATGGTCGGCATCGTGATTGACGACGCGATTGTCGTTTTGGAAAACATTTATCGCTACGTCGAAGAAAAAGGAATGGATCCTTTTCAGGCGGCAATCGAAGGCACGCGCGAAATCGGCATGGCGGTGCTGGCGACGACGCTTTCGCTGATGGCGGTTTTCGTGCCCATCGGTTTTATGCAGGGCATCGTCGGGCGCTTTATGTCCTCGTTCGGTCTGACGGCGGCGTTTGCGGTCGGCGTTTCGTTAATCGTTTCGTTTACCTTAACGCCGATGCTCGCGGCGCGCCTTATTAAGCGCCACGATGCGAAGGAAGACCCGACCAACATTTACGACGATATTGCGCAGGACAAAAACGAGGCTTACGCGCACAGCGAAATGGCGCAAAACGCCGCCGTGCAGGAAATCAAGGGCGACGGAATGCTGGAAGGCTCGCAGCGCGACAAGCCAATCGCTGCCGATAAACCGTCGCGCGGTGAGCATAAAGACAGTAAAGAATCGGGATTTTATCGGTATATCGACGCGACTTACACCTGGCTTTTGACATTTGCGATGGGGCATCGCTGGGTGATTGTTGCGTTGTGCCTGTTTGTTTTCATCAGCATTATTCCGCTGTTTATGTTCGTCGGCAAAAACTTTTTGCCGGTTGACGACCAATCGCAGTTTGAAATCTCGATTCGCGCGCCGGAAGGCTACAGCCTGTCGGCGACTTCGGCGCTGTTTGAAAAAATCGCCCTGGACGTGCGCCGGATTGAAGGCGTCACCGATACGCTGACGACCATCGGCGGCGGCGGGCAGCAAATCGTCAACAGCGGCTCGATTTACGTCAAGCTGTCGGACATTCACGACCGCCCCAAATCACAGGAAGAGATGATGAGTCAGGCGCGCGAGCTTTTGAAAAATTACCCGCCGGAACTCAGAACCGGCGTCCAGCAGGTGCAGGCGTTTTCGGGCGGCGGCTTCCGGAACGCCAACGTGCAGTTTCTCGTTTCGGGACCGGACTTGAAAAAGCTCGAAGAATTTTCGGCAAAACTGCTCGAAAAAATGAAGACGATTCCCGACGCGGTTGACGTCGATTCGACTTTGATTAGCGGCAAGCCCGAAGTGCGGCTCGAAGTCGACCGCGACCGGGCGGCGGATTTGGGCGTGCGCATCGGCGACGTTTCGCAGGCTCTGAACACGCTCGTCGCCGGTCAGGAAGCGACGACCTTTAACGAAGGAACAGACCAGTATGAGGTTCGCGTCCGCGCGATTAACAACTATCGCTCGGATATCGAAGGCTTGAAACGTCTGATTGTGCCTTCGACCAAATCGAGCTGGGTGTCGCTTGACCGCCTCGTCAAAGTTTCCGAAGGCACGGGACCGAGCGCGATTGACCGCCTGAACCGCCAGCGTCAGGTGACGCTGCTGGCAAACACGATACCGGGCGGCTCGGCGACGAACATCACGGCGGCGATCGACGGATTTGTTAAGGAACTGAAGCTGCCGGCTGGTTATTCGACCGGCTACGTCGGGCAATCGAAGGAGATGGGCAAAGCCGGATTTTATTTTCTGCTGGCGATTGTCCTGTCGTTCGTCTTTATGTATATCGTGCTGGCGGCGCAGTTCGAATCGTTTATTCACCCGGTGACGATTTTGCTGACGCTGCCGCTCTCGATTCCGTTCGGCATCCTCAGCTTGCTGCTTACCGGGCAGACCGTCAACATCTTTTCCGGTCTCGGCTTGCTGCTTTTGTTCGGCGTGGTCAAAAAGAACGCGATTTTGCAGATTGACCACACGAACGGCTTGCGGGCGAAAGGGATGAATCGCTACGACGCGATTATCCAGGCGAACCGCGACCGTCTGCGACCGATTCTGATGACGACGATTGCGCTGGTCGCCGGTATGATTCCGCTCGTCGCTTCGTCGGGCGCGGGCGCGGGAACGAATCGTTCAATCGGCGTTCTCGTCGTCGGCGGTCAGAGCTTGTGTCTGCTGCTGACGCTGCTGGCGGTCCCGGTATTTTATTCGCTGTTTGACGATTTGAGCGAGTTGAAATTGTTTCGCCGCGCCGCGGGCGTTTCGTCGTGGTTTTTCGGCGGAATCAAGCGCCGGTTTACGACGGCGACCAGCTCGCTGTTCGGTAAAAACTGAGCTTTGAAAATATGAGCCGAGCAGCAAAAAGTTTGTTCGTTTTCGGAATTTACCTGTGCGGATTAGGCTTGATTTTGCTGCTCGTTCCGAATCTGATTTTGCAGTTTTTCGGAGTGCCGCCGACCGTCGAAGTCTGGATAAGAATTAATGGAATGTTCGTGCTTTGCCTGAGCTTCTATTATATCCGGGCGGCGCGCCACGAATTGACAAATTTTATTCGCTGGACGGTTTGGGGACGCGCCGCGGTTATTTTTTACTTTGCCGCTTTCGTCCTGCTGGCTTCGGCTCCGAAAGCGCTTTTGCTCTTCGGCTTGATTGATTTGCTGTCGGCAAGCTGGACGTGGCTCGCTTTGAAAAAAGATGCCGCCGGGTTGAAGGAAAAATTTTGACTTTAGCGGTCGGAATCGAACTTTTATTGATTTTACGCGAATTTATTGACACGCGTTTTTTTATACAGGCTTTATGAAAAGGCATTTATACTTATTCATTTTAATTTTATCTCTGTTGTCCTTTGTCGAAGTAAAAGCGCAGGACGCGCCGACGCCGACGCCGACTGTTTCGCCGGCGCCTTCGCCGACAGTAACGGTTTCGCCGACCCCGACGGCAACGCTGCCCGAAGTAAAAGACTCGCAGAACGTGCAGCCGGAAAATCTGAACGGCGTTCCGCAGATTGCGCCCGGTTATCGCAGCGACGATAAATCGCTGCCGGAATTGGGGCGCGTCGGCGTCGATATGATGCAGCAAAAGCCGCTCACTCTGCGCGAGGCGATTACGATGGCTCTGGAAAACAACAAGGACATCGAGGTCACGCGCGAAAACGTGCGGATTGCCGAATTCGATTTGCAGTCGGCGCGCGGCGTCTACGAGCCGCGTTTTACCGGGCAGACTTATTACGAGCGCGCGACGACGCCGAACATCAGCTTTTTTACGCCGCAGATAACGAAAACGACGAACAGCTCGATTGTCGGCAACGCCGGTTTTCAGGCATTCGTGCCGAAATTCGGCACGATTCTGAACGCGACCGTCAATAATCAGAGACTCGCCAGCGACAACCCGGTTTCGATTATCAGCCCGCAGTACAATACGAATTTCACGTTTTCGGTCACGCAGCCGATTTTGCGCGGGCGCTCGTTTGACCAAAACCGGCGGACAATCGAAATCGCCAAGCGCAATCTGTCTCTGACCGACACGCAGTTTCGCCAGCGCTCGATCGAAACTATCGCCAACGTCCAGCGCGCATACTGGGATTTGACCTACGCTCTCAGAAATTTGCAGGTGCAGCGCGATACGGTCAAAGACGCGAAAGACCAGCTCGAACACAATCGCCGATTGGTCGAAGAAGGACAGCTCGCGCCGATTGATATTGTCGCCGCCGAAACGCAGGTCGCCAATTTCGAGCAAGCCGTCTATGAAGCGCTCAATACGGTCGCGCAGGCGGAAAACAATCTGAAAAACCTGATTGCGCAGAACAAAAACGACACGCTCTGGTCGGCGTCGGTCGTGCCGGTCGACCCGGTCGATTTGGACGCGCCGACGACGACGCTGCCCGAAGCGCTGTCAGCGGCTCTGCAAAACCGTCCCGAGCTGGACATCAACCAGACGCAGAAGGACATCAACGAAATCGACCGCCGCTTCTACCGCGAGCAGACCAAACCGCAGGTCGATTTGGTGGCGAGCTACACGTCGGCGGGCGTCGGCGGCAGCTTGAATCCGAATTTTACGAATCCGTTAATCAGACCTTGTGTGCAGGGCGCGCCGGATTATCAAACCTGTCTTGCTCAACAGCAGGTAGCGGCGGCAAATCAGCAGACTCTTCTGCAAAACGTGGGCGGCTCGGGAACGACTTTCACCGATATTCTGGTCAATCGTTACCCGACGGTGCGCGTCGGCGTGCAGTTCAATCTGCCTTTGGACGGTAACAAGACGGCGAAAGCGCAGCTCGGACGTTCATTGGTCGAAGGCGAGCGCCTGCAAACCCAGCGCGAGCAGCTTGAGCAAAACATTCAGGTCGATGTGCGCAACGCTCTGCAATCGGTGCGCACCGCCGAAGCGCGTCTACGGAGCGCGGCGATTTCGCGCGACAATTCGCAGAGGCAGTATGAATCCGAACAGCGCAAGCTCGACGCCGGTCAATCGGACATCTACAAAGTCCTCGAACGCCAGACCGCTCTCGCGACGGCGAAAAGCAACGAGCTTCGCGCCCAGACGGAACTCAACAAGGCGATTGCCGATTTACAGCGCGCGACGGGAAATTCACTGAAAGCGAACAACGTCGAGGCGAGACTCAGGAAATAGTGGTAAGTGGTAAACGGTAAGTGGTAAGTTTTGAATTTTGAGTTTTGAATGCCGAGTGATAGATAAATGAAAAGTGGTAAGCGGTAAGTTTGTTACTTCCGCTTACCACTTATCGTTTACCGTTTATTTACCGGCTGACGCGCTGGTAATAGACGCGGTCGTTGCTGTTGCCGAGATTAATCGCGCGGAAGCCGTTGCCTTCGCGCTGGAAGCGATATTGTCCCCAGTCGAAATTGACTCTGCCGCCGTTGTAATAGCCGCGCGCGTAGCCGTCTCCGTTTTCGGCGGCGATGGTGATATAGCCGTCAGCGCCGATGGTAATTACCGTGTAAGTGTCATTGCTCGGCGTGTAGCCGCGAAACGAGCCGATCATCCAGCTTGGCGGAGTTCTGCCGCTGCCCTGACCGTAGGTATCGTTGCGATTTTCGCCGCGTCGCCAGACGTTGCCCCAGTTACGATTTCCCGCGTCACGATAGCCGTCTTCGTAGCCTTGCTTAAAGTCGCGGCGCGTGCCCCGGTTAAATTCGTTGTTATAGCGCTTAAAATCGCTCGTCCGGTTGGCTCGCTTGTCTTGCCGCCCGTAGTTGTAACCCAGATTATAAGCGTCCGTTTGCTGCGCGTAAGCGGTTTCGCCGCCGACCAGCATCAAGCCCAAAACCATCACCGCCGCCAGCACCGCCGCATTCCATTTCGTTTTCATTTTCGATAACCTCCATTGTTCGTTCTCTTATTTTTAAACGGGAGAGCTAAAAATCCTGCATATTTCAAGGTTAATTCAATGCCGGAAGAGTGTCAATAAAATTTATAAATAGGTGAGAACTGAAAAATGAGAACTGAGAACCGAGAACGCTTCTTAACTATCGGTTATCAATTCTCAATTCTCATTTGCCGCAAAGTTTTTCCGGCTATGTCAGCCAGCCGACAGAACAACTCGATTATTCCGATTAGAATCGAATTGCATCCCAGAATCTGGCAGGAAAAGTTAGGGTAGCAGCCGGCTTGCAAAATAGTCAGGGAAATCGTCCCAGCCAACCTGTTTTATGTGAGAACTGAGAAATGAGAACTGAAACTTGTTTTAGTTCTCATTTCTCAGCTCTTGCTTTTTACTTCTTACTTCCTCGTCATCAAGGCGCAATCAGCTGCGGGACCGGCTCAAAACCGCAGCTTTTAAGCAGAAAAATGCGTGAATTTGATTCGTTTTCATTAAATATTGCCCATTTATCGCTTGTTCAATATTTATCACTTATCGGTAGTGTCCTAATTTGTGTTGCTGTGAAAATATATCTGACTTTGCGCCAATGCTACTTAAGCCTTCCTTATTCTACTTAGTTGTGGTGTTGAAACACCGATTATATTTGCTAATTTGCTGTGAGTAGTAGTTATGGAGTTTTATCTTGGTTAAAAGAACTCCAATAGCGATAAGCAAAATTCTGAAACTTTCCTGTCTATATAAATGTCTATATTAATAGTTCTTTGAAAAAAATATCTTGACAAATTTTGCAAGTAGAATTATTTTTATCACCAACATATAGGGTAAAATAACTTGACATCTACAATCAATTGCGCCAATAATCAATTATTATGCAAAAGCGGTCAAGCAGTAAACGAAATCGTTCAAAAGACGAAAACGTAGTAGCTAAAAGTGTAATTGATGAAATTATCGAACTAACTGAAAGTGGCGATTTTGAGCAGTTCGACGGGAAAAATCCTGTCGCTGTTTTGTTAGGTCGGCGCGGCGGTTTAAAGGGTGGCAAGGCGAGAGCCGAAAAACTTTCAGCGGAAGAACGTTCGGAGATTGCGCGTAATGCGGCTATTGCCAGATGGAGCAAAGAGTAAGGTTTTATGACTGCTGAAATTGCGGTAATGAACAGAGCTGGAATCGCACTAGCCGCCGACAGCGCGGTTACTGTTACCTTTGGCTCTCGAAGTCCGAAAATTTACAGCACGAATAAACTGTTTATGCTTTCCAAGCGTTATCCGGTCGGAATAATGATTTTTGGAAATGCTAATTTAATGGGTATTCCCTGGGAAATTATTATCAAGGAATATAGAAAGAAGCATTTGGCTGAAAATAGTTACCCAAAATTAGTAGATTATGGCAGTGATTTTATTAAATTTCTTAATAAGAACACGTTCTTTTTTACAGATGAAGTTCAAAAACTTAACCTTCTTTTTCTTTTTGACAGGGAATTAAGACTTATACTCAAAAAATATGAGGAAAGTCTTTTTGAGAGATTAGCAGACGTCAAAGATGCTAACGACAAACAGGAAATTTCCGATGCCGTTCAATCCACATTCGATAGCGTAGTTGAAGAAAGACTAGAAGAATTAAAACGGCTAGACAATTTAGGCACTTTCAAAATTACTAAAAATCGTTTCAACCAAGTTTATAGTAGTTGGATTGATTACTTAGTAGAAAAAATTCCTGATAAGTATAGGATAAGATACGGGGCTGAAGTTACCGAAGATTTAAAACCTTTAATCAAGCAAATTCTTTATTTAGCGGTTGTTAAAAATACGTTTGAAAATAACAGTAGCACTTCTGGAATCGTGATTGCGGGTTATGGGGAAAAGGAGATTTACCCGTCGCTAAATGCCTATGATATTGAAATAGTTGTAGATGACAAGTTGAAGTTTTTAGAAACTAAAAATATTGCTATTGATATAATCAACGATTCCTATGTCGAACCGTTTGCCCAAGATGATATGGTGCAAACTTTTATGCGGGGCGTCTCCCCAAATTACGAATATCTTGTAGATACGCTCATCGAAGATTTTGTTAATAAGTATCCAGAAGCAGTAGCAGACAAAATAACCCAGACATTGCCGAAAGCTGGAATAACAGACGAGCAAAGGAATAGTTTCGTAGAGCAATTAAAAGAAATTGGAAAAGGGTTTTTGAAAGATTTTCAGGACGGAACGAAAGAGTGGGTAGAAAAAAATAATAAATCGCAAATTGAGATAGCAGTTGCTATGCTGCCCATAGACGAATTAGCTTCTATGGCAGCCGCATTAGTTAATTTGACATCTCAAAAAAGACGATATACCCCCGATGAAGAAACGGTCGGCGGTGCGGTTGATGTAGCAGTTATTACAAAAGGAGATGGATTTATATGGATTGATAGAAAACATTATTTTGAGCGCGAAAAGAATCCGCATTTTTTTGCTAATTACTATGAAGGAGAAAGCGAAAATGAAAAGCAACAAAGCAAGAATGGCAACACAAGGCAAGGCATCAAAACAAAATAATATGAATGAACTTTATAAACTCTTTGAGTCGAGAAGCGGTAATACTCAAAGAGATGCCACAGA
>DASVRT010000035.1:0-44676 GCA_036388475.1 Pyrinomonadaceae bacterium | reverse complement strand
TGAACGAAACGTCATCTTCGGATTATGCTTGCTCAACACTTTCGTGATTGCCGCCGTCAAAGTCGTCTTCCCGTGATCGACGTGCCCGATGGTGCCGATATTCACGTGCGGCTTGCTTCTGTCAAATTTCTCTTTGCTCATAACTTTAAGCTTTTTGCTCCCCTAAATTTATGAGAAGGACGAAAGATTTTGAGCCTATCCTTTCGCCTTCACTTTCATCCTTTTTAATTAAGTGGTAACGCCTTTTACTTTGGCGATGACTTCTTCGGCAACGTTGCGCGGAGCCTGGTCATAGCGTTCAAAGTGCATTGTCGAAGTAGCGCGTCCCTGCGTCGCACTTCTTAAATCCGTCGTGTAACCGAACATTTCCGAAAGCGGAACAAAGGCGGTCACAACCTGCACACCGCCCGGACGCGGCGTCATTCCTTCAATCTGCCCGCGACGACGATTCAAGTCGCCGTTGACCGAACCCATATATTCTTCCGGCGTGACGACTTCGATTCGCATAATCGGTTCGAGCAGAACCGGTTTCGCTTTCTTGATTGCGTCCTGAAACGCAAGCGAGCCGGCAATATGGAAAGAACGTTCGTCCGAGTCGACTTCGTGATACGAACCGAAATTCAAAGTGGCTTTGATGTCAACCAGTTCGTAGCCCGCCAGAAATCCGCGCGCCATCGCATCCCTGATGCCTTCCATCGTCGGCTTGATAAACTGGCGCGGAATAGCGCCGCCGCTGATTTTGTCTTCAAAGACAAAGCCTTCGCCCGGTGCGGGTTCGACTTCGAGTTCGACATGCGCGAACTGACCGCGACCGCCGGACTGTTTCTTAAAGATTTCTTTGCCCGGCGCGGGAACCGTAATCGTTTCGCGGTAAGCCACCTGCGGTTTACCGACGTTGGCTTCGACGCCGAATTCGCGCTTCATCCGGTCAACGATAATTTCAAGGTGCAATTCGCCCATTCCGGCGATAATCGTCTGTCCGGTTTCGTGGTCGGTTGAAACTTGAAAACTCGGGTCTTCCTGTGCCAGGCGATTGAGCGCGATGCCCATTTTGTCCTGGTCCTGACGAGTTTTCGGTTCGACGGCGACACGCACGACCGGGTCGGGAAATTCCATCGATTCGAGAATAATCTGTTTATTTTCGTCGGAAATCGTGTCGCCGGTCGTGACGTTTTTCATACCGCCGATGGCGACGATTTCGCCTGCCGCCGCCGAATCGACGTCTTCGCGCTTATTGGCGTGCATCAACATCAGGCGACCGACGCGCTCTTTGTTTCCTTTAATCGTGTTGTAAACGTAAGAGCCTGAATTAACCGTTCCCGAATAAATGCGCACAAAGGCAAGCTGCCCTAAGTGCTTGTCCGCCATTAATTTGAAAACCAGACCCGAAAACGGCGCAGAGCCTGCGGCTTCGCGGGTTTCGGTTTCGTCGGTTTTCGGATTAATGCCTTCGATGGGCGGAACGTCGAGCGGACTCGGCAAATAATCGACGACGGCGTCGAGCAGCGTCTGCACGCCTTTATTTTTGAAAGCCGAACCGGTCACGACCGGAACGATTTTCAGTTCCAGCGTGCCCTGACGAAGAGCTTTGCGGATTTCCGCTTCGCTGATTTCTTCGCCTTCCAGATATTTCATCATCAGGTCGTCGTCAATCGACGAGACGGCTTCGACCAGTTTTTCGCGCCATTCTTTAGCTTCGTCAACTAATTCCGCCGGAACATCCGTCGTTTCGTATTGCGCGCCTTTGGTTTCGTCGTTCCAAATCAGACCTTTCATCGTAATCAGGTCGACGACGCCTTTGAGTTGGTCTTCCAAGCCAATCGGAATTTGCAGAGCGACCGCATTTGCGCCGAGACGTTTTAAAATCGAATCGAAGCTTCTTTCAAACGAAGCGCCCGCGCGGTCTAATTTATTGATAAAGCAGATACGCGGAACGCCGTATTTATCGGCTTGCCGCCAGACGGTTTCCGACTGCGGCTCAACGCCGGCGACGCCGTCGAAAACGGCGACCGCGCCGTCCAGCACGCGCAGAGAGCGTTCGACTTCCATCGTGAAATCGACGTGTCCCGGCGTGTCGATGATATTGATTCGGTGTTCGACATTGTTGCGCTTCCAGAAACAGGTCGTCGCCGCCGATGTAATCGTGATGCCGCGCTCTTGTTCCTGTTCCATCCAGTCCATCGTCGCCGTTCCTTCGTGAACTTCGCCGATTTTGTGCGAAACGCCGGTGTAGAACAGCACGCGCTCGGTCGTCGTGGTTTTGCCCGCGTCGATGTGCGCCATGATGCCGATGTTTCTAAATTTGTCTAAGCTAATGTTTGCCATACTGCTTTTGTCATTTGTCCTTCATCCTTTGTTTCTGCTTTCGCTAAGGACTAATGACGAAGGACTGGACTAATTATTAAAATCTATAATGTGCGAATGCTTTATTCGCTTCCGCCATACGGTGCACGTCTTCGCGTTTTTTCACCGCGCCGCCGCGATTGTTGATTGCGTCCATCAATTCGCCGACCAGTCTGTCCTGCATCGTTTTTTCGTTACGATTGCGCGCGTTCAAGACAATCCAGCGAATTGCCAGCGTGTTGCGGCGGTCTTTCGAAACTTCGAGCGGAACCTGGTAAGTCGCGCCGCCGATTCGCCGGGATTTGACTTCCAGAGTCGGGGCGACATTGTCCAGCGCTCTTTTAAAAACTTTCAAAGGCTCGTCGCCGGTTCTGTCGGCGAGCTTTTCCATCGCGCCGTAGAAAATCTGTTCGGCAACCGCTTTTTTGCCCTGCCACATCACGCCGTTGATGAATTTCGAAACCATCACGCTGTTGTAAATCGGGTCGGGCAAAACTTCTCTTTTTCCTGCAACTCTTCTTCTTGGCATAACTTTCTCAATTACGAAAGATGAATTTCAATCGACGAATTACGAGTTTGAATATTCTTCACATTCGTAATTCACCATTGTTAATTCCTCATTACTTTTTCTTTGCCGCGCCGCCCTTTCCTGTTGCTGCGCCGCCGGCTTTCGGTCGTTTCGCGCCGTATTTCGAGCGCGCCTGATTGCGATTCGCCACGCCCGACGAATCCAGCGTGCCGCGAATAATGTGATAACGAACACCCGGCAAGTCTTTGACGCGACCGCCGCGAATCAAAACGATCGAGTGCTCCTGCAAGTTGTGCCCGATGCCCGGAATATAAGTCGTCACTTCGATTCCGTTGGTCAGGCGAACGCGGGCGACTTTGCGCAGCGCCGAGTTCGGTTTTTTCGGAGTTTGCGTGTAGACGCGCGTGCAGACGCCGCGTTTCTGCGGGCTCGATTGCAGCGCCGGAGACGCCGTTTTGTATTTCACCGCCTGGCGACCTTTGCGAACAAGTTGGTTAATCGTTGGCATTCTTTTAAACTCTCTTCAAAATAAATAAAAACGAAAGTAACCCCGAACCTGCCTCTTGCCGAAACTCGTTCGGCAGTCAGCGCAAGCGGCTACTTGCGACTAAATTAATGATTAAACCTTAAGGGAACGTCTTTTTTATTTTTTTAGCGCGTAGATTCTGACTTCCCTCGAACTTCTCAAGTCATTAACTTTTCTGTGGCGTGGCTTTATTTAATAAAGGTAAGCAAACTTGGTCGGTTTGCCCTGAATTTTAAAATTCAGTTTTACGCCACAATAACTGTTCGCGTTTGAAACCAAACGCTCTACGCTATTTAAAACAAACCGTATTACTACTGCCTGTCTCAGACGAAATGTCCGAAACTTCAGATTCTACGAAACAGCCGCCTCATTGTCAAGTGAACTTTTGCACAAATCAATTTTTCTAGGTAGAATTTCCTTTTTTGAATATAAACACGAACCGGATAGATATGGACGCGAAGAATTATAAGATTTGAAACAAAGAAAGAACACTGAAGAATACGGGTTATCGGAAAAAATAAATTCGCGCTAATCGGTTGTTTCATTCGCTTTCCGTCTTGACGGTCAAAATTATTTATATGAACAATAAATTTGAAATTTTCTTAAATCAGTTTGACGAAAAAGCGTGGCTCGATGCGGTCACGACGCTTTTGCCCGAAATTCACGAAGTTGACCGCAACGCCGTGCAAATCTGGTTTCGCTTTTATCCTTTGTCGCTTTTCCGGCATCTGCAAAACGCGGAAAACAAAGAAGAAGCGATGCGGAAATTCGTAATGCAGGGCGACTACGAGTTAAAAGACCAGATTGACGCATCGCACAAATTTCTTTACGGTCATCGTTTCTGGAAGGAAACGAAAGACGCCGTTGCCAGCCACGCCGAAAGATTTCACACCGAAAACGCGGATTTGAAAACGGAAGTCCGGGCAATCGCCAAAACGGTCGCGCAATCGGCGAAAACGACGGAATGTCTGGCGGTCGGGATTGTTCTGGTCAGCTTGATGACGATTGTGCAGGCTGGTTTCGAGGCTTTCAAAGCGGCGGAAGGAAAAGTTTACATTGAAGCGAAACAGGCGAAAAAATCCGCCAAAGAAGTTTTGGCGGAACGCGCCAGAGACGATTCCCAGGGGCTTTTCGGTTTCCTGAAAACGGTCGATAAAAAATTCTCCGTCAATTACGACGAAACCGACGGCAAAGCGAGATTCAAAATTATCTATGACGAAGAGCTCGCCACCGCCGCCGCCAAAGACCAATCGCAGGACTGGAAAGCGATGGACGAGCGCCGCTGGGAAGGCGTGATTCCGGTCGAATGTCGTTCGGCGGCTTGCGGCACGTGCTGGGTCGGGGTTCTCGGCGGTCAGGAAAAGCTCTCGGAAGTTTCGCGGCTGGAAAGAAAACAAATCAAAATTTTCGGCTACAATCAGCCGGAAGAGGCGAAGCCTTTCCTGCGTCTGGCGTGCCAGGCGAAAGCCTACGGCAACGCGACGATTGTCATTCCGCCGTGGAACGGCGTCTTCGGCAAAAAAGTTTACGGCAACGTCGAAGAAACGGAACTCGAACCGGCGACGACTTCGGCAAAGCTGAATCGCACGATAGTCAAAGACGCGGTCAAAAATAAATTGACTTGAAATTCACGGAGAGTAAAAATTCTTCTATCCATAGTGAGCAACTCCAAATTTTAAGTTTTTTCTGAGAGTCGGAGGATTGTGAGAAAAAAGTTGACATAATATTAATTTATGTCAAGAGTAGTTTTATCGCTTTTAAAAATTTGTTGCATTTAATATATGGGCGAATCAAAAACCGGGCGAACAGCCGTTTTACCGCCGGCAATTCTTGTGCTGCTGGCGGTTTTGCTTTGGAGTACGGGCGGTCTTTTTATCAAGATGACGACGCTCGACGCTTTTGCCGTCAACGCCGGACGTTCGCTGTTTGCGGCGCTGACCGTCGCTCTTTTCACTTATCGAAAAGGCTTAAAGCTGGACGGCTTTACTTTTTTGACCTCGTTTCTTTACGCCGGAACGCTGACCTGTTTTGTTTACGCCAACAAAACGACGACCGCCGCCAACGCGATTTTTCTGCAATACACCGCGCCGATTTACATCCTGATTCTCTCGCCGTTTATTCTGAAAGAAAAATTTCGCTTTCCCGATTTGATAACGGTCGTTTTCTGTCTCGCCGGAATGAGCCTGTTTTTTCTCGAAACGCCGGGCGCGGAAAACAAGCTCGCCTCGAATATTTTTACCGGCAACATCGCGGCGCTGCTTTCCGGCATTTTCTTCGGTTTATATTTCGTAATGCTGCGCCATCCGCGCTCGCTGGAAAATAAAAATCCGGCGCTGTCGGTTTTCTACGGCAACCTGCTGATTGTGCTGTTTATGCTTCCGCTGCTGGCGCAAAATCCGCCGCAGCCGACCGGAAAAGATTTTCCGGCGATTTTATTTCTCGGCGTTTTTCAAATCGGCATCGCCTACGTTTTATTCACCAACGGCATCGCGGGCGGCGTTCGCTCGCTCGACGCAAGCATTATCGGCTTTGTCGAGCCGCTGCTGAATCCGGTCTGGGTTTTTCTTTTCGTCGGTGAGCGACCGAGCCGATGGGCAATCATCGGCGGCGCGATTATCATTGCCGCCGTCGTGGCGCACACGATTATTAACAACCGCAAAACCGTCCGACCGCTAACCTGAAAAAGTGGTAAACGGTAAGTCGCAATTGATAAAGCTGCAATTGCAAAATAACGAACTTACCACTTACCGCTTATCATTTTTAAAAAACCACTTTCGGCTTTGGCGGAGCTTTTTGAAAGCTGCTTTGATTTCTTTGCGTCGCGTCGCGCAAGACCAAGCCATCGGGCGTCACGCCTAAATAACCGTTGACGGAAACTTCAAAATAGTATTCGCCGGCTTCGAAATTGCCGCCTTTCACGGGCGTCGTCAGCCAGGTAGCTTTGACTTTACCGTTTTCATACGGCGCTTTCAGAACGGCGACCGGACTGTGCGCGCCGCCCAGAACGTGAAAAATCTTTATCTGCGCGGTCGCGGCTTCGATAGAGATTTTGCTGACGGCGCTTAAGCCGACTTTCGTGTTCGGCGGAGCTTGCGACACGTCCCATTCGGCGTCGAAAACCAGTTTGCTTCCGCCGTCGTTCGGATGACGGCGGACTTTTTCGGGCGCGCTGACGGGCGGTCTCCCAACAGGTATCTTCATATTTAATTCTCCTCTGATGACAAAATTTATAAATGCTTTGAGAGCCGTCCGAATTTTCCGGCTTCCAAATACTAACGCGCATTTTCGGAGAAAAAAGTATCAGCGCCGGCGAAAATTTGGGCTTCGACTCCAGTTTTGGTATGCTAGACTTAACTTATTAAGCAAGACCGATGAGTTTGTATGTCGTTCCGAATAATAGAGAACCGCTGAAAGCTTATCGAAACAGTTAATTTTTCATTAAATTTTAACGGAAAATTTCTTAAACATTTAAATCATTTAAAACTTTAAATACTGAATCAGGCAAAAGTCTTTTTCATTCATAAATTTTTTATTGGAATATATTTTGGAGAGAGCAACTATGGATAATTTAAACATTCCGACAAATATAAACAACGCGGAGTTCGTTCGCTGGGTCACGGAAATGGCGGAGTTGTGCCAGCCCGACAGCGTCTACTGGTGCGACGGCTCGCAGGAGGAATACGACCGCCTGTGCGAAGAAATGGTCGCGGGCGGAACATTTATTCGATTAAATGAAGAAAAGCGTCCAAACTCGTTTCTCGCTCGCTCGCATCCGTCGGACGTGGCGCGCGTCGAAGACCGAACTTATATTTGTTCGCGCAGCAAAGGCGATGCCGGTCCGACGAACAACTGGATGAACCCGCAGGAAATGAAAGCGACGCTCAGACCGCGTTTCGAAGGCTCGATGCGCGGGCGCACGATGTATGTCATCCCGTTTTGTATGGGACCTTTGGGGTCGCCGATTTCGCAGTTCGGCGTGCAGCTTTCCGATTCGCCGTATGTCGTCGTGAATATGAAAATTATGACGCGGATGGGAACGAAGGCGCTGGAAGCATTGGGCGACGGCGATTTCGTTCACTGTCTGCACTCGGTCGGAATGCCGCTTGCCGAAGGCGAACAAGACGTTGCGTGGGCTTGCTCGCCCGACCCGAAAGACAAATACATCGTTCATTTTCCGGAGGAAAGAATGATTTGGAGCTACGGCTCGGGCTACGGCGGCAACGCGCTTTTGGGGAAAAAATGTCTCGCCCTGAGAATCGCTTCCACTTTGGGGCGCGAGCAGGGCTGGCTCGCCGAGCATATGTTAATCGTCGGCGTCGAATCGCCCGACGGTCAGAAAGATTACGTCTGCGCCGCTTTCCCGTCGGCTTGCGGCAAAACGAATTTCGCGATGCTTATTCCGCCGAAAGCTTTTCAGGAAGAAGGCTGGAAAGTAACGACGGTCGGTGACGACATCGCCTGGATTAAACCCGACCAGAACGGAAAGCTCCACGCCATCAATCCCGAAGCCGGATTTTTCGGAGTCGCGCCCGGCACGAACTACGCGACGAATCCGAACGCGATGGAGACGATTAAGGAAAACACGATTTTCACCAACGTCGCTTTGACGGACGACGGCGACGTCTGGTGGGAAGGAATGGACGGCGAGCCGCCCGCGCACGCCATCGACTGGCAGGGCAACGACTGGACGCCCGGCTCGGACAAAAAAGCCGCGCACCCGAACGCGCGTTTCACCGCGCCTTCGACGCAATGCCCCGTGATTGACGAAAACTTCGACAATCCGAAAGGCGTTCCCGTTTCGGCGTTCATCTTCGGCGGCAGACGCAACAGCGTCGTGCCTCTGATTCAACAGTCATTTATCTGGGCTTTCGGCGTTTTTATGGCGGCGACGATGGGTTCGGAAATGACCGCCGCCGCTTTCGGCAATATCGGTGAAGTTCGCCGCGACCCGTTCGCGATGCTGCCGTTTGCCGGTTATCATATGGGCGATTATTTCTCGCACTGGCTCGACTTCGGGCGCAACGTTCCCGAACCGCCGCGCATTTTTTCGGTCAACTGGTTTCGCAAGGACGAAAACGGCAAATTCCTCTGGGCGGGCTTCGGCGAAAATATGCGCGTCCTGAAATGGGTCGTCGAACGCTCGCGCGGAAAATCCATCGGCATCGAAACGCCTTTGGGCTGGACGCCGCGTTACGAAGATATGGACTGGCGCGGAATGGAAGATTTCACGCGCGAGGATTTTGAAAAGGTAATGAGTCTGGACCGCGATTTATGGATTAAGGAAATCGCCTCGCACGACGATTTGTTTTTCAAATTGTATGACCGCCTGCCGAAAGAAATGGCGTTCATCCGTGAATTGCTGGTTTCCAATCTCTGGCGCTCGCCCGAACTCGGCTTAGCGCCGCCGCGCCCCGAACCGGCTGAAAAGCCTTTCAACGACACGAAGCAGAAAGAAGCCGAGCGCGCCGTGCCGGACAAAACCGAAAACGAAGCGTCAGTCGCCGCGCCGACGGCGTAGCGGTTTAATACAATCAATGTTGGCAAGGGCGAGGCTTGTTCTCGTCCTTTTTTCGTTTATAATGCGAAAAAGAGGTGAAAGTATGAATATCGGTGAAGTCAGACAATGCGCTCACTGTGAGGGCACAGGTAAATGTGTTTGTGTAAGTTGTTCCAAAGCAGCAGGAATTGATCACAATCGTTATGATGTGAAATGTACGGCTTGTAATGGAAAAGGCTCTGTTTGGATTGGTCCTGAAATAGTCCAGCTTCCGCCTGATAAATCTTAAATTAAAACAACCGAAAGATTTTTATCAGCCCGCGCAAATTTTTGTTGAAATTTGATTGAATTTGTATTAATCTGCGGTTGATTCGGCGTTGATAAAGCCCAGTTCCAGTGTCGTTGAATCGCGTTTAGTGAGCCTTTTATCTAATTTCACGAACCTTGAATCGAGTTTTGCCGACCTTAATCGAAATTTCACGAACCTTAAACGAAGTTTTATCAGCCTTGCGGCGAGTTTTATGAGCCTTAAATAAGGTTTTATGAGCCTTAAACTCTATTTCATCTGCCTTAAACTCTATTTCATCTGCCTTAAATCGAGTTTTATGAGCCTTAAATCGAGTTTTATGAAGCTTGCGGCGAGTTTAATGAAGCTTAAACCGACTTTTATCATCTTTAAATTTAAGGTGAAAAAGCCTTCAATTAACTGATTTCTCGATGAGAAACCACATAATCAGGAGATATTTAATTATGGCACGACAAAGAAAAGCGGCGACACAACCGATGAATGACGCTGAACAGAAAATTGCCGGAATGAAATCAATCGACCCGACGCTCGATTTGGAAAACGATACATCCGTGTCGGCGGGCGAAGCGCTGCTCGCTGAAACGCGTGCGGCGTTAGCCGATTACAATCAGACGCTCGCGCTGGCGGACGAAAAACTTACCATTTTTAAAGCGAAAGAACGCAATCTGCGGGGATTTAATAAAAAAGTTCTGCCCGCCGCCGGATTGAAATACGGAACGGACAGCGCCGAATATGAGATGGTCGGCGGCACGCGCGATTCCGAGCGGGCGAAGCCGAAACCGAAACTGCCGCCGACGCCGTAAACTGCGGTCGAAATGATTTTGGAAGGTGATTCGAAAGAGTCGCCTTTTTTGTTTGAAACTGGCATAAATATTGCCTGACGAGCGGCGGAGGTGATATCTATGTATTCAATCAATATACTGAGCAACATCAAAAGAATGGCAATCATACTCTCCCTGGCATTCGGCGTTGTTTTAATTTCGGACATATCGGCGCAGGCGCAATACCGCAAAAGCCGCCAGACGCGCGTTTACATCTCGCGGGAATATTCGCGCGATTACAATACGCGTGAGTATACCGACGAAGGTATGAACGTCGCCGAGCAATACGGCTACGAGGACGGCTTGCAGGACGGCGCGGACGCGGGTCGCGAGCGTGACGCTTATCATCCGGAAAATTCCGGCGACTGGCAGAAAGGAACCAACGGTTACGAAGATAGGTTTGGAAGCAAAAAGGCTTACCGCCAGGCTTATCGCGAGGCTTACCTGGAAGGCTACAGGGAAGGCTATCGTCGTTATACCGGACGAACTTACACCAACGCCAGAAATTATCGGAAAAGTTATTAAACACTAATGAAAAAAAGGCGGCTCAAACGAGTCGCCTTTTTTCGCGGCGCTTCGGCGGATAATAAAAACTTTGACAAAACGCGCCTTTTTCGGGTAATCTAAAAATCAGGAGGTGATAGATATGATAGAAAATACAATCGAAACACCGCCGGACAATTTTTGCCGGTAAAGCCGGTTAAATTTTGAAAGGTTGATATTGATCAGGGAAAGGTTGATAACGCGAAAGTTCGGAACAAGGAAAATGCCGGTTGCTTAAAGCGTAAATAATTACTCCGACAATTTCAGTTTTAGCGGTCAGGTTATCCGACCAATCCGATTAAAAGTTTACATAAAGACAGGCGGCTCGATATTGAGTCGCCTTTTTCTATTTAATAGAATGAATTTGCGGCGCGCGGTTCAGCGTCGGAAAGAAGTATGAAGATTAAAAACAGAAACAAGAAAAAGAAGCTTTTGCAGAGAATCGACAAAAAATACATCGGCTTTCACGTCTATCGCTCGGAGATTGAAAATCTGCCTTTTGCGTTCTGGATGCGCCTGACGGACGAGCCGATTCCGGAAGGCAATTTCGACGACCCGGCGGCGGCGCTCGGCAAGCGTTATTTTTACAAGCTGACGCGGGTCGATGCCGAAGGCAACGAAAGCGCGCCGATTACGCCGCAAAGCACTTATACGGACCACGCCGGAAACCGCTTCGGGCAAAATCCGCTGGTCGATTTTGCCGGTTACAATATTTATCGCTCTGCCGACGAGACAGTCCCGCCTGAGCAATGGGAGAAGCGCAATAAAGAACCGCTGCCGACGACGGAGTTTAAAGACGAAGGCGTCGAATCGGGCGAGATTTATTTTTATTACGTCCGCGCCGTCGATTCGAAAGGAAACGAAAGCGCGCCGTCCGAAATCGTGCGCGTCATCAGGAAATAATTGAAAACCGCCGGCTGGTAAGTGAGACCTAAAAAGTGTCTCCGGTTTTCACTTCCCGGTTTTCCGATAATTTAGTTATTCTATTTCTTCGCCCGTGTAAAGGAATTTGCCAATGAATAAGAGCAACGCGCGCAATAATCATAAAAAATACAGCCGTTTCCGGTTTGTCTCCGAGCCGCTGGACGCGATTGACCGCAATGACGAGATTCGCAAGCCGGACTTCCCTTTTTCAAAGGAGCTGGAGAAAACGCGCTATCCGGTCAGGGCTTTGCGCTACTGGTGGATGCACTGCGTCATTCAGGACGAATTGAAACGAACGAAGCGCGCGCCGGTGATTGTCGATGTCGGGTGCGACCGCGGGATTATCAAGCGGTTTATTCCGCCGGTCGAAGGCGCTCGCTGGATTGGACTCGATATCGACACGAGCCGCGAAGGCATCGGGCTGGCGCAATATGACGAGCTGCATCAATGCGATTTTGACGAAGGGCTGCCGCTGGCGGACGCGTCGGTCGATATTGCCATCTGCTCGCACGTTTTGGAGCATCTGCCGCGTCCCGATTTTACGATGCGCGAGATTGCCCGCACCTTGCGTCCGGGCGGTCTTTTATTAGTCGGCGTGCCGACCGCGCCGAAATTCATCGCTCATTTTCGCGAGCGCCAGTTTGCCAGGCAACTGCAAGCCGGAACTCGCCGGCGCGGGCAGCACATCCACGTTTTCTGGTCGAAGCGCCTGCGCCGCATCGCCGAACAGGTCGGCTTCGAGGTCGAGTTTTCGACCGGCACGGCGCTCATCCGAAAAAAGGGCAGCCGCCTGGAAAATTACGCGTTCTGGATTCGTTTTAATCAGGTCTGGGCGGCGCTGTTTCCCTCGCTCGGTCAGGAACTATGCCTGCAACTGCGAAAACCCGTCTGAATTAATGTAAATTTTCCGTCGTCGCCGGTACGGAAAACTCCGAGAAATTCAAAACAGGCTTCGCAGCTCGATAAAAGAATTTTCCGGGCGTGTTTTTTCGCGCTTATTTCTTTACGCTTATTTCTTTGCGACTCTGCATTGAAAGCTTTCATAAGCAATCTAAAAGGGTGACTCAAATCGAGTCGCCTTTTGTCGTCTGGCATACTCAAATAGATTGCCCGTAACCGATTTGCGCTAAAAGGTGAAATCAATAATCGAAAATTTTATAAAAAACCTGTGATTGCCGATGTTTTTCGTGTGGCACGCTAATCGCTTTAGAAAGCGCGAGAAAGGGAGTTCTCAAGGAGTTCTTATGAAAACAAACAAAATACAAAGCAAAATCAGATTATTCGGCTTGGCGTTCGCATTACTTTTCGGTATCGGAATTTTGTCGACGACAAGCGTCAGCGCGCAAGACCGCCGCGATGACCGTAGAAATGACCGTCGCGACGACCGTAATGACGACCGTTACGACAATAACCGCAGCAACAGCTATCGCACGGCGATGCAGCAAGGCTATCGCGAAGGTTTACAGACCGGACGCGAAGACGCGCGCAACAACCGCCGCGAGAATGCGATGAGAGCTTATAACCGCGCCGTCAGAAACGCGAGAAGAAGCTACAACTCGCGCTACGGCAACGAGAATGCGTTTTCGCAGGCTTTCCGTGAAGGTTTTATGCGCGGCTATAACGAAGGTTACGACCGTGTGGACGACCGCCGCGACCGCCGCAACAGAAACTAAAAGATAAATCTTTTGTTTAAGACTCAAGCGCAGTTTCATTCGAGACTGCGCTTTTGTTTTGTTCGGTTTTAAGTGAAATAATGTTTTGAGAAAATAATGATTGACGCAAAACATTTTATAAAAATCGCTTTTTTGCTGATGGCAGTCTTTTTTATCGCGAAAGCGAAAGCGCAAACCGCATCTTTCGACGTTACCGATTACGACGCGCGGATTGAGCCGGATATGACGAACAAATCCGTCAAAGGCAAAGTTTCCGTAAAATTCGATTCGCTGAAAAATAATCTCTCGGAAATTCATTTAAATGCGGGCGTTTTGGAAATCGACGCGGCGCGCGAAGGAAAAAGCGCTCTGAAATTTGAAAAGCGCGAAAGCGTTTTGATTATTTCGCTGGCGCGCCCGGCGCGAGCCGGCGAAAAGCGCGAGATTGAGATTGAGTATCACGGCGCGCCGCGTTTCGGCATCAGGTTTTTTCCCGAACAAACGCAGGTTTACACGCTTTTTTCCACCAGCCAATGGATGCCGTGCGTCGACTCGCCGGACGACCGCGCCGCGTTTCGCCTGAATCTGATTTTGCCGAAAGGTTTGAAAGCGGTCGGCAACGGTCGTTTTATTCGTCAGCGCGCTTTGCCCGGCAACAAAATCTCGTCCGAATGGGAACAGAAAAGCGCGATTCCGACTTACATTTTCGGTTTCGCCGCCGGAAATTTTCGCGAGCTCACGCAGAATCACAAAGGCGTTAAGCTGCGCTATCTCGCCGCAATGCAATTTTCCGAAAAGGAAATTCGGCAAATTTTCAGAGACACGGCGGATATGCTCGATTTTTTCGAGAGCAAAGCGGGCGTCAGATACGCCGGCGAAGTTTACACGCAGGTTCTGGCGGCGGGCAGAGTCGAGCAGGAAATGAGCAGCTTTACGGCGATGAACGAAGATTACGGGCGCGCGGTTTTGAAAAACGAAAAGGACATCTGGCTCGGCGCGCACGAATTTGCGCATCAATGGTGGGGCAATATGGTGACGAACCGCGACTGGACGCATTTCTGGCTCAACGAAGGCATCGCCACTTTTATGACCGCCGCTTACAAGGAACATCGTTTCGGGCGCGAGGAATATCTGGCGGAAATCGAAAAATCGCGAATGCGTTACGAAAAAGTCCGTGCCGCCGGAAAAGACAAATCGCTCGTTTTTCCCGACTGGAACCGACCGGCGAGCGAAGACCGCGTGCTGGTTTATCAAAAAGGCGCGTATGTCACGCATCTGCTGCGCGAGGAAATGGGCGACGAGGCGTTCTGGAAAGGCTTAAAAGATTACACGCAAAAATATTGGGGCAAATCCGTGACGACCGCCGATTTTCAAAAAACGATGGAAAAATCGAGCGGCAAAGATTTGTCGGCGTTTTTTAATAAATGGATTTATCTCGCTAAAAATTAATTTGAAAACGAGCGGAACGGGACGCTGATTTTATAGGATTATTTAAGATGAATTAGGATTTTATTTTGATTTATCCTGATTCATCCTAAGCAATCTTATTAAATCGGTGTCCCATTCGCTTTAAATTATTCCTGCCGGAAAGCAAAAGTTTCCGCTGCTGTCGTCTGACAGATTGAATATTTTTCGATTGTTTATTCAATATGCAGCAAAATATAATTAATTCAACCCCGCGTTTTTGTTACAAATGTCATTCTCCGGCAGGCAATTTCGATAAAAAATGCCAGCGCTGCGGCGGCGTGGTGCGCACGAAAGCGACCATTCGAATTCTGGGCGGCGTGATGATTTTTCTGGGCGGATTTATCTCGGCGATGATGGCGTTCGTCGGGATGTTTATGTACGGCGCTTTGACGCAAACAGGCGGCAGCCGCTTTAACGGTTCCGGAAACGAATTGATGTTTGCCGTCGGCATCGTCGGGCTGACTTTTATCGTCGGCATTTCGTTTGCGCTCGCCGGATTGTGGCAAATCATTTTCGGCAGGCGCAATACGTTTATCGTCTGGATTTCAATCGGCTTGGTGATTGTTTTGTTTGTCATCGGCAGAATTTTTGTCGCGATGACGAAATAGCCTGAAGTTTATGAAATATTTAATTGTCGCTTTCATTTTATTTTTAACGGTCAATTTCGCTTTCGCGCAAAAGCGCGAGTACACGATTCGCGCCCGAAGCGAGCAATTAGTCGTTAAACATAAAGGCAAAACGCACACGCTCAGGCTCGGCGGCGATAAGATTGACGCCGCTAAAATCAAGGACACGGAAATTTTATTCGCCAATCGCAAAGACGGATTTACATATCTTCTGGTTGACGTTATCGGTCAATCCAGAGACAAACAAAACGACCGGCAATGCGGCGCGGGAACCGAATCGAATCTGATTTGGATTAAGCTCGATGCGGCGTGGAAAATAGTCGAAGCCCGCTCGGAACGCTACGAATCCTGCTGGTCGGGAATTACATCCGACGACGGTTACAAGATTAGCGGCAATCTTTTAACCGTCGAATTTGATAATTTTCGCGACGACGTGGCGGTAAAATTGTCTTACGATGCGGACGCGCCTGAAAAAGGTTTCGAGAAAAAATCGGCGGCGTTAAATAATCAATAAAAGGAAAAGCGAGAATCTTTCGGAAAAACTCTCGCTTAATTTATTTTAAGTAAACTCGTTTTCTCAAACTACGGGCGCGGAGTCGGACTCGTATTCGTGTTTGTGTTTGTATTCGTGTTCGTGTTCATATTAGTGTTCGTGTTTGAGTTCGAGTTTCTGTTCCGGTTCGTGTTTCCGTTCGTGTTTGAATTCCGGCTGTTGGTATTCTGATTACCGTTGGTGTTATTCATATTCATATCGGAATTCGTATTCGTGTTTGAATTCATATTTGAATTCATATTTGAATTCATATTATCGTTCGTGTTGGCGTTTCGGTTTGAATTGCCTTTTTTGCTTTTCTTCTTACTTTTTTTGTTGCTGTTGTTTTGATTTTGCTGGCTGGTGTTTTGTTGACCGCCCGTGTTCTGAGCCTGACCGCCGATGGTCAAACCCGTAATGAACAAAGCCGTCAGCAAAGCCAGCCCGATTAAGGTTCGCGTCATTCTCTGCATTTTATTTTTCCTCCACTCGTTAAATTAAAACGATTCGCTTTTTTCAAAGCTTCGGTTTCTTGTCAAAATCAGTTTTTTACGCCGGTTTCAACCCGCGTTAAAGGCTTTGTTTTCCGACTCGCTGATTATCTTCATCCTAGCAAAGCCGAAAGCGCTTTTATGTCTTCAAACGGACAAATACAAAGGAAATTTGACGTCGGAGAAAATACTTTTTCCGGAATTGTCTTTTTTCGTTTTCGTTCCGCACTGTTTACGTGAAGCAAGCTGAACCTCCACAAGTTTGGTCCGCAAAAACTCTATCTAAATAATTAAAGGAAAAATAAGATGAAAAAGATTGTAACGTTTATTTTTATGTTGGCGACCCTTATCGCGCTGCCGACTTTGGCGAAAGCGGATTTTGAAGACCGCTTGTTTGACTTCACCGACGATTTCTACCGCCAGAACGGCGTTGACCCGGCAAAAATTATCGGTCGCCGTCAGGGCGTTGCGCCGCTCGCGACGCTCGATACGCCGATGTTCGTCTATCAGAGAAACGTGCGCGCGCTTTTGACTCTGCCGGCTTATAACCACAGCGGCTCGCCAGTCTACTGGACTGTGATGGGCGAACTTAACGCCGACGGTTTTACCAGCGATGCCGCCGGACAGCGCGCCCGCCGTCTCGCCGACGTTTCGATTGAATACGTTTTCCCGACCAAAGACGGAAATCCCGTCGGACTCGGAAATCTTCGCCAGTCCGTCCTGCTCGATATGCGCAACGGCTATTTCAGCAACAACCCGCTCGGACTTTGGGCGCACGTCTGGATTAGCTACACGACGAAGGCTTTCACGACGTCCGACGGTAAAAAGGCGCTCGCTGATTTGCAGAAAAGAAACGGTCTCGCGCTCGACGGCACGCCGATTATCAAAACCCTGAGCGAAATCGACAACCTCTTCAGCAAAGGCTTCATCGCCAAACGACTGCGCAAAATGGACGGGTCGGAAGGCTCGGTTTACAGCATCTGCCCGGTCGTCAAAGACCCGACCGACGGCGGCATCTCGCCCGACCAGTTTCTCGCTTACACGCGCAAGCCGGACGGCTCGCCGCTCGAACCTTTCTTTGTGGATAATTTTAACAGCTTGAAAACTACCTGGAACTGGGCAAACTAACATTGTCGAGGCAAATAAAGTTTTACTTTCAGTGAATACTCGCGGGCGAAGAAATTTCTTCGCCCTTTTTGTATTAGGCGGAAACGCGACAGGCATAGAGCGTGTCCGGGTTTAACTGACGAGCGCGTTGATTGAAATTTGTGTTTTCAGTGTTTAATGTGGAAACACGCTTCATAACTGTCGCGTTTCTGCCGGTGAGCTGTTATTTAATAAGCTTGACAACCTGAGTTATGATAATAAGCGGTTGTCCGTTTTCAAATAAGGAGATTATTGATGGAACGATTTTTGGGAAGATATGAACCGCATTTTTACGCGCTTTTGCGCATTGTATCCGGATTTTTGTTTTTGCTGCACGGCACGCAGAAGTTTTTCAACTTTCCGCCGATGCCGCCGAATACGCCGTCCGGTCCGCTAAACGGGCTGATGACGGTCGGCGCGACGATTGAAATACTTGCGGGCTTGCTGATTCTTATCGGGCTGTTTACGAGCCTCGCGGCGTTTATCGCCAGCGGCATGATGGCGGTCGCTTATTTTATGGCGCACCAGCCGCAGGGCGCGCTGCCGGCTTCGAACGGCGGTGACGCGGCGGTGCTGTTCTGCTTTATCTTTCTCTATATGTCGGCGCGCGGTTCGGGCATTTTGAGCGTCGATTCGGCGAGACGCGGCGGAACAGGCGACCGCAGGTGATATAAATCCGCTTTTCAGGTAAAATCAAACGGCGACAGGCAAACATTTTTTTCGATTTATCGTCTAAATAACAATTGTCTGAGTGACAGAGGAAACTTATGAACACATACGAAAATACATTCGGAAACAACACGGCGGCAAACGCCTTGCCGGAAGAACGCGCAAGGTTTATCCGCAAAACTTATCTTCATCTGGCGGCGGCGATTCTGGCGTTCGTCGTTCTGGAAGCATTTTTATTCGCCTCCGGCATCGCGGGCACGATTATGATGACGATGCGCATCGGCGGCAAGTTTTCGTGGTTGCTCGTGCTCGGAGCGTTTATGGGCGTTTCGTGGCTGGCGAATAGCTGGGCGAATTCGCAAACGTCGAGACCGATGCAGTATCTCGGACTGATGCTTTACGTCATAGCGGAAGCCGTAATTTTTGTGCCGATGATGTTCATCGCGGCAAATTTCGGCGGCGGCGACGTGATTGTGAAAGCCGGCATCGTCACGCTCGGTTTATTCTTAGGCATCTCGTCGGTGGTTTTTATCACGCGCTCGGATTTCTCGTTTTTAGGTCCTATCCTGGCAATCGGCGGTTTCGTCGCGCTCGGCTTTATCGTCGCCAGCATTTTGTTCGGCTTTAGTCTCGGCAGCCTGTTCGCCTTTATAATGGTCGCGTTTGCCGGCACGGCGATTTTGTATGAAACGTCGAACGTGATGCACCGTTATCATCCGACGCAGCACGTCGCGGCTTCGCTGACGCTGTTTGCGGCAATCGCGCTGCTGTTCTGGTATATCCTGAGCATTTTCAGTTCGAGAGATTAATCGAAAAGAAATTTTTGCGGGCAAAGGCGGATTCAATATCCGCCTTTTTTGTTTATAATCGAAAAGATGTTCAATAATCCTCCGACGCGACAGATTACGGAATTTTTAATCGAAATCGGGCTGGAAGTTATTCCGCGCGAGCTCGATAAAAACACATTTCTTTCAGGCATTTTTATCGAGAACGGGAAAATTTTGGTCGATGAATCAAAGCTCGCATTTCCCGGCGATTTGCTGCACGAAGCCGGTCATCTGGCGGTGATGCCGAAAGATTTGCGCGCCGCTTTGAGCGATGAAATCGCGCTGCCCGATGAATTCGATATCGACGCCGTCGAGGTCGCTTCAATCGCCTGGTCATACGCGGCGGCTTTGCAGCTCGGTTTAGAGGCGCGCGTCGTTTTTCACGAAGGCGGTTATAAAGGAAACTCCGAATCTTTGTTGATGAGTTTCAGTCTCGGCGTGTACATCGGCGTCAATATCCTGGAAGAAGCGAAAATGACCGCCACGGGCGAAAACGCTCGGCAACTCGGCGTCCTGCCGTATCCGCAGATGTTGAAATGGCTTCGAGATTAAATCTTAACCGGATTTCAAAACTTTTTCGCCGGGTTTAGAAATTTTTCGCTAAGCTTTAAGACTTTTTTCGCTACTCCGGAAAAGTTTTTGGCTAGGCTGGAAAACATTTTCCCTGCTAAAAAACTATTTTTCTCTATCAAATAAAAGTTTTTACCTATCGAAAAACTTTATTTCTCCGCTTCCGAAAAGTTTTAAATTGAATTTTCCCGGCGCGCGTCGTTAAACTATAAAGATGTGAATAAAAGATAGTTTAAAGCGTCGCGCAAGACTCGGCGCGCGCCGGGAAAATCCGTTTTTTTATCTCTTATTTCTATTTTTGATTCGCATAAAATATTACGAGCAAGGGAAATTTAATGTCTTCAAACATCGTGCCAACCGATTCGGCTTCAAAACTGCCGGCTATCTTTCGCGCTTTTAAACATCGCAATTTTCAACTGTTTTTCGCCGGTCAAATCATTTCCTTAACCGGCACGTGGATGCAGTCGGTCGCGCAAAGCTGGCTGGTTTATCGCCTGACGGGTTCGGTCGCGCTTCTGGGATTAATCGGTTTTGCGAATCAATTTCCGGTTTTTCTGCTGACGTCTTTCGGCGGCGCGATTGCCGATAAATACGACCGCCGGCGAATTCTCGTCGCGACGCAAACCTGCTCGATGATTGTCGCGTCGATTCTCGCGGCTTTGACGCTGACCGGCGCTATCGAAGTCTGGCATCTATTCGTGCTGGCATCGATAGCGGGCGTTATCAATGCTTTCGATATTCCGACGCGGCAGTCTTTTGTCGTCGATATGGTCGGCAAGGAAGATTTGCTCAACGCCATTGCGCTGAATTCCTCGATGTTTAACGGCGCGCGAATTGTCGGTCCCGCGATTGCCGGAATTCTGGTTTCGGCGGTCGGCGAAGCGTGGTGCTTTCTGGGCAACGCCGTCAGCTATATCGCCGTCATTACAGGGCTTTTATTGATGCGAATAATGCATAAGCAGGCGGTCGCCAGCGAAGGCTCGGCAATCGAGAAAATCAAGGAGGGCTTTGGCTTCGTCGCCCAGACCGCGCCGGTTCGCGCTCTGCTTTTGCTGCTCGGTCTGGTCAGTTTGATGGGAATGCCGTATGCCGTTCTGATGCCGATTTTTGCCGAAGAGATTTTGCAGGGCGGTGTGCGCGGGCTCGGAATTCTGATGGGTGCGAGCGGTTCGGGCGCGCTCGTTGCCGCGCTGATTCTGGCTTCGCGGAAAAGCATCAAGGGCTTGGGTCGCTGGGTCGCGATTTCGTCGGGCGGCTTCGGCGTGTTTTTGATTTTATTTTCTTTCTCGCGCTCTTTCTGGCTGTCTGCCGCGTTGCTTGTGCCCGTCGGTTTTTCGATGATGCTGCAAATGTCTTCGTCAAATACGCTGGTGCAGTCGATGGTTCCGGACGAGCTGCGCGGGCGCGTGATGGCGGTTTATTCGATGATGTTTATGGGTATGGCTCCGCTCGGCGCGCTGATGGCTGGCTCGCTCGCCGGAATTATCGGCGCGCCGTATACGGTGGCGCTCGGCGGCGCGATGTGCATCGTCGGCTCGATTATTTTCGGCTTGCGCCTGCCGAAGCTGCGCGTCGAAGCGCGCGAAATTATCGTGGCGCTGCAAATGACGGGCGGCGAGCCGGCATCGAAAGCGTCGTTTCAACAACCGGTTTTAGTGACTTCCAAAAAATAAATATTGAAAGCAGACGGCGACTTATTTTAGAATAATCGCTACTTATGCAGAATCAATTGCAGAATCAATATGCACCGTGTCCGAAATGCAGCCAATCACTCGCCCAGAAAGTGTCTTTTACGTGGTGGGGCGGAATTTTAGGTCCGAAGCTTTTAACGCACGTCAAATGCGGCGCGTGCGGCACCGCCTATAACGGCAAATCCGGCAAGGACAACACGACGAATATTATTATTTACTCGGTCGTCGGTATCGTTATCGCCTTTTTCCTGCTGCTGATTTTTTTCTTCGGTCTCGGCGTTTTGACGTATGTATTAAACAAATAATTTTTCAAAAGGCAAACGCTTTTTGGCGCGCTCGGCGAAAGTTTTAGAACGGAGTTTCGTCTTCCTCGTCGTCGCTTTCGTCTTCAAAGCGGATGCGGCGTTTGATTTTCGGCGGCGACGCTTCCGCGTCTTCCCGCTCGATTACGTTTAACGCTGGATTGCCGTTCTCGTCCTTGAGCAAAACTTCGATTCTTCTTTCCGCCTGATTCAGGCGCTCGTGACATTCGCGCGACAGGCGCACGCCGTCTTCAAACAGCTTGAGGCTTTCTTCGAGCGGCAAATCGCCTTCTTCCAGACGGCGTACGATTTTTTCCAGATTCGATAAAGACGATTCAAACGTCTGATTTTTTTGACTCATAAATTTGTTAGCGGTCAGCAGTCAGCGGTCGGTGGTCAGCAGCAAGCTGAATGTAAATTGCGTTTTGAATTTACACTCAACTAATGACTGACCGCCGACCGCTGACCACTGACCACTTATTTGAAAATATCTTCAACCTTTTTCATCATTTCCTGCAAGTTCTGGACGCCGAGTTTTTCGCCCGCTTTCTTGATGTTGCCTTTGGTCGAAGCAATAATTAGTTCCTGACCGATTTTTTCGGCGATGCGGCGCGCGAGCGGCTCGTCTTTGATGGCGATTATCTTCCACAAATCGCCGCTGCGCCGCATCGTCACTTCGATTTCGCGCTCCGGAATTTTGCTTTTGATGTAAGCCATATCGTTTTCGGTGCGAATCTCGACGGCGCGACCGGCGAACAGCGCAATCGTCCACCACGGAAAGCTTTCAAACGGCTGAGTTTTTTCACGAATCACGCGCGGCAATTCCTCTTTAGCGCGCTGTTTGATGGCGGGCATTAAAGGCGCGGCGCTTTCCTTGACTCTGGTAATCTGCGCGGGCGGCAGATTGCGCCCGTAAAGCTCGACCGCCTTGTCCGTAATCTGCGGCACAAAACTATCGATGACGGCTTCCGTATCGACCAGCTGCTGGATTTGCTGATTGTCGTCGCGCCGCGCCGCATCGACCAGCAGCGCGAGCGAATATTGCGGCGTCCGTTTAACACTCTGCCAGTAAAAATATCCACCGACGCCGACGATAACGAGAAAGGCGAGCAGCAAAATTCCCAGAACGCCTAAAACTCTGGCGAAACGGCTGCGCTTTTTTTTCGGCGTTTCTTCATTCGGCGCGAAAGAAACGTTTTCTTTGACGACAGTCGGTTTTTCCTGCTGTTGCGGCTCTTCCGGCTCGTTTATATTTACTGTAAAACGTGACATTTATTTTTAAATTAAGAATTAAAAATTAAGAATTAAGAACACCGAATTGTTTCCTGCAATTTTTAATTCTTAATTGCAAAGTCAGCTTTGCGATTTACTCGGTCTTTAAAACTTCCGCTTCAAGTTTCCCATTTGCGAGACGGATTTTCAATTTGTCTTTGACCCGAACCTGGGCGACGTCGCGCAAAATCTCGCCCGATTCCGTTTCCGCAATCGAAAAGCCGCGCTTTAAAACCGACAGCGGCGACAGCGCGTCCAGAGCCGCCGTCGCGACGTTCAGACGCTCGCCGGCGTTGTCCAGAACCGCCTTTGCGGCGGATGCCTGACGCTGTTTGAGCAAAGCCAGCCGTGTGTGATTTTTGGAAACCTGTTTCGCTAATCTGACGGGCGAAAGACGATTTGTCAAAGTTTCGAGACGCTTTCCGCCTTGCTTTAATTTTTGCTCAAAAGCGTCTTGAAGTCTCGCGCCCGCATCGTCCAGTTCATAGCGCCAATCTTTAACTTTCTGCGGAAACTCGACGAAAACCGGCGACATCGCCAGTTCCTGCCAATCGGAACGCAGATGCAGCAGCTTGTAATTGATTATCTGAAACAAATCTTCGGTGCGCTGGCGAATAAACGCTTCGATTTGGTCTTCGCTTTCGGCGACTATTTCGGCGGCGGCGCTCGGCGTCGGCGCGCGGCGGTCGGCGACAAAATCGGCAATCGTAAAATCTATCTCGTGACCGACGGCGGAAATCACCGGAATTTTGGAATTGCGAATCGCCCGCGCGACTCTTTCTTCGTTAAAAGCCCACAAATCTTCGCTTGAGCCGCCGCCGCGCCCGACAATCAAAACGTCGATTTTTTCCCGCGCCGTTTTGTTATATTCGTTTGCCAGTTCGATGGCGGCTGAAACTTCTTCGCCCGCCGTTTCGCCCTGCACGCGCGTCGGAATTAAAGTCAGGTGAACCGTACGCGTTCTTCTGGATAAAACGTTTAGAATATCGTGAAACGCCGCGCCGTTCGGGCTGGTGACAACGCCGACTCTTTTCGGAAAAAACGGCAAATCGCGTTTCAAATCTTCGTCGAATAAACCTTCTTTCGCCAGCTTCGCCTTGATTTGCTCAAAAGCGACTTTCAGCGCGCCTTCGCCGACCGGCTCCAGCGATTCGACTAAAATTTGATATTCGCCTTTCGGCTGGTAAACGCTCAGTTTCCCGCGCACGCGCACTTGAAGACCGTCAAACGGCTGAAAGCGAATCCGCAGATTATTGCGAATGTAACAGGCGGCTTTGAGTTGCGAAAAACCGTCGTGCAGACTGAAATACCAGTGACCGGAATTAGCGGCGACGAAATTGACAATCTCGGCTTCAATCCAGACGGACGCAAACGAGCGCTCCAACGCGCCTTTAACCTGCTCGTTCAGTTCCGTAACGGTTAAAGGTCGGCGCTCCTGCTCGTCGAAAAGAGATTGTAAAAGCGGGCTTTTCACTTTTTTTATAATGCCGCGATAAAGCCTTTCGGCTGAATAATTTGAAGTTTTCTTTTGTCGAACTCGCGGTTCACGATTTTGATTTTAGTCTCCTGCAAAACGTCTTTTCCGGCAGCGGCGTGCGGTGCAAAAGTCACTTCATAAACCGAGCGCAAGCCCGGCTCGATTTTTCTCAACTGTTTCTGAGCTTCTTCAAGCTTATTTTTCGGCATCACCAGAACGCCGCCGGTTTGCTCAGCCAGTTTTTTCAAATCTCGCTCGTTGACGCCGCTGTAATAATAATCGCCGATGCCGAAGGCATAAACGGGAATTTGATTTTTCAGTGAAGCGTCAATCGCTTCCTTTAATTTTCCTTCGCCGAAAGTGTTTACGCCGTCCGAAATAAGAATTATCACGCGGCGCGCGCCGTTGTCGTTTTTAATTTTTGAAAAATTCTCTGAAACCATTTTGATTGAATCCCAAATCGACGTCGCGCCTTTAATCAAATTCGGGTCGTTGCTCTTAGGCAGCGGCGGCGGGTCGGGAAGAATGACGGGTTGGGGGTTATCGTTGGCAGAGATTTTGCCGGGTCTCGGCGTTCCGAGAATGCCTTTCGGCGCGTCGATTTCGATTTTGTTTATCTGTTCTTTCGCTTTGCCGAAATCGACGGTTAATTCCTGCTTGACCGAAACCGCGCCGGTAAATTTTATCACGGCGACTTTGTCGCTTCCGGGTTTTAAAATATCGTCAATCAAAAGCCCGGCTAATTGCTGCTCGAACGGCAGCATTCTCTGCTGCGACAGGCTCGCGTCAATCATTATCGTCAGTTCCAGCGGAATTTCCGGTTTCGCTTCCAATGAAATCACCGGCAATAAATTTTTATCCTGCCGGAATTGAATGTCGGAAGATTTCAAATCGGCAAAAAAGTTTCCCGCGTCGTCGAGCACGCTGAACTGCATTTTCGCTTTCGTTTCCTGCGCCGAGCCTGAAATCGGGGCAAAAACAATCAAGAGCAGCAAAAAAAGCAGTTTGAGTTTGTTTATCATAAGCTTTTCAAATTATTTTCCGAAGACTTTCTCATAACCTTTCCAAACCGTGTCGATGTTGAAATAAAGCTTTAAGGTTTCATTATTTTCGGGATTAGTCACGGTCAGAACGTCGAATTTGCTTCCGTTTTCGTTAACCAGCGTCTGACTGCCGCGCCGATAGCCGAGATAATTCAGCAAAGCATATTCTTCCGGCACGTAAATCACCTCGAAAGCCGTCTTGGCGGATTTTCCGTCCTTGCCGTTGATAATCGAATTGATAAGTCCGAGATAAACTTTTTTGTGAAATTCGAATTTTTCGTTGTTTCCCGCTTCCTTGCTCGCGACGGCGGCGATAAAATGAGCGTTTATATCAACATAGCTCGTTTCCAGCACCTTCTCCGCCGATTTCAAAGCATCCTTATAATTTTTTTCCCGAAAGGCTTGCGACATTTTCTCGCCGTCTTCGCTGCGATTTCCGTAAGGACTGTAATTTTTCGTTTCGGTAAAAGCAAAGCGGAGTTTTTTAAAATCAATATTCGTGTCGCCTTTTTTCAATTTTCCGAGCAAATCCTCATAATCTTTAGCGGACGTCTTTTCCTGCGTCGTCTTCACGGCTTCAGTCTTCGACGCATCCTGCGCCTGCCCGCTAAAAGTAAAAATAAAAAGGCTTAATAACAATCCGATAAATTTAATCTTATTCATAAAATTTCCTTCTTTAAGCATATTTTTGAATTTAGATGCCCGAAGCGGCAAAAAATTTCTCCGGCTCCTTATTTATTTCGCCGTTTCGGCGTGTTCCAGAATTATCGTAAATTTATTTTCGCGCGCTTCCTGAAAAAGCTTTTTGAGAAATTCGCGGTTTGGCGGGTCGATGAAATTGTCGGAGAAGAATTTCATCGATTCTTCGTCTTTGGCGTCCGAGGTAATCGAGCCTTTCAGGCGGCTGGAAGTCAGGCGAATCATCACTTTGTAATCGAAGGCTCGCGCGCCGACTTTGACCTTGCTCAGATTGGTGTAGAGCATCATTTTTATTAAGCCGTCTTTGATGTCGTTTTTGCTCGGCAGAAGGGCGCGCTGGCTGTGTTTGGCTTCGATTAGATAAAGGTTCGGCGGTTCGATTTTCGTTTCGTCAACGGTGAAAAAATATTTTCCGAACAATGCGTTAGTAATGGTGACTTTGCCTTTCGTGTCGGTCGAGAGAGCTTCTTTCGGCTGCAAAGTCTGAAATTCGCGCCCTTGCGCGTTTTGCGCTTTGCGGCGCGAAAAGTCGATAAATTTCTGCGGCGTTTCGGCGTAGGTTATCAATTCGTTGAGAGCGGTTTCGTCGTGCAGGTAAGTATTTGTTTTTTTTGAAATTTCCCGGTAGGCGGCGCGCGCTTTTTCAAAAACGGGTTTCAGTTGTTTCGTTTCGCGCTCGTTCCACCGGCGCGGCGTGCCCTGAAAGGCGGAAACTTCCTTGAGTCTCGCCAGAATGTAATTGTTATCGAATTTTTGCCCGGTTATCTGGTCGGCGCGTTTCGTATTTTTTTCGGCTTCGCTGTAAAAGGCGAGAATGACGTGGACGTCGAGCAGGCTCAAAAGCGAAACGGTGTCCCATTGCAAAAAATCGCGCTCGCCGCCCAAGCCTTCGTCTTTGACGACGGGAATTATCGTCACCTTTTTTCCGGCAAAAGCGAGCGTGTCGTAAACTCTCTCATACGGGTAAGAACGCGTTCTTTTCGGCGAAATCCAGCGGCTGACGGCGATTTTTTCGTTTTCGTTTGAGAGCAGAAATGCGCCCGTCGATTTGTTGACGTCGAAATTTTCGAGTTTATATTCGCGCAGATTATCGTTGACAAACTGCCTGTAATTTACCTTTTCGATTTCGCCGGAAATCTCGCCGTTTTGAAAATTGAAATCGAGAAAACGGTTTTGTCCGGCAAACTGCGGATAATTGATTTTCCAAGCGCCGATTGCCGAAACCTGCCCGTTTTGCAGATATTTTTCGGCTTCACTGGCAGAAACGTCGAGGATTGCGCCGAGATTGACGAACGAGCCTTCGCGATTAGTGCGGACGCGCAGGCGCGGCGAAATGCCGTCGCCCGTTTCGGCAGAATCCGAGCGGAAAGTTATCGTGTAAGCCGTGCGCAGTTGCAGAACGATGTCGTCGTAAGCTTTTTGCAGTTCGGCGAGGCGTCGAATCGGGTAATAAATGCCGCCGGAAATTTGCGCCAGGCGCGCGCCTTCGCCTTCCGCTTTCGTCGTCAAACCCATATAGCGCGTGCGGAGCGGGTCAACCGCCTTTTCCGGGTCGCTCTGCGCCGAAGCCGCAATCAAACCCGACGGAACATAAAGCGGATAGACGAGCGCGCCGCTTTCCTGAATCGAGCCGAGCAGAGACTCGAACGAGAGAAACGAGCGATTATCGTCGCCGTCGGACAAAACGACGATTGCCGTCCGCTCGCCTTTGAGCGGGCGCAGCGTATCGACCAGCGAAAAAGCGAGCGCGTCGTAATAACCGGTTCCGCCGCCCGCGTCGAACGTATCCAGACTTTCGGAAAGCCGCGCGCGGTCGGTCGTGAAATTCGAGATTACCTTAATGTCTTCGTTAAAGGCGACAATCGCGATGCGGTCGCGTTTATCGACCGTATTGATAAAGTTTCGCGCGGCTTTGCGGATAAAATCGACGTAGTTTTCGACGCTGCCCGAAACGTCCAGCAGCAGCACGAGATTAAACGGCGCGGTCGTCGTTTCGACCGCCAGAATCTCGCGCGGCTTGCCCGATTCCAGGACGGTAAAATCTTTTTTCTGCAAACCGGAAATCGCGCGGTTGTTGGCATCGACGACTTTAGCTGTGACTCTTTTGACTTTTGAGACGCTCGCGTCCGCGGTTTTCGGTTTGTAGGTCAGAGTCGGCTCGCGCCGGAGCGGCGGCAGAGTTTTCGCGTAATCGCCGAAATGTTTCGGGCTGGCGCGGCGAATCGCTTCGGTCAAAAGAGAATCGCCGCTGCGGATAATGGCTTTCGCCGCTTCGGTCAGCGGTCGCTGCTGCAAATTATTCGGAACTTCGTTCGGATTGACGTTCAGCAGAACGATGCCGCGCGTGGTCGTAAAATTTAGGCTGACGGTCTTCGGTTTTTGGTCTTTGGTCTTCGGTTTTTCGTCTATTGCGGGTTGTTCGTTCTCGGTTGTATTTTCCGGGTCGGCAGTTGTCGTTTGTTCGCCGTCGCTCGGCTTTTCTTCACTTTTGCCTTTTTCCTTTTGCCTTTTTCCTTCTCCCAGTTTTCCGCTCAGGGAAAATCTGCCGCCGGATTTTTCCCTGACTTCTTCGAGTTCGACGTCGCTCAGATAGCGCGGGCGCGAAGCCGTCCACTGAAAATTGTATTTTAGATTTTCCAGCGGAACGTCCGTCGAAATCGTGCCGGTGTCGGTCGTGACTTCGGCTGATTCCAGCTCGCCCGCGACGCGAACTTCGCCTTCGCCGGTTTCGACTTTCACGCGCGCGCGAAGCGGAATTTTGACGGTTAAATCGACTCTTGTTTTTTCGCTGTCGGGATTGACGAAAATTGTGACTTTTCCGCCGGCGGCTGAGGTTTTGACTTCGTTTTCGGCGAGCGCTTTGCCGGCTTGAATCGTGAGAGAAACTTTTTCGCCCTGCGCTTCTTCGGCTGAAACGCTGACGCGCCCGTAAAGATTTTTGATTTCGACCGTGCCCCCCGTTTTTAAATCAAACTCGCGCGCAGCAGTTTGCGCCTGAACGCTGAAAGCGAAAATAAACGTTAGGAAAATGCTGAAAATTTTCATTACTTTGTCCTTTGTCCTTTGTCCTTTGTCGTTCGCCGGCTGAAATAAATCTGAGAACTTGATTTTATGCAACCGGCAAAGGACTAAATGACTAAGGACTAATGACTGATTAAGTTTTACTACCCGTAATTCTGCCCGACTGTATCAAGCGCTCGCGGACGCGTTTCTGCCAGTTGCTCTGCGGGCGCTCGGCGGATTCAAACTGTCCGAGCAAATCGTTCATGGATTCGCCGCCCGCCTGCCGCGTTTTCAGGTAAAGCAGCGCGAAAGTGATGGAAGAAAACGAGCTCAAGATAATCGAAATCGGTAGCCAGAACAACTGTATGAGCGTTTCCTTGATGGTTGCCGTGATGCGCCGCGTCATTTTCCGGTCGGGCGTGTCGTTTTTTGCCCGCTCCGCTTTCAATCTTTCCGCTTCCTGCGCCTGCTTCATCGCATCATTAAATTCCTGCTGGACAGAGTCGGGCAAAGGAAGCGATTTCATTTCTTCGATTTCTTCCTGCGCCTCTCCGGCAGCGGCGTCGAGTTCTTTTTGTCCTTCGGTTTGGGCTGTCTGATTCGCATTATTGTCCGGAGGAGAAACTTGGATGCCCAAATTTCCCTTTCGTTCCGGATTAAATTTTACGACGCCCGTTTCGGCGGCAACCGGCTCGTCGAAATTGACCATCGAGCTGGCGAGCTTTGCCGAAAGCCCGGAAAGAATGATGGGCAGAATCAGGTAAATCAGCATCGTCGCGAAAGCCGTCCAGTAAGCGCGTTTCGTCAGTTCGACCGAGCGCCGGATCGCCGCTTTCCCTTTCAGATTTTCCATCATAATGACGGGCGAAACCAGCCCGTAACGCACCGACAGAATCAAACCCGGAACCAGACAAAACGCGAAGCCGACGAAGGATATCAGCGTCGTCCACGTCACGGTTCGCGCAATCACGCGCCATTTCGTTTTAACCTGCGCCAGCGCCGGTCGCCAGCTCAGAGGGCGCAGCGGAACGGCGAGAATCTGCGCGACCACCCAGGTCGTGACGCCAATCAGAGCCGAGCCGAACCAGATGCCGACGAAAAAAGCTCCAAGCCCGTAAAGGGCGTTGAAAACATGCTTGAGCCACATCGGAATAACTTCGGCGAGCGCCAGATATTCGACCACAAAATGCCCGAGGGTCAGCAGCATCACCGGCAGCGAAAGCAGAAACGAAATCCATAGAAACGTCGGCAGATGCTGGCTGTAAATGACCAGCGAGCGTTGCAGCAGTTTACCGACGCCTTCGGAATGCGAGCGAAGCTGATTGGCAAAAGTTTCGGCGGTCGGCGGTCGAGCTTCGGGATTTTTCGAGAGCGCCGCCATAACTGCGCTCTTGACTTTTTTCGGAACTTTTTTGACGTTTAGAGGCGGCGGATCTTCTTCGATGTGCGCCTTCATCACGGCTTTGAAATCGCCTTCAAACGGCGTTTTGCCCGAAAGCATCTGGTAGGCGATGACGGCGAGGCTGTAAATATCGCTGCGCGCGTCGAGCTTTTCGCCGCGACATTGTTCCGGCGACATATAAAGCGGCGTGCCGAGAACGGCGCCGACGCGCGTCAATTCGGCGGTCGATTTTTTGGCGAGCGCGTTTTTCTCCGTGCCGACCTGCGCCGACATCAGGCGCGTGCCGAGATTTTCCTGCTCGAAAGTGTTTTTCGGAGCCGCCGGCAAAATCGCCGTTCCCGATTCCAAATCAATTTCCGCCAGAGGCTGAATCAAAGTTCCCGCTTCGTCGCCGACCGCGTTTGTCAGCGCGACGGTTGCGCCTTCGGAAAGAATCGTGGAATGCCTGTTTTCGGCAATCGTTCCGCTTTGCTTCACTTCGGCGACGGTCGTATTTTGATTCGCTTCGGCGACGGTCGTGTTTTGCGCGCCGGCGTGCGTTTGATGCGGCGACGGATTCGGCAAAGCCTTCACGGCAGCGTCGCGCATATTTTCTTCGAGCTTGGCGATGCCGAAGTCGAGCACTTTGACGGTGTAGCCGCCGCGCTGGTTCGGCTCCAGCCAGATATTGTCGGGTTTTAAATCGCGATGAATAATTCCCTGCTCGTGCGCTTCCTGCACGGCGGACGAAACCTGCTCCAAAATATCGAGCGACCATTCGAGCGGCAATTGGCGTTCTTCTTCCAGAATTTCGCCGAGCGTGCAGCCGTCCAGATATTCCATCACCAGGTAAGCGACGCGTCCCTGCGGCGTGTCGTCAAAACCGAAATCGGTCACGTCTACGACGTTCGGGTGGCGCAGGCGTCCGGCGGCGCGCGCCTCGCGCTTGAAACGCTCGACAAATTCGGCTTTCTGCATAAACTGCGGCACGATGACCTTGACCGCGACGGGACGCTCCGTGCCGATATGCGTGGCGAGATAAACCGCGCCCATCCCGCCTTTGCCGAGCTCGCGCTCGATTTTGTATTTCTCGTCAATCGTTTGTCCGACCAGATTTGACAAATTCATAAGACTTTTTTGGAAACTCTACTCGCATTTTATTACGTTTGGCAAGCTTATATAGATTCATTATATCTTACCGCGCGCGGCTGATTTTTTCCCGATTGTGTGCTAGACTTTTTCTCGTCGCTTTGGCTCTCCTGCACAATGACTAATTAAGACAACAATTAAGGGGAATTAAACATCTGACGAATTTACATCGAGGGGTGAATTTGTTAATTTTATACATTTAATCAGAGGGCTTTATACGGAGAAATAAATGAAGTTAAAAAACACGCGCTTACATATCTTGCATCAGGCGCGAAGCCTGAGCCAGGACGCGAAAACCGGTGTTTCTCTCCATTGTCATACCCAATATTCCAAGGAAATGCTGGATTTTATCCCGCATTACGCCGAAAAACTTCCCATTATTTCGTATTTCTGGAAAAAGGAACGCGACAAATATCTCGAACGCGAAGGGAAAGGCATCGACTTTTCGACCGCTTTCTGGTCGCCGCCGATGACCGAACGCGACGTTTTCGACATCGAAAAAACGCAGATGAACAACGCCGGACTCAAAGCCATCGTTTCGATTTCCGACCACGACGGCATTGAGGCGAATTTAAAATTGAGCGGGCAGACCGACAACGCCGTGGCGCCGATTTCGCTGGAATGGACGGTGCCGTTTGAATACGGATTTTTCCACGTCGGCGTGCATAATCTGCCGAAAGACCGCGCGATTGAAATCACGAAAACGCTGCTCGATTACACTTTCGGCGAAAACCCGACCAACGAGCGCCTGCACGAACTGTTTTCGATGCTCAACGCGCTGCCCGAAGTTCTCGTCGTGCTGAATCACCCGATTTGGGACATCGAAATGGTCGGCAAAGAGCGGCACGAAACGCTGCTGAAAAACTTTCTGAAAGAACACGGGCGCTGGATTCACGCTTTTGAAATCAACGGTTTCCGCAGTTGGTCGGAAAACAAAGCCGTCATCGAAATGGCGGAAGCCCTGGGCATTCCGCTCGTCACGGGCGGCGACCGTCACGGCTGTAAACCGAACACGGTCATCAATCTGACGAACTCGAAAACTTTTGCCGAATTTGCCGAAGAAGTTCGCGTCGATAAACGCACGGAAGTCGTTTTGATGCCGGAATACAAACAGCCGCTTCATTCGCGCCAGCTGCAATCGTTTTCCGAAATTTTAAAGCTTTATCCCGAATTCCCCGAAGGTCGCCGGAAATGGTTTGACCGCGTGCATTTCGACACCGGCGACGGTCACGGCGTTCGCCAGCTTTCCGTTCACTGGAAACGCGGCGGTCCGTCGTGGCTGCGCTGGGCAATCTGGACGCTCGGCGTTCTCGGTCACGAAAGAGTGCGTCCGGCGTTTCGGCTGGCGATGAAAAAGCACGACCGCGTGCCGCAGGATTTGTCGAAAGCCAAATTTGAAATTCCCGAGCTTGAAGAAATCGCCGCGACTCTCGCGCCCGACAAACCGCGCGAAACGGGATTTGCCGCTTAAAGATTTTGTTATCGAATCTAATTTGATTTTCTAATATCAATCGCCGCCGCAAGGCGGCATTGCATTTTTGAGTTTTACTGTTGTGAAAGAATCTCCACGCGTCGCTTTCTTCCCCGATTCGTTTCTGGAAGTCAACGGCGTAGCGATGACCAGCAAAAGACTTATCGGATACGCCAAACAAAACGGCTATCCTTTTTTGTGCGTTCACGCGGGCGACAAAACCGAAACTTACGAAGACGGAAGCGTCCGTTATCTCTCGCTCAAACGCTCGCTCATCGCTTTTCCGATGGACGAAGGCTTAAAATACGACCCGCTTTTTCAGCGACATTCAAACCGCGTTCTGCGCGAGCTGATTCGATTCAAGCCCGACGTTTTGCACATTACGGGTTTAAACGACGTGAGCATTATCGGCGCGTATCTGGCGTGGAAGCTTCAGTTTCCGCTCGTCGGCTCGTGGCACACGAATCTGCATGAATACGCGGCGCGGCGATTGACGCGAATGTTCGGTTTTCTGAAAACGTCAACCGTCAAACCGATAACGAATTTTGCCGAGCGGAAAATTATGGACGGCGCGGTGCTTTATTACAAAATGCCGAAAGTCATTCTCGCGCCGAATCAGGAATTGCTCGACGCGCTGACGAAAGGCACGGGCAGAATCGGGCATCTGATGCTGCGCGGCGTGGACACCGAGGTTTATTCGCCCGCGAAGCGCACGGTCAACGAAGACATCACGCGTTTCGGCTTTGTCGGCAGGCTGCGCGCCGAAAAAAACGTGCGCGTGTTGGCTGATTTGGAAAAACGCCTGCTCGAAGCGGGCAAAACCAATTTTAAATTTTTGATCGTCGGCGAGGGCAACGAGCGCGAATGGCTCGAAAAAAATATGAAAAACGTCGAATTTACCGGCTTTCTCGAAGGCGCGCGTTTATCGGAAGCCTACGCCAATATCGACGTCTTTCTGTTCCCTTCGGAAACCGACGCGTTCGGCAATGTCGTGCAGGAAGCCAACGCTTCGGGCGTTCCGGCAATCGTCACGAATCAGGGCGGACCGAAGTTTATCGTCAAGCACGGCGAAACCGGATTCGTCTCCGAAAACCTCGACGATTTTGTTAAATATTCGATTGAACTGATGGACAATCCCGCGAAATTAGCGAAAATGAAAGAGGCTTCGCGCCAATCGGCGCTGTCGCGAAGCTGGGATTCGGTTTTTGAAACCGTCTACGACGCTTACGCCGAAGCGATAAAAATTGCGGCGGAGCGAAAACAAAAGACGGGCGGGAATTGATTTATTTTTATTTTCTCCGTAACATTTTTTATTTGGCTCGAAACCGCTGCCAAGCGCAGTAAAGCGCCGGAAGATTTTACGCCGTATCGCTTGTCCGAAGCAGCAGCAGCAGTATGAAGGAAATGACTTTTGAAGAAACGCCGTCCGCGCCGCCATCGAATACGATTAGCGAAGCCTGGACAAATCTTCTGCGCAACCCGGCGCAGTTTATCCGGTATTGGAATTACAAAGGCGCAATAATGAGCGGCGTTTTGCGCGCGCCCATCTTTTTGGTAACGTATCTGGTCGGAAAGGAAAGCCTCAAGCTCGCCATCGGCGCGGCGCTGGTGCAGTTTGTTTTTCGTTTTTTCTTTGCCGGCGTCAGCGGCGCGCTGATTCAATCTTTCCGGCGCGTCGAGCCGGCTTGGAAGGCGCTGGTCACGATTCTGCTGTTCGTGCCGCTTATCAGCCACGTTTTCGAGTTTTTGCTTCAGGCGAGCTTCGCATACTTTACGGCGACGAACGACCACACGGACGAAGCCGTCATTCGCTCCATCTGCGTTTCGATTATTTCGGCTTTGTTTACGTTGTTTGTGATGCGGCGCAACGTGATGATTGTCGGCGAGGAAGGCAGCAAATCGCTTTTCCACGACCTCAGTCGTTTGCCGCTTTTGATTTTTCATTTCGTCGCTTTTATCCCGAACGAGCTTTCGTCGCTTTTGCGGCGCGGCGCGCTGATTCCCGTTGTTTTGAGCGTCGCCGGATTCGGCTTTTTCTCGCAGATGCTCTGCTGGGCGGTGACGAACAAAGCGCTCTGGACATATAACAACGGGCGCGAATTAACGCTTTTAAAATATTGGGGAATCGACGGCGCTATTTTATTGATTTTAGCCGTCGCGCTGTCGTCATTCGTTTTCAACCGGCAAAGAAAAAGAAGCCGGCAATAATAATTTTATCGTGAATCAAAAGCTGCTGAAATCAGTTTTAATTCACAAAATTCGATTTAATAATCGCCAGTTAAAATTCAGGTAAAAATTATCCGAGAAACAAAATTTTGAAAACAAGCAGGACGGCGATAATAAGGGCGATGCGAAGTAAAAATTTACCTGTCTTGCGGAGAGATTCCGATTCCGCATCGGCGAAAAGAGAATTTAATCCGCTTAAAAACAAGGCTGCCGAGACGGCTATTTGATTCCAACTGTTCGGGTCAAAACACCATATAGCCGCCAGAATCAGGATTACTCCTATTAATTTTCCTGCAATTTTCAACTTCATAATTTCCCTCAATCGAGCGGTTTGAGCCTTAGTCGTATTTCGCGTTACAATGCTGATTTTGACCGCTGCATCTACTATTAAACACAGCAGAGGCACTAAGCAAATAAGCCTTGAGTTCTCATTGAACTCAAGGCTTATTTGCTAACGAAAATCGTATTTTATCCTCAATATATCAGCAGCAAAAATTCGATGCCCGAATTGTGAACTTTTAAAATAACACCTATTATCTTCTTAGTTTTCAAGAAAGTTGTTAAATCGTAGTCCTGTTTTTAAAGAGCGTCAAGTTTTATTTATAACGGTTATAAGTAATAATTCAGTCAAATGAAATCGGTTCACATCACCAATTATTACCACAAAAATTCGGGCGGCATCAGCACCAGTTTCAACAACCTGCTCGCCGCCGCCGAGCGCCGCCGCCGCGAAGTTCGCCTGATTGTTCCGGGCGAAAGCGAAACGAGCGAGCAAGTCAACGAATTCGCCAAAATCTATTACGTTCCCGCCAAATATTCGCCGGTTTTCGACAAACGCTACCGCATTATGATGCCGTGGCAGTATATGCTGAAAGATTCGTCGATTCGACGCATTCTGCTCGCGGAAATGCCGCAGATGGTTGAAGTTACGGACAAATACACTTTGAGCCTGCTCGGCGTGATGATTCGCACGAACAATTTCAAAAAACTCGGACGCCCGATGCTCGTGCATTTCAGCGCCGAGCGAATGGACGACAACGTCGGCTCGTTTCTGTCGCAAGGGAAAATAGGAAAATGGTTTGCGCGGCGCGTCGTCGGCAATTACACGCTGCCGAATTTCGATTTTCATATCGCCAACTCAATCTACACGGCGCAGGAATTTTATAACGCCTACCGAAAAGCCGAAAATCTGCGGCGCTCGGATTGGTTTTTAAATAAATGCTGGCAGTTTTTCAAAGCTCCGCGCGTGCCTGTAGAAGAACGAATCTACGTCTGCCCGCGCGGCGTCAACGCCGAAATTTTTCGCGCCGACCGCAAATCCGACGCCGTGAAACGCGAGATGCGCGAGCGAGCGAACATTCCCGAAAGCTCAATCGTTCTGCTTTACGCGGGGCGGGTTTCGCCGGAAAAAAACATCGGATTGCTGGTCGAAATGATGCAGATTCTGGCGCAAGACGCGAAAAATGATTTTCGTCTTTTGGTCGCCGGCGCCGGTCCCGAAGCCGATTGGCTGCAAAAGGAAACCGGCAAATTTTTTCCGAATAAAATCATTCAATTAGGTCATTTAGACAAAGAAACTCTGGCGGATTATTACGCCAACTGCGACGTTTTCGTGCATCCGAACCCGCGCGAGCCGTTCGGCATCGCGCCGCTCGAAGCGATGGCGTCGGGCGCTCCGACGCTGGCGCCGGATTCCGGCGGGATTTTATCGTATGCAACCGGCGAAAATGCGTGGCTGGTCGAGCCGACGGGCGAAAACTTTGCCGCCGCCGTGCGCGAAATCATCGAAAATCCCGAACTGCGCGAGCGCAAAGTAAAAAACGCCGTCCGCACCGCTCTGGAAAACACGCGCGAGAAATCGACCGACAACCTGTTTGCAACTTACGACCGAATGTATGAAGATTTTCAGAAGCGCAAAGATTTGTTTACCGATATTGAAGCGACAAAAAATTTCGATTTTGTGCGGGAAGTTTTAATCACCGATGAACGCAGATAAACGCCGATGTTAGAATTAGTTTTAGCCAATTTAAAAACCCGTCCTTTTCGCACGCTGATTAGCGTCGTCGGCGTTGCTTTGGGCGTGGTTCTGGTTATTTTATTTACGGGTCTGGCGCGCGGAATGACGAATGATATGGCGCGGCGCGCTTCAAACTGGAAAGCGGAAATCGTTTTCACGCGTCCGGGCGCGATGGAGCTTGCCAGTTCCAACGCTTCGGTTTCGACGGCTTACGCCGAAAGATTAAAGCAAATCGAAGGCGTCGAGGCGACCGTTCCCGTCATTCGCTACATCACGCCGAATCCGAGCCAGCGCTGGGGAATTCTGCAAATCGACGGCGTCGAATGGCAGCCGTTTGCCGAAATGAACGATATGCGGATTCTTGAGGGACGCGCCGCTACGGCGAATGACGAAGTGATTCTCGACGAGCGCTACGTCAAAGACGAAAACGTCAAACTCGGCGATAAAATCGAGCTTTTCAAAAAAAATTACACGGCGGTCGGAATTTTTGCGCCGCCGTCGGGCGCGAGAATAAAAATGTCGCTCGCCGCGATGCAGGACGCGCTCGAAGCGCCGAACAAATGCACATATATTTTAGTTAAGCTGAAAGACGGCGCGAACGTCGAAGAAGTCGCCGCCCGCATCAATGAAACTTTGCCGGGCAACAAAGTCAATCTGACGCGCGATTTAATCATCGACGCGCAGGAACGCGTGCCGGGCTTGAATCTTTTCCTGCGCGTGCTGGTGGGCTTGGGCGCGTTTGTCAGCACGATTTTCGTTTTGCTTTCGATGTATACGACGATTACGGAAAGACGCAAGGAAATCGGCATTTTAAAATCGCTCGGCGCGTCAAAAACCTTTATCATCTCGACCATCGAAAGCGAAGCGTTTCTAATCGGCGTGCTCGGCATCGTGCTCGGTCTGGCGGTTTCGTTTCTCGCCGCCTTTCTTATCGGAAAAAGTTTTGAACTGGCGTTTGAATTCAGCCCGGGCTGGATTCTGACGGCGATTCTGATTGCGGTCGGCGGCAGCCTCGTCGGCGCGCTCTATCCGGCGTGGCGCGCGTCGGACATCGACCCGGTCGAAGTGATGGTCAATGAATAATTTAACCGCAGATGAACGCAGATAAACGCAGGTTATGAACAGGATGGACAGGATAGACAGGATAAATTGTTTTTCAAATTAACATTCGACTTTTACTTAGAACTTTTGAATAAAAAAGTTTTCACCCTGCCTATCCATCCTGTTTGAATTTTCTTTATGAATCCAGAACAAGATTTAGTTTTAGGCGCAGTCCAAAACGAAAAAACCGCCAGCAAACAGGGCGTTTTGCAGAAGCTTTTCGCCGTCTGGTTTGACGCATTTGTTTACAATCAAATCTGGGAAGACCCGCGCGTCGATTTGCAGGCTTTGCGGTTAAACGAAAAATCGCGCGTTTTGACGATTTCTTCGGGCGGCTGCAACGCGCTGAATTATCTGGTCGAAAATCCCGAACGCGTCACGGCGGTCGACCTCAATCGTCATCATATTTTTCTGCTCAATCTAAAAATCGCCGCGCTCGAATTTCTGCCCGGACACGAAGATTTTTTCGCCTTTTTCGGTTACGGCAAAAGCGCGGGCAACGTCGAAAATTATCAAAAATTTATCGCGACGAATTTAGACGGCGCGACCCGAGAATTCTGGGAGTCAAATTCTTTTATCGGCAAAATCGCGCACGGAAGGCGCATTAATTTTTTTCGGAAAGGCGGGCTTTACGAACACTCGCGCAACGGCTATTTTCTGCGCTTCTTTCATAAATTCTCGCGGCTTCTGGGCTGTAAGCCCGAAGAGCTTTTAAAAGCGAAAACGCCGGAAGAACAGGCGAAGCTTTACGAAAAATACGTCGCGCCTTTTTTCGATTCTGCTCTCATCAAAACCATCGGCAAAATGCCCGTCACGATGTTCGGTCTCGGCATTCCGCCGCAGCAATACGACGAGCTGAAAAAAGATTTAGCCGACGGCGGAACCCTCATTGACGTTTATAAGGAAAGGGCGAAACGGCTCGCCGTCGAATACCCGATTTACGAAAATTATTTCGCGTGGCAGGCGTTTGCGCGCAAATACGATACGGAAAATCGCCGTGCCGTGCCGGAATATTTGAAACAGGAAAATTATGAAGCTTTGAAAAAAAACGTCGCCAAGCTGCGAACCGAAATCGGCTCCGTCACCGAAGCAATCAAACGTCAGCCCGCGGACGCTTTTAACCGTTTCGTTTTTCTCGACGCGCAGGATTGGATGAACGCCGAAACGATGACCGATTTATGGTCGGCAATCGCGGAAAAAGGCGAAAAAGGCTCGCGGATAATTTTTCGCACGGCGGGCGCTTCGTCGTCGATTGAAACGAATTTGCCGAAAGATTTACGCGCGAAATTCGTTTACGAGGAAGAATTTTCCAAAAAGCTTTTCAAGCAGGACCGCGCTTCGATTTACGGCGGCTTTCACCTGTATATTTTAAAATAAACGGCGTAAAAATTTATGGAAAACGAAAAGCTGATTCGGAAATTTTATGAATCATTTGCTCAAAACGATGCCGGCGGTATGATTGCCTGTTACCACGACGAAATCCAATTTTCCGACCCGGTTTTCGGATTGCTGAAAGGCGAAGATGCCAAAAATATGTGGAAAATGCTAATTGAAAAAGGCAAGGGCAATATCAAAATCGAATTTAATAACGTTGCCGCCGATAATGAAAGAGGTGCGGCGGATTGGGCGGCGGAATATAATTTCAGCCAAACGGGAAGAAAAGTAACGAATAAAATCCACGCCGAATTTGAATTTAAAGACGCCAAAATCATTCGCCACGCCGACGATTTTGATTTATGGAAATGGTCGAGACAAGCTTTGGGAATCAGCGGCTATTTGTTGGGCTGGACGCCGTTTATGAAAAGCAAGCTGCAACAGAAAGCCAATTCAGGGCTGCGGCAATACAGCGAGCGAAACTTCCGTTAAAACAAGCTAAAAATATGACTGCTGCTTTCGAGAATATGGATAGAATGTATCGTCACCAGCGATATTTCTACGATTTGACGCGCAAATATTATCTGCTCGGACGCGACCGGCTCATCGCTCGGATGAATGTTCAAACCGGCGAGAATGTTCTGGAAGTCGGCTGCGGAACGGGCAGAAATCTGATTATTATGGCGCAAAAATATCCGGCGGCGAATTTTTTCGGACTCGACGCTTCCGCCGAAATGCTCAAGACGGCGCAGGCGAAAACCGGCGCTGAAAAATTAAAAAATATCACGCTCGAAACGGCGCTCGCCGATACTTTCCATTACCGAAAAACTTTCGGTTCAGCCGAGCCTTTCGACACGATTTTTTTCAGTTATTCGATTTCGATGATTCCCGTCTGGCGCGAGTCGATTCAGAATGCGCTGGCAAACTTGAAAAGCGGGCGCTCGTTTTACATCGTGGATTTTTACGACCAGAAAGATTTGCCGCGCTGGTTTCAAACATTTTTGAAAGGCTGGCTGAAAAAATTTCACGTTCAATTCTGGGGCGATTTGATGCCGTATCTGGAAGATTTGGAAAAACAAGGCGTCGGGAAACTGACAATCAGTTCCGTCGCGCGGCGATATGCTTTCATCGCGGAATTTCGGAAGAAGTAATTTAACGCAAAGACGCCGCGGCGAAAGAAAGAATTAACAGTAATAACAGGAGACACAGAGATTTTTAAAAGAAAAATCATCTTTCTTAGCGTTGTCTATTCTGTTATCCCCGGTATTTTTTTCTTTGCGCCCTGGCGTCTTTGCGTTAAAAATCCTATTTCTTTCTAATCGGCTTGCGTCCTAAAATCGACAAAGCAATTCCGCCGAGAATTAGCGCGCTCGCCAGCCATAAGCGCATTGAAATAATTTCCGCCAAAAAAATCACGCCGCCGACTGCCGCCAGCGCCGGAACGGAAAGCTGCAAAATTGCCGCGCGCGTCGCCGTGTGATATTTCAGCGCGGCATACCAGACCGAATAGCCGATGCCCGACGCCATCGCGCCCGACAAAACGGCAAAAATAATTCCCTTCGGCGATAAATGAATTTGGTAAATCAAAGGCAGCGCGACCAAGATTATCATCGGCACCGAGCGCAGAAAATTTCCGGTCGTCTCGGCTAAAGGATTGCGGCTTGCGCGCCCGCGCAAGGTGTAAAAGCCCCACGCGATTCCCGCCGCAGCCATCGACGCGCAGCTTAAAAGCGGCGGCGCGGACAAACCGGGAAAAACCAGATAAACCAGACCGGCGAAGGCTAAAAATAATCCGAGCCATTCCGGAATCTGCGGTTTTTCTCCTTTGACCAGCGCCGCGCCAATCATTGTCAACTGGACGGAGCCGAACAAAATTAAAGCGCCCGTCGCGGTCGTCAGATTTATGTAGGCGAGCGAAAAACAAATCGCGTAGGCGAAAAGAAAAAAGGCTGAAAGCCAGTTTCCGCTTTTTGTTTCCGCTTCTTTTTTACCGAAAAACGAATTTATTAAAACGAGAGCCAACGCGCCGGAAACCAGACGAATCGTCGTAAACGCAGCCGCGTCGATGGTTTGCGCGCCGAGCGCCAAACGGCACAAAATCGAATTGAAAGCAAAAGCGACCAGCGCGAATGTCGTGTAAAAAATGATTTTCATTAGTTAAAAGTGATAAGCGAAAAGTGATAGGTGATAGGAAACTTGTTCTGACTTATCCACTATTATTTTTCACTTATCACCGTTTCTCAATCAACTCGCCGATTTCCTGCCGCAGAGCTTCGCGTTTTAAAAGCAGGCGCAGAAATAAGCCTTTTTGCCTGAATAAAAGCCAACCCGATTTGAGCCAGACGGTCATATCAATCAGCGTCTCGGACGAGCGCAGGGCGATGTAGCCGCACAAAATCGTCAGCGGAAGCGAAGCGAGCGCAAACTGCCAGTCGAAAACCCAGAAAACGACGCCCGCCGTAATCAGCCACGTCAGCGGCATAAACAAACACGCCGCGAGAATTTTATACGTCGAGCCGGCGGCGTCCGCGCCGTGCGTCCGGAACATCAAGCCGATGAAATTCGAGAAAACATACGCGGGCGAATGGATAATCGCGCCGACGATTGCCGCCGGCGAAAGCAGGATTAAAAGCAATACGCGCAAAACCAGATAACGCAGCACATAAAAGGTCGGATGCTGCAACACGGAAAGGCTCTCCGCCGTCACGCCGCTCGTTTTCAAATCGTTTTCATACTGCGCGATTTTTTCGTTCAGCGCGCGCATTTTTTCGGGTTCGTTTTCGCCCAGCAGCTTGTATTTTTCCGCCAGATTTTGCAGATGCTGAAAGCTTTGCGCCAGCGTTTGCTTGAAAAGCAGATTTTGATAAACCGAAGAAAACAAGGCTTCGGCTTTGAGAATCGTATCGAGTTCCTGTTCCGATTCGAGATTCAAAGTGACATCTTTTAAAGCCTTTTCGATTTTGTCCGTTAAATCCTGCACGGGCTGGCGCGGCGGCTCGCCGTTTTCGTCCAGCTCGACGGGTTCGACATCAAAAATTTCGCCGTAGCGAATCAACGCTTCGCTGCGAAACGCGGTTTTAGAAGTATAATAAAGCCCCACCGCCATTATTTTTAAATTAACACGGTCTTCGGTTCTCAATCTGTATTCATCTGAGTTTATCTGTGGACTTATTTCTTCTCGCCTTAACCCGCCGCCCGCTGCCGCAGGCGGTTCTGACCTGATACCGAGCGCGCCGAGAGCGATTCGCGCCGCGCCGGTCTTCATCGGTTGGAGCTTGGTTTCGTTGTGCGAAATGCCTTCGGGGAAAATCGCGATGCAGCGTTCGCGATTTAAAAGCTCGCGGCAGACTTCAAAAGTTCGCAGATTTTTCGACATATCGCCCGCCGCGTCAATGCGTCGATAAACCGGAAGCGCCTCCAGCGTCCGCAGCAGAAATCCGGCGACCGGAATGGAAAAAAGCGTGGATTTGGCGAGAAAGGAAACGCGGCGCGACAGGCTGACAAATACCAGCGCCGGGTCGACCGCGCCGTTCGGATGATTTAGAACAAAGATTACCGCCCCTTTTGCAGGCACTTTTTCGACATTGCTCGCTTCGATACGGCGAAAAAAAAGCCGGAGCGCGATGCTGATAAAAGCGTGCACGAATTGACGCGCGAGCGTGCCTTTGCCGAGAAAAATCATCTGCCACAAACGCAGGATTTTTACGCTTTCGCGATTTCCGGCAGGCTCAATTTGTGCTTCGGGATTTTTCAAATTTTACTTGAGAAAATTAACCGCGGATGAAGGAGATGAACAGGGATAAAAGAAAATAATTAAATCCGCTTTATCCTCTTTATCCTCGGTTAATTCTTCTTATTCCTCGTCTGCTTCTTCCTCGTCTTCTTCTTCGTCGCCGACTTCGCCGAATTCCCAGCCGTCGTAGGTTTCGATTTCGTATTCGTCGGCGAGTTTTTGAAACCGGACGTTTATTTCGGCTAAAGATTCCGGCGTGTGCGTCTCGACTTTATCGATATGAAGCAGATATTCGCCGGTCGATTCGTTGGTTTCCTCGTCGCCGAGTTCGAAAATGTCTACGAAATCGTAGCCGTCGGCTTCGAGCTTCAGTCCGAGCTTTTCCAGCTTTTCGACGCTTTCGTCCACGAAATAAAAGCTGTAAAGCATCGGTTCTTCGAGATTCCAATTGTCTTCCTGTTTTGCCTGCGCGAAAATTTCTTTGATTGTTTCCAGTTGCGATTCGGTGTCTTTAAACATAGTCCTTCCCTTTTGCTGTAAATTTGAATGTAAGCATCAAGTTTAACAAAGCGACCGAATATTTTCACAACTCGACGACTTTATTAAACATATCGGGGATTGCCGGAATTATTCGCGATTTTCATTTATTAATTGATTATTTTTTTAAAACTGCTCTTTCAGCCCGAGAGGTTAACGGTCTTTTTGTAAAAATGATTGAAATAAAAAAACGACGAAGTTACATTCGTCGTTTTTTTATTTCAACTAAACTTCGGTTGAGTTTTCTGCGCCTGCGTATTCTGAAGTGTTATTCGAGATTATCGCAGATTACATTAAATCAACCGTCGATATAATTTTTACGGATTGCCGCCGCAGCCGTCGTCGATTTCTTCACCGCCCGGCTCGCCGCCGGGTTCGTCCGCGCCCTGCAAATCATTTTCTGTTTGTTCTTCTTCCGGTTTGTTTGTTTCTTCTTGTGCCATTTTTTTTATCTCCTCGATTTATTTTTTTGATTTATCAACGGTTTTTCCGACAGTTGAATCGTTTGCGGGCGCATTTATCACGGTCGCCCGTAATCAGCTGTTTATTTTACCTTATAAAGACGAAGATAAGCCTGCGTCTTTGCAATGTTTTCGCGTTTTTAATTTTCCTCCGCGCCGTCGGCGGCTAAAGCTTTCCTTTCCGGTCTGAGATGCGGAAACAAAATCACGTCGCGGATAGAATGTTTATTCGTCAAAAGCATTACCAATCTATCAATGCCGATGCCGAT
>DASVRT010000034.1:0-1909 GCA_036388475.1 Pyrinomonadaceae bacterium | reverse complement strand
ATATTAATGAGCCTTTGACGCAGGCGTTCGACCGCTTTGGCATGCAGGCGCGAAACCCACGATTTGTTGACGCCCATCTGTTTGGCAAGCTCGGTCGTCGTGATTTGTTTGAAATAAAGCGCTTCGATGAGATTTTTTTCTTTTGGCGGAAGCTCGCCGACGGCGTTTCGCAAAACGGCGATGGTGTTTTGAAATTCGACGGCTTTGTCCGGCAGCTCGTGCGAATCGACGACATCCGGCGCGTTTTCGTCGCTTAAGGAAAGCAGGTAAGCCGGAATCAACGAATCAATCCAGCGCGAAACGCCCTGAATTTCGTCATCGACCGAGTTGGCGGAAGGATTTTCCGATTCGTCGTCGGCGACGGTTTGCAGTAAATCGTTGACGACCGATTCGCGGCGCACCCAGGCGTCGTTCGGCGTGCGCGTCAATATTCCCATCTGGCGCAAGCCGTCGAAAATCGCGCCTTTGATGCGATAATGCGAAAAGGTTATAAACGAAGCTTTGCGGCGCGGGTCGTAGCGGTCGGCGGCTTCGAGCAAGCCGACCATCCCGTAGCTGACCAGTTCTTCGAAATCGACTTTCACGGGCAGAGTGTTCAAAACCTGCTTGACGACCGAAAAGACAAACGGGCGATAACGCTCGACCAGCGCGTCGCGGTCAACCAGAGATTGTCCGGCGGCGGAAAATTGCTGCTGTTCCGGGGTTTGTTCAGCCACTTGAATAATTTTACTCGACTAAATTTCCAACTCCAATGTTATTATTATTTGAATAAAGAAAGCAAAGCGAATTTTCGTCCGCCGGAAAGCCGAAGAAAGTGATAAATTCGGCAAAACGCGGCGATAATAATTAACAATTAATAATAAGAGGAAAAATATTGCATCTTGCGCGGATTATTTATAATCAAACGCGTTTATAAAACTTTTCGGCGGGCTATAAACGGTTTGCTTTATAAAATTAAAGAAATTTCGTTTGCTTTGAGCGTTTTTATAAATTGACGGTTGAATTAACGGTATGAAATCGAAAAAATACCGCCTTGAAACGGTTCTGGAAATTCGCGGGCGGGCGAAAGACGAGGCGGCGCGGCAGGTTGCCGCGCGGCTCGAACAATTAGCCCGCGCCGAAGCCGAACTCAATCGACGCCTTAAAGAGCTTGAAAATTGCCGCCGGCGCCGACGCACTGCGCAGAACGCGATGCTGGCGCAGCTCAGCGGCGGAACGCAGGCGCACAATATTACGGCGCACAAGGATTTTTTAGGACAGTTGAAAGAAGCCGAAAACGAGTTGGAAGCGGCGGTCGAGCAGCAAAAACAAGCGGTCGCCGCCGCCGAGAGGGAAGTCGCGCAGGCGCGCGAAAAATTAATCGAGGCGGCAAAGGATTTAAAAGCTATCGAGGTGCATAAATCGAACTGGAAAATCGCCGAGCGCACGACGGAAACGCGGCGCGACCAGAAAATCAGCGACGAAATCGGCGCGATTCTGCACGGGCGGCGCGATAATTCCTGAGCCGTACGGAAAACAAGGTTGCCGCCGCGCAAACGGAAAGTTTATAATCGAAGGCAACAAAAAAATTTTAACCGACGATTAATCGAATCGTGATTCGCGCGCTGATAAAAATTATATAAAAGATTCGGAAAGTGAAGCTTTATGCCGGAGAAATCGCCGCAGTCCATACACTTGACCGCCTCCGCCGCCAGAACGGCGGAAGAAGCCTCGCGGGTTTTGCCGCTCGCCGTCGCGACAGTGATTTGTTTTCTCGCCGCCGTCACGCTCGGCTACGGCTCGTGGTATTTTTTCGGCTCGCATCGCTGGCAGAAAAATCAGCCGGATTTTGAATATACCGTCACGAATATCGAGAGCGCGAACACCGCGCCGAAAGACGAGATTGCCGAAGCGCCGACTTCTCCGGCAA
>DASVRT010000033.1:0-8486 GCA_036388475.1 Pyrinomonadaceae bacterium | reverse complement strand
GTTTTGCCGCAACTGCGGCATAAATATCGCTGCGTGCCGCAGTGACTCTTTCCGTTTTTTATTTGTTTCTCTGAATTTTCACAATTTGGACAAGCTGGCATTGACAAAGTTTATCCTATCAACATTCGTTTAGTCACTCCCAAAAGTAGATAGACAGAATCGAATAAAGTACTCAGATTATTATAGAAAAGGGCTTGTTATATGGAAAACAAATGAATGGGTGGAATTATAAAAAAGTATGATTTTGTAAAAGATTGATGATTATAGCTTTCCAACAAAAACCGCGCCGCCGAAGGTGACGAATAAAATCACGCTGACGAAAGCGTTGGTCGTAAAAAATGCGGCGTTCATTCGCGATAAATCGTTCGGTTTGACGAGCGTGTGCTGGTAAATCATCAGCGCGCCGACCGCCGCCACGCCGGTTAAAGCCAGCCAGCCTAAACCCGTCACAAGATAAAGCAGCAGCAAAACGACGAACGCCTGCGCGTGAAAAATCCTGGCAATCCACAGCGAATTTTTGATGCCGAAACGCGCCGGAACCGAGCGCAGCCCCGCTTTTTTGTCGTATTCGTAATCCTGGCACGCGTATAAAACGTCGAATCCGGCAGTCCACATCATCACCAGCAGCGACAGCAGAAGCGGAATTTCCGAATCAATCGTGCCGCGCACGGCAATCCAAGCCGCCGCCGGCGAAATCGCCAGGCCCCAGCCTAAAATCAGATGCGCCAGTGACGTAAATCTTTTCGCGTAGGAATAACCCAAAATGCTCAGCAGCGCGACGGGCGACAAGGCAAACGTCAGCCAGTTCAGCGAATACGCGGCGAGCAAAAACAACGCGACCGAAACGACGAAAAACGACCGCGCAAAACCGAGAGAAAGTTTTCCGCTCGGCAGCTCGCGGTTTGCCGTGCGCGGATTTTCGGCGTCGAACCGGCGGTCGATAATGCGATTGAAAGTCATCGCCGCCGAACGCGCGCCGAACATTGCCGCCGTTATCCACAAAATCTGCCGCCACGACGGCAAGCCGTTTGCCGCCAGCACCGCGCCCAGAAAAGCAAAAGGCAAAGCAAATAAAGTATGTTCGAACTTTATCATCCGAAGCGTGGTTTTAAGTTTTTCCCAGAAAGATTTCATTCGTTTCAAATCCCGAATTCCGAGTATGCAAACTCAATGCCGAAAGCAAAGTTTAGCAAAATCGGCATATTTTTCTAGCTTCGTTTGGCAATTTGCAAAATTCTTCCGCAGAAAATTGCAAATTACTGTAATATATTTTTCGTCTGTTCGCCGCAAACTTTATCGAGCGCGGGAAATGAAAGACCAATCTGAAATCGCCGATCTGAAAAAATAGTAAATCCTTTTATGCCTTCGGGAAAAACTCACGATGCCATTACATTTCTGCTGGTCGCGCCGACTTTCGCCGCCGCGTGGCTAGCGACGAAAAATGTTCCGGTCGCCGGCATAGTCACTTTCGGAATGCTTTTCGGCGGGCTGATGTTCGGTCCCGATTTGGACACCGTCAGCTGCCAGTATTCGCGCTGGAGCATTTTTCGCTTTCTCTGGTACCCGTATCAGGTGTTTTTCAAACACCGCTCGCGCTGGTCGCACGGGCTGCTTTTCGGCACGCTTCTGCGCGTCGTCTATTTTCTGGGCGCGCTGACGCTGACGGCGTTTGCGGTCAGCTATCTGATAACGACTTATCAGGGCGAAGGCGCGCCGGATTTATTGGAAATGACCAAAACCTGGCGCGCAATCGGCGAATATGCCCGCGCAAACGTCGGCGAATACGCTTTGCCGTCGCTGTTCACCGGGCTTTGGCTCGGCGCGGCGAGTCACACGTTTACGGATATGGCAGGCTCGTTTATCAAAACGGGGCGAATCACGGAATTTCTCTAACATTTAACATTTAACATTTATCATTTATCAGCGATTTTTGTTCAACGATAAATGTTTTAGCCGCCTTTGCGCGTCAGCGATATGCGCGAAGCCTGTCGCCTGACAGCGTCGGAAACGTTTCGATTTTTACTCAAAGCAATCAAATCCCTGAGCTGCAAACGCGTTAAAATACCCATCACATTTGAAAGCGGCGTGCGCGGATTGCGCGCCAGATTGTGAACGATCGTATAAATTCGAGACCACTGGCGAGCGCTCGCGATTTGCCGCAGAATGTCTTCCGGCACGGTGCGCATCGAAGCGATTTTTTCCACTTCCTGCTCGGTGATGCGCGGATTCTGCATCACCGCCTGCGCGACGACGCGGTTCGGGTCGCGGATGAGAATGTTGCGGGCTTCGCGGTCGCCTTTCATCGCCAGCTTGACGCGGTCTTTCATACTCATTCGCAGGACGCGGTTCAGCATCGACACGCGCTCGCCGGAAATTTCGTCGTTTTCCATTCGCAATTCGCCGAGAATTTTGCCGAGAATCGCCTGTCGCTGTGCTTCGGTTTCCTCGTAAAATTCTTCGATTAAATCGCTGGAAAGCCACGAATCGTCAATTTCCGTATCCGGAACCTCGATATGGCTGGCGATAAAAAGCGCGTCGTCCACGCTCAGGCTCAATTCTTCCGGATTTTCGGCAAACTCGGCTTGCTCGATAAATTCCGCCGCCGCTTCCAGCCCCTGCGCGCGAAGCTCGTTGGCAATCTGCTGCGTGCCGCGCTCTTTCTGGAAAAATTCGCGCTTGGTTTCCTGCGCGCGCCGTTCGGCTTCCGCCGTGCGGTACGGGTTGGCGATAATCGCTTCGATGATTTGCGGCGTGCGAATCAGGCGCTGCTGATTAAGCGTGATAAGCTCCAGCAGACTTCCTTCTTTAGTGCTCCGCGCAAATTTGATAATCGCCGCATCCGGCGTGCTTAAATTCGAGATAATCGCTTCGTAAGCGTTAAAAGGAAGATTTTCCTCGCCGGCAAAATACGCCAGGACCTGCGGCGAGACCTGCGGCGCGGAAACGATGTCTTCCAAACGCTGCTTGTCCTGATTTTTCAGAGTTTCACGCGCGTTGCCGGATAATTCCTCGTCGCCGTTTTGCGCCAGCGAGACGAGAATTTCAAGCAAATCGCTCTGCGGCAAAGGCAGAATCCCGCGCGAAGCGGCAACGCGCGCCGGTCGCGGCGCAGTGCCTTCGACGACTGCTTTGACAATCGGATTTGTGGAAGTTGTTTGGATATTCATAAAAGTCGGAAAGAAGGGTCTGGAAAGTTTTGGAGCGTTCGGGCTTTGCACCCGAAAATAATTATAACATAATTGTCAGGTTGAAAAATGGTAGTTTTAAGTGGTCCACGGTAAATGCTAAGCGGTAAGCTGCAATCGTAAAGAGACGAACTTACCGTTTACCCTTTTCCACTTTCCACTTTTAAAAGGTTCTTGACAGCTAAACGGGCATCACTTAGTCTAAAAGAGTGGAGCGCGTTCTCCGCCTCAATATGACTAATCAGCCTGCAATGTAAAACCCATTTTCTTCAATTTTTAATATACAAATGATAAAAGAACAGATTAAAAATCTTATTACGGAAAAAACTGCGCGCATCGGTGTTATCGGGCTCGGCTACGTCGGCTTGCCCTTGATTGTCGAGTTTGCCTTGAAAGGCTTCGAAGGCATCGGTTTTGAAGTCGATGCGAGAAAAGCCGAAACGATTAACAACAGCGAATCTTACATCGTCGACGTGACGAGCGAAAATGTCAAAAAATGCGTCGAGGCGGGCAAATTGAAAGCGACGACCGATTTTTCCGAGCTTGAGTTATGCGACGTGATTATCATCTGCGTCCCGACGCCGCTCCGGAAAACGAAAGACCCGGATATGTCTTACATTCTGGCGGCGGGCGAACAGATTCAGAAATATATGCGGCGCGGTCAGTTGATTATTCTCGAATCGACCACTTATCCCGGCACGACCGACGAAGTTCTCCAGCCGATGTTCGAGGAAAAAGGCTTTAAGCTGGACGAGGATTTTCTGCTCGCTTTTTCGCCCGAACGCGTCGACCCCGGCAACCCGCAGTTTCAGACGCACAATATTACAAAGGTCGTCGGCGGCGTCGGCAAGGATTCGACCGAAGTTTCGGCGCTTTTGTATGCGCAGATTGTCGATAACGTTCACGCCGTTTCGAGCGCGCGCGTCGCCGAAGCCTGTAAATTGTGGGAAAACACTTTTCGCGCCATCAATATCGGGATGGCGAACGAGATGGCGAAAGTCTGCAACGCGCTCGGCATCGACACGTGGGAAGTCGTGCGCGCGGCGGCGACCAAGCCCTTCGGCTTTATGCCGTTTTATCCGGGACCCGGCATCGGCGGTCACTGCATCCCGCTCGACCCGCATTATCTTTCGTGGAAAGCGCGCCAGCACGGTTTCGATTCCAGATTTATCACGCTCGCCGAAGAAATAAATTCCTCGATGCCGAAATACGTCGCCGGACTTGTCCGCGACGCTCTGAACGAGCAGGAAAAATCGGTCAAAGGCGCGAAGGTTTTAATTTTGGGCGTCGCCTACAAAAAAGACATCGACGATATGCGCGAATCGCCCGCGCTGTCGGTGATTGATTTATTGCGCTCGCGCGGCGCGCAGGTTTTTTATCACGACCCGTTTGTGCCCGAAGTGCATTTCGACCACGCCTACACCATCGGCGCGGGCGACCCGCTTTACAATTCGGATTTGACCGACGATTTAATCGAATCTTCGGATTGCGTCGTCATCTGCACCGAGCATTCGGACGTCGATTACACCAAAGTCTGCGAATTGTCGAAAGTCATCGTCGACACGCGCAACGCTTTAAAAGAGGAAACGCGCAACGGCAGCCGTGCGAAAATCGTTCGTTTGTAAATGGAAACTTTCAGATTCAGGCGTTTCGCGCCGTCCGATTTTTCTTTGATGCTCGAATGGCTTTCCAAAAAACACGTCGCCGAGTGGTGGGACGACGGCGACGACACGCTTGAAAAAGTCGCGGCGCATTACGGCGCGACGGACGAAACGCGGCGTTTTCTCGTGCTGGACGACGAAAAGCCAATCGGCTATTTTCAATATTATTTCGCCGATGACGAATCAATCGGAATCGACCAGTTTATCGGCGATGAAACATACCTGAATCGCGGCGTCGGCGAAAAAACGATTAAAATGTTTGTCCGATTGATTGCCGAAAAACATAATCCCGCCTTTATCATCCTCGACCCGTCGCCGGAAAACGCCAGAGCCATCAGATGTTACGAAAAAGTCGGTTTTCGGTATTACGAAACCAGAGCGCTTGACGACGGCGAGACGGCGTATATGATGCGCCTTAAAATTCATCCGGCGGGTGAGAAAGCAAAAAGATAAATGCTAAAAGTTCTGAACATCGTCGGCGCGCGTCCTAATTTTATGAAGATTGCGCCGATTGTCCGCGAGATGCGGCGGCGCGAAAGCGATTTTCTGCCGCTTATCGTGCACACCGGGCAGCATTACGACGCGGCGATGTCGGATTCTTTTTTCACGGATTTGGACATTCCCGCGCCGGATTTTCATCTGGAAGTCGGCTCCGCCTCGCACGCCGTTCAAACCGCGCGCGTGATGACGGCTTTCGAGCCGGTCGTTTTGCAGGAAAAGCCCGATTGGGTTCTCGTCGTCGGCGACGTTAATTCGACCATCGCCTGCGCTCTGGTTTGTTCGAAACTCGGAATCAAAGTCGCGCACGTCGAAGCCGGTTTGCGCTCGCGCGACCGCACGATGCCCGAAGAAATCAACCGCATTCTGACCGACGCGATTTCCGATTTGCTTTTGACCACCTCGCCCGACGCTGACGAAAACCTCTTGCGCGAAGGCATCGCGCCCGAAAAAATAAAATTTGTCGGCAATGTGATGATTGATTCGCTTTTTTACAATCTGAAAAAAGCCGAAACTTCAACGGTTAGAGAAGATTTGAATGTAAGCGGGAAAGATTACGCCGTTTTGACGCTGCATCGCCCGTCGAATGTTGACGAGAAAAACATCTTTAAGGGCTTGCTCGAAGCGCTTGTCGAAATCGGTGAAAAGCTTCCGGTTATTTTTCCCGTTCACCCGCGCACAAAAGCGAGAATATCGGAATTCGGCTTGGCGGAAACGGTCGAAAACTCGAATATCAAGCTCGTCGAGCCGCTCGGTTATCTCGATTTTATGCGGCTTTACAGCGGCGCGCGAATGGCTTTAACCGATTCCGGCGGCTTGCAGGAAGAAACGACGGCGCTCGGGATTCCCTGTCTGACGCTGCGCGAAAATACGGAAAGACCGATTACCATCGAACTCGGAACGAACAATCTGGTCGGCACGAATCCCGAAAAAATCAAACAAACCGCTTTCGGGATTTTAGAAAACAATCAAAATTCAAAAGACAAAAAAATTCCGCCGCTCTGGGACGGTCGAGCGGCGGAACGAATCTGTAATCAACTGATAACCGGGAACTGATAACCGACAGTAGAAAGAACAAGCTATCAGTTATCAGTTTTCAGTTATCCACTATTACTCGCCTTTTTCCATCGGATAACCGGCATCTTTCCAGGCTTTCGTGCCGCCGATTAAAGCAAACGCGTTTCCGATACCTTTTTCTTTCAGCTTAGCAACCAGACCGGCGCTCGTGTGTTCGCTCGGTCAGGAGCAGTAAGCGATGATTTTCTTACTTTTCGGTATTTCCTTGTAGCGCGTTTCGACCGCTTCCATCGGCACGTTAATCGCGCCTTTGACGTGTTCCTGTTTGTAAGCGACTTCGGCGCGCGTATCGACAAAGACGACATTTCCCGAGTCAAAATCCTTTTTCGCATCGGCTAGAGAAATGCGCGGAGCGTCGTCCGCGTGCCCGTGCTCATCGGTTTTCGAGACGGTACTTTTCGGTTGGTCGGCAGCCGTTTTGGTGCCGTTCTGCAATGTCGTCGATGCATTTTGACAAGCGGTTAAGCCTGTTGCGGCGGCAAATACGGCGACAAGCAGCATTGTTAAAATAAAGCGCATTTTTACCTCCTAAAAATATTGCTGTTTGTATTTTCTCACAGACGGGAAAAAGTGAAAATGTAAAAAAGGCTAAAAGTGAAAAAGTATTCGTCGCTTCCCGACATTAAACTTTTTTACATTTTCACTTTTTCACTTTTTCACTTTCTTTATTTGGCGTCGGTTATTTCGCTGTTGGCGGTGATTAAGGTCGGATATTTTTCGCTCCAGCAAGCCGTGCACATCGAATTTCCGTCGATGCCGATAGCGTCGAGCATTCCGCCGAGCGAAAGATAACCCAAAGAATCGGCTTCGATATAATTGCAGACTTCCTCGACGGACATCTGCGCGGCGATAAGCTCGGCTTTGCGCGGCGTATCGACGCCGTAATAACAAGGGCTGACGGTCGGCGGGCAGCTGATGCGCATATGCACTTCGGTCGCGCCCGCTTCGCGCACCATCTGGACGATTTTTTTCGAAGTCGTGCCGCGCACGATGGAATCGTCAACCAGAACGACGCGGCGGTCTTTTATCAAATCCTTAATCGGATTCAGCTTCAATCTCACGCCGAACGAGCGAATCGACTGGCTCGGCTCGATAAACGTGCGCCCGACGTAATGATTGCGGATAATCGCCTGCCGATAATTGATGCCCGACTGCCGCGCGTAACCGATTGCCGCCGCCACGCCCGAATCGGGAACCGGCACGACCAAATCCGCGTTCGCCGGATGCTCGATTGCCAGCTGCTTGCCCATTTTATGACGCGATTCGTTGACCGAGCGACCGTAAATCGTCGAATCCGGACGCGAAAAATAGACGTGTTCAAACGCGCATTGCGAAGGCGGCTTTTCTTCAAACGGGAAATGCGAATGCAGACCGTGTTCGTCAATGACCAGCATCTCGCCCGCCTTGATTTCGCGGACGTATTGAGCGTCAATCAAATCAAACGCGCAGGTTTCCGAAGCGACGCACCACGCGTCTTTCAATTTGCCCAAAACGAGCGGACGAAACCCGCGCGGGTCGCGCACGGCAACCAGCGCCTCCGGCGTCAGAAAAGCCAGCGAAAACGCGCCTTCGGTTTCGCGCAAAACCGTCGAAATCGCCTCGATAACATCTTTTGCGGCGGTTCGCGCAATCGAATGCAGAATCGTTTCCGTATCGGACGTGGACGAAAAAATCGCGCCCGCCTCTTCAAGCTCGGCGCGCTTGCGGTTGGCAAAAGGCAGATTTCCGTTATGACAGACGGCAAGCTGCCCGTGCTGGCAAGTGACGGCAAACGGCTGCACTTCCTTAATCGTGTTTTTTCCGGCGGTCGAATAGCGCGTGTGACCGATGGCGCTCGTGCCTTCAAGCTTTTTCAAAACTTCCTCGGTCAAAACATCGGCGACCAGCCCTTGCGAGCGAAATTCGTGCAATTCCTCGCCGTCGCTTGAGACGATGCCGCAGGCTTCCTGCCCGCGATGCTGCAAAGCGAAAAGCCCGAGCTGCGTCAAAGTCGAAGCTTCGTCGTGCCCGTAAATGCCGAAAATACCGCATTCTTCGTGAAATTTGTCGAGGAAAAAATCCATTA
>DASVRT010000032.1:0-95700 GCA_036388475.1 Pyrinomonadaceae bacterium | reverse complement strand
TTAAATCTTTTATGTCCTGGCGTCGGGCAACGTCTCGCATAATGTTCTGATATGACTGAGAGCTAAAATTAGTCATAACATAAATGAAGAAGCAATAATAGTCAAACAGTGCATCTTAATTTTTAAGCGCAAATACACGGGGAAAATAAAACTATTTAAAATGGTGCCGACCGAAGTGAGAATGTGTCGATTATGACTTATCTCCAATCTCGGTCAGAAAAGGGATTTTTAGTTTAAAGACAAACGGAGTATTAAAACTAATCGGAAAGCAGTCAATCTGTTGGAGGCTATGGCGGCGAACAAGCAATGATAAACTTGCAGGATACTGTAGTGAAAGGACTAAACCCTTATTATCGGTCTGCTAAAATTTCTGAGCCGAAAACCCGACAAATTATCGGGTATTTTGCTCTTGATTTGACGGCTAAGAAAAACCAAGCCGGGAAGTTCGCTGATCTTGCGGTTAACGGCGTTGCTTGAAAAGCAACATAACAAATCATTTCTAAATGTGTCTCAAAAACGCGTCTCAAAACCTGTCTGAATGAAAGAACTTGTGCGAACAAATACCGACGGCATCGAACAACAACGGGCGTGAGGGCTTTCTTGTTGTCTCAATAACGCCCCTTTTTGAACCAGGCAGTTCTTAAAGATAATGATTTTAATCTGATTTGTTAGCTATCTTTTTTCTTTATCCAAACAATACCTGTAAAGCGTCGAGCGGGAAATTTTCGAGGTATTGCAAATATCAGCGCTTTTGTTTGCCGGATTTTTCATTAGAATTCTTGCCATCTGAATCTGTGCTCTGGTTAGTTTTTGCGGGCGACCGTTTGATATTTCTCTGGCTCTTGCCGCTTTGAGTCCCGCCCTGGTTCTTTCCCTAGATCATTTCTCTTTCAAATTCAGCTAATGCTCCGAAAACAGGAAAAACCAGCTTTCCACCGGAAGTTGTGGTATCGACACTCTCCTGAAGAGAAACGAATTCAACACCTTTTGCTTGCAGTCGGTTAATGGTATCAATCAGATGTCTGAGACTTCTTCCGAGGCGGTCTAATTTCCAAACAATTAGTGAGTCTCCGCTTCTACAAAATTCCAGGGCATCCATCAGCTCAAGCCTTGAATCAACCGAACCGCTTGCCGTATCAGTAAATATCTTCCCGCATCCGGAACGTTCTAAAGCATCGGTTTGAAGAAACAAATTCTGATCAATTGTAGAGACACGTGCGTAACCGATTTTCATCTCGCTAACTTCCTTTTAATTATGGCTTTTTAAGTTAGACGCCGAGCTTGTGTCAAAAGTCTAAAACACTAACGTTTTTGGGACTTTGATTATGACACGACTTTTGACACATTTAGACTTAAAGTCAGAAAAATGCTTTATTTGCTGATTGATACGATAAAACAAGGGATTTACCAAATAAACAGATATGTCGAACAGGACGTTTTCGGAAATGCTTTATTATGTGTCAAAAAGGGGCGTTTTTGAAACGTTTATTTATTTGTTTGATTACGTGTTTTGAGGAAAGTCATACAAGCAAACCATTCAGTTGCTTTGCATTGCTCTTGACCGGAATCAAATTCCAGACCGATGATTTCACCAATTTCTTCCATTTGCTGAACTCCATCGCATTTTCCACCTGAGCGAATTTGATAAGTTCGGTAAATTTTATTCTGGTTGATTTCGACAACATAACCCATTCCATCTATGCCGCTATCTTCACAATTTATTTCTGACGGGTCACGAAGCGTCAATATTCCATTATCAGTGATTTGTTTCCAGAAAGATTCCCATCCTGATTTAGGAGGATTTAACTGTTTCAGTTCAACTTTTTCATAGTCGTAGTAATTGTCTGTTTTAAGGTGTTGGGCAGACCATTGATTATTAGTACGACTGAGGATAACCGCTTCTAAAGGTGATAACCCGAAACCACGCCAGACCCGAACTTCTATATCACCCTCTTTCACACGGGTTTTTCTTAATTCCTTTAATCCTGCAAGTTTCGTAGCTTGGTTAATACCACCACTTTTTTCTTCGCTTGTTTCATTTTTTCTGAATCCATTAAAGAAAAGCGATTCCCAATGAGAATTAGGCAGAATGATTTGAGTCTTTTGAGATTTTTGGTAATAAAACCATCCGGCAACAGAGGAAATGCCAATAGCAAAGGTCAGCATTACGATTGAAAAACGTGTGAAAAGTTTATTCATAACAAACAAATCTCTGAAATCTATAATGAAGAATACATTAGAATAATTCTTTCGATTGAAGAAAATTGAAGTTCGTCTCAAAAAGGTCCTTTATGAGACTAAGTATAACTGATTCCATAAACGGGCGTTTTCGAGACAATGATACTTTAATTGCAAAAAAGACTAGGAAATTAAAGGGGTATTAAATATACTTAACCCCCAAAAGGACAATCTATCTAAAATGGAATAGGATTTCTAAGGATAAAAAAAAGGCATAAATATATTTGACTCACCTATCTTAGCTGCTTACACGGATTGAAATTATGAATTGGACTACAATATTTATCACTGTTTTCTCATTTCTAGTATTAGCCGCCGGCGCTGCGCGCGGACAGGATTTTAAGACGGATGCGTGGTTAGAGGATTTCGCTCAACTGAAGCGGGAAATGTCCGCTCAATACGCCAATCTCGAATGGGCAATCGAGTTTCGCGGACTGGATCTCAAACAGTTATCGGAGCAAACCGAATCGCGTCTGCGTCAGGTGAGCAGCGAACCGGAAGCGAAAAAAATAATCGAATCATTTCTGGCTACGTTCGGGGACGGACATTTAAGCGTGCAATGGGCGCAAAACAAGAATAATAATACTTCCCCCGCCGATAATGTGCAGTTGAGCAGCCCGCCGCCTTTATGTCAGCGACTCAGCTATCAAAGTCAGAACCAGGCGCCAAAAATTCCTTTTACCAGGTTAAACAGTTTCCGGGAAATCAACACCGACGACTCGAAGTATTTCTCAATCGGGGTTTTGCGCGTTGCCGAAAAGGATGTCGGCATAGTCAGAATTTCCATTTTCAGTGAATACGCGTTTCCTGATTTATGCGAGCAGGCAGCCGTCCAAATGAATTTAACGAAAGATTCTCCGTGCGATGCCGAGTGTGAAGACCGGCTCGAACGAAGCGCGGCAAATCTGCTGACTGCTGCCCTTGCCCGGCAGATCGAAGCGCTCAAGCGTAATAAGATAAGTGTTTTATTAGTGGACATCACCGGGAACGGCGGCGGAACGAATTGGACCGAGCCGGCGGCTCGAACCTTTTCGCCTAAACCGCTTCGTTCGCCTCGCCAGCAGTTTATCCGGCACGAGCATTGGACGAAGCAATTGAAAAGGCGTCTGGAAATTATCGAAGCCGATTCGCGCCGGTCTGCGTCGTCGAAACGGGAGCTTTTACGCGAAGCGGCAAATACTCTGCAAAATGCGATAACCGAATCTCAAAAGCCCTGCGATCGCGGCGGCGTTTGGGAAAATCTAAAACCGGACTGTTCAATTATTGCCGCCACGCCGCAATTATACCCGCAGAGCATACTTCCTTACGCCAAGCCGGGCGTGCTGCCGGATCAAGCGTCGAGCCGGTTCCTTTTCTACCCGAGCCGTTATGCCTACCGAGAGGGCATTTATTCGGGACCATTGATGGTGCTGGCAGATCAGGGAACATGGTCGTCGGCGGAATATTTCGCGGCGATGCTGCGAGACAACAATGCCGCCGCGATTATCGGGGAACCGACCGGCGGCGCGGGCTGCGGTTATACGAACGGCGGGATTCGGACTTTTCTCAAAAACAGCGGTGCCGGAATAAAAATACCGGATTGCGTGCGGCTTCGCGCCGACGGTACGAATGAAGTGGCGGGCATTACGCCGGACGTGTTGATTCCGTGGCGACCGAACGACAACCGTTATCAAAGAGCAAAACGAGTCTTCGAAGCGCTGTCTCAGTATTTGAACAAGAAAACGAAGCTATAGGTGAATGAACTATATTATTACCATTTTTAAAACCATTTTTTTCTAAATTGAGCTATACCATATCATCCTAAACACAATCTTTATAGGAGGAAGCGGATAAATTGTTTGGATTAAATCCGATGACGCCTTCTCACAAGCCTTTGTTTGGCGCCAGTCAAAATAGCGGAGGGCGGTGAAAATCTATTGCCGACACTCCGCTGTGGTGTTGATTGACGAAGCCGTTTGCCTCATCGACGAAACCGGCAAACCTGTCGATTCCAAATCATCGAGAAATTAACCGGCGCGGCGAAAATGCCGGTCACGCAACACCAGCCGGAGAACCGATTCGCGGCAAAGCGAGCGCGTGATCCATCGCTTCTTTGATTCGATTATAGGCAAGCTGGTAGAGGCTGTGATTTTGAAAATGAACTTTACCGGGATAGGCGACGGAAACGCTAAAGCACCAGAAAGCCCAGTTTTGCAGGTCGGACGTTTTTCTTTGAACTTCCGGCGAGTCTTGATTGACATTCGGATAATTAGTATAAATCTGACCGTCGCGCACCTGTAATTCATGCTCATTACCGTCGGCATCCTTAAAAGTATGAAAGCCGGTCCGCGCCGCATCCGTGCAGTAAATCAGCGATTTGCCGCCGTGTTTGCTCCGGTGAGCATTGAAACGGGTCTGCACGCTTCGCAAATCAACCGGCGGCATTAACGATGGAGTCCTGCTGCAAACGGTTTGACTGGATTCGGGATAACCCGTCAGACCGTGATAGCTGATTGCGTCGATTTTATCGTAATGCGGAATGGACGGATTGTCGTGCCAGTCATCGACGTCAAAAAGCTCGGTGCCGCGAGGCTTTGTGGCATTGACGCTGATTAAAGGTCGCTTCGTGCCCGCCGCGCTTAAAATCCAACCCGTTACCGCCGAGTAGAATTTAGCGCCCTGCCGTGCAGTTCCGCGCGGTTCGTTCATAATTTCATAGATGACGTTGGTTCGATTAATCAGCGTTTGCACCGTTTTGGTGACCAGCGCTTGCTGGACTTTCCGCAAATTGTTGGTCGGCGCGACGAAAAAACTCTGCCGCTGGTTTTCGGCAACATCATTCGGCTCATCGCTGCAGGCGAAAGAGCCGCCGACATTGACCAGATGTTCATTTGCCCAATTCGGCAGCGCTGCCGGATGCTCGCTCAAAGCCGGATTCCATGGACTTCGGCACCAAGCTTTGTAGTTGCCTTCGTCAAATCGGCGGGTCAAATCCAGATAATTAAAGAGCGAGATTTGAACGACTATTCCGGCGTTTTCGGCTGCCGTGACGAAAGCGTTCAGTTTGCGGAAATATTCGTTGTTCCAGACGTTGTTGACGACCGCGTCATAAACCTGCCATTTCCATTTGCCCCCGACCTGCTTGCGGACGAAAGGCGTTAAATCGAGCGGTTTAAGTTCGGCGCCGGTGCCGCTGACCAGCGTTCCGCTCGTCAGCCAGAGCCGCAGAAAATTACAGCCGAACTGGTTCATATAAGAAAAAATCGACCACGGCTCGGGCGTCCAGTATTTTTTCTCGACCAGCAGGTTCGGGTTCTCTACCTGACATGGCGGGACGCCGTTATACACTACTCGCAAAGGAAGCCCCGGCAAAGACTCCGCCGGCGCTCTGACCAGCGCGCGTTCCGGCTGGTCGTCGTCCTTAAAAATATGGTAATGCCCGCCTCTTAAGATTATCGGATTCCCATTGCTCAGTATTGTTCCTGAAGCATTTCTGGTTAAATTGATTGGCATAAGTGTCACCTCGTAAATTTATTTTTTCGGGTTAAAATCATCGGTCATGCAGCAGAGGAGATACGCTCTGAAATATCCGTAGAGCTGGCACCTGTTTCCTTTACCCGACCTAAAATCCTTTCCCGTCTCAGAGATAAATTTTATCCCTGATAATTTACGCGACATTTTCGAAAAAAAACGCTCATGGCAGGAAGCATTTAAATGTAAAAGTAGAAATCTGGTTTTTCCTTGAAGCCTGAGCTGATTGAATAACCTGAAAAATTACTGCCTAATTAACTTAGGCATCGTTTTGTGCGTTAGCAATTTATCGCAGATTTTCGCTTTCTGAGCAGAGAGCGAAATTTATTGAGTTCCTATAAGAGCGTACTCTCATTTTGATGATTTAAAAATAGCTATAATACAGCTCAACTCATTACAAAATGACCATTCTGTAAAGAGTTAACGGAACAGTTTCAGAAATCATTGTGCCGCCGGGCAGAAAATCTTTTTCTAAATGGGTATAAATGTATTAATCAGGCGTCTAAGTCAGCCGAGAGGTTTGACTCCGAAATATATTTCGCGCAAAACAACCAAATCCGGTTTTCAAATCTCTGTTCAGTAACAGGTTTATTTTTACCTAAATTTATCAGCAAATTTATTGACATCCGATTTTGAATCGTGCTAGTTTTCTTCAACCATCGCAGGTATAAATCGGGTCTGTTCTAATTCAATTCATATTTTGAATTGTAATTCTGATTTTTAATTTCGGAAATAAAGTTGCCAAAGTTTCCCGGCGTGTAATTCGACTGATGCTTATTAGAAAATAAAAGCCGATTAATAAGACCGATTATTGATCTTACGATTCGGCTGACGTGCATAACGAGCACCGCTAGACACACGCATCGCTGACAGCCAGCTCTGCTTCAACCATTTACTGAAACGAGCATTAAGTGATTTCGGCAATTTTATTAACTAAATATAAGAGGAAAACCGGACAATGAGAAAAAGCGCGGCTAACAAAGCAACTTTTACTTCGGATTTTATTTTGTCGTTTTTAAGATGGTTAGTTCTACCATCAATATCACAGAGGCTGATTGCGCTAATGCTTATAACAGCGCTGCTGGCTCCGGTTATTTTATTCAATCCAATCTGGATAACCTCGGCGCAAAAAGGAAGCTCGTCTTTGCAATCAGCCGTTCCGGTTTCCGCTGCTCCGCAATCTTTCGCTTTTCCGGAGAATAATTCGAATATCTTTGTGAAGTTCGTTTCCTCCGTAAAATCGGCAAACGAATCAATATCAGGATTTTTCATCACGCCGCAACTGCCGGAAGGATTCGAGATGGCGAAGCCGGTTTCGCCGTTCTCGGTTTTTGCCTCGTCAATCGCCGGTTTCTTCGGTTTCGGCGCGAAAAGCGCGAAACCTGTTTCATCAGCTTTCAGTCCCGTTTCTATGCCGCTTCCAGCCGGAACGGTAGCATTCGATTTCGACGCCGACGGCAAGGCTGATTTTTCGCGCTGGCGCAAATCCGACGGCGGCTGGTCGGTGAAGAAAAGCTCCGATAACTCGATTGTTTCATACACGCTCGGCACGAGCTCGTCGAAAATCGCGCCCGCCGATTATGACAACGACGGCAAGACGGATTATGCCGTCTTCAACGATTCGACCGGCGGCTGGACAATCCGTAAAAGTTCGACCAACACCGACCAGACGCTTTCCGGTTTCGGTCAGTCGGACGACAAACCTGTCGTCGGCGATTACGACGGCGACTCGAAAGCCGACCCGGCAGTCTGGCGTCCTTCTAACGGAACGTGGTATGTCGCGCAATCGAGCAACAGTTATACGGTCGTTTCCACTCAATTCGGTCAGTCGGGCGACATTCCTGTTGCCGGAGATTACGACGGCGACGGCGCGCTCGACCGGGCGGTTTATCGTCCGAGTGACGGATATTGGTATGTGCTCGGCACGACCAGCGGCTTTTACGGCTTCCATTGGGGGCTTTCCGGAGACATTCCCGTTCCGGCGGATTACGACGGCGACAACAAGACCGATTTAGCCGTCTATCGCGGCTCGACCGGCACGTGGTACGCCTACAAGAGCAGCGGCACGGGGCAATATATTGCCCAGACCTGGGGAAATTACGGCGACCAGCCCGTGCCTGCCGATTATGACGGCGACGGACAAGCCGATTTAGCGATTTGGCGACCAAAGACGGGAAACTGGCACGTCTATAAGAGCTGCAATTATAACGGGACTTGCGCTCAAGGCAATTTGTATAAATACGGGCAGCTCGGCGCAAACGGCGACGTCCCGGCTGAGGCGTCGTATTTGAAACAAATCGGTGCCCTTGTGCAGGGCTACGAGCTGAACGCGGCGCGGCTTTCGCCGAAGAACGCGACCGGCGGAACGGATTTGTATTCGAGAAACTTTTCCTGGGGAACTTCGCTGGTCGGATTGCCGGGCAGGGCTGGACTAAACGCCGGTTTCGGTATGAGCTACAACTCGCTCGTCTGGACGAAACAGGGTACGAATATCTATTTCGACACAGACGCGAGCAACATCAGCCCCGGATTCCGCTTCGGCTTTCCCGTCATCGAGCCGGCGTACTATGACGACGATAAAGACACATTTAGCTATTTAATGATTACTCCTTCCGGCGGAAGAGTCCAATTCAGACAGTTGAGCGGCGCTTCGGACACCTACGAAACGGCTGACTCTTCTTATGTACAGTTGAAAACAGTCGGCGCGACGAATCCGAACGACCCGGCGGAGAACATCACCATTACGGTGACGGGCACGGACGGGACGAAAATGAGCTACGAGTGGAAGGCAGGCGCTTTCCGCTGTAATCAAATAAAAGACCGCAACGGCAACTACATCACTATCAATCACGACGAATACGGAGTTCTGAGAACCGTCACCGACACGCTCGGCAGAGTAATCACTGTTTATTATGACGGCGAACTGTATCCGACTGCGATTAAGCAGACCTGGAAGGACAATAACGGGCAAGGCTCAAACGTGACGCACACCTGGGCGACGTTTACCTACACGACGCAGGAAATCAAGACTAATTTCAATTCGACCGCCGTCACCGATAACTACGGTCCGCCGAACGAGACTATTTTAAAAGTTCTGGAGAAAGTGACTTTCCCGACCGAAACCAACTTGGCTGGTCCGCACACTGTTTTCGCTTATAACACCTGGGGACAGGTCAAACAAATCACGAACTATTCGGCGGACGACACGCCGCTTAATTACGTCAAGGTCAACCTTCCGGCTGACCACACCGGCAGCGCGCAGACCGATTGCCCGCGCTTTACCGAAACGCGCTCGTGGGTAAAAAACTTCAACTTGCAAAACAATACGCTGAATACAGAGCAGGAAGTAGTGGTCAATAATTCGATTCCTGCCAGCGGGACTTATTCCACGCCCGCGGGAAGCATCGCCGCTTCTCTAATTGAAGTTTCGATGACCAATCACCCGGACAATCTGATTACTAAATCTTACGTCGGCGCTTCAGGTTGGAAGGAAGCCTTGCCCCTCGCGACCGAAGACTGCGTCAGCACCGGCTGTTCCGGCTCGGACAGGAAGCGCTGGACTTGGACGGACTGGACGCAGGACAACGAGAGTTTGAGCTACACGCTGAATCCGCGTGTTATCGAGACCAGAGTCGGCGACACGACCAACGTCAAGAAAACCACTGTTGATTACAGGTTGCTGCCCAATACGACCGTGTCAGAATACGGCTTGGCGGAAACGGTGAAAGTCTTCGACAGTGACCTCTCGACGATACTGAAAAAAGTGGAAACCGATTACAATCTGAATTCCGCTTACACTTCAAGGAGAATTATCGGCTTACCAAGCGAAGTTCGTTCTTACGGTCGGGAAAACAGCTCTCTTAATCTGATGTCGAAGGTTACTTATGCTTACGACGAAGGCAATTTCAACGACTCTGGTCTCGAACAAAACATCCCGAATGTTATTTACCACGACAATACAAATTACAGTTCAAGCTTCGTCACCGGACGAGGCAACGGAACTTCGACGACGCGCTGGAACGTCGAATACCCGACCAGCAGCTTATACGCCGTGACATCGAGCGTCAAATACAATATCGCCGGCGCGCCCGTCGCGCAAATCAGCCCGTGGGACGGCACCAGCACGCGGCAGGTGAAAATCAGCTACGCCGATAATTTCAACGACACGACCACCACTCGCAACACTTACGCATACCCGACTAAATTATACGATCCGGCGGGAAACTATTCGGAAGTAAAATATCGCTTCGACATCGGCGCGAACGTGCGTGCCGAATCACCGGCTCCTGAAAACTGGTCTGTCGGAAAGATTACGACGAGAGTCTTTGATTTCGTGGGCAGACTCCAAAAGGAGTCAATCTGGAAGGGCAGCACGGAACACGCTTATACTCGCTACGAGTACCCGACAAATAACGTCCAGTCGAAAGTTTACTCGACCGTCATCGACACGGACACGGACGGGGCGGACGCCGACGACGAGGTGCTCTCGGAAAACTGGACGGACGGAGCCGGAAGAATTCTCAAATCCAGAACGCCGTTTGCTTATACGAACGGCAGCGCTACCGTCTGGACCGGAGCGCTCATCGAATACGACATTTTAGGCAGAGTCAAACGTTCGAGCGTGCCGACCGAAGTCGATTCGAGCTGGACCCCGACGGGTGCGGATTCCACCAGGGGCTGGCTTTGGACGTATAAAAAATATGACTGGAAAGGGCGCGTCACGAGAATCATCAATACGGATGGGACGGACGGCAACACATTGAACGATTCCGACCAGTTGTTAAGCTATGAAGGCTGCGGGTGCGCGGGCGGAGAAGTCGTCACCGTCGAAGGCGAATCGGTTCCCGTTCCGGGGCAGAGTTATTCGGCGCGCCGCAAGCAGAAAATTTATTCCGACATTCTCGGCAGGCAATATAAAACGGAAGTTTACAACTGGGATGGCGCGACCGTTTCCACAACGACCATTAATACTTATAACGGACGCGACCAAGTCACACAGACCCGCCAATACGTCGGAACGGAAAACGTCAACAACACCAATCAGTTTGTGACGATGACTTACGACGGTCACGGCAGGATGAAAACCCGTCATTACCCGATTGAAGACGCCTTGACCGAAACGAGCTGGATTTACAACGCGGACGACTCGATACAGCAAGTCATTGACCCGCGCGGCACGATTACGAGCTTTACCTATAACAGTCGCGGGTTAGCGGAAGAAATTTCATATGCGCCGCCGGCTAACTATCCGCCTGTTAATTCGCCGTCTTATATGGAGATTCCCGACACGCCGACGGTTAAATACACATACGACTCAGCCGGCAACAGGATTACGATGAAGGACGGTCTCGGACCGACCGGAGTAAACGCTCCGAGCGTGACTTACGAATACAACGAACTTTCACAACTCACGGCGGAAAACAGGTTCTTCGCCGAGAGCCTGAGCGACGCGCCGGTTATTTCCAACGAGCAGGATTTCAGAATCGAATACGCCTACAATCTGGCTGGCGGCTTAAAATCGGTCAAAGACCCGTTTGGCGACCAGATTAACTACGCGCACGATAAAATCGGGAGATTGACTGCGATTGGCGGAACCAGTTACGGCACCGGAACCGGCAACGCAACTACCGCATACGCCGACGGCATCCAATACAGGGCTTTCGGAGGAATTAAGCAGATGACTTACCAGACGAATGACGCCGCGACGGTTTCGATGCAGTATGATAATCGCCTGCGCGTCAGCCAGTATCAAGTAGATTCGTCGGTCGCGGCGAACAATCTGCTGAAGAAATCCACGTTCTCGTATCTTCCCGACGGCAAGCCGCAAACGATGACGGACGTGGTCAATTCGGACTTCGACCGGACTTATCAATACGACCATATCGGGCGCTTGACGCAGAATCAATTCGGGACGCAGCTGTCCACGCCTTATGCACAAACGATTACCTACGACGCCTTTTCGCAGATTACGGCGCGAAACACGACTTACTGGGGCGACGACAATAATTATTCCTCCACTTTTTCAAACGGCAGAGAAACGACGACAGGCACTTCCGGAAGAGCCTACGACGCGGCGGGCAATACGATTTTCACCGGCACGAACACTTACAATATATATCAAACTACTCAATTTGACGCAGCAAATCGCCAAACGGATTTCGACAGCACGAGTCGAAGGCGCTCAGGCAGGTATTCCTATATCACCGTTCATCATCACCAGCTCTACAGCTATGACGGAGACGGTCACTTAATCAGGAAACAGGAGCAAACCAACTCGCAAATCGAGCCGACGGCGACGAAGTATCAAATCTGGTCGAGCGTGCTGGGCGGTTATCTGGCGGAAGCCAATTATACGGGCAGAAAAGAGAAAACGAACGTCTATGCCGGCGGCGCGGTTATTGCCGAACAGATACGCCGCAACGGTGTGAACAACACTGTAGAAGACGAAGTGGCTTGGATACACGCCGACCCGGTGTCGGGCAGTTCCAGCCGCGTGCTGAAAGACGGCACGCTCTGGTATCGGACTGAATACGAGCCGTTAGGCAATCAGGAAATCAATCCTTACGGCAACGAGGAAGATTTTCCCGAACCGGCAAATTACCAGAGTGAGCCGATGAACAACGCCTCCGACCCGCAGTGGATGTGTCAGGCACATACGGCGATAAATGGAAATTCCTTAGTCGGAGCGCCGCGACATTGCCAGATAGTAGCAATGCAGAATGCCAGCTTTGAAGATTTGCACGGCGCGAACAGCCCGGCGGCGATTCCCGATGCCGGCAAGCCGGTATCGCCGACCGCACACGGGAAGACTATGCCGGTCAATCCAACACCGACCGACAAACCTCACGGAGGCGCAGAATCAGCATCTGGTCTGCCTCCAGCTTCAATTCCCAATGATAGCGGCGACGTAGATTTAGAGCATCGAATTGTTAATGTGAGGTTTTCTTCAATTGATGTTACTAGCACTCCTGGCGCTGAAGCTAGTGAGTCAGGACAAGCAGATGAGAATCCATACAGACGGAATCCTAAACAGGGACAATGTGATTACAGGCTTTCTCGAATTTTTGGCGATATGGATGCTTATATGTCTACTGCTGTGAAACCACCGGTTTTAAACGCAGATGGCACACGACAAAGATTTTCAGACGTGACTGTTTTCAGAGGCGGAGAAAGTCCTGCAAACGGGGTATCCCATTTGTATTCTAACTGGGATGGAATTGGTTCAGATCTAAGCTACGCTTTTACTCCTCCCGGATATGAGCCTGTAACTGACGCGGATAGACAACCTTCTATAAGTAGTGGTGATCCACAGAATTTCACAAGAGTGTTCTACAAACCAGGAAAGTTAGCTAAGTATGGATATAGCGGTGGCTTAACAATTAATTTTACTCATATCGGACCTGCCGATAAAAACAGAAAGCCTTTGTGGACGCCTAACTCTGAAATTAAAAATGGAGCAGGTTCACACCGAATTGGAGTTATTGGAGGTTTTGGAAGTCCTGTAGCCGTAGGCGGAAGTTCCGGCGGGTTTAATACGCATGTTCATATGATTTTTAGGGTTTGGGATGGCAAATCAAAAGAATCTATGGGTCGTCTTATTGATCCTAGAAGTGTTTTTTGTAAGGATTTGGGTTTCTAATATTTGGGTTGAGGATTTTTTCTATATGTGGAAATTAGGACTGTTTTTTTTGTTATTTTGCGGTATTTCTAACTCTTTCGGACAATCAGGAGAAAAAGATCGGTTAAAACCAAAAAAAATTATTGAGACTCCAACCTGTGAATCCAATATGACAGAACTAGGGTTTCTAAATCAGTATTCAAAAGGAAATGAATTTGTTTTGATTATTTCTCACACGGGTCAAAATGAAAAAAAGTATTTTGGGGAAAGGCGCTTGTATAACGCAAAGATATTTCTTACTAAAGGTTTTGTATCTATCAATCGTACACCCGAATCAATAATAATTGCCCAAGGTGAAAGAGTATCTCAAAAAGGTTACTTAGATTTTTTCGTCGATGGGATTCTTGAGTTACGTATCTTTTTTGATAAGAACCAAGATTTTTTCTTGGGAACGTGTGTTTTAGACTATCCTTATGAAAAACCTTGTTCATCCGCTTATGACAAATTATTTTACCCATGCAAAGGCGCTAAGGGGAGGATTAGATAAAATTTACAAACCTGCGTGACTATAACAACTGCCGCAGGTTTTTGAAACTAGCAAAAGGCTAATGTAATCAAATTTGATGCACAGCATTGACCGAGCAGAACAAGTATCAAATCTGGTCAACCGTTTGGGCGGTTATTTGATGGAAGCGAATTACACGGGAAGAAAAGACGAATGTCTATGCGGGCGGAGCGGTGATTGCCGAGCAGGCGGGAACAACAGTATCGACGACGAAGTGGCTTGGATACACGCCGACCCGATTTCGGGCAGTAGTTCCAGAGTAATCAAAGACGGCACGCTCTGGCATCGGACTGAATACGAGCCATTGGGCAATCAGGAAATCAGTCCCTACGGCAGCGAGAGAGATTTTCCCGAACCGACGAATTATCAGGATTGGGAAGCGATGTGAGCAATGCCTCCGACCCGCAATGGATGTGCAGCGTCAACACTGCCCTCGGACGCGGATTCTGGGGCGCGCCGACGCATTGCCAGCGAGCGATGTTGCAAAACGCCAGCTTTGGAAACTTGTATTACGATGAGATTATCAAATTAAAATTCGTTCCATTCGCGACCGATTCACCTGTCAAACCGACGATTATTCCCTTTGATGCGATGCCGACAGACAAGCGAAACGACAGTACGGCTGCCGCTTTCAATCCGATTCCGAAATCTTCCATACCTTCTGTGGACGGCAAAAAAGATAAAGACCCGGACATTGATTTGGAAAATAGAATCGTTACCGTTAGAGACAACACCGTTCCCGGTTATGTTGATGTTAGTCAGTCGGGAGCACAAACCAAAGAATCCGAAAACTTAAAAAACTTCCGCCGAACCATCCAATCCGTTCGTGAAATACTGCAAGAGAACAACGGCAGTAATCCTTGCGCTAAATTTTTTGGCAGAGCGGGTTTAGATGCCCTGAATGCTATAGAAGCGGCGGTTAATGCTCGCGGTGAAAACGCTTTTGCCGATTTGGGTCTCGGCACATCCTCGACCGGCATAAGAATGACTATTCCTTTAGAGGTTAGTGCAGATATAGCTCCAATCATAACTACGGACATCGACGGAAAAGGTGTATACGGTGCAGTTGCGCCTCTTAATAACCAAATAACTATAAATACGAGAGGCGCTTTTGCTAAAAGCCAAATAATGGGCGGGACTTTACCTTCATACGGCGGGTATAGACCCGGAACGCCTGGGTCTAGAATTACGCAAATACTTCACGAAATAGGGCATTTAGTTATTACTGAGGCATCGCAGGGTATACATCTGTATACGGAGAAAGGTAAAAACCCGAAAATTTTTCAACAGAGAGTATTTCACCACCTGCTTGCTCCGGACACAAATAATCCAAGTTTAAGCAGTGCCAACACGGATAAGGTCGTGGATGCGTGCAAAGGACAAATAGATGCGGCAATTAAACGCAATAAGTAAAGAGATTTCGATTAATATAAACGGAGGGATGCGAATTTATTCCAAAGACAAACAGCATCGGATAAGGCAGGTTCATCCGGTTAGTAAAAATCGCTTTCAGACAGAAATTCGAGTCTTATAAAGTTGGCTCTATTTCTGAATAAAAATTCGCCAATGCTATGAAAAAATTACACGTTCATTTAGGCTTGTTTTTCTTATTTATATCAATAATTTCGCCGGATTATGCAAAGGCGCAAAAGGCTGTTTCCATAAGCGTAAGCGGTCGCGTCGTCAGCGAAAGAGGCGAGCCTGTGGCAAATGCCCTCGCGTCTCTGCTTTATCCGCCTTGCAAGGACTGCATCGACCATATTATTCCAGCCTATAAAACCGGGAAAGAGGGCGTTTTCTTTTTAAGCGGAAATTTCATCGGGCTCAGATACATTACTGTATTTATAGAAGAAGTTCCCGAGGTTTTTTGGAATCCTATTTTTCCCGCCTCATTAAAGCTAACGAGTTTGCCCGCGTATAGAGGCATAAAAATAAAAATCCCGCCGTCCGGTATAATTCGTCTCGGTGAAGTGACGCCTACCATAAAATATGCCAAAGTTTCTGTAAATCTTTTAAAAGAGTTCGGGTCGGAAAACAATCTATTATCAACGAATGTGCTCGACACTCTGAAGCTGACAGTAAAGCGCGGCAAGCAAACAATAGTGAAAGACATCGCAATTCCGCCTCAAGCCTTGAATAATTCCATAGTAAATCTGGCTTTACCAAAGGGAAATTGGAAATTACTATTTACTATTTCCGAGCGCGGCAGTAAAAAACAAAAAGAAATCTACGTTAAGGCAGATTAGTTTTATACTGATTTTAATCGGATATTTTCCAATACGCTTTTTGTAAGGAAAAGTAATTTCAAAATAACTAATGGACAAACGCGCCCGGAACAGGCTTGTCGCCGGCTGCTCCGAACTGCGCTCCCGTAAATCCGCCGGTCGAGCGCAGCAGATACCACGTATTGTCACGATAGACCGCTAAATCAGTCTTCCCGTCACCGTCATAATCAGCGGGCGCGGGCAAATCCACTTGAATTCCGAATTGAGCCGCCGCAAATCCCTGACCGCTTCTGAGCTGATACCAAACGCCGTCTCTGTAAACCGCCGGGTCGGCTTTGCCGTCGCCGTCGTAATCGCCGACGACTGGCTTATCAGTCGAAATACCGAATTGGACGCCCGTAAATCCCTGCTGGCTCCGCAGCATATACCAGGTTCCGTCCGACGGGCGAAAGACAGCGTAATCAGCCTTCCCGTCACCGTCGTAATCGGCGGCAACAGGTTTGTCAAGATTAGTTCCGAACTGCACGCCGGTGAATTGATTATTAACCAGGTTAAGCACATACCAGCTTCCCGCCGACGGGCGAAAGACAGCCAGCTCGGCGCGACCGTCGCCGTCAAAATCCGCCGGCTGCGGAACGTCGCCGGAAGCGCCGAACTGAACGGCGGCGAATCCCGTCTGGCTTCTTTGCAGATACCAGTTTCCATCGCGGAAAACCGCGATGTCCGTTTTCCCGTCGCCGTCATAGTCGGCGGGCGCGAGGCGGTCGCTCTGAATCCCGAACCGGAGAGCGCCGAAACCGGCGGTCGAGCGGCTCAGATACCAGACCCCGTCCGACGGGCGAAAGACCGACAAATCGGATTTCCCGTCACCGTCAAAGTCATACGGCGCAACTGCGCCGGCGCGGAGCTTGGCAATCCCGAGATGGTCGCGTCCGTCGAAACGCCAAAACTCTCCGGTCACAATGAGGTCTCCGTTATTCTGTCGCGCCACGCCCGCGACCACGTTGCTCGGACCCGTGCCGATGTTAAAGCTCAAGTCGACAGTGCCGTCCGGGTTCAGCCGGGAGACGTACCGCTGCGGAACGTTGTCGATGATTTGCACGTTGCCGGAGACGATAATTTTCCCGTCCGGCATAAGCCTGACGTCGTAGACGTTCTGTGTCATCGGGGCGAATTCCGTGTCGAGACTTCCGTCGGAGTTAATCCGCGCCAGACAGGAGCGCGGCACGCCGTTGTAATTTAGAAAAGTGCCTCCGACGACGATTTTCCCGTCGGGCTGAACCGCCATCGACCCGATAGTGGTCAACTGCAAGCCGCCCGGACCTGTGCCGACGCTGAACGTCGGGTCTATGCTCCCGTCATTGTTAAGCCTCGCAATATTGCGAGCCGGAACGCCGCTTATATTGCCGAACGGACCCGAAATCAGCATTTTCCCGCCGGGCAGAAACGCCATGTCGTGAATGGCGTTGTTCGGACCGGGAGTGCCGACGTTAAAACTCATGTCGAGCGAGCCGTCTGGGTTGAGCCGCGCAATCTTGGGTCTGCTCACCCAGTTGATGGTGGTGAATAAGCCGCCGAGCATAATTTTCCCGTCGGGCGCGATGGCGACCGAGGTCACGATTCTGTCGGCGCCGACTCCGGTGTTGAAAGTCGTGTCGCGGCTGCCGTCCGCGTTTAGACGCGCCACGCGAGCTTGCGAACTGCCGTTGACCAGACCGAAGTCGCCCCCAATTACCATTTTGCCGTCGGGCTGGAGCGCCAGCTCGGCGATTGCTCCGTTCACCCCGTTGCCGGGGTTGAAAGTCAAATCGACCGAGCCGTCAGGGTTCAACCGGGCAATCCGCTTGCGGTCGACGCCGTTGACCTCGGTAAAATCGCCGTAGATTAGAATCTTCCCGTCCGGCTGGACGACCGGAGGTCCGAGCGAGTCGAAAGGGTCTGAAACCCAGGCAGGGAAGCTAGTCTCGGTCGTGCCGTCGGTATTCAGTCGCCGCAGCAGGCTGCGATTTCTCTGGTCGCCCGGTCTTGAGCCGCCGACCAGCAAGCGTCCGTCCGCCTGTTGCGCAACGGCGAGTACCGGCGAAAAGACCAAAATTGAAGGAAAGGACTGGTCAACGCTCCCGTTCGGGTTAAGTCGAAAGAGGTTCGGAGGAGTTTCGCCCGCAAATTCACTGAAACTTCCGCCAACCAGAATTCCGCCGCCGGGCAGTAATTCGAAGGCGTAAGGATTGCCGAATACGGCGTTTCCGCCGAAAGTAAAACTCTCGTCGAGACTGCCGTCGGGATTGAGCCGCGCGACCGTGCGTCGAAGAATGTTATTGACGGCGGTGATTCTTCCGCCGATTAGAATCTTGTTGTCGAGCTGCAGCTTGATGACGTTCACCTGGTCAATCCCGAACGCGAGGAAAGATTGATCCAGGCTCCCGTCAGAATTTAAACGGACGAATCCGCGTCTCTGCTGACCGGCGATGCTGTCGAAATCGCCGCCGACGAGAATCTTTCCGTCAGGAAGCGCCTGCACGGAGTTAATGCCGTCTCCCAGCGGATTGGGGTCGAAACTCATATCGAGGCTGCCGTCGGCGTTATACCTTGCTATTCGTCGGCGGGTTACGTCGTTAGCGGAACTGAAAGTGCCGCCGACGATGACTTTGCCGTCCGGCTGAACTGCGATTGCCTTCACCTCCCAGCTGCCCGTGCCGTTGAAAAAAGTCGTGTCCAGACTCCCGTCCGGATTGAGTCGAAGCGTCCCGCCGCGCGTCGTGCTGTTGTAGGTTGCGCTCACAAACCCGCCGACCAGAATTTTTCCGTCGGGCTGGATGAGAAAGCAGTTTACGGTGCTGGCGTTGATTTGAGAATTGAAGCTCGCGTCGAGTGTGCCGTCCGCATTGAGCCGCGCGATGCCCGGACGCAGCTCGCCGTTAATATAACCGAACTTGCCGCCGACCAGAAACTTGCCGTCCGGCTGGACGGCAATCGCGTTAATATAAGTGCCGTCCGCATTAGTGATTTGGGTTTTAAAATTGTGGTCGACGCCAATACCAAACGTCCTGACGCAGGATGTGATAATTAAAAAAACAAGAGTCGAAAAAAGAGTTGAAATTCTCATGGCATTTTTGTATGTGAAGCGGAGCGGGTATCATTTACAGCTTAATTTTTTGCAAAAATTACATTGTTGTCAATATTTATTTGAAAAGCAATCGCTACAGGTTAGATTTCCCTGCATCCGACGAGGTCAAGAGGATAGTAATATTAAAAAAGGTTTTATCTTACTTATTATAAATTTCATATAAGTCTCTATTCAACTCATTACAAAATCACCCTTTTGTAAAGAGTTTGATTTTGCCTTCAATAAATATCAAAACATTGCAAAACTAAAAACTTGTCGCCGACACTCATAATGTAAAGAGTTAGAGTTTCTCAGTAAATAATCAGTCCCTGAATTAGTAGAGGCTTATCTTTTCTCAATTAGACCTGACAGTTAAATTTATCGTTTTCAGAAGCTTTCATAAGGCTCGGATTTTCGTCAATTTTAAAATTCTTATTAGACAAAACAGCTATTTTGTCTAATTCAAACCTGCTCGAAATTGCTGCGAAGCCTGGCAATGTCGCGCTGAGGCGGAGTGCCGAAGAACTTTTTATATTCGCGGCTGAAATACGAAGGGTCTTCATAACCGACGCGGAAACTTGCGCTTGCTACATCCAAATCTTCGCCAAGCATTAAGCGGCGGGCTTCCTGAAGCCTGATTTGTTTTTGAAACTGGACGGGACTCATCGCCGTGACGTTCTTAAAATGATAATGAAAACCTGAAACGCTCATTCCAAGCTCACGCGCCAGCTTCTCAATGACAAGCGGCTCTTCCATATGTTCACGAAGATGATTAACCGCTCGCGTGATGCGGCGCGTGTCGCCTTCTGAAACAAGCAAATGACTGAGGCGTGCGCCCTGTTCACTTTTTAAGAGCCGGAAAATAATTTCACGAATAATGAGCGGAGCGAGAAACTTCATCTCGTCGGGCGTATCAAGCAGCCGCATCAATTTAAGAGCAGCTTCGAGCAGCTCATTTTCAATCGGGCTGACATTCATCGCTTTAGCACTCGCCCCCGTTTTTTTAGTTTCAATGCCTGATTCCATTATCACCGAGCCGACAAGTGTTGGATCAAGATATAGCTGGAAACCGAGATAAGGCTTTTCTTCAGACGCTTCGACAATCTGGCTGACGACCGGCAAAACGACCGTCGAAATTAAATAATGCCCCGGATCGTAGCGAAATGATTCTTCGCCTAAAATCACTTCCTTGCTGCCCTGCCCGATGATGCAAAAGGAGGGCTTAAACATCGCATAGACCTGTTCTTCCGTCGGTCTGGAAAAACGACCGAGAACGATACCGGGAAACGTCTCTGATAATCCATCTTCTGAAACGGCGCGAGCCATCCGTTTGATTAGTTCCGCCCGGTTAATTTGTATTCTTTGCTGCTCAAATTCTGCTTCTTCATTGTTCATAAATTCATATTAATCACTTTATTTTCTATTATCACGCCGCCGGACTAGGTTTTGGAGGATTGTCCGAACATTGCAGAGGATAGTCATAACGGCATTCATTTTTAGTCTCTATAATTAGAGTTACAAGGAATCCCGGATTAACAGTTATAGGGGATTCAGCAGTAATTAAGAGGAATAAGAATATGAGCAAAGTTTGGTTTATTACAGGAGCCGGAAGCGGCATCGGAGCGGAGATTGCCAGAGCCGCAGTTCAAGCCGGAGACCGCGTTGTCGCGACCGGCAGAAATCTCGATAAAGTTCGGAACGCTTTAGAGGATATTGCCAGTGAGAACGTCGCTTTTATCCAGTTGGACGTAACCGACGAGGCACAGGCGAAAACAGCCGTTGCAGAAGCCGTCGAAAAATTCGGACGGATCGACGTGCTGGTAAATAATGCGGGCTACAGTCTGCTCGGCAATTTTGAAGAGCTGACGACGGAAGAATTCGAGCAGCTTTTCGCCACAAATTTTTACGGTGTGATGTTCACGATGCAAGCCGCTTTGCCGGTGATGCGCGAGCAGCGGTCAGGACGCATTATCAATGTCAGCTCGACGGCGGGCGCAATCGGTTTTAAGCATTGTTCCGCCTACAGCGCGACCAAGTTCGCGGTTGAAGGACTATCCGTATCAACAGCAACAGAGGTCGAACGGTTCGGAATTAAAATCACTATCGTTGAACCGGGATTTTTCCGCACAGAATTGCTTGATGCCCGGAACGCCAAGTTCAGCGAGAGCCGCATTGAAGACTACGCGGCAGAGGGCAGTACCAAAGAAATGTGGTCGCCTTTTGACGGTAAGCAGACCGGCGATCCAGCCAAATTAGGTGCGGCACTCGTTCAAATTGCCAACCTGGAAAATCCGCCGCAGCGATTTTTAGCTGGCAGCGATGCCGTTGAAGCACTTAGAAACGATCTTGAAAAGAGATTAGAGGAAATACGCACTCACGAAGAACTATCAAGTTCAATGGAAGTTTCGGCGTGAGGCGACCCAATCGAACAAACGGATGGAATAAACGGCGCGAGCCGTCAAAAACTGCCGAACAGCTAAAGCTCAAGGCATACAATAAGGGTAAAAATTAGTTTTATGAACAATATATTTATTAAATTTTCAGCGTTTTTAGCAATCATAGGTGCTGCGTTTTTTGGTTTTGCGAATGTTTCGCAAGCGAACAACGACGGCGAGGACTCAAAAAACAAAAAGGAAATAATCGTTACTTTGGCAGACTTTGAAAAAGAAGTAACTGCGAATAAATCGGTAAAAAGGAGTCCGGTAACATTCAAAAATCAAAACTTGAAAATGTCGGGGCTGCTCTTTTCTCCGGCGGATATGAACGAAAGTAAAAAATATCCGGCAATCGTCGTAGTGCATCCTCGTTCGACAATTTCATATTATGAAAGCGGAAAAAGAGAATCACCATTACCTGTGTTGCTCGGTTACGCGAAATTGGCAAATATTTATGTTGACGTATTGATTGACGATGAAATCAATTTACCGGAGAAATTGCCTAGTCGGAAAAAATCGAGCGGCGTTTTGAAAGAAAAATAAATTTTCAAAATGCAGTTCATTTTAACAATTTTTGAATTTACTGCTCTAGCTTTTGGTCAATCAAAAAACTCAATTTCATAAGGTTCTATTTCTACATCTTCGTATGATTCTTGAATATTCATCGGTTCTATTTGTTTATGAGTAATCTCAATATCATCAGCAGTTTTAGGGGAGTTATGCGCTGATGATGCCTGCGCCGTTCCATATCACGCCTTGCCGCTTTAGTCTTTTCTGCTGCCTTCTCTCTTACCTTGTTCATTCGCTCGAAAGTTGCAAAAATTAGATCTTAATCTATATCTTTTTCTCCTGACTCTTTCAGGTGATTCTTAATTTTGTTATACTCCCAAATACTTATTGACGGAAATGAAGTATTACGATATGGGACTCTAAAGTACGTTTTTAACTCTGGATCATAAAAGTAAGCTACGCTAATATCTCGCGGGTCTCGTTTAAAAATAAATTTTATCTTCCTTCTTGAGTTATCAGGATAAGTTTCATTTCTAAATCTTTTGATCGTCAGTAATAAATTTAAGAAGTGATTCAACGGTATTAGTTTTATTCTGTTGAAAAGCATCAAGAATCGAATTTTCGTCACTCTCATCAGTAACTTCGGCGCGATACCTTGTTAAGAAGACTATATTCTTCAGGTAGGGAGTTACCAACTCTTTGTCCGTTATAATAGTGAATTCCCAATTACGATCCCTAGCCAATTCTCTTGCAGCTAAGAATTTTCTGTGCAGTGTTTCCCAATCCTTAAATAATCTGCGTCTTGGCTTAATTTCTACTAATAGAGGTTTCCAATGCTCGATTGGAAATAAGTCGTCTTTGAAATGGATAAGGAAATCTGGTGTGTAATGACTTAGCTTATTATTCTTCAAGTAATATGAAATTCTAACAGGTTGCTCCTCACATATTTTAACATTTGGGTTAAAAGAAACCTGTTTTATAAAATAGCGTTCCGGTCTTGACTCGTAACCAATCAATTCATTTGATTTTTCTGATGCTATGGCTCCGGTGACATGACAATAGCTTTTAGGAATTTTTCTTACTGGCATAAGAAGCTGGTCGCAACATTTTTTACAAAAACCTAATGTTGTCGCATTTATTCTCGCAAATAGGCGCACAATTATTTACAGAAATTAAACAATTTCGCACGATTAGTCGCATTATTTTTTACATTTCTTAATTCCTGTCAAAATCAGTTGCATCTTGGCTTGGTCAAAAGCGTTGAAAACGGTTCATCTATAGACACATATTATATCCGTGTTTTCTAATGGCATCTGCAATACCAATTGGTCTTTTTCAACCTGATAGGCAATCTTCTCGCGGCGCGCCGATTCCGCGCGGCGAACATTCTGTAAACCGCTCAATCGAACAGTGACTTGCGGCAGCTGTCGTCCGGTTGCGTTGTTGAGAAACACCAGCGTCGCGTCGGCAGTTTCCATCACCGATGTATAAACGCCCGGTACTGAAAGCGAAACCGGACTTATTATTTGCGCGCCGTTCACCAATGCGGTAGCGAGCGCGCGCGCTTCGGCGCCGGACTCGAATTTCCAGCCTTCCTGAATCGTCCATTCCTTTATCAGATTTTCCGGATAACGCGCCCGCACATACGCTTCGCCGACCAGAGCGCCGATGAGCATCGCTTCGCCTCTGCCGTAACGATTTAAAAGAATGGCGGGCTTTCCGTCCTGATAAGTACCGATGATTTGTGCCGTCGATGGCGTGCAATCCAATTTTGCGCCCCAGACGGGAATTTCAACATTGGCTGCGAAGACCGGCGAATCGGTTTTTATCGTGCCTAATTGCTTATAAGAAAATTTGCTGACGTTTGGCGACCAGGATTCCGCCGAAGGCTGAATGCCGCCGTCCTGCATTATTACCGATTGATTTTTGACGCCGAAAACATCATTTAAAATACGGCTCGGCTGGTTATATTCGTCCCAGCTCATTGCACCGACCGACGCCCATAATCTGCCGCCGCCTTTTACCCAATCCGCTATTTTTCGCTGCACGTCGCCGCGCACCTGCGGGTCGGTGACCATCAGCAATGAATAATCCTTAAGCCGATTCTCGTCTGCGATGTCCTGTTCGGAAACCACTTCGACAGGCACGTAGCTGTGCTGCATAGCGATAAAGAGATTCTGTCGTTCCGGGCAGAAATATAATCCTTTGACCTGCATAATGTCCGACGTAGTGGCTACGAGAAGAGCGACCTTTGCCGGGCGCAGTTTTGCCGGAGCAATCAGGTGCTCGAATTTTTTTACCTGGCGCGTCGTGTCGGCAATCTGTGCCAGCGCATTCGCATCGTCGCTCCAAGCCGGTCCGATATTGCTGATCGGACCGTAAAGATACAGCCCGTTTTCTTTGACGCCGTGCATCAAATACGTAAAATACTCGGCGCGAATCGCCTCGCCGCCGACCAGATAGCCGGCGAGCGGCAAATCGTGCCTGCGTCCGGCGGCGCGCATCATTTCGGCGGCGAGCGCTTCACGACCGACTCCCAAATCCCAGCCGTGAACCCAATCTTCCATCATTACGCCTTTGAAAGCCCGCTCCCGACCGAGCTCGAAAATATCAATCTGTCCTTTGTCCAAATCGTTATTGTTGCCGACGAAACCGAACTGCATCGGTCCGGCTTGATAGTTGACGGCAATCATCCCGGCTTTCGGATAGTATTTTTCGACGGCTTCGGTCGCGCTGCGAAAATAAAGCGCCGTGTAGTGATTAATGAAGCGGCGCGTGTGATAAAAGCGGCGCGCGTATTCGATTGGCGCGTTCGGCGCGTTGAGTTTTGCTCTATCGTCCGCGGGTTCGACCGTTTCCCAATTAACCGCGCCGAGTAAAGCAGGCGTTAAACCCTGCCGTCTTAACCAGTCGCGAAAGTAGCTTAAAAGCTGCGGGGTTTGGAGAATTGCGGCGGCGGTCGTGGCGGGCGCAATCTCGTCGCCGAGATTAATGTGCGCGGCGATGGAATAAGCAAAAGGCGTGTTTTTTTTCGCGTCCTCGGCGCGCCGTCGGTAATAATCATCGAAAACGCGCTGCCAGCGCTGCGGCGGCGTTTCGCCCGGTTGGTAATCATACAATTTCAGGTTGTAGCCTTCGTGACTATACTGCCAGGCATCAGCCCACTGCGTAACGGAAGTGTCGATAATGCCGTATTTCTGCGCCAGCTCGCGAAACATCGGGTCGCTCAAACCGTTTACCGACACGCTGTTGATTCCCAAGTCATAAAAATTTTGAAAATCAATCTCGGCTCGCTCACGCGTCGCGTTTCCGCCGCCTTCGCGGTAGGTGAGCATTCCCGCCCAGGTGCCGATTTTAAGTTTGTTCGGCTTCGGCGGCGCGCTGAGTTTGAGCGACTGCACCATCGCGCGGCGGCGCATCGCCCACCCGGTAAAGCTTTCCAGCATCTGCAAACCTTTCAACCCGGCTGCCGTCGGCATTCGCACGACGACCGCTCCTTTTTCATCCGTCTTCTCATCGACCGTATGAAAAATAAAATCCTCGGCAGGCTGGCTCGCAAACTCAAGATGGAGAATTACGGAAGCAGTTTCCGCGCTCGTTTTCGGCATCACAAAAAATGCCGTGTGCCATTGTGCGGCTGTTGAGGTCGGCAGTTTTACCCAGGCTGAATATTGTCCGGCTTTGAGCCAATCGCTTTCATCCGGCGGCGGAATCCAGGTGAGCGGTTTGCCCCAGTCGTTTTCAATCGCCGTCCGGGTTTTCGGCTGTAAGCCGTAGTATGAAACGGTTCCCGTCGCTTGGCGGGCTGGCAGATAAGGATTCGTTTCGCTGTCGATGACGACGTTGTATAAAAAATCCTTGGGCGTCTCGATTCGCATCCGAGCCCAGACTTGTCCGTCAAATTCTTCCGCACTGTGTTGTTTAAGCCAGCCGTCAACATCGGTAAAAGATGGTTTCGTCGCTTTATCCGCCAGCCTTTCTTCGGCTCCCGCCGTGACCAGGACTGAAGGCGAATTCTGCTCGGATAACCTGGCTCTTTTAGTTTGCGTCTGCGGATTTTTATTGCCGTAATAGAGATAAAAAATCTGCCTGCCTTTTGCCGGAATGGCGGAGTGCGAAAATTCGACAGTCTCCGCGGCGGACGTATTCGTGCTTCCCGAATTTACCTGTGTCGCAATATTATTTTCATCAAATACCTGCAAATCCGCCGCGTCGCGTCGAACTTTACCGGATTTGATGAAAAGCTGTAAGGGAACGTGGACGCGCACCTTACCGGCTGGCAGCGGCTGCTCGCTCAGGTTTTTAACTTGAACCGGGAGACGGTACTGGTAAGTTTTATCCTGCCACGGAGAGATTTGAGCCGAACAAAGTTGAGGAAATACGAGCGAACAAAGAAAAAGGAGAGATAAAATCGTGCGGTTTATCATTATTCTATATTAACTCAAACGCCGGTTATTAAATTAGTTTTAATCGAGGTCAAACTCGGCGGCGAACTGCTCGCCCCGCAGCGCGAGCAGTTCGTTATCGCCGCAAAATTCGGGTTCGATATTGATTCGCTTTCCGGGCGGATAAAGCGGCGTGACGGTTATTCAAACAGCGCGGCGGCTTCTCACGAGCCGGAAAGACGTGCACTTACGCTTCATACCGGAGATGCAATTTGCCGGATGCCTGTGAAATGGTCGGGCGAAGCGACAAAAGGGAAGTAGCGGCGAGTCGAGAAAAGGCGGCAAATAGAGATTTCTTTATCGCTTTTATTCATACTTTCGCAGGGCGGCTTGCATTTCTTCCAGATAGCGGCGGTCGTATTCGGCAAGGGCGTTTTGCGATTCCAGTTTTAAGAAGATGTCCAGCGCGCGGCGATAGTTTTCTCTGGCTTTCTGCTGATTTTTTTGGCGTTCCGGGCGGTCGCCGGTTTTTGCCAAATCCCTGTAAGCGTCGGCGGTGTAACCGAAAACAGTCGCCAGTTTCCTTTGCGGAAAAAGGTTTTTCGGGTCGGCAGACTGAAGCTCGAAAACCTCGACGGCTTTCGCATAAGCAGCCAGCGCGCCCGCGAAATCGCGCTGCTGATATTTCGTCAAGCCGAGCTGCGTAAGGTTTCTGCCGATGTCGTCTTTGTAAGTCAGATTGTTCGGCTCCGATTTTTCCAATTCGGCAAAAGCGGCGAGCGATTTTTCGAGATACGAAACGGCAGCGTCGCTTTTTTTCAAATAATTGGAATTGATGCCGAGCATCGAATAAGTTTTCGCCAGATTTTGCCGCGCCTGCGTGTCGGCGGAATCCGTTTTGATTGATTCTTCGACGACTTTTAATGCTTTTGACAAAAGCTCGAACGAGCGCGAAGGATTCGATTCCTGATAAAATTGCGAGCTTTGAATATAAACGTGCCAGAGACCTTGTTTGACGACATTGTCATTCGGATTTTTGGCGTCGAGCGCTTCGCTCAGTTCCAGCGCTTTGGCGATTTCGATTTCGCCTTCCGCCGGTCTGTTGTCAAAGAACATATTCATCCCGAGCAAAACGCGCGCCCTGCCGAGCAGTCTGCCGGTTTCGGCGTTGTCCGCGTCGCTTTGCCGAAGAAGCGTTTCGAGTTCGTCCAAAGCGTTTTGCAAAGGCGAGTAAACTTCGGCGACCTGGTCGTTGAAATAATAAGTCTGCGCGAGATTGATGCGAGTTGCGGCGCGAGAGCGGCGCAGTTCGCCCGAATCCGGCTCGGCGGCAATAAGTTTTTCGTAAAGCGCGAGCGCCCGTTCGGAATCTTTAATCGAGCCGCTGATGTCGCTCATCCACCAGCGGCAATAGCTTGACGCGCCGAGATTTGCCGCCAGACTTTTCTGGTTTTCCGCGTCATTCGGATTTTTCTGAAGCAGAGCCGCGCGGATGTTTTGCGCTTTTTCCAGGCTGGCAATCGCGCCGCCGAAATCGCTCAGATTCGGTTTGCCGGGCGCGCCCTGCAAGTCTCCGATTTTTTCGTAAGCCGAGGCGAGTTCCGATTGCAGATGCAAATCGCCTTCGGCTTCGCGCGAAAGGCTGTCGAGATATTCAAGCGCGTGTTTGACCAGAATCCGGCGCGCTTCGGTCGAACCGGGCAGCCGTTCGATTTTCGGGCTTAATTCAAAAAGAAGCTCGCTGGATAATTTACGCACATCGTTAAAGCGTTTTTCCGCTCTGACCTGATTCGCTTCGGCGCGGCGCGATTGCCGGACGGTGGCGATAATACCGCCGATTAAAGTCAAAAAAATAAGTAAGCCCGCAAAAACCGCGAGACGGTTGCGATTAATAAATTTTGTCGCGCGATAGGAAAGCGTGTCGGGACGCGCCAGCACCGGCAAATTCGAGAGATGCCGCCGAATGTCTTCCGAGAATTGTTCAACCGATGAATAACGCCGATTCGGCTCTTTTTTCAAGGCTTTCAAAACGATATTATCGAGGTCGCCTTTCAATGATTTTGTTCGCCGTCCGTTGTTTGTCGTCGGTCGTTTATTTCGCCGTGTCCCGATGTTTTCAGATTCCGGCGATTGGAAATTGACGACCGACGACGGACGTTCGGGTTCCGTTTCGCCGACGGCGCGGATAATTTCTTCCGCGCTGTGTTTTCTAAATTCAAAAGGTCGGCGCGCGGTCAGCAGTTCATAAAGAATTACGCCGAGGCTATAAACGTCCGTTGCCGTCGTCACGCTTAAGCCGCGCAGTTGTTCAGGGCTGGCGTATTCGGGCGTCATCGCGCCGAGCTTGGTAACGGTATGCGCGTTCTCAGCTTCAAATTCGGGCGTGAGCAATTTTGAAATTCCAAAATCGAGCAGTTTCGGAACGGCGTCGGCGGTGACCAGAATGTTCGACGGCTTCAAATCGCGGTGAACGATTAGATTGCGATGTGCAAAGGTGACCGTCTCACAGACAACGCGGAAAATTTGCAGGCGTTCTTGCAAATCCAGATTGTGCGCGTCGCAGAAATCGTCAATCGGCAAGCCCTCGACATATTCCATCACCAGAAACGGCAAACCGTCGTCGGTCGTTCCGGCGTCGAGCAGGCGGGCGATGTTCGGATACGCGAGCGCGGCGAGAATTTGACGTTCGCGCGCGAAACGTCGTCGAATGTCGGCGGTGTTTAATTCCCGTTTTAAAAGCTTGACGGCGACCTGCTGGGAAAATTTCCCGTCGCTTCTTTCGCCGAGATAAACCGCGCCCATTCCGCCGCGCCCGAGCTCTCGAACGATTTTATAATTGCCGATTTTCTGATTTATAAGCGCGTCGGGAGCTACCTCTTCGTCGTTAAAAAAATCGGCGGAAAAAGCTCCCGCCGAGGCATCCATAAACTTTGCCGCTTCCAGCTCGCCTTCCAGCAGGGATTCGACTTCGCGCCGGATTTCGTCCGCGCCGATATGAGCAAGAAATTTTTTTCGCTGCGACGGTTCGATTTCTAAAGCCGCGTCCAGTACTTCTTCAACTTTCCGCCAATTCTCCGGGTTCATACAGTTTAACGCGAGGTTTTATGAAAAAAACTGACATCACAAAATAAAAAACTTGAAATTACTATTACAAGCCGGTCAATAAATCCGTGTTTATTTAAGTTTTGCCCGCAATTAAATTTTAATCTGATTTTTTTAATTCTCGATAAAGCCAAAGCTGCGCCTTTTTCCAGTTGCGCGAAACGGTTCGGCTGGTAATGCCCAGCACCTCGGCAATCTCTTCATCAGTCAATCCGCCGAAAAAGCGCATTTCGACGATTCGGCATTTGCGCTCGTCGAATTTCGCCAGTTCTTCCAGTGCCTCGTCCAGCGCCACGAAATCGGCGGCGCGTTGTTCGAGCGGAATATGCACTTCGTCGAGCGAAAGCGGGATGGCTGTGCCGCCGCCGCGTTTCTCACACGCGCGCGCACGAGCGTGATCGACCAAAACGCGGCGCATCATACTCGAAGCGACGCCGTAAAAGTGCGCGCGATTTTGCCAATTGATGCGCGTCTGATCGACCAGTCTTAAATACGCTTCGTGAACGAGCGCCGTCGGTTGTAATGTGTGCGAGCCGCGCTCTTTCAACAGAAACCCGCGTGCCTGTCGCCGCAGCTCGTCATAAACGAACGGCATCAGAAGCGCCGGCGCATCGGCGTTGCCTTCTCCCCATTCGTGCAGCAGTCGCGTAACTTCGTGTTGAAGCTCATCTTGCATAAAGAATTATCTTTGTTTTTCGCGTTGATTGTAACTCACAAATTATTTTTGTCAAAAATTTTCCGGACGTGTCCATTTTTGCCGCTTCGTCTCGCGTTAGTTGGCAGAAGGAAAACTTTCAGCCGATTCAGCCTACTCAAGAGTTTTTATCATTCAACGAAAAGCGAGGTTTGAAGATGCGTTATATTTATTTTTTATTGGTCTTAGCAATGTCGTCGTCCACATTTTTTTTGGAAGCCGTTTCATCTCAGACGCGACCCGATATTGAATCCATTGGGCAAAAAGATGCCGAAAAAATGGTTTCGATTCACGCCGCCGGGCGCGGCGCGCCGCATATCAATTTTGCCGATGGTAAAGAATTAATTTTTACCGGCGGCGAAAATCAAAACGCCGGTTCCAATCCAATGTTATTAGCTTCCGCAGATTTCGATTCCGACGGTATTGCCGACCTTATTACTATTGACCAGGGCGGATTTCTGAAATTTTATCGCGGCAACGCCGATTCGATTTATCCAAACAGTCCCGAAGCCCAAATGAAGCGACTGGAAATAGACGGGCAGAAAAGCGAGAAAGAAATCGCCGCCCCGTTTTCCAGCGTCCGGCAGGTCTTACAAGTTACGGTCAAACCTGACTTTCTCGTGGCGGGAGATTTTAACGCCGACGGTCGAATTGACGTTTTAGTCGCCCAGAAAGACGATTTGTTCCTGCATCTGCTCGCCGGCGACGGAGCGGGAAATTTCGCGACTGATTTGCCGATTCCGATTGACGGTAAGATAACGGCATTAGAAGCCGGAGAAATCGGACGCGCCGACGGGCAGACGGATTTGGCAGTTGCCGTCCTCGGCAAAAAAGGCGCCCAGCTTTTGGTCTTTGAACACCCGGAAGGAGCGTTTAAATACAAACCGGAAACTATCAAACTGGCGGCGGCGGCGAGTGATTTGGCAATCGGCAATCTGGACGAAGATTTTTACGCCGACATCGCGGCGGCGAGCGGAAGTCGTTTAAGTATTGTTCACGGGCGCGGGCAGGCTTATCCGTGGGATTTGCTGAAAGAATATGACATCAAACGCCCGGCGGCGACGATTGAAACGAGAATTTTTCCGTTTAGTATTTCGGCGCTGACGGTCGGGAAATTTACCGAAAAGCGCGGCGATAATCTGGCAATTTTAACTTCTCACGGCAGCCTGCATATTCTTGAACCGGCACGCGACGAAAATCGCCAAACAATCGTCCCGTCCGCTCAAAACGCTAAAGCGGGCAAACCCGCTTTTGTTCCGGCGAATTTTAACGCGAACGGGTTTGCCGTCATCGCCGGCGATTTGCCGGGCGATGCGGAAACGGCGGAGAAATCGGGTTTGCCGATGATGAATAAGGAAGATAGAGAAAAACTTTTGCGCGGGCAAAGCGAGAAACCAGCCGCCCCGTTTAAGAAATTGAGCGCGGAAGAACGGTCAAAATTGACTGCCGTAGATTTAAAACGCGCCGAGGAATCGCGCGCCCGCGCGAAAGACGAATTTTTGAAAACGATTTCTCCGCGCGCGTCCGCGCCGAGGCTTGCTCAGTGGAGTTTGCAAACGCTCGCGACGGACGCCCGATTATCGAGCGCGGCGTCTTCGCCGAATGCTGAAAAGCTCGTCGCGGTGCGCGTTTCGGATTCCGGCAAAGACGAGCTCGCTTTGCTCGACACAAACGCCAAACAAATTCATCTGCTCGCCCAAAACTCAAAGACCGATGACCGAAGACCGATAACCGAATTGATTTCGTTTGAATCCGAAACAAATCCGACGGCGATTTTACCGATGCGCTTGAACGCCGACGCAATTGACGATTTGATTGTGCTGCGTGAACATTCTTCGCAGCCCGCATTCGTAATAAGTTCGCCGGCGCAAACTTTCGTCGTCAATACGACCGATGATTCAAACAGTGGAGGATGCAGCGGCGGCGCAGAACCGTGCTCGTTGCGGCGGGCGATTATTTTGTCAAATCAAACGCCGGGAACAGACGCGATTTCGTTCAACATCGCAGGCGGCGGAGTTCAAACTATCGCCCCGACCTCCGAATTGCCGATTATTCAAGGAGCCGTCACGATAGACGGCACAACGCAGCCGGGTTTTAATGGTCAGCCGCTCGTCGAAATTAAAGGCGCGAATCTCGGCAGCGCCGGAGACGGTCTGCGAATCAACGGGAGCGGCATAGTCATTCGAGGACTGGCGATTAACGAATTCAAAAGCGCTGCCGACAACGGCAGCCAAATCGGCGGCAACGGTATTTCCATTTTCAATTACGAGGGAGATTCATACAGCCGCGCCAACATTATTGAAGGAAATTTTCTCGGCACCGACCCGGCGGGCGAGCTCGATAAAGGCAACGACGCGACGGGCTTAAACATTTTTGATTCGGACGATAACCTCGTCGGCGGCACGACCGCGCAAGCCCGCAACGTGATGTCGGGAAACGGCAATCCCGCCGCAAATAAGGTCGGAGCCGGATTGAGCATCACCGCCGGCGAACGCAATCAAATCAAAGGTAATTTTATCGGCACGGACGCCCCGGGCGCGTTACGAATCTCTAATTCCTTCGGAGTCTTTTTCACGGGCAAAAATAATTTGTTCGGCGGCGACGAGGCGGGCGCGGGCAATGTCGTTTCCGGCAACGGCGTTCCGGTGAGCGGTCAGAATCGATGTATCGGCGAGGGCATCAAAGTCGCGTTGCTGCTCTCGCCGGACACGGAAGAACTTCTCACGCTCGACAATAATTTTAAGGGTAATAAAATCGGCACGACCTTTGACGGAAATGCTCCGCTCGGCAATTGCTCGCAAGGCATCCGTTTCGACCCGTCAACGCGCACGATTCTCGGTTCTATTACCGAAAACGGGCGCAACACGATTTCGGGCAACGGTTATGACGCGGTTTGGTGTTTAGAGGAAGACAGCAGTTTTGCTCCCGGCTATTGCCAAATCGCCGGCAATAACATCGGCACCGACCCGAGCGGAACAGTCGCTATTCCCAACGACCAACGTAACATCCCGAGCGGGTTAGTAGTCACAACCGCAACGGTTTGGGTTAATCCGGGCGTCGGCGAATTCGTCAATGTCGGAGCGATTGGCGGGACGACTCCGGGAGCGGCTTGCACCGGCTTTTGCAATTTGATTTCGGGCAACGGCGCAGGCGGCGTGGAACGTTCCGGTCTCGGTCAGGTTCTAATCACCAATAATCACGTCGGGACAAACCGAGCCGGCACGGCGGCTTTGCCGAACAATGGTAACGGGGTTTTCTCATTCTTTGATAATGACGTTTTCATCGGTGCGGTTTTTACCTTTCAGGATGGCAGTCAAGCCTCGGGCGGCAACTTAATTTCGGGCAACAGCGGCGGCGGAGTATTGGTGCAACGCGGCGGCGGAAATGCTTCTAATAATACCCAATTCTTTGTCGTCGGAAATCTCGTCGGAACTTCGGTTGACGGTCTCAGCGGTATTCCGAATAACACCGGAGGAGACAACGATATTTCCGGTCACGGAATTACTGTTTTTACGGCTGATTTCTCGCGGGGCTTTATCGGCAACGTAAACCCTTTGGCGCGAAATGTTATTGCCGGAAATAAAGGCGGCGGAATTAGAGTTTCGGGCACCGGCAAAGCTTCAATCTTTAATAATTACGTCGGATTGAACAAGACGGGCGCGCCGCTCGGCAATCTTACCAATGGAATTGTCGTTCGAGGCGTCAACACGCAGGTCGGCGGAACGGCGGAAAATGAAGCCAACTTCATCAAAAACAACGGCAAAGCCGGAGTTTTGATTTATGAAACTTCATTCGGAAATTCTCTTTTGACCAAAGGCAATAAAGTTGTCGGAAACTCAATCGCCAATAACGGCGGGCTGGGCATTGAATTGACAAACATTTACGAATTCGGAACAAGCGACGGCGTCACGGCGAACGATTGTCTCGATGCCGACGAAGGACCGAACCGCTTGCAGAATTTCCCCGTCCTGACCGCTCCGGTTTTTAATGAAAACGGCACGGTCACTGTCGGCGGCGGTTTGCAAAGCACGCCTTCGAGCAGTTTTACGCTTGATTTTTATTCCAATACGACCGTTGACCCGACTAAATACGGTGAAGGCGAAGCTCATATCGGCTCGAAAACAGTCGTCACCGACAGCGAAGGCGTGACGACTTTTGAATTTACTTCGACCGCGCAAATTCCCGCAAACCAAAAAATCACGGCAACCGCGACTGACGCTGAAGGTAATACGAGCGAATTTTCCTGCGCCGCCGGAGAATGTACGGACGGAGCGGGCGGTTTGAGTAAAGAAGAAATTCTGGAATTGATGCCGCCGACTTGTCTGGTGCCGATAATTGTCAACATCAGCACCGACCAGCCGGACGCGAATCCGAATGAAGGCATTTGCGATGTTGACGCCGCCACGACCGGCTCCCAATGCTCGCTGCGCGCCGCGATTCAGACGGCGAACGCCCGCACGGGATTTGATTTAATCAACTTCAATATTCCAAGCGGCGGTTTGAAAACAATCGCGCCGACGACGGCTCTGCCAAGCATCACTGAAAAAGTTTTTATTGATGCGACAACGCAGCCCGGTTACTCAAATTCACCGCTGATTGAGCTGAACGGCGCAAATACCGGAGCTGCTTCCGACGGCTTGGCTTTCAGCCAGGGCAGCGACGGTTCGACGGTTATGGGCTTGACCATCAATCGTTTTGCAGATACCGGAATCGTCTTTTACAGCAATCAAAATCGTCTGGAAAAATCCTACATCGGTTTGTTTGCCGACGGTTTAAGCGTTGACTCGACCGGACGGCAGAGAGTCGGTGTTCTGGTGTTGGGCAGGGAAAATAACATCGGCGGCGCGAGAACCGTCGCGAATAATGTGGAAAGAGCGAATAATTTCATCGCCGGCAACCGGCTCTCGCAGATTTTGATAAGTTCGTCGCTGGCTACCGGCAATGTCGTCAAAGGAAACGACATCGGCGTCAACGTCAACGCCGTCGTCCCGGCGGGCAACTTTCAGGACGGAATTAAAATTACCGTCTCGGCTTCCGGAAACCGGATTGGCGGAACCGCCGCCGCCGAAGCGAATTTTATTCAAGGCGATTCGCACGGAGTTCATATCAACGGAAACGCAGACGAGAACACGATTTCACGCAACGTCATCACCGGCTGCGAAGTCGGAGTGGAAATCAACGGCGCGTCGAATAACACCATCGGCGGCGCGGCGGCGGTCAATAGCGAAACCACCAGCCGCAACGTCATCGGGAACAACGACATCGGAATTTTTATCGGCGACACGCCTTCGCCTTTAGCCGGAGAATCGAATCGCACGGCTCAAACTTCGGCGGCATTGGTCACGCAGACGCGCGACAATAAAATTTACGGAAATACCATCGGCATTGCCCCGAATACCGATGATTTCAGCAATGATTTCGGCATCGTGATCGGCACTGCCGAAGAGACTCTCGTCGGCACGGGCGAGATTGGCTTTAACAATTTTATCAGCGGCAATTCGCTGGAGGGAGTGGTGATGGAAAAAACCGCCGCCCGCAACAAAATCCGGGGAAATTTTATCGGCACCGCTATTAACGGAACGTCTGCAAAACCTAATCGCAGCGGCGTTAAAATAGCCGGTTCGGAAAACGAATTGATAAACAACATCATTTCCGGAAATACCGAATACGGCGTCGTAATAGACCCGCTCGCGGAAGGCGACCCGCTGCCGTTGAAAAATGTCATCAACAACAACCGAATCGGAACGACGGGCGCGGGCAGCACGGCTCTGCCGAACGGGCAAGCCGGCATCTTCCTCGACGGGCGGGAAACTACTATTACCTCAAACACAATCTCCGGCAATCAAGTCGGGATTTCCATCGTCCCGTTCTCGGCAACACCGGCGGCATATCCTTCGCTTAACATCATTCAGAAAAACTTTATCGGCACGAACTCGACCGGCACCGCCGCGGTGCCGAACACCCAATTCGGGATTGCTCTGGCAAACGGCGCGAACAACAATTTAATCGGCGGAGCAACCGCAAACGTCGGCAACGTGATTTCCGGCAACGGGACTGACGGAATCAATATTCAAGCCGGAGCGCAAACGGGCGCAATCGCGCCGTCGGAAAACAAAATTCAGGGAAATTTCGTCGGCACAAACGCCGCCGGAAACGCCGCTATTCCCAACTCGCGCCACGGCATCAGCATCAGCGGCGGCAAAACGACGCTGATTGGCGGTTTCGGCGACGACATTCCGAATGCCAGAAACGTCATTTCGGGAAATGGCGGCGACGGCGTCAGACTTCAATTCGGCGCAATGCAGAACCGGGTTTCGGGAAATTACATCGGAACGCAATCCGACGGCGTTTCGGCGCTCGGCAATACGGCAAAAGGCATCGCTATCGGGGTCACCGCCGCTAACAATATCATCGGCGGGACGGAACCAAACTCCGGCAATGTTGTGGCTTTCAATGCGGGCAGCGGAGTCGCGCTTTCGGCTGACGCCGGAAGCGGGAATTTGATTGACCCGAACCGCATTTTCCTGAACGGAGGTCTCGGAATCGACATCGGCGAAGACGGTCACACGCCGAACGATGCTGCGGACGCCGACGCGGGTGCGAATAATCTGCAAAACTATCCCGATATCGTGTCCAAACAAATCGTCAACAACGAACTGATTGTCGGTTTCAAAGTTGATTCTGCTCCTGCAAACTCGGCTTATGGAACAAACGGCATCTACGTCGAATTTTTCAAGGCAGACGCTTCCGGTGAAGGCGAGAAGTTTTTGGGCTTCGGCTATTATACCGAAGCCGATTATAACGGTTCGTTGCAGATAAAAACAATCAATCTCGGCAACATCAATACGCTGGGTTTTGCTCCAAATGACCGTTTGACGGCGACCGCTTCGGATGCGAATGGCAATTCTTCGGAATTTACGCCGACTTTTGCGCCTACCGCTGCTTCAGTTTCGGTCGGCGGGCGCGTATTGACGGCTGACGGACGCGGAATTTACAAAGCGCGCATTTCACTAACCGACGCGACCGGCGAAACGCGAACCGCCTTAACGAATCCGCTCGGCTCTTTCCGTTTCGGCAATGTCCCAGCCGGGCAAACATACATCATCACCACGCAGCACAAAAGCTACCGATTTGTGTCGCCGACCCAGGTTTTGTCCGTCTCGGAAGAACTAAGCGATGTCGATTTTACGGCTTCTCCTTAAATTTCGAAATTAAATGCCGTCTCCGAAACGGGTTTTCAGCCGCTAACTGAGACAAGCCTTAAGATTCAGAAATTGAATTTTAAGGCTTTTTGTTAGTGCTCTGTCGATAATTCTACTGTCGCTTAAAAGCGATTCCTTTAACCTCTCGTCCGTCGGCTGCTGAATTGAACACAAATCCCGCGATTTTTCCTTTATCGCCGCGAGTAAAAGAAAGATTAATCTGTCCGCCCGCGGCGGTGAAAAAATCGGCGTAAGCGGCGGTGAGCGGAGCTTCGAGATTTTCGCCGCTCTGAAGGGCGAGATTATTGCCTTGCAGCGAAATTTTGTAATCTGCGTTAAACTCGCCGTTGCGGCTTCTTTTACAAATAATTGCCGCGCTTCTTTTTCGCGCGGGTCGATTTATGTAGTATATTTGCATTCACTTTTACACGAAAAATAAATTAAACGGGAGAAGTTATGAAATCAAAGCATCGATATCCGGCAAACTCAGCTTTATTTTTGCTGATTGTTTTCGCGTCCTGCTTTGCGCTTAAGGCGCAGGACAATAGAAGCGTGGTGTTGACCGGCAGGGAATTGACGAGCGTGGTGCCGTCGAGCTTTTATTTTGAAGGACAAACGGCGCCGACCCAGATGCGCAATGCGGCTGCCGTCAGATTCGGCGGAAAACGGCACGTTTTAGCCGGTCTGGTCGATACGTCGGGTTATTCGACGGATATTGCGGCTAAATACCAGGGATTTTTTATCACCGATTCGCGAATCAGAATCGGCGGCAGGGAATTGCCGGCCGGAGCTTACGGTTTCGGGTTCAGAGGCGAGACGTTTAATGTTTTCGACATCGGCGGCAATCCGGTCGTCGAAGCCGACGCGCGCAGCGACAGAGCTTTGCGTCGCCCGCGCCCATTGACGATGACCAAAACGGGTAATGAAATCAGGCTTTACGCCGGACGCGTCTACGTCGTTATAACAGCGAATTGAAACTTAAGAATAAAGCGCGCGCGAAAATAAAAACGCTTCTTTTTTAGCGGCGGCGGAAAAGAAAAGAAGCGTTTTCAACGCCTTTTCTTTGCAAAGCGTTTATCAAATAGCTAAGATTAGCACTGCGCCTGTTCTCTAAAGCACAATACAATCAAATACGCTCTAGTTTATGGACAGAGCCGCGTCCGGCTTCCGTTATATAAAGTAAATAAATGAGTTGTTCAATTTTCAATCGTTTCGGGATGCGAAAGCCTTTATCAATCGCCTGCGCGTTGTTTTTGCTGGCTGCCGCTTTTCCGTTCGGGATGCCGGCGCAAAATATTCTGCCGGCGGCGAATAAACAACAGGTTGACCGCTCGCGTCTGGAAGTGATTGAAGAACTGTCCGAGTCGCTGGCAAACGACCTTTTGGAGCTTTCGGTGGCGACGCGCGACCGCAATCCGGAATTGACGGCGGAATTTTTCCCGAAACAACTGACGGCAAATCCTTTCCCCTCGCGCCCGCTGCCCGCCAAAAATCAGGTCAAATGGGTCGGCACGCACGGCTGGGAAAGCGGAGGAAATAAAAACGCCTCGGCGACAGCGCCGACAACGACGACGAGCGCCGATTTTCTGCAAAACTGGTCGGAATTTTTAGCGCATTTTTCCGAAATCGAAGACGCGCGCTTTAAAGTCAAGGAAGCGAATTTTGACGAAAAAGCGCAGGCTGTTCTCGGCGCCGAACAACCGACGGCGGTCGTCGGCGCAAGCGGAAAAGCGCGCATCGCTTTTTACGTCATCGGGCGCGACACGGAAGGCAAGCGCGAATGGGCGCGCGGCACATTTATGACGAACGTTCGCGCCGCCGCGAATAAACACTGGCAGTTTGATTCGTTCGACTTAATCAGCTTCGATTCGATGGTTGCGGGCGTCGATTTGTTTTCCGAAGTCGCCGTTCCGGCTGGCGTCGGCGTCAATATTCCTTCGTTCGGCACGCCGGAAAACAGCGGCTTCGTCTGGCACGGCGCGGCGGCGGCGGATTTTAACGGCGACGGCTGGATTGACCTTTTCGTGACCGCCGCCAATCGCAATTATCTTTATTTAAATAACGGCAAAGGCTCTTTCCGCGACGCTTCCATTAAGGCGGGCGTGAAGACTTTAGCCAGCGGAACCGCGCCGCTTGTCTTCGATTACGACAACGACGGCGACGCGGACGTTTTTATCTCGGCGGTCGGTCAGCAGATTCTTTTGCAAAACACTTTCAAGCAAAACGGAAAGCCGGAATTCAGCGACGTTTCGCTCGAATCGGGCGTGGCGAAAAACGCCATCGGTTTCAGCGCCGCGGCGGGCGACGTCAACGGCGACGGTCGGCTCGACGTTTACGTGACTTCTTATAATCGCTACGGGCAGGTGACGCCGGATTCGTGGTTTCGCGCGACGAACGGCACGCCGAATCTGCTTTTCGTCAGCCAGCCGGACGGCACTTTCCGCGAGGAAGCCGCCAAATGGGGCGTTGACGACCGGCGCTGGAGCTACGCGGCGGAATTCGCCGACATCGACACCGACGGAAAAATCGACTTGTACGTCGCCAACGATTTCGGCGAAAAGGCTTTGTTTATCAACAAAGGCGATAAATTTGTCGATGAAGCGGCGGAGCGCGGCGTGCTCGACCCCGGCAACGGGATGGGCGTTTCGTTCGGCGATTACAACAACGACGGGCGGCTCGACATTCACGCTTCGAATATGAGTTCGACCGCCGGAAACCGCATCCTGACGCGGCTTTTTCCGAACGCGAGCGCGAAAGACAACGTTTTGAAAAAGCTCGCCGCCGGAAATAATCTTTTTGAAAATACGGGCGACGGAAAATTTAAAGACGTCACGGCGGAAGTCGGCGGATTTTCCGGCGGATGGGCTTGGGGCGGCGGTTTTATAGACTTCGACAACGACGGCTGGGAAGATATTTATACGCCGAACGGATTTATTTCCGGCAAGTCGATGAAGGACACCTGAAGTCAGTTCTGGCGTCAAGTTGTGACGCATTCGAACGACGGAAAAGATGAAAAAGGCGCGCTCAGAGAAGACCAGAACAAATTAATGTTCGGTCAGGGATTTTCCTTTAGCGGCTACGAGCGCGACCCGCTTTATTTGAATTTAGGGACGAAGAAATTCGTCGATATTTCGGGCGTTTCCGGCATCGATTCGATAACGGACGGGCGCGCCGGAGTTTTCGCCGATTTCGATAACGACGGCGATTTGGACGTTTTTTCGACGACGATTCAAAATCAGGCGCACCTGCTTTTCAGAAACAACGTCGGGCAGGACAATAATTTTCTGCGCGTCACGCTGGAAGGCGACCGAACGGGGCGCGACGCTTTCGGCGCGGTCGTGCGCGTGAAAACGTCGGCGGGAATTTTAACGAAAATCAAATCGGGCGGCTCGGGCTTTATCTCGCAGCACGACCCGCGACTTCTTTTCGGCTTGGGCAGAGACCAAAAAGCCGAATGGATTGAAGTCACCTGGGCGAACGGAAAAGTCGAGCGATTTGAAGGCGATTCGAGCGCGGGTGCGACTTTGCTTTTGAAAGAAGGAACGGGAAAAGCGCAAGCCGTTTCGCTCGGTAAAGCAAATTTGCCGAACCCGCTGACGAAAGCCGAAATATTCGCGCGCAGTTTGAAAATATCAATCGGTAAGCCTTTGCCGGATTTTGTCGTGAAAACGATGAACGGCGCGACGAGTTCGATGCAGAAACAATTTAAGCCGGGACGCCGGACGCTGATTAACATCTGGGCGACGTGGTGTATTCCGTGCGCGAAGGAAATGCCCGAGCTGGAAAAAATGCGCTCGCCGCTGTCGGCGCGCAGCATTGATATAATCGGCGTCAACGTCGATACGGAAGCGAGCGCGAACGTTAAAAAATACGTCGCCGAAAAACGCGTTTCATATCCGATTCTGCTCGGCGGCGTGCCCGCAATCGAACAGGTTTACGCGACCGACGAATTGAGCGTTCCGCTCTCGATTCTGGTTGACGAAAAAGGCATCGTCAGAGATTTGATTCCGGGCTGGTCGGCGGAAACGCAGCGAAAATTTGCTCAATTAACCGGCGAGCAAACCGTTAAATCCTCGTCGCCGGTCGTCAAAACTGCGACGAACAAACAACGCTGATTTATCTTTCACAACCGAAAAACTCAGAGAAAGAAATGTAACCACGGATTTTCACGGATTAACGCGGATATTAACAGGATGGACAAGATAAAAAATCGAACTCAAAAATAAAATTATTGAACTAGTTTTTAAAATTTTCGAACTCGAAAAAAAAATTATCGAGTTCGAAAATTTTATTTTCGAGCTGGTTTTTTAATAGTTTAGTTCAGTGATTTTATTTTGTAGACTGCCAGCCAGCGGAAAAAGGCATACGGCAAAAGGTAAAAGAAGCAAATATTTTGCCTTTTCACTTTTGCCTTTTTACTTTAATTTTTGCTTCATTAAATTATGGAACACATCAGATATTCGGTCGCCGCCTGTCAGACCGATTTGCCGAATCCGGTCGAGCGCCGGGAAATGCGGCGCAACACCGACCGCATTTTGCAGATGATTGATTCGGCGGTCGCAGGCAGCGCGCCTTTTTTGCCGGTTAAATTAGTCGTTTTCCCCGAATTCGCCCACGCCGCGCCGGTTTTTGCAACCGCGCCGGAATTAATCGAAAAACTCGCCGTCGAAATTCCGAACGAACACACCGAAAGATTAGAGCGAAAAGCACGCGAACATAATATTTACATTCAAACCGGCTCGATGCTCGAAGTCGATTCGCGCTGGAAAAACGCGCTTTTTAACACGACCTGTTTAATCTCGCCCGAAGGCATTTTGTATAAATATCGCAAGGTCAATACCTGGATTCCATACGAAGTTCATACCAGCCCGCACGATGTCGAAGGCTACGACGAGCCGCTTTTTCCGGTTGCCGACACGCCGCTTGGTCGCATCGGCTGCGCGATTTGCTACGACTGGCTTTTTCCCGAAGCGATGCGCCAGCTGGCGGCAAACGGCGCGGAGATTCTGATTCGCGTCTCGGCTTATATGGACCCCTGGAACGCGACCGCGCCGATGGATTGGTGGACGGTGATAAATCGGGCGCGGGCGATTGAAAATACGGCGTATGTCGTCGCCGCCAACCAAGCCGCGAGCCTCAAACATTATCCGCCTTATTCGTGGTCGGGCGGCAGCCAGATTGTCGATTTTGAAGGCAGATTGCTCGCCGACGCAAGCCCGGGACCGGGCGAGCGAATCGTCGTCGCGCCGGTCGATATTTCGGCGCTGCGTCACGAACGCCGCGCGCGCCGCGGGCATCAGATGCTGGCGCATCTGCGCACCGAAGCTTATCCGGTTTACCGGAAACACCTGTATCCGCCGAAATTGGAAAATGCCGCTGACGAGCATCTTTCGTATGAGAAAAACAACGAGTTGATTGACGAAGCAAAACGCCGGGTCGATTCGACGGATTTTTAGCGTTCGGGTTTACTAAAAGCGGTTTCCGGCTAAAATGATTTTATGTTTCAAAAAGGCTTTATTCTTTTTCTGCTTTTAAATCTCGCGTTCAACGTTAATGCGCAAAATACGATGTCGGGCGGTTCTTCGACCGGCGATGCCCGCACGTATTCTTCGCGGCGCACAACCGGAATCACGGACGCCGCCGCGCCGAAAGTTTTTGAAGACGTGACCGCGCAGACCGCGCTCAAAAACTTTGTCCAGACGGGCGGCGATAAAGCGAAAAATTATCTTCCCGAAAGCACTTCCGGCGCGGTCGCCGTGCTGGATTTCGACAACGACGGCAAGCTCGATATTTATCTGCTTAACGGCGGCACTATCAATGGTTTGCAGGGCAAAGAGAAAATGCCGCGCGCGGCGCTTTATCGCAATCTGGGCGATTGGAAATTTGAGGACGTGACGAATAAAGCGGGCGTCGGCAACGAGCGGTGGGCGATGGGCGCGGCGGTCGGCGATTACAATAACGACGGCTTTTCCGATATTTTCGTCAGCAATTTCGGCGCGGCGCGGCTTTATAAAAACAACGGCGACGGCACGTTTGCGGACGTTGCCGAAAAAGTCGGCTTAAACGTTTCGGGCTGGTTTACGGGCGCGACGTTCGGCGATTACGACCGCGACGGGCGACTCGATTTATTCGTTCCGGCTTATATCGAATTCGATTTGGCGAAGCTTCCCGTAAGTCCCGCCGATATAGCCAAAAACGGGAACATCGGAAGAAATTTCTGCCAGTTTCGAGGGCAGCCGACGATGTGCGGTCCGCGCGGTCTGCCGGGCGCGAAAGACCGTCTTTTTCATCAGAAACCGGACGGCACGTTTGAAGACGCTTCTATTAAAACAGGCGTCACCGACGAGGCGAAATATTACGGTTTTTCATCCGTTTTCGTTGATGCCGACGACGACCGGGATTTGGATTTGCTGGTCGTCAACGATTCGACGCCGAACCAATTATATATAAATAAAGGCGACGGCACGTTTGAGGAAATCGGTTATCCTTCGGGCATCGCCCTGAACGAGAACGGGCGCGAGCAAGCCGGAATGGGTTTGGCGGTGGGCGATTACGACAACGACGGGCGCGTGGACTTTCATATCACGAATTTTTCCGACGATTCGAACACGCTTTATCGCAACGACGGCGAGGCGAATTTTACCGACGTGACTTTTCAGGCGGGCTTGGGCGAGCCGACGATTCCTTTTCTCGGCTGGGGAACTTTGTTTTTCGATTTCGACAACGACGGCTGGAAAGACATTCTCGTCGCCAACGGTCATATTTACCCGACGGTCGATAATTTTCAATGGGGAACGAGCTACGCGCAGCAACTTCTGCTGTTCCGCAACCGGCAAGCGGACGCGAAAACGAAGTCGGTCGGTTTTGAACGCGTCGCTGCCGCGCCGAACAGCGGCTTGGCGATTGCCATTCCGGCGCGAGGGTTAGCCACCGGAGATTTCGACGGCGACGGGCGCGAAGACGCGGTGATTAATAATCTGGATTCCGCGCCGACGCTTTTGCGAAACGTGACGGCATCGAAAAATCACTGGCTTTCTCTCAAACTCGTCGGCGACCCGGCGAGGAAAACGCCGAAAGACGCCGTCGGCTCGACCGTTTTTGTCAATGCCGGAAATTTCAGGCAGCGTTTCGACGTTTTCAGCGGCGCAAGCTACGCTTCGCAGTCAGACCAGCGCCTTCATATCGGTCTCGGCGCGTTGGAAAAAATCGATAAGCTGGAGATTCGATGGGCGGGCGGAAGTGTTGAAACGATAAATATTTCCGGCGTTGACCGCGCAGTTGTTATCCGGGAAGGTCAGGGTCTGACGACAAAATAAATTCCTTTATCGAAATTCCGCCTCGCCCCGATGAATTATTTTCATAACTAATTGACAATAACAACTGAGTTGATTAATACTGGCATATAAGTTAAACGTTTACGTAAAGGCTTAACCAACATATTTTTAGTAAAATTTAATTAATATCCGGCGGTTTATTTTAATCTTTTTATAACGGCGTGTTTATAAATTTGTTTTAAGACCAGTGTTCTTAAAATTCCCTTTTTTTATCAGTCTTTATTTATTTAAGCTATTCATTTACTAAATTTAAGGAGTTGGAAGTATGAAGCCACTAAGACTATCGGCAGCCGCGCTGCTGCTGGTGTTGATTATTGGATGCGTCGCGCCAGTCTTCGCACAGAGTGACCGGGGAACGGTTCGCGGGACGGTGACTGACCCGAATGAAGGAGTCATTTCCGGGGCAACCGTCGTATTAACCAGCATCGAGACAAATGAAACGCGCGAAGCAACCACCAGTGAAGGCGGCATTTTCGTTTTTCCCGAAATCAAAGCCGGTCTTTACCGGATGACGGTCGAGGCGGGCGGTTTTAAACGAACCGCGATCGACAACATCAAAGTCGATGTTCAAGGCACTCAATCGCTTGCCGTCAAGCTTGAGGTCGGCGAAATTACCGGCAATGTCGTCAACGTCGATGCCGAAACCGTCACCATCAACGGCGACACGCCTGTGCGCCAGACGACCGTCACCGAACGTCAGGTTCGCGAGCTTCCGCTTCAGGTCGGCGCCGAGATTGAAGGACGCACGCCGCTGTCTTTTATTTTTCTGGACAGCAACGTCGGCACCACCAACCAAAACGGCGAAAACAACTCTTCGCGTTTCAGAGTCAGCGGCGGGCAGGGTCTGGGAACCGAAATTCTGGTTGACGGAGCCAGCACGCGCCGCACGCAGAACGGAACTTTCTTTTCCGAAATCGCGCCCGGTCCGAATGCTTACCGGGAATTTACGATTTCAACCAATTCCTACTCCGCGGAATTCGGCAACTCATCGGGCGGCGTTGTGAATTTTACGCTGAAATCGGGAACGAATGAATTTCACGGCGAAGCCTACGACCTTTTGCGAAACGAAGTTCTTAACGCCAACACGCTGACCAATAATGCGCGCGGCTTTGAACGCAACCGCGATAATCAAAATAACTACGGTTTCAATATCGGCGGACCGATTTACATTCCGAACTTCGGCGAAGGTCCGGGCGGGTTTCTGCGCAGTTTAAAAGACCGCGCGTTTTTCTTTTTCAATTACGAGGGCTATCGTTTTATCCGCGGCGTAAACTCGATAACGACAGTCCCGACCGAGCGAATGAGACGCGGCGATTTCGGCGAGTTTTTAACCGACCCGGTAGTCTTGGCTCGCTTTCCGGGCGGAGTGCGAATTTTCGACCCGCGCCAGCCGTCAAACGTCCGGCAGCAGTTTCCCGGAAACATCATTCCGCAATCGGCGTTTGACCCGGCGGGTTTTGCCATTCTGCAATTCTTCCCGCTTCCGAATCGTCCGGGCGTGCGCGACAACTATGTTTCGTCGATTGCCGTTCCGCGAACTTCCTATAACATTACGGCTAAAACCGACTTTGTTTTAAGCGATAAGCAGCGCCTAACCTTCAGCTATTCGCGGCGCGATAACGAAAGAGTCGTCGGGCAGCCGATTCTGCCGCTGCCGTTCACGAACGCTTTTGACCCGTTTGAGCAAACCTTCCGCTCGAATATCGCGCGCATTCAACACGATTACACTATTTCGGCGAATCTGCTCAATCACTTTAATCTCGGTTATACGTTTACCGATGTCCGCAACGGCAACACGACTTTTCCGTTCGATACTTCTTCGCTCGGCATTCCGCGCGGCTCAACGGCTAATCTGGCGTTTCCGCTGATTGATTTCGTCGGTGATTCGAATAATCCCGACAGCCCGCGCTTCAATATCGATATCGGTTCGACCGACTTTACCGACCGCCTGCGCGACGGCGCTCTGGAGATCGGCGATTTCGTCACGTTTATCACCGGAAGGCAGACGATTAAATTCGGCGCTTCGGTTCGCCTGACGCAATTTAACGTTACCCAATCGCTACATCCGGGCGGGCGCTTCGGCTTCCACGAAGACCAAACATCCAGAGATGACGTGCCGAACAGCGGTCACGCCGTCGCCAGCTTGATTACGGGCGCGACCGAATGGTCTTTCACCGAGAATAATTCGATTGACCCGGCATTTCGTCAAATGTCGCAAAGCTATTTTGTGCAGGACGATATTAAGCTGACCCGCAAATTGACGGTGAACGTCGGTCTGCGCTACGACCTGCCGGGCGCGCGCGTGGAATCCAAAGACCGTTTCCGCACATTCGACCCGGACGTCATCAATCCGGCAATCGGCAGACGCGGCGCGCTGGTCGGCGCCGCCGGTCAGGGCGGATTGCAGTCCGAGTTTCGCTCGTTAGCGCCCGAAGACAAGACCAATATCGGTCCGCGGCTCGGCTTGGCGTACGCGCTTAATGAAAAAACCGTGATTCGTGCGGGCGCGGGCTTATATTACGCGCCGATTCTTTACGGCTTAAACGGTAACGGTTCGATTAAAAACGGCACTATCGGCTACAGCAATGACGTTCTTTTTACGCCGAACGGTCGCAACACTCCGACTAATCAGTTTTTATCGACTTTTCGACCTTTGGTTCCGGTTGACCCGGCGGCGCAGTTTGTCGGCGATACCGGCGTCGTTTTGCCGTACTTTGATAAGGATTTCAAAACGGGGCGGACATTCCAATTTACCGTCGACTTGCAGCGCGAATTGCCTTTCAATATGGTTGCTTCGGTCGGATATATCGGGCACCGGGCAGACAGATTGCGCTCAAATTTCGGACGCTTAAACGCCCTTCCGCTGGAATTCCTGCGACTCGGTTTCCCGATTCTCGATAAAAACATTAACGATTTAAATGCGGATGACCGTGCTTACGCGACAAGCATCGGCATCAATCTGCCGGCGAATGCTAACGCGGTTTATCCGGGCTTTAACGGAAACGTAGCGCAGGCGTTAAGACCGTTTCCGCAATACGGAACGAATATCGAAAACTATCTGGAAAGCCAGGGCGTCAGCAACTACAACGCGCTGCAACTCAAACTTGACCGCCGTTTTTCACAGGGCTTTCAATTCGGAATGTCGTATACGTTTTCCAGATTGATTACGAACGCGGCGGAAGACGTATTAGGCGGCGGTTCGGCGCTCACCGGAGTTTTGCAAAACCCGTTTGACCGCAGTTCGCTGAAAACCGTTTCGTCCACCAATTCGCCGCACGTTTTCGTCGTTAATTTCCTGGCTGAATTGCCGTTCGGCAAAGGCAAGCGGTTCCTGGACCAGGGCGGTCTGACGAATGCCTTATTCGGCGGTTTCCAGATATCCGGTATTTTCCGCTACCAGCAGGGAACGCCGCTGGTGATCGGTCTCGACCCGAATCTGTCGGGCGCCGGAAACTTTTTGCAGCTCGCCGGCTATAACGGCAATCTCCGACCGAACTTAACCGGACAGCCGATTAGATTAGAGACGCGCAACCCGGCTCCGACTTTCCCCGGAAGATTCTATGTGCTAAACCCGGCGGCATTTTCCGCGCCGCGAAATTTTGCGACGCCGAACGCGGCAGTCGGCAGCGCCGCATACCGGGCGTATTACGCCGACCCGTCCGTCTTTTTCGGCAACGCGCCGGCGGTGATAGACGATGTCCGCTCAGCCCCGTTCTTTTCCGAGAGTATTAGTATTTTAAAGAAAACTCGCTTAACCGAGAGATTTACGCTCGAATTCGGCGCCGAATTCTTTAATGTCTTTAATCGTGTGCGCTTCTTCCCGCCCGACACGTTTCTCGGCAGACCTACGGGAACCGGATTTACCAACGGAAACTTCGGTGCCGAAGGCGCGGTTGACGACCCACGCTCAATTCAACTGCGAGCTAGAATTATTTTCTAGCCGAAGCTGTGTTATCTGCCGCGTGAGAATATGTTTTATAAAACATATTCTCACGCTATTTAATCTTTCTGACATCTCGATTTATTGATGCGTTATAAGGGGCGAAAATACATCGGCAGTTTAATTTTGACGGGCTGTTTGTGGTGTTTTTGCCCGCCCTTTACGTCGGCTCAGCCAAAAACCGCAAATTTAAAAAATCAATCAATCCAACAAAAGCTGACCGATGCGGGCAGTGCGCTGGCAGCGGCAGACTTCGCCCGCGCCGAAGGGCTTCTGCGCGAAGTTCTGGCAGTTGCGCCGCGCAATATCGCGGCGCACAGTCTGGCGGGAATCGTCGCCGACCGCAAAAATGATTTGACGACGGCGGAAAAGCATTTTGCGCTCGCCGCCCGGCTCGCGCCGCAAGCGCCCGAAACGCGCAATAATTACGGCGCAATTCTGCTTCGGCTCAATCGCCGAACCGAAGCCGCCAGAGAGTTTACCGCATCTTTGGCAGCGAATCCGAATCAGCCGAGCGCGCTCGTCAATCTCGGACAAATCCGCGTTGCCGAAAACAATCTGACGGCGGCGCGCGAACTGTTTGAAAAAGTCAGAGCCATCGCGCCCGACCTCGAAATTCTGCGCGCTTTGATTTTAATTTCTCTGCAATTAAACGAAAAAACTCGCGCGGCGCAGGAGTTCAGGGAATACTCAGCCGCCGCATTAAAAACCGTTCCTGTTTCCTTCAGTGATTCGAAATCAAACGAATCTCTGGGAAACGCTTTGCTGGCAAACGGTTTGCTTGACGAAGCGCAGCAGGAATTTGAATACATTCTGGCGCGCGATGCCGATAATATTAACGCGCTGATTTTGCTTTCAAAGGTTTATTTGCAGCGGAAAGATATTCGCGCCGCCGGAAAACTGCTCGAATCCGCCGTCGCGCGCGGAACGGGCGACGCGAAAATTTACGCCGCGCTCGCCGACGTTTATCAAAGCGGCGGCTATATGGAAAACGCGATTCCGGCGATGCGTCTGGCGATTGACAAAGACCCGAAAAACGAGTTTTACCGCGCGCGCTACGGCTTGCTTCTGATTGACTCGAAAGCTCCGGCGGCGGCGATAATCCGGCTGAACGAAGCGCTCAGGGAATTTCCGAACTCAGCGCGCATTCGGCTCGTGCTCGGCATCGCGCAGCAGATTGACGGCAAATCCGTCGATGCCCGAAATTCTTTTGAGCGCGTTCTCGAAATCGAGCCGAAATCCGTTCCGGCGCTGGCTTATTTAGCCACTTCGCAGGTCGAGCAGGCGCAGTATGCGGAAGCGGCGAAAACCTACGAGCGCGCGCTTGCCGTCGAGGAAAAAAACGCGATTCTGCATTATTTGCTCGCCGATACGCTTTTGAAAATTCCGACCGGCGACGCGGCGCGGATTCAGAAACATCTGGTGCGCTCGGTCGAGCTTGACGAAAAGCTCGCTCCGGCGCACGTCGCGCTCGGCAAGCTTTACGCCCGCGCCGAAGATTGGCAAAAAGCGCTCAACGAGTTTGAAAAGGGCGCGCTCTACGCGCCGGAATCAGCCGAGGCGCATTACCAGCTCGGTCGCACGCTGGCGCGGCTCAAGCGCGCGGACGAATCGAAAGCGGCTTTTGAAAAGTATAAAAAAATAAACGAAACGCAGACCGCGCAGAAAGAAGCCAGCCGTCAGGAACTCGTCCGGCGTCTGGCAAACGTGCAGTTTTAAAAGAGGTTTTATGAAAAAGGCAGGCTTAACAATTTGGATAATCGCTTTAACCGCGGTTTTGGGAATTAATCTGTCCGCGCAGACGCCGACGCCCGCACCGCAAACGAAAGCGACGCCGCCGCAGGTCGAGGTCTGGGCGGATGATTTTTCGGGCGCGAAGCTGGACGAAACGAAATGGGAAAAATTTACTTTTGAAGGCGCGAGCGGCGGCAAGCTCGAAATCAAAGACGGCGAAGTCCGCATTCGCAGCGTTAGTAAAACGCGCGCCGGAATTCGCAGCCTGAAAACGTTCAACGGCGACAGATTTATCGCCGAAGCGCAGGTCGCCAAAGTCGGCGCGGCTTATCCCGAGCCGGGCAGCAGCGCTTCGACCCTCGGCTTCGCCGCGTTGACGATTCTTTTTGACGGTTCGGGACGCAACCGCATCGAATGGATTTTGACGAGCGAAGGCACGTTTGAAGCGTGGGCGATGACGGACGGGCGCGGCGAGCGCCTCGACAATCGCAATCTCGGCACGAAAATGAAAAATCCGGTTCTGTCCGTCGTCCGGCGCGGCGACGAATTTTTATTCATCATCAACAGCGCCGACGGCAAGCCGGAAGAGGCGCAGGTCGGGCTGACCAAGACGATTAAAAATATGCCGAAGTCCTTTCATCTGATGCTTTACGGTTTCGGCTCGTCAGAAAACAACTGGAACTCGGCGCGCGTCGTGGTGGCGAAATAAATTTTTGCAGATTAAAAACGCCTGTTTCTGTTTTTTACAATCGTTTTGAGAGTCGATTCGGCGGTCGGGAAATAAGAATAATATGTTTTATAAAAACAAATTCCGAATTTTGATTCTGGTGTTAGCGGCTTTCGTGTTGAATGCGCTTGCTTTGGCACAGACGCCGGTTGGTCTGAACCGGAAAACATCGCTTTATCAAAATCCGGTTTTTGATTTCGACTTTCCCGACCCGACCGTGATTCGCGCTTCGGACGGTAATTTTTACGCTTACGCGACGCAGACAATCGTTGGCGGCGTCTGGCGAAACATCCAGGTCGCGCGCTCGGCGGATTTGATAAACTGGCAGTATATCGGCGACGCTTTGCCGACGAAACCGGCGTGGGCGAATCAGACGCAGAATTTTTGGGCGCCGCACGTGACCGAAGCAAACGGCACGTATTATATGTATTATTCCGCCGACCCGAACACGCAAACCGGACTTTGTCTGGCGGTGGCGACGGCGACGAATCCGGCGGGACCATTTACGGATAAAGGGACGCCTTTAAAATGCGGCGGCGGTTTCGTCAACATCGACCCGATGGCGTTTGACGACCCGCAGACCGGAAAAAAATATCTTTACTGGGGCAGCGGATTCGAGCCGATAAAAGTGCAGGAGCTGGCGTCGAATCGCGTCGATTTTCTGTCCGGCTCGCAGCCGGTTAATCTGATATTTCCAATCAGCGACCCGAATCCCAACAGTTATCGCGATTTGGTCGAAGGCGCGTGGGTGACTTATCGCAACGGTTATTATTATTTGTTTTTTTCGGGCGATGATTGCTGCACCAGCGCGCATTACGCCGTGATGGTCTCGCGTTCGACGAGCGCGACCGGACCTTTTACGATTTTTCCGGAAAATAACGGCGTGATTATGGCGGGAAACGCCAGATGGCTCGGTCCCGGTCACAATTCCGTCATTCGCGACGATAAATCGACCGATTGGCTTGTCTATCACGCGTATCATCCGGAAGACCGACCGAGAGGGCGTGTGATGCTGCTAAATCGTTTGGTTTACGGCAGCGACGGCTGGGTTCGGGCGGAAAGCGGCGCGCCGACCAAAGAAGTCCGGGTCGCACCGTTTATCAACCGGCGAAGATAACGATTCGGCGCGTTTGCAAATTGATTGCGGAAATTTTTATTGCGGATACGGATGCTTAACTTTATTCACAAAAAATTGTTTTGGGCGGCGTTGATTTTTCTGTGCGCGCTGACGTTTTATACGCAAGCGCCGGCGCAGGCGAAAGTCGGCGGTGAATTTCAGAACCCGGTTTTTGATACGGATTTTCCCGACCCGACCGTGATTCGCGCGTCCGACGGATATTTTTACGCTTACGCGACGCAGACGATTGTTGACGGGAAACTCCATCACATACAGGCGGCGCGCTCGAAAGATTTGATTAGCTGGCAGCGTTTGCCCGACGCTCTGCCGGAAAAGCCCGTTTGGGCGGACAAATTCGAGCCGAAATTCTGGGCGCCGCACGTTTCGCAAGCCGACGGAAAATATTTTATGTATTATTCGGCTGACCCGAACACGCAGAAAGGTTTGTGTCTGGCGGTCGCCGTTTCAGATTCGCCCGCCGGACCTTTTAAAGATGTCGGCAAGCCTCTGCAATGCGGCGAAAGCTTTATAAATATCGACCCGATGGCATTTGATGACCCGCAGACCGGAAAACGCCTGTTGTATTGGGGCAGCGGTTTCCAGCCGATAAAAGTCCGGGAGCTGGCGTCGAATCGCGTCGAATTTGCGGCGAACAGCCAGCCCGTCGATTTGATTGCGACGATTAAGGACGAAAATCCCGATAATTATCAGCGACTTGTCGAAGGCGCGTGGGTGATTTACCGCAAAGGCTATTATTATTTATTTTATTCGGGCGACAACTGCTGCGGCGACAAGGCGCATTACGGCGTGATGGCGGCGCGTTCAAAAAGCGCGACCGGACCTTTCGAGACTCTGGCGCAGGCTGTGGCGGGCAGAAAAAACAGCGTGATTTTAGAGATGAATAATGAATGGCTCGCGCCCGGTCATAATTCGGTGATTCGCGACGATAAAGGTCAGGATTGGATTTTTTATCACGCGATTAACGTGAAAAACCGCAATCTGTCAAAAGCGGAAAGCATCGGCGGCGACCGCGGCGACCGGCGCGTGATGTTGATGAATCGGCTGGTTTATAAAAACGGCTGGGTTTGGGCTGAAGGCGGAACGCCCGCGCCGGGAAAACAGAAAGCGCCGAAAATCCGCAAATAGTTAAATATGGAAGACAAGGGGAAAACGTTGAAAACAAGCGTCGGCGAAATGCACAAACGTCGCGAAGCGATGGCTGACGGGCGGCGTTATATTATTTATTATACTTTCGGAGAGAGCGAAAATTCCGGGACGACGACGCTAGAGACACCGGAAGAAAAGCCGGAGGAAAGCGAAAATGTCTGAGCTTCGATGGCATCCGCTTTTGGGCGAATGGGTGGCGACGGCGACGCACCGGCAGGACCGGACTTTTCTGCCGCCCGCCGATTTTTGCCCGCTTTGCCCGACCAAGCCGGGCGGTTTTCCGACGGAAATTCCCGAAAGCAGTTACGACATTGCCGTTTTTGAAAACCGTTTTCCGTCGCTTTCGCCGACGCCGCCCGAACCGGCGATTGAAGGCGATGATTTTTATCCCGTGCAACCGAGTTTCGGCGAGTGCGAAGTCGTCGTTTACACGCCGAATCACTCTTCGACTTTGGCAAACGAGCCGGTCGAGCAGATTTACAAGCTGGTTCAGGTCTGGACGGACAGATTTCGGGATTTATCGGCGCTCGAATTCGTCAAATACGTTTTTATCTTTGAAAACAAAGGCGAGGCAATCGGCGTCACCCTGCATCACCCGCACGGGCAGATTTACGCTTACCCGTTTGTGCCGCCGCGCGTTTTGCGCGAGATTGAGCAATCGAAAAAGCATCACGCGGAAACCGGAAATTGTCTGCTGTGCGACATTTTGAAAAAAGAAAAGGCAGATGAGCGCCGAATCGTCGCCGAAAACGAAAGCTTTGCCGCTTACATTCCGTTTTTCGCGCGATACCCGTATGAGCTGCACATCTCGGCAAAACGGCATTTGCTGGATTTGACCGAATTTACCGAGCGGGAACAAATTGATTTAGCGGAAATTTTAAAACAGATTCTCGTCGCTTTTGATAAACTTTTTAATATCTCGTTTCCGTATATGATGGTCTTGCACCAGAAGCCTGCGGACGGCGCGAATTACGATTTTTATCATTTTCATATCGAGTTTTACCCGCCGCTCAGAACGGCGACGAAACTGAAATATCTGGCGGGCAGCGAAACCGGCGCGGGAATGTTTATCAACGACACGCTCGCGGAAGAAAAAGCCGCCGAGCTGCGCGCGCTGGTCGAAACGGTTGTCTGGACGAAAGAATGATTGACCCGCAAAGATTAAAAGAAAAGTTTACAGAGTTTTACGGCGGCGAGCCGCGGCTTTTTCGCGCGCCCGGACGCGTTAATCTTATCGGCGAGCATACCGATTACAACGGCGGATTCGTTCTGCCGATGGCGATTGATAAAGAAGCGGCGGTCGCTATCGGTGAAAGAAGCGACCGCAAAATCCGCGTTTACACGGTCAATCTCGAAGAAGCGGCGGAATTTGATTTGGATGAGGAAAAGGAAAGAAAAAAAGGTTTCTGGCTGAATTATATCGAAGGCGTGGCGCGGATTCTGGAAAGCAAAAACGTCCGATTGAAAGGCGCGGATTTAATCATCTGGTCGGATGTGCCGAGCGGCGCGGGACTTTCGTCTTCGGCGGCGCTGGAAACCGTGACCGGCTTGGCTTTAAGCGAGATGTCAGGTCAAACGATTGACCGTGTGACGCTGGCGAAAATCGGTCAGCAGACCGAGCACGATTATGTCGGCGCGAAAGTCGGGATTATGGACCAGTTCGTTTCGGCGCACGCCCGCGCGCGGCACGCGCTGCTGCTCGATTGCCGCAGTCTGGAATTTGAAAACGTGCCGCTCGATGCAAGAGAAGTCGCGGTCGTGATGTGCGATACGAATGTGAAACACGATTTGGCGACGTCGGGCTACAACACGCGCCGCGAGGAATGCGAGCAAGCCGTGCGAATATTGAAGGGAAATCTGCCGGACGTTCGGGAATTAAGAGACGTCAATCGCGAAGATTTTGAAAAATACGCAGATTTTTTGCCCGAATTGATTCGCCGCCGCGCCCGTCACGTCATTACGGAAAACGAGCGCGCATTGCAAGCTGCAAATGCTTTAAAACGCAAAGATTTAAACGAGTTCGGGCGTTTGATGTGGCAATCGCACGAAAGTCTGAAAAACGATTATGAAGTAAGCTGCCGCGAATTGGACGTGCTGGTTGAAATTGCCGCCGCGACGGCGGGCGTTCTCGGCGGGCGAATGACGGGCGGCGGTTTCGGCGGCTCGACCGTCAACCTTGTGAAAAGGGAAAATCTCGAAGATTTTAGAGAGAAAATACAAGCGGAATACGAGCGATTAACCGGAATTAAGCCGACAATTCTGGTGTCGGAGGCGAGCGAGGGGGCAAATGAAATGACGTCCGATGAGTTAAGTTACACGAAAGATTCGTAACTGAAAATTCGCTTAATAATTATGAGCAGCATCAAGGAAGTGGCACGCGAAGCCGGAGTTTCAATCGCAACGGTTTCGCACGTCATCAACAACACGCGCTACGTTTCGGAGGAAGTTCGCGCCCGCGTGTTGAAAGCCATCGAACAATGCCGCTATTACCCGAACGCCCACGCGCGCAGTCTGGCGTCGGGCAGAAGCCGCATAATCGGGCTGGTTATTTCCGACATCGTCAATCCGTTTTTTCCCGAACTGGTGAAAGCCATCGAAGCGGCGGCTTTCGAGCACGGCTACGACATTATGCTGTCGAACACGAATTACGACACCGAGCGGACTTCGCATTACGTCCGGCGATTTATCGAGCGCAAAATCGCGGGCGTCGCGGTGATGACTTCGGAAATGGATAAAAAGCTGGTCGACGAGCTGGCGCACCGGGAAGTTCCGGTGGTTTTTCTGGACGTCGGCGAGCCGGGCTTGCATATGAACAATCTGCGCGTCGATTACGACGAAGGCATCGAGCAGGCGATTCTGCATCTGGTCGCGCTCGGACACCGGCGCATCGCTTTTATCGGCGGAAATACTAACCTGCGTTCTTCGCGCCGCCGCCTCGAAGCTTTTCAGAAAACGATGCAGCAGCTTTTTCCGGATGCGCCCGAACTTATTTTTTACGGCAATTTCAAAATCGAAGGCGGACAGCGCGCGGCGAGCGAAATCCTGGCGATGCGCGGCGCGAATCTGCCGACGGCGGTCGTCTGCGCCAATGATTTGACGGCAATCGGCGCCGTCAGCGAGTTTGAAGCGGCGGGCTTAAACGTTCCGTGCGATATTTCCATTGTCGGTTTTGACAATATCGCTTTCGCCGCGCTGACCAAACCGGCGCTGACGACCGTTAATCTGCCGCTGGGCGAGCTTGGACGACGCGCGATTGAAGTTTTGATTCGCAGCGTGGAAGATTCCGAGCAGCAGGGAATCGAGATTCGCATTCCGACCAGCCTGATTATCCGGCAATCGACCGCGCCTGCACGCCTGCAACCGGACGGAGACGGCAAAGGCAAAAGCCGAAAATCGGTCAAACAAACTATTTAAGAGGAGAAATTACGTGATTAACAAGCGGGAACTGGCATTGAAAGAAAAAGATTTTTCGTTTTCTCGGATAAGCGTTTATTTATCGGCAATTTTAATTTTGCTCGGCGCGGCTTTTAGCGCTGCGGCGCAAAGAAGCGCGACGTACACCAATCCGGTTTTAGCGGGCGATTATCCCGACCCGTCGGTGATTCGCGTCGGCAAGGATTATTACGCGACGGCGACTTCCAGCGAATGGGCGCCGGAGTTTCCGATTCTGCATTCGCGCGATTTGGTCAACTGGGAAATCGTCGGCACGGTTTTTCCGACGCGTCCCGCGTGGTCGGCGGGAAATTACTGGGCGCCGGAAATCTGGCAGGACAACGGGAAAATTTATATCTTTTACGTCGCCCGCAGGCAGAACGGACCGCTGTGCATCGCGGTCGCCACGGCGTCGAAACCGACCGGACCTTACACCGACCACGGCGCGCTGGAATGTCAGGAAGCCGGCTCGATTGACGCGTTTCCGATTCGCGACGAAAACGGAAAGCTTTTCGTCGTCTGGAAAGAAGACGGCAACAGCGTCGGTAAGCCGACGCCGCTGTGGGCGCAGGAACTAAACGAAAAAACTTTTAAACTCGTCGGCGAGCGGCGCGAAATTCTGCGCAACGACCCGAACACCTGGGAAGGCAATCTGGTCGAAGGTCCTTACATCCTGCGCCGTAACGGCTGGTTTTATCTGTTCTATGCGGGCAACGCCTGCTGCGGGCGCGAATGTCATTACGCGACGGGCGTCGCGCGCTCGAAAACGCTTTTGGGCAAATGGGAAAAAAATCCGGCGAACCCGATTTTGAAAGGCAATGAAAGCTGGAAATGTCCCGGTCACGGCACGATTGTCACGGACGAGCGCGGGCGGACTTTTCTGATGTATCACGCCTACGACCCGAAAGATACGGTTTACGTCGGCAGGCAGGCTTTGCTCGACGAAGTCACCTGGTCGGGCGACAACTGGGCGGTAATTAACGGCGGAAACGGTCCGAGCAAACAGGCTGACGCGCCTCTGGGCATCGGCGAGCGCAACGCGGAATACAATTTTTTCGACGATTTCAAATCGCGAAACCTGCGTTTCGGCTGGCAGTGGCTGCACGCGATTGCGCCGAATTACAGGTTAAATAACGGTTGGCTGGTTTTATCGCCGAAGCCGGAACACGCGCGAAACGAAATCGGCGCGATGATGGGCTGGTCAACGACGGTCGGCGATTACGAAGCGACAACGCAGCTCGATACGAGAAATCTGGCGAGAAACGCGATTGCCGGAATTTCGGCTTTCGGCGACAACGAAAACGCGCTCGGAATGGGCGTGCAGAACGGGAAGGTTGTCATCTGGCGGCGCGAGAAAAATAATCATCAAGTCATTGTGGCTATGGACGTGCCGAAATCCAATCAGCTTTATCTGAGAATGGCGGCTTTAAACGGGCATTTATTCCGCTTTGCCGTCAGCCGCGACAATCGAAAATGGCAAGTAGTCGGCGGGGAAGTGGAGGGCGCGTATCTGCCGCCGTGGGACAGAGGCTTGCGCGTGGCGCTCGTCGCGGGCGGCGCTTCCAATGCGTCGGCGCGGTTCGGATTTTTGCGTATCGAGCCGCTTAAAACCGTCAAAGCCGTGCTCGGTACCACGCCCTAGTCAGCCGAAATAAAAATTTAACAATCGGAGCAAATAAATGAATTTTTCAGCAACAAAAAAGATTTTTAGTTTAATCGCAATTTTAATCGCGGCGCTTGTCTTTGCAGGCTGCGAGCGCAAAGCCGCCAATACGGGCGGCGCGCGCGAAGGCGGCAAAAAAGTAATCGGTTTCGCGCAATCGGAAACCGACAACCCGTGGCGTATCGCCGAAACGAAATCGATGCAGGACGAAGCCGCCAAGCGCGCGGATAAATACGAATTCGTTTTGACGAACGCGCAAGGTCAAACTTCCAAACAGGTTTCCGACGTGGAAGATTTAATCGCCCGCCGCGTCGATGCGATTTTTCTCGTGCCGCGCGAAGCCGAAGGCTTGACGACCGCTTTGCAGCGAGCGAAGGAAGCGAAAATTCCGGTTTTTCTGATTGACCGCGAGCATCAGGGAACAGCCGGACAGGATTTCGTCACGTTCATCGGCTCCAATTTTGTCGAAGAAGGTCAGCGCGTCGGTGAATGGGTCGTCAAAAATACGGGCGGCAAAGCCGGCGTCGTCATTCTCGAAGGCAACGCCGGCGCTTCGGTTGCGCGCGACCGCAATTCCGGCTTTCTGGAAGCGATTAAAGGCAGCCCCGACGTCAAAGTTCTGGCTTCGCAGCCCGCCGATTTCAAGCGCGCCAACGGGCAAGCCGTGATGGAAAACCTGATTCAGGCGCACGGCAAAAACATCACGGTCGTTTACGCGCACAATGACGAAATGGCGCTCGGCGCGATTCAGGCGTTGAAAACCGCCGGTTTTAATCCGGGCAAAGACGTCAAAGTCGTCTCGGTCGACGGTCAGAAATCGGCGCTCGAAGCGATTATCGCCGGCGATTTAAACGTCACGGTCGAATGCAACCCGCGATTCGGTCCGATTGCCTTCGACACGCTCGAAAAACATTTCGCAGGGCAACAGATTCCGGCGAAAATCATCGTGCCCGACAAGTTTTTTGACGCTTCAAACGCGGCGCAATTCGTCAACGAAGCTTACTAAGTGAAAAGTGAGAGCTGAGAATTGAGAACTGAAAACGTTTCTTAATTCTCACCTCTCGCCTCTCAGTTCTCAGTTATAAAAAATATGGCTTGGATAAAGACGATTCCGCTCGCTGAAGCGGAAGGCGAGCTGCTTGAGCTTTTGATGAAACAGCGCGGAATGTATCCCGCGGAATACGCCGCGCCCGCGCCGAAGGCGAGCGACATCGGCGAATCAATCGTCGAGTCGCACACCTTGATACCGGAAGCGATGTATCACGCTTTTTCAACATTCGGCGCTTTGATGTCCGAAGATTTGCCTTTGCAGCGTCGTCAGCACGAGATGATTGCGACACTGGTTTCGGTGACCAACGATTGTCATTATTGAGTGGAATCTCACGCGGAGTTTCTGCGTCGGGTGACTTTGGATGACGATTTAATCGAGGCTTTGCGCGCCGATTACAAAAGCGCGCCGATTACTGATGCGGAACGCGTGATGCTCGATTACGTGGTGCAGTTAACGAAAGACGCGGTGAAAATCACGCCCGCTTATCACGAACGCCTGCGCGCGGTCGGTTTCGACGATAAAGCGATTTTGCAGATTACGCTGATTGCGTCCTGGTTTAATTACATCAATCGCGTCGCCGACGCGCTCGGCATTGGGCGCTAATTTTTAAGTTATGAACAACGAAACGATTTTGCGGATGGAAGGCATCAGAAAAGTTTTTTCGGGCGTGGTCGCGCTCGATAACGTCGATGTCGAGTTTGAGAGAGGCAAAGTTCACTCGCTGGTCGGCGAAAACGGCGCGGGGAAATCGACGCTGATTAAAGTGATGACCGGCGCGTATTCGCGCGACGGCGGCGAGATTTATCTGGAAGGCTCGCCGGTGAACTTTCGCTCGCCCGAAGACGCGCAGCACTCGGGCGTCGTCGCCGTTTATCAGGAAGTCAATCTGCTGATGTTTCGCACCGTCGCGGAAAACATTTTTTTAGGACGCGAGCCGCGCAAATTCGGCTTTGTCGATTGGTCGCGGATGAACCGGGAAGCGGGCGAGCTTTTGCAAAATCTCGGTTTGAACATCAACCCGAAAGCCGAGCTTGGAAGTTTGAATATCGCTTTGCGGCAGATGGTCGCCATCGCCCGCGGCGTTTCCATCGGCGCTAAAGTTCTGGTTCTGGACGAGCCGACCAGCTCGCTGACGGAAAAGGAAGTCGGGATTTTGTATGACGTGATTCGGCGTTTGAAAGCGCAGGGCACGGCGATTGTTTACATCTCGCACCGCTTTGACGAGCTTTACGCCGTCTGTGACAAAGTCACGGTTTTGCGCGACGGGAAACTGGTCGGAACGCGCGATTTGGCTGGACTCGAACGCATCGACCTGGTTTGTATGATGCTCGGCAAACAGCGCGAGGAGCTGGAAAAGAAAGGCGCGACCGCTTTCGGCGAGCAGCACGAAGCGCAGAAAGAATCGGTTCCTTTGCTGAAAACGGAAAATTTGAATCGCGGACGGCGTCTGAAAAACGTCTCGCTCGAAGCGCGGCACGGCGAAATTTTGGGAATGGCTGGACTTTTGGGTTCGGGCAGAACCGACGTGGCGCGCGCCGTTTTCGGCGCTGACAAAGTCGAAGGCGGAAAGGTTTCGCTCAACGGAAAAGAGCTTAATCTGCATTCGCCGACCGACGCCATCAACGCCGGAATCGCTTTTTTGAGCGAAGACCGCAAAGCCGAAGGCATTATTCCCGAATGGTCCGTCCGCGAAAATCTAACGCTCGCGGCGCTTCCCGCTTTGACGACGATGGGCGTGGTTTCCCGCGCCAAGCAGAATGAGATTGTCGATAAATTTATCAAACGGCTGGGCATTAAAACGTCGAGCGCCGAGCAGAAAATCCGCGAGCTTTCGGGCGGGAATCAGCAAAAAGTTCTGCTGGCGCGCTGGCTCTGCAAAAATCCGAAATTTATGATTATGGACGAGCCGACGCGCGGCATCGACATCGGCGCGAAAGGCGAAATTCAAAAACTCGTCAATGAGCTGGCGAACGAAGGCTTGGGAGTTTTGATGATTTCATCCGAACTCGAAGAACTCGTCGAAGGCAGCTCGCGCGTCGTCGTGATGCGCGACGGCGAACTGGTCGCCGAATTACACCGTAATCAAATTTCGCAGGACGCGATTATCAACGCGATGGCGGAAGCGGACGAAAAAACGACTATAAACGGAGAAACTACGAGTGTTTAATTTTTCGAGAAAGCCAGTTGCGCTTATTTTCGTGACGCTTTTGTGCGTTTCCGGCATTTTTGCGCAGGAGCGCTGGACGGAGCAAAAAGCGAAAGATTGGTATGCGGCGCAAGGCTGGCTGGTCGGCGCGAATTTTGTTCCGGCGAGCGCGATAAACGAGCTGGAAATGTGGCAGGCGGACACTTTCGACCCGAAACGGATTGATTTGGAACTCGGCTGGGCGGAAAGCATCGGGATGAACACGATGCGCGTTTTTCTGCACGATTTGGCTTACCGGCAAGACCCAGAAGGCTTTAAAAAACGGCTCAATCAATTTCTGGAAATTTCCGCGCGCCACAAAATCAAGCCGATGCTCGTTTTGTTCGATTCGGTCTGGGACCCGAATCCGCAAACCGGCAAACAGCGCGCGCCGCGCGCAGGCATTCACAATTCCGGCTGGCTGCAATCGCCGGGCGCGAAAGCGCTGGCGAATCCGGCGGAATACGCGCGCCTGGAAAAATACGTGAAAGACGTCGTCGGCACGTTTGCAAAAGACAAACGCATCAATTCGTGGGACATCTGGAACGAGCCGGACAATAAAAACGGCGGCGAATACGCCAAGCAAGACCCGCCGAACAAAGCCGAATTAATCAACCGGCTTTTGCCGCTCGCCTTTCGCTGGGCGCGCGCCGCAAACCCTGAACAGCCTTTAACTTCCGGCGTCTGGAAAGGCGATTACTTCAAAGCGGGAAATTTGGACGAAACGGAAAAAATTCAAATCGAAAACTCGGATTTCATCACTTTTCACACGTATGAACCGGCGGAAGATTTCGAAAAACGCGTCGTGTTTTTGCAGAAATACAATCGACCGATTGTCTGCACCGAATATATGGCGCGCCCGCGCGGCTCGACGTTTGTCGCCATTTTGCCGGTCGGCAAAAAACACAATGTCGGCATGATTAACTGGGGCTTCGTGCAGGGCAAATCGCAGACGAATTATCCTTGGGATTCGTGGGAAAAACCGTATGTCGAATATGAGCCGTGGATTTGGTTTCACGACGTTTTCCGCACCGACGGAACGCCTTACTTACGCGAAGAAACCGATTTGATTAAACGCCTGACGGGCAAAACCAAAGCGATGAGCGCAAGTCGGAACCGCCTGCGCTAGCGGGCGGTAGAACGTGAGAGTTTCGAGGTTCAGTTTTCAGTTAAGCGAGTTGTTCGGGCAGAAGTTTTTCTACTTAAACTGCCTTCAAACAGGCAAATATTAAAAATTATGGCAGAAGCGACACCAATCAATCCGGCGACGACAAAAGGCAATTTCAGGCTGGCGGACTACGCACCGACTTACGGCGCTCTGGCGGCGCTGATTTTATTGCTGGTTCTGAACGCCGTTTTTACGCCGAATTTTGCCGCCTTCGACAATTTTCGCAACATTCTGGTGCAGGCGACGCCGACGATGCTGGTCGCCGTCGGGATGACGTTTGTCATTTCGACGGGCGGCATTGATTTGTCGGTCGGCTCGATAATGGCGATTGCTTCGGCGGTGGCGGCGATTTCGCTCGATTACGGCGCGGGCACGGCGATTTTGATTGGCTTGACGGTCGCTACGGCAATCGGCGCGTTTAACGGCGTATTGATTGCGGGCTTTAAGATTCAGCCGATTATCATTACGCTGGCGCTTTTGATTTCCGGACGCGGCATCGCGCAGGTCATCAGCAACGGCGGTCAGCTTATTCCGTTCAGCAACCCGACTTTTGAATACCTGGGCAAGGGCGTGATTGCCGGCGTCCCGTTTCAGATTATCCTGCTTGCCGTCGTTGTTCTGCTCGCCATTTTTCTGCTGCGCTCGACGATTTTCGGGCGCTATATCATCGCCGTCGGCGGCAACGAAGAAGCGGCGCGGCTCTCCGGCGTGCGCGTCAACCGGGCGAAAATCGCCGTTTACGCTTTGAGCGGTTTGCTCGCCGGGCTTGCCGGATTGATTTACACGGCGCGTCTCGGCGCGAGCGACGCGTCAAAGGTCGGCGAGGGAATCGAGCTGGACGCGATTGCCGCCACGGTCGTCGGCGGTACGCCTTTAACCGGCGGGCGGGCAACGATTATCGGCACGATTATCGGTGCGCTGATAATGCAGATTATCACCACCAGCTTTAATATGAACGGCATAAAATTTTCCTATTCGCTCGTGATTAAAGCCGCGATTATTTTGCTGGCGGTTTATATTCAACGCCCGAAACTGAATTAAGTTATGAAGGAAACATTAACGCAAAGGCGCAAAGCGGCAAAGGCGCAAAGGAAATACAAACGGCGGAAAGAGAAAAGAACTGCTTTGTTCTTTTTTTCAAATCTTGCGTCTTTGCCGCTTTGCGCCTTTGCGTTATTCTTTTTAATTTTTCTTTTTGCGTTTCAATCTCAAGCGCAGACTTACGTTAATCCCGTTATTCCCGGCGATTTTCCCGACCCGTCGGTGATTCGCGTCGGCGAAGATTATTACGCGACGGCGACGACCGGCGGCTGGTCGCCGCATTTTCCGCTGCTGCGCTCGAAAGATTTGATTAACTGGGAAATCATCGGCGCGGTTTTCAGCGAAAAACCGGCGTGGGCGAAAGGCGATTTCTGGGCGCCGGAAATTATCGCCGATAAAAATCGTTATTTTGTTTATTACACGGCGCGGCGCGACGAGGGGAAAAATAAAAAAGGCACGCTCTGCGTCGCCGTGGCGACGGCGGAAAAACCTCAAGGACCTTATACGGACAAAGGCGCGCTCATCTGTCAGGAAATGGGCTCGATTGACGCGTTTTACGTCCGCGACGAAAACGACAAACCGTTTTTAATCTGGAAGGAAGACGGCAACGACCGCCAGCAGCCGACGTGGCTTTACGCGCAGCAGCTGGACGAAAGCGGGACGAAATTAATCGGCAAAGCGAAAAAAATGTTTCGCAACGACGCGGTTTGGGAAAATCACGTGGTCGAAGGCTCGTTTATCATTCGGCGCGACGGCTGGTTTTATCATTTTTATTCGGGCAACGCCTGCTGCGGGCGCGGCTGTAATTACGCGCTCGGCGTCGCGCGCTCGAAAACGCTTTTGGGCAAATGGGAGAAAAATCCGGCGAATCCCGTCCTGGCGGCAAATCAGACGTGGCAATGTCCCGGTCACGGCAGCATCGTCGAAACGCCGGACGGTCGCGATTTTCTGCTTTATCACGCTTACCGCAAACGCTCGGACGCTTTCAACATCGGGCGCGAAGCCTTGCTCGACGAAGTTAAATTCCGCGACGGCTGGGCAGTCATCAACGAAGGTCGCGGCGCATCAAACGGCGCGAGCGTTCCGATTGCGGGAACAAAACAGCGAATGTTTTTCGGCTTGAACGACGAATTTAACGAAAATCTTCTCGCGCCGAAATGGACTTACCCGCTTTATAATCTGCAAAATATACGACTCGACGGCGGTTTTCTGACGATTGCTCCGGCGGAAAAACAGTTGACGACTGAAAAAATGCCGGAAATCGTCGTCGCCGAGCGCACCGTTTCGGGAACTTACACGGCGACGACGCGCATCGATTATAAAAATTTAGCGAGCGATGAATTTGCCGGGATTTCGGCTTACAGCTGGCGCACGGAAGCCGTCGGCATCAGCCTCGGAAACGGGAAAATTTTTACTTGGCGGCGCGCGCAAGGGAAAAATCAGGAAATTTCCAGCGCAGCTTTGCCGAAAAGCGCGACGGCGATTCTGCTGCGTATCGACGTGCAGGAAGGCGAGAATTTTCAGTTTTCGTTCAGCACGGACGGGAAATCCTGGCAGACGGTCGGCGATAAAATTATCACCGGCAACGTCGAAGGCGCGCGCGTTGCGCTGATTTACAACGGCAGAACGACCGTATCGGGCGCGCGGTTTGACTGGCTGCGGGTCGAGCCAAAATAAAAATATATGGAACAAATGCAATCGGTTCAGGACGCAACAATTTCGGCACAGGAAGAGCGCACGATGCGCGAACGCTTCGGGTCTTTTGTCCAGCAGCAGGGCGCTTTGGTGCTGCTCGTACTGGTTTGCGTGATTGCGACGGCGCGCTACGAAGCGTTTCTGACGCCGGAAAATCTTTTGAACGTCTTGCGGCAAAATTCGATGCTCGGAATCATCGCGCTCGGAATGACGTTCGTGATTTTGACGGGCGGCATCGATTTGTCGGTCGGCTCGCTGCTGGCAGTCGCGGGCGTTATCGCCGCGAATCTGGCTGACCGCGGGCTGGTCGTGGCGCTCATCGCGGCGGTCGCGGCGACGACGGTTCTCGGTTTGATTAACGGACTGGTTATCGCCAAAGCACGGATTCAACCGTTTATCGTGACGCTCGGAATGATGATTGCGGCGCGCGGAATTGCGCTTGCCGTGACCGGCGAGCAAAACGTGCGGATTCCGGCGACGGCGACGGAATTCTCGTGGCTCGGACAAGGTATGGTCGGTTTTCTGCCCGTTCCGATTGTGATTTTGATAATTGTATTCGTTATCGGCTGGCTGATTTTGAACTACACGCGTTTTGGGCGACACGTTTTCGCGCTCGGCGACAACGACGAAGCCGCGCGCCTGATGGGGCTTAATATCGACCGCGTGACGATTCTGGTTTACACAATCAGCGGGCTGCTGGCAGGGCTGGCGGGCGTGATTTTGGCTTCCAGACTTTATACGGGTTCGCCGACCGAAGGCGTCGGGCGCGAATTGGACGCGATTGCCGCGGTCGTCGTCGGCGGGACGCTTTTGACCGGCGGCAAAGGCAGCGTCGTTTCCACGCTTTTCGGCGTTTTGCTGCTCGGCGTGATTTTCAATCTTTTCAATCTGGAAGGACAAATCAGCCCGTGGTGGCAGCTCGTTTTTCGCGGCGGGATTCTGCTTGCCGTGGTGATTCTGCAAAACCGCCTGACGCGGCTCGGATAATGTTTTACCGTTTATTAAAATTATTCGCTTTTGTCGCCTGCGTTTTGCCTTTTTCGGTCAATGCGCAAACAACGGGAAAATCTTACAACTCCGAAGTCAAACGCCCGGCGACGAACGCGCCGCAGTTTCCTTCGCCCGTGACTTTTACCGATATTACGAGTCGAACGGACGTTGATTTCAAACACGACGCCTCGCCGACTTCCCTGAAATATCTGCTCGAAACGATGGGCGCCGGTCTGGGTCTGATTGATTACGACAACGACGGGCGGCTCGACGTTTTTTTCACCAACGGCGCGCAGCTTTCCGACTCGATGCCGAAAGGAAAATTGCCCGACAAAACGAACCCGAAATTCTGGAACCGGCTTTATCGCCAGAAAGCGGGCGGCGCGTTTGAAGACGTGACCGAAAAAGCGGGCGTGAAAGGCGTCGGCTACGGTTTCGGCGTCGCCGTCGGCGATTACGACAAGGACGGATTTTCCGATTTATTCGTCACGCATTACGGCGGCGCGGTTTTGTATCGCAACAACGGCGACGGCACTTTCGCCGACGCCACGAAAAAAGCGGGCGTGCAGGTTGACGGCTGGGCGGCGAGCGCGGGTTTTTTCGATTACGATAACGACGGCAGGCTCGATTTATTCGTCACGCGCTACGTCGCCTGGGATTTTGAAAACGGCGCGCTTTTTTGCGGCGCTGCGGGTTCTCGCTCCTTTTGTCACCCGGACAATTTTAAAGCGACGAGCTCGCTTTTGTTTCGTCAAAAGGCGGACGGCACGTTTGAAAACGTCAGCGAAAAAGCGGGCATCGCGCAAGCCAAAGGCAAATCTCTGGGCGTCGCTTTCGCCGATTTTGACGACGACGGCTGGACTGACGTTTTCGTCGCCAACGACAACACCGGGCAGCATCTTTTTCGAAACAAAGGCGACGGCAGCTTTGAAGAGACGGCTTTAATCGCCGGAGTCGCGTTTGACGAAAACGGAAAACGTTTTGCCGGAATGGGCGTCGATGCCGCCGATTACGACGGCGACGGGCGACAAGACGTGGCGATAACCGCTTTTTCCGGCGAGACTTACCCGCTGTACCGCAATCTCGGCGAGTGGTCGTTCGATTACGTTACGCGGTCGAGCGGCGTCGGGCAGATTACGCAATTGGGAACGGGCTGGGGCATAAAATTTATCGACGCCGATAATGACGGCAGGCGCGATTTGTTTGTCGTGCAGAGCCACGTTTCCGACGTGATTGAAAAAACGACGGATTTTCTCAAATACAAACAGCCGCCCGTTCTGATGCGCAACGCGGGCAAAGCGTTTCAGAACGTTTCGCTGGCGGCGGGCGCGATTTTCAAAACGGATTTAGCGGCGCGCGGGATGGCTGTCGGCGACTTGGACAACGACGGCGACACGGACGTCGTTATCGCGCAAACGAACGCCGCGCCCGTGATTTTGAAAAACGACGGGACGAAAAACCATTGGCTCGGCGTAGATTTGCGCGGCGAAAAATCCGCGCCGAACGGCGAAGGCGCGCGCGTTATCGCGACGGATGCAAGCGGCAGAAAACAAATTTTCGACGCGAGCAATGCGGGCAGTTATCTGGCGGCAAACGATTCCAGGATTTTAATCGGTTTAGGCTCGGTTGATGCCGTCAAACGTGTTGAAATTCGCTGGACGAGCGGCAAAACTCAGGTGCTGGAAAATCCCGCGATTGACCGCTATCATTTAGTAAAGGAAAAGTAATTTTTCATTTATTAAAGGAGGGATAATTATGAACAAGGGACGTTACACTCAATCGGAAATCGAACAATTTATCCGCGAAGCCAGGCGCGACGGATTCTGCATCCTGCCGCAGCATTTTTCAAAGCAAAAATTAAACGAATGGCGAGAGGCTTTCGCGCCGCTTCTCGAAAAACATATTGAGCGCGAAGGCGAATTGAAGAATCGCGGCGCTGAGCGTTATTACGTGACTTTGCCGTTCGACGCGCCGTTTGCCGACGAGGAAATTTTTGCCGACGCGGACATTCTGGCGATTGTCGAAAATCTGGTGGGCAAGGATTTTACGATGGTTCAGCTCGCCGCCGACACGCCGCTTTTCGGCTCGGAATACCAGGATATTCATCGCGATACGCCGCCGCTGTTTCCCGAAACAGGTCAGGAAACGCCGTCTTTTCAACTTGCCGTCAATTTTCCGCTCATCGACGTGACGCCGGAAAACGGTCCTTTTGAAGTCGCCCGCGGAACGCATCTGATGACGAAAGAAGACGGCTTGAAATTGATTGAAAACGGCGAAAGACCGCTTGAGCCGATTTGCCTGAAACTGGGCGACGTGATGGTTCGCGACGTGCGCGGGCTGCATCGCGGAACGCCGAATAAAACGCGCGAGCCGCGCCCGATGTGTGTTATCGGTTACAGCCGCCGCTGGCTTTTTCGACCGGAGGTTTCGATACGCATTCCGCGCGCCGTCTGGGAAAATCTCTCGCCGCAGTCGCAGGCAATGCTTCGGTTTAATCGCGTCGTCGAATCGCTGTCGGACGCGCCCGAAACTGAGATTTATCAGGCATTTGCTTACTGAATTAACCGAGAGTTGAGAACTGATAACTGATAACTAAAAACACTTCTCAGTTATCAACTCTCAGTTTTCAGCTCTCAGTTTATTTTACGTTTGGAGAAAAATTTATGTCGCACAATTTCAGATTAACCAACCGCGCACTGGCAGTTTTGCTGCTTATTTTCGCCGCGCAGTCTTTGTTTGGGCAGGAGCTTTACGAGATGCCGGCGGGCGTCGAGCCGCGCTGGTCGAGCGGCGAAAATCCGACGGGCGAGAAAGGCAAGGGCGGGCAGGCGAACGGCGGGCGCAAAGGCGCTCCGACTGTGCCGATTAAAGCCGGTGAAAGCCGTGTTTTAGCCGAAGCCCGAAATACGACCGGCGCGGTTCGACGAATCTGGATGACTTTTCCCGACCGCAGCCCGCAGCTGCTGCGCAGCCTGCGGATAGATATATATTGGGACGGCGCAACAACGCCCGCCGTCAGTGCGCCGCTCGGAGATTTTTTCGGCGTCGGTCTGGGGCAAACCGCGACTTTTCAATCCGCGTTTTTTTCGAATCCGGAAGGCAGAAGCTTTAACTGCACGATTCCGATGCCCTTTAAAACCGGAATGAAAATCGTGATGACCAACGAAAGCAAAACGAATCTGGACGAGCTTTTTTACGACGTAAATTACACGCTCGGCGACCGCCACGCCGCGAATATGCTTTATTTTCACGCTTATTACCGCCGCGAAAATCCGACGACGCTGCAAAAAGATTACGAAATTTTGCCGCAAGTTTCGGGCAGAGGGCGTTACTTAGGCGCAAATATCGGCGTGATTGTGAACACGAAAGAATATTTCAATACGTGGTGGGGCGAGGGCGAAATCAAAATGTATCTGGACGGCGACCGCGCGCTGCCGACGATTGCCGGAACGGGAACCGAAGATTATATCGGCACGGCTTGGGGACAAGGGCAGTTTGCGAATTTTTATCAAGGCTCGCCGATTGCCGACGAAAAAGCGATGCGCTGGAGCTTTTATCGTTATCACGTCGTCGACCCTATTTATTTTTATAAAGACGCGCGCATCACGATGCAGCAAATCGGTTATCTCGCCGAACATAGCGCCGCGCCGTTTATCGAAAAGAAAATCACGCTTTACCGCGCCGGTCCCGGTCGCGTGCCGCTGGACATAACCAGAGACAGAAAAACCGTTAATCCGGCTGACTGGAAGTTTGAGCGCTCGGACGATTGGTCGAGCTGCGTTTATTTTTATCTGGACAAGCCGGCGAACAATCTGCCGCCGATTGATTCGGTCGAGAAAAGAATAGCGGGATTATAAATATCAAATATATTTGATAAGAAAATTTGCCCGCGAAAGACGCGAAAACTGGGAAAAGGAAAGAAAAGCATTTGAATGTTTCTGTCTTTTTTCGTTCGGTTTCGCGTCTTTCGCGGGCAAATTTCTTTGAATTAAAAAATTAAACTTTTCACGACCGCGCTTCGTTCAGGTTTATGAGTTTGAATTATGCGCCGCATCTAAATTAAACTTTTGAAATATGGCGAAAAAGAATACAGAAAATCAAGGCGAGGCGATTCAGCCGAGCAATAACACCCGCTGCCGCTACTGCGGGCAGAAAAATCAGGTCCGCGAAGGCTACCAGAACAACCAGGCGGTTTGCGGTCGCTGCCGTCTGCCTCTGTCGGACGAGCCGCACAAAAAGTTTGCCGATTTGAGCAAACACGATTACGTTCACCCGGCGGACAGTAAGGCGCTCGCCGCGCTGCGCGCCATTCCGGGCATCGACACGGCTTTGAAAAAGCTTCTGGCGGTGACGGGCGAATCGGCGATTCGCGTTTCGTTTATGGCGAGCGCGGTGAAAGTCACGCCGAAACAATGCCCGGATTTGCACGCGAAGCTGCAAATCGCCTGTACGACGCTCGGCGTCGATATGCCGGAACTTTACGTTCAGCAAAACCCGATTGTCAACGCCTTTACGGGCGGCGTCGAAAAGCCGATTATCGTTCTGCACTCGGCTTTGATTGAACGCCTGACCGACGAAGAAACTCTCGCCGTCATCGCGCACGAAGTCGGTCATATTCACGCCGAGCACGTTTTGTATTTAACGGCGGCGAGACTGCTCGAAGCACTCGCCAATGCTTCTCTCGGACGATTGATTCCGGGTGCGGAAATTATCAAGTTTCTGATTTCCGCCGGAATCAGCGGCGCTCTGCTCGCCTGGGCGCGCCGCGCCGAGCTTTCGTGCGACCGCGCGGCGATGCTGGTTTGCCAGGACGAGCACGTTATCGGCAGAACGATGATGAAGCTTTGCGGCGGAACTTTCGCCTCCAAGATTGATTACGATTTGTTTTTAGAGCAAGCCAAAGAGTTTCAGAAAAACTACGACGAGAAAGCTCTCGACCGCTTCTGGGCAGACCTCATCAACGCCGGACTTTCGCACCCGTTCCCGATTTGGCGCGTCGCCGAAATTTTAAAATGGGTCGAAGAAGGCGAATACGACGAAGTGATGGAAAAGGAATAAAGTTTAGCGAGTTGACTGGAAGTTGGCTGGAAGTTGACTGAGTTTATTGAGTTAAAAAACTTCAGCCAGCTTAGTCAACTTTCATCAACTCAGTCAACTTTTTATGCTGGTCGTTTTAACCACAACGCCGAACACCGAAGAAGCCGAATCGCTGGCGCGGAAAATCGTCGAAGCCAAACTTGCCGCGTGCGTGCAGGTTCAGCCGCCGATGAAATCGTTTTATTTCTGGGAAAACGAGATTCAGGCGGATTCCGAGCATCTGCTTTTAATAAAAACGCTGCCCGAAAAATTTGATGAGTTGAAAGATTTCATTCAAGCCAACCACAGTTACAGCGTGCCGGAAATCGTCGCGCTCGCGGCGGAAAAAGTCTCGGAAAATTATCTGGGCTGGATGAAAGATTATCTGTCGAAATAAATGCAGGGGCTGGCGCCGCGGCGTGCCCCTGCAATTTTACTTTCCTTTTTCATCAAACCCGCAGCATTTAACGATAAAATCGACGGCGTCTTTCGGCGAATCGGTCAGGTGCATCAGGCTTAAATCTTCCGGGCTGATATTTTTTTCGTTGAGCATCGTCGAGGTCAGCCATTGCAGCAGCCCGCGCCAGTATTGCGAGCCGAACAGGACGACGGGAAAGTTGCGGATTTTTCGCGTTTGAATCAGCGTTAAGGCTTCAAAAAGCTCGTCCATCGTGCCGTAGCCGCCCGGGAAAATGATGTAGGCGTTGCTGTATTTGATAAACATCGTCTTGCGGACGAAGAAATATTTGAAAGTCAGCGATTTTGTCTGGTACGGGTTGGCGGCTTGTTCGAACGGAAGCTCGATATTGCAGCCGATTGACTTTCCGCGCGCTTCAAAAGCGCCGCGATTTGCCGCTTCCATAATGCCGGGACCGCCGCCGGTGATGACTTCAAAACCGGCTTCCGCCAGAAGCCGCCCGGTTTCGTAAGCGGCTTTGTAATTCGGGTCATCTTCTTTAGTGCGCGCCGAGCCGAAAACCGTCACGCCGTGCGTGACGGTCGCCAGCGAATCGAAACCGCCGACGAATTCGCCCAAAATACGAAAAACGCGCCACGAATCCGAGCTTTTAAATTCGTCCTGCGGGTCGGGCGAGCGAAGCAGAACTTCGTCTTCGGTGACTTGCCAGTAAGAATATGCTTCCTGCTCTTTGGCTTCGGCGACCGTTTCCGGCTCGGTCGGTTTGGTGATGTCTTTTTTAATTCTCGGTTTATTTGCTTTTGTGTCTGCCATTTAAATTATTTTCGATTTTCGATTTTCGATTGCCGGTTCGGGGAATCGGAATTATTTATTTTTAATTCCTTGCGAAACCGCAAACCGGCAACCGAAAATCGAAAATCCCTAGATTCCCATAATATTGTAGCCGCAATCGACGTAAATAACTTCGCCGGTAATTGCGGATGAAAGGTCGCTGACCAGAAACAGCGCGGTGCTGCCGACTTCGCGCGCTTCGACGTTGCGTTTGAGCGGAGATTTTTCGCCGACATAGCTGAACAGCGAGCCCATTCCTTTGACGCCGCGCGCCGAGAGCGTCTGAATCGGTCCGGCGCTGATGGCGTTGACGCGAATGTTATGTTTGCCTAAATCGGCGGCTAAATAACGCGTCGAAGCTTCGAGCGCGGCTTTCGCGACGCCCATCACGTTGTAGTTCATCACGACTTTTTCCGCGCCGTAATAGCTCATCGTCACGATGCTTCCGCCGTCTTTCATCAGGGGCATTGCCGCCAGCGAAAGCTGCGTCAGCGAAAAGGCGCTGATTTCCAGCGCCGTCAGAAAAGCGTCGCGCGTCGTCGTCAAAAATTCCCCTTCGAGCGCTTCGCGCGGCGCAAAGGCAATCGAATGCACGAGAAAATCGAGTTTTCCGTATTTTTTGCCGACGGCTTCAAACGCCGCGTCAACTTCCGCCTGATTCGTCACGTCGCACGGCACGACGAGCGCGTCGTTCATTTGCCCCGACAGCTTTTCGACCTTCGCTTTCAGGCGCTCGCCCTGATACGTAAAAGCGAGCTTCGCGCCCTGTGCGCCGCAGGCTTCGGCGCAAGCCCACGCGATTGAACGCTGATTGGCGACGCCGAAAATCATTCCAACTTTGTTTTCTAACATAGATTTTTTTCGTAAATAGCGAATCGTAAATCGTAAATAGATTTGTCCGACAAAGTCAAATCAGTCGATTTACGATTCACGATTCGCTAAATTCAGTCTTCGGTAAAAATTCTCTGTAATCCTTCAAAATCAAACAAACGAATTTCGGCGTAATCTATCGCCATCGAACGAAACTGCGTCGCCAGCGAAGCGCGCAGTTTGGCTTCGTCTTCCGCATTCATTTGCGTGACCAGAATGAGCATCAGTTTGACCTTGGTTCTCGATTTGACGCGGGCAAATTTTCGCTTCACTTCTTCGACTTTGCTTAGAGTCGCGTCGACTTTTTTCTGCGGGATGTTTCCCGTCACCAGAAACATCACGTCGACCAGCGTCGAAACGTCGCGGCTGATAAAAACGGCGTCAAACTCGGCTTTTCCGATTTTGATATGACGCTTGAGCGGCAATTTTTTTTCCTGCTCAATCTGTCTTAAAGCCAAATCTTCCGCTAAGATATACGCTGCGCGCAAATCTCCAAACTGCTCTTTCTCGATTCCGATAATCGCGGCAAGCTCGCGGACTTCGCCGTTGAGCTTGCGCCGCTGCGCTTCGGGCAGCATCAATTCGCCGAAATCTTCTTTCAGATTGCGCGAAAGCCGCCGGACGTTTCGCAGAATTATCGCCGTCGCTAAAATCAAACCGAAAATCGGAACGATTGCCAGCAAAACGAGCGTGCCGAACTGCGGCGGCGGCTCAAAGTATTTCGTCGCCAGCGCGATAATTAATCCGACCAGAAAAAGGACAAAAACGATTAATCCGCCGATGGCGATTATCACGCCGGGCGAAGGATTAGCGAAATTCAGCAAAAATTGTTGATTGTTTTTTGCCATCTCTGAAAGCTGAACTGAGTTGACTGAGTTAGTTGAGCTTTTCTGACGACTTCGGTCAACTCACCAAACTCAGTCAACTTTTAAGCAGACGTGGCGCGCTCGAACGGAATTTCTTCAAAATGCGTGATGCGTTTGAATTCGCGAAAGCGCTGGTTGATTTCTTCGTGCGTCAGGCGGTCGACGCGTTCGGTGCCGAATTCTTCGACGTTGAACGAAGCCATCACCGAGCCGTAAATCATCGCGCGCCGCAAAGTGTCGTCGGTAATTTCGATTTGGCTGGCGAGATAACCCATAAAACCGCCCGCGAAAGTGTCGCCCGCGCCGGTCGGGTCGAAAACCGATTCGAGCGGAAACGCCGGAATCGCAAAATAATTTTCTTTCGTGTAAAGCGCCGCGCCGTATTCGCCGCGCTTGATGACCAGCGCGCGAAGGTCGCCGATTTCCATAATCTTTTTCGCGGCTTTGTGAATGTTCGGCTCGTCCGCCAATTGTCGCGCCTCGGCGTCGTTGATGATGACGCAATCGACGACTTTTGCCGTTTCGATAACCGCGTCTTTCATCGAGTCAATCCAGAAATTCATCGTGTCCATCGCCACGAATTCCGCGTCCGGGCATTGCTCGCGCACGTCTTTCTGAATCATCGGAACGATGTTCGCCAGAAATAAAAGACGATTGTTTTTCGACGCCTCGGACAATTTCGGCTGGAAAGTCTCGAAAACGTTAAGCTGCGTTTCCAAAGTGTGCGCCGTGTTTAAATCGTAATCGTAACGCCCGCGCCAGAAAAAAGTTTTGCCGTCGGGGACGCGCTCGATGTCGTCCGTGTTGATGTTGTGACGCCGGAAAACGTCCATTTCCGTCTCGGTAAAATCGTTGCCGACGACGCCGACGACATTAAGCTGCGTAAAAAAACTCGCCGAAAGCGCAAAGTGCGTTCCCGCGCCGCCCAGAATTTTGTCGCGCTTGCCGAAAGGAGTTTCCAGAGCGTCAAACGCAACCGAACCGACCACTGTTAAAGACATATTTCTATAAAATCCTCTGTTAATTGTATGTTGAAATTATTTAAGAATTGCAAAAACACAGATTAGCACAAATAAACACAGATGGATAAACGCGGCTAATTCATTAATCAATAAAGTTTGCGTTTATCTTTTGTTTTTTTTAATTGATACGCCACGGCGGATTTTGGCGATTTTCGCCCGCGTGGAAAAGACAGATTCGATTTCCTTCGGGCGAGCGCAGATACGCCTCGCGCCAAAGCCACGTCTGGTCAACCGGCTCCTGTTCAAACTGTAAGCCGAGTTTTTTCAATTCTTCGACTTTCGCGTCCAGATTTTCGCATTCGAAATAAAGAACGATGTTTGAATTGCTTGAATCGGTTTCGCCGGTTTCGTGAAGGGAAAAAGTCGAGCTGCCGTCCGGACATTCAAAACGGACGTAGCGCGGCGCGGAATCGACGATTAAACGAAGTCCGAGTTTTTTATAAAATTCGATTGATTCGACGGGATTGTTTGTCGAAACCGTGATTTGGTTTAGATTCATCAATGTTTGGAGAATGCGGCGAGCGGCGAATTTAGAAGACGGATTCGCCGCTCACGATTATTTTTTCGCTTCGAGCAATTTCAGAGTCTTTTCCGCTTCCGCGCGAAACTCGCTCTGCGGGAAGGTTTCCGTCAGTTGTTTCAGATACGCGGCGGCGTCTTCGCGCAGTTTTTCGGGCGCGTATTTTTCCTTTTCCTGCTGGAAATTCGGGTTGATTTTCTGCTTGCCTTTATTCAGCGAAAGATAATAGCTGCTCATACCCGAAAGGTATAAAACCTCGTCCATTTTGGAGAAAATCGGATTGGCGGCGATGATTTCTTCGCAGCGCATCAGAACGCCTTTGTAAGCTTTGCGCAGGCGAAAAGCCTGCCGCGCGACTTCCAGATTGTGTGTCGCGTCGGCTTCCAGAATCGGGTCGCGGACTTCTTTCGGCTCAATCTGCTTTTGCGCGGAAACATTGGCGGAAAACACAAAAAGACACGCGATAAAACTCAAAAATAAAAATGCTTTTTTCATAAATTGCAAAACTCCTGCCTCGTTTGATGCGGCGAAATTATTTGAAGTTTGATGTTTGAAAAACTTTACAAAGAAATGCGTGAATGCGGAATAAAAATTCATCGCTCCGCGTTCACGCACTTCTCGTTTTATTCGCCGGTCGCCGCTTTCGGCGCGTATTTGCCGATAATCGCTTCGAGCCGTTGCGCCGTTTCGGGATTCCAAAGTTCCGGCGCGGTGAAAATCGCGTTTCCGGTTGCGCCTTCAAACGGGTTCGGCGTTTCTTTCGCCGCCACGCGTTTGACGGCTTCTTTTAAAACCAGCTGCGCGTTGCGCACGTTTTTATGCAAATATTCGATGACCATATCGACCGAAACGTCGTCGTGACCCTCGTGCCAGCAATCGTAATCGGTGACGAGCGCGAGCGTCGCGTAGGCGATTTCGGCTTCGCGCGCCAGTTTTGCTTCCTGCAAATTCGTCATTCCGATAATGTCCATTCCCCACGAGCGATAAACGTTCGATTCGGCTTTGGTCGAAAACGCCGGACCTTCCATACACAGATAAGTTCCGCCGCGATGAACTTTCAAGCCTTCGACCGCCTTACACGATTCTTCCAGAATGCCGCCGAGCTCGCCGCAAACCGGATGCGCGAAAGTAATGTGCCCGACGATGCCCGCGCCGAAAAACGTCGATTCTTCGGCGCGGGCGCGCGTGCGGTCAAAAAACTGGTCGGGAATGACCATATCGGTCGGCGCGTATTGTTCCTGCAAAGAACCGACCGCCGAAACCGACAAAATATAATCCACGCCCAGAAGCTTCATCGCATAGATGTTGGCGCGAAAGGGAAGCTCGGTCGGCGTCAGTTTATGCCCGCGCCCGTGACGCGGCAGAAACGCCACGCGCTCGCCTTCCAGCGTGCCGATAATAAAAGCGTCGGACGGCTTGCCGAACGGCGTTTCGACTTCGATTTCTTTAATGTCCGTCAGTTCCGGCATCTGGTATAAACCGCTGCCGCCGATGATTCCGATTTTTACTTGTTCCATAAATTATTTATTAAAATTCCATTTTAGAAAATGTTTTGTATCATCCGCTGCGCTTTCGGCTTGGCGGCGCACAAATTCATTTTCATCTTTCAACGCGTTTTTGATATATTTCTTCGTTTAATTTTCCGTCAATTCGCGCGAAGTGTCCAAAACCGGGAATCGCATTGCCGCGCACGTTGAAATGTTCGTGATTTGAGAATCGAACACGGAAGTTTTCAGCGTATTCCTGCTCGTCAGAATACAAAGCGACTGATAAAACCATTAACAACAACTTATCAACATCATCCTCGCTGACGGCTTTTTCAATTTCAGCTTTACGGTAAATTTTTTCAGCATATTCCTTTTAAATTTCTACCGCTTTTATTTTCCCTTCAATTTCCGCCAGACGGCAAAGCGGCGTTTCAAAATCGTGGTAGAAAAGGCAAATCCAGTTTTCTTTTACGGCTTTGGGTAAAATTCGTTTCTTGAATTCCAGCGTTTCGGTCGGATACAAATCGTAGCCCATAATCCACGGCAGGGCGAGATGATGACGCGTCGGAATCAAATCCGCGAAACCGTAAAGCGTTTCACCGCCGCGCTTTAAATAGACGGTCTGCATCGTTTCGGAATGACCGCGCACGTTTTCTATTCTCAAGCCTTCGACGATTTCGTAAACGTCGGGCTTTAATTCAAGCTGCCCGCTTTCGCGCAAAGGTCGCCAGTTTTCCGCCAGATAGCTGGCGCGGTCGCGCTCGTGCGGATTTTCCGCGTGTTCAAACTCCGATTCGGAAACGAAATAGCGCGCGTTCGGAAATTGCGGAACTGAAAAACGGTTTGCGGTCTTCGTGCTCCGGTCTTTGAAATTTTGCCCGTTTTGCGCGGGCGATAATTTCCTGCTTTCCGTTTCGTCTTCCCAAATCGTATTTCCGCCCGCGTGGTCGAAATGCAGATGCGTGTTGACGACAATCGAAATGTCTTCGCGCCGATAGCCGGTTTTTTCAAAAAGCGTTTCGGCGAAAGATTTCGTGCGGAAAATGCCGTATACCCGCATCTGCTTTTCCGTCCATTTTTCGCCGATGCCGGTTTCGACAAGGATTTTTTCGCGCGGCGTTTCGATGAACAGGCAGTTCATATTCAGTTGAATTCGATTTGATTCGTCCGGCGGCGAGACGCGCTCCCAAACGACGCGCGGGACGACTCCGAACATCGCCCCGCCGTCTAATCTGAATTCCGTATCGGGAATTATTTCGACTCGATAATCGCCAAAAAACATAACGGAAAACGGGTAACGGGAAACGGATAATGAAAATCGCTTTTCCATTTTCCGCTTTCCATTATCCGTTTAATGACTATTTTTTCTTCGGTTCAGGCTTTTTCTCCGTCTTGCCTTTCGGCGTGTCGGTTTCATCGCCTGTCGGCGGTTGCTGCATTTGCTGCATTTGCTGCTGCATCTGCATTTCCTGCATCTTCTTCATCTGTTCGAGCTGTTCGGCGGAAGGTTCGGGGACGGCGAAATCTTCGGGAATCTCAATCGGATTCTTTGCCAGAATTTCGTCCATCACCTTTTTCTCTTTTTCTTCTTCGAGCTGCGCGCGAACTTTATCTTCGGCGGACATCGGCGGCACGCGCGGATTTTCCGGGTCGGCAATCATCGTCGAAATCAGGATGTGACGCGCGTCGAAAGTCGGTGCTTCCTCGCCGCTGGCGGCATCTTTTGCCGAGCCTTTCTTTTCGAGTTTGATGATATGAAAACCGTATTTGGTTTCGACCAGCTGCGGGGTGATTTGCCCGGCTTCCAGCCCGAGCGCGGCAGTTTCGAATTCGGGAACGAACTGACCTTTGCGGACGTTTTCGTATAGCCCGCCTTTGTCCTTGCTGCCCGGGTCTTCGGAAAATTCTTTCGCGAGCGCCGAAAAATCTTCGCCTTTTTGCGCGCGCGCCAGAATCTCTTCGGCTTTGGCTCTTTTATCCTTTTTGGTGTCGAGTTCCGGGTGCGACTTCAAATATTCCTGAACGTCGGCGTCGGTCACTTTCACTTTTTCTTTCAGGACTTTATCGGCGTAGTGACGCGCCAGAAATTGTTCCTGCTGAAGCTTGACCTGAAGCTCGACTTTTTTGTTGTATTCTTCGCCGAACTCGCCTTTTTTCGAATCGGCTTCCTTTTCGTAGATTCTGGCTTTGGCGTAAAAATCGCGCGCCGAGGCAAGCTGTTCTTCGGTCGGCTCGCGGTCTTTCGGAATGCGCCCTTCTTCTTTGGCTTGCGCGATTTTCTTGTCGATAAAGGTTTTAAATTTCCCTTCGTTGCCCGCGTCGGCGTAAAACGCTTTCACTTCGTCTTCGCTGATAAAACCGAAAGGCGGCATCGGACCTTTGTCGGCGTTTTTCTTTTTGTCGTAGCTGGCGGCGACGATTTCCGTGCGGATGGATTCGAGCTCTTCCTTGACTTCCGGGTCGTTTGCCATCCCGTCTTTGCGCGCCTGGCTCGCCATTGCCAGCGTCTGTTTCAGGCTTTCGACGATTTTCTTTTTGGTTTCGGGATTTTCCGTCAGCTGTTTGAGCGCCATCGGGTTTTCGTCTTTTAATAAAAGAGCGATGTCGTCATTGGTCAATTTCGTGAGACCGCTGCTGCTGTGTCCGCCGGCTTTGATTTTCCAGACCAGAAGTCCCGCGCCGAGAGCGAGAATCACGAAAACCACGAGCAAGCCTTTGACCGCCGAAGACATTCCGCCGCGTCCCGCTGCCGATGCCGCGGCGGCGCTCGAAACGGTTGAAGTTTTGGTTTCAGTGTTTCCGAACGTTGTTTCCGGCGTCGCGCTGAAATCTTCCGTCGCCGCGGTTTCGTCTTTCGGTATTTCGGGCGTCTCTATTTCAGACGCCGGTGAGGGGGTCGATGCGGTTTCTTTCGCCGCGTCTTCCGAATTCAATATATCTTTGTTATCTTCCATAATTTTAATAAAAAACTCCTGACACTAATTTTCTTGTTTTTGAACCAGTTCCAACAAAACCCCGCTTGCAGATGACGGATGAACAAACGCGACCAGGCAGCCTTCGGCGCCGATTCTGGGCTGTTCATCAATTAAACGCGCGCCTTCGGATTTTAGTTTCAAAAGCGCCGCTTCGATATCTTCGACCTCGACGGCGATATGATGGATGCCGCCGCCGCGTTTTTCCAGAAATTTTGAAATCGGCGAATCCTCGCTCGTCGGTTCGAGCAATTCTATTCGCGATTCGCCAATCGGCAGCATCGCCACGCGCACCTTTTGGTCTTCAACCACTTCGCTGTGAACATTTTCCAGACCCAGTGCGTTTTCCCAGAATTTTAAAGCTTCTTCGATGCCTCTGGTGGCGATGCCGAGATGATTTATTTTCATAGATAGCTGATTGATAGCCGCCAGCAATTAGCTGTCAGCTTTTTGTTTTAAGATTTCCTCGACCGCCGAATACGGGTCGCGTTTCTTTTCCGCTACTTCCTGCGCAAATTGTTCCAGTTTCTCGCTCGTTCCGTTTTGATTTAAAACGCGCGCCAGTAATTTTTCCTGTAAAAGCTCTAAAAGTCTCCATTTGGCGATGGACTTTCTGCGTTCCAAATTTTCGCTTTGTTTCTGGAAATCGTTGTAGCTTTCGATGGCTTTCGATAAATCTTCGATGCCTTTATTCTCGGTGGCGACCGTTTTGATAATCGGCGAATTCCAGAAATCGGGACGATGAGCGAGGCTCAAAAGCGCTTCGAGCTCTTTTTCCGTGCGCAAAACGCCTTCGCGGTCGGCTTTGTTAATCACGAAAACGTCGCCGATTTCCATAATTCCGGCTTTGATTGCCTGAATGTCGTCGCCCATTCCCGGAACGAGAACGACGACCGAAACATCGGCGGTTTTCACAATCTCCACTTCGTCCTGCCCGACGCCGACCGTTTCGACGATGACTTTATCAAAGCCCGCCGCGTCTAAAATCGCCACCGCATCGACCGTCGCGCGCGAAAGCCCGCCGAGATTGCCGCGCGTCGCCATCGAGCGAATAAAAACGTTTTTATCCAGACCGAGCGTTGACATCCTGATTCTGTCGCCCAGAATTGCGCCGCCGGAAAAAGGGCTTGACGGGTCAACGCAGATGATTCCGATTTTCTCGCCCCGGTCGCGGTAAAACATTGCGAGCTTGTCAACGAGCGAAGATTTTCCAGCCCCGGGCGCGCCGGTAATTCCAATGACCAGAGCGTTTCCGGTTTTCGGGAAAACGGTTTTCATCAGTTCGGCGGCATCGTCCGCACCGTTTTCGACTTTTGAAATCGCCCGCGCAACGGCGCGCGGCTCACCTGCAAGGAGTTTCTCAATCAAAATCCCGTCCTGGAGCATAAGTCTGTAATTTTCGCATTTTTCCCGCCAATTGCCAATTCAAACCGGCGAATTATCCGGCGCTTTGTTTGTCGGCGATACGAGTCTGTCCGTCTTTGATACAAATTTCGGCAAAAGTCTTTCGCCGCTCCGTCTGCTTATAGTCTGCTTAAGACTTATAAATACAGCGTTTAAATTAAAACTAATTTTTCGGCACGGACTTTGCTGTTAACTCGTCCGTAACATTTGGTTGCTGAGTTGACGGAGGCTTTAAAACGATGATGACGACCAATAAATATTTTAACCATCTCAGACTTTTACTCGTATTTTTTCTCTTTACATTTAGCGTAATTACCGCCACGGCAAAACCGAAAGACGTATCCGCCTCGAAAGCGATGCTCGGCGATGACGAAACTTTTTCGATCGCCGCCCGAGGTTTAACCAGAAAAATGGAAACCGATTTGGTTTTAAACAATATTAAAGTCAAATTCGCCAAAGTCGAGCGTTATTCGATTTCAAAATCGCAAATCGGTCTGCGCGGCGCGGGCTCGTGTCAGTTAGGCGAAGAAGACAGTGCTTTGCCGATAAATTTCGACGTCAAAATAAACGTTAATAACAAAAATGTCGCCGATGTCGCCTACAATTTTGTCGAAGCGGAAGAAATCGTCGAATCGAATTCGATGTCGGAAAACGAAACTTTTGTGACGCGCCGTCTGCTCGAAAAAATCAAAGCCGATTTCAAAACCGAAAATATTGTCGTGGCGATTGATTATCTGAACGACAAAAATCTGGATAACGGTACGAAAGCCTTTACCGGCGCGGGCGAAATTCGTCTCGGCGATATGGTTTGGAAAAAAATCAGTTTTGAAATCGCGGCGGGCAGCGAAAATCAAACGGACGCGGCGGTGAAATATAAGATTCAGTAAAATTTATTTGCAAGATTAATTGTTCTCAACCCCAGCAAAAAAAGTCGAGGCGTTTATTTTTTAAGCGTCTCGACTTTTTTAATTTCGTCATATTTTTAAGCCTTTAATAATTGCTTGGCAATGACTAATCTCTGAATCTCGCTCGTTCCTTCGCCGATAGTGCAGAGCTTCGAATCGCGCCAGTATTTTTCCGCCGGGTAATCTTTCGTGTAGCCGTAGCCGCCGTGAATCTGGACGGATTCTTCGGAAACTCTGACGGCGACTTCCGACGCGTACAATTTCGCCATCGCCGATTGTTTCGTCGTTTTCTTGCCGTTGTCTTTCAGATATGCGGCTTGCCAGGTTAAAAGCCGCGCGGCTTCGATTTGCATCGCCATATCGGCTAATTTGAATTGAATCGCCTGAAATTCCGCAATCGGTTTGCCGAATTGATGACGTTCTTTCGCGTATTTAACCGCCGCTTCGTATGCGCCCTGCGCGATGCCGACGCTCAAAGCCGCGATTGAAATTCGCCCGCCGTCCAGAACCTGCATCGCCTGCAAAAATCCTTCGCCTTCGTTGCCCAGACGATTTTCGTCCGGCACGTAACAATCTTCAAAAACGACCGAAGCCGTTTCGGAAGCGCGCATCCCGAGCTTGTTTTCCTTTTTGTCCGAGCGAAAGCCTTCCATCGATTTGTCGAAGATAAACGCCGTAATTCCTTTATTTCCTTTTTCCTTGTCGGTGACGGCGACGGCAACCAGAGTATTACAGCTAATCGCGTGCGTGATGAAATTTTTCGAGCCGTTTACTTTCCAGCCGCCGTTTGAACGAAGCGCATTCGTGCGCGTTCCGGCGGAATCCGAACCGGCTTGCGCTTCGGTCAAACCCCACGCGCCGAAAGATTCGCCGCGTGCTAATGGAGCGAGATATTTTTGTTTCTGTTCTTCCGTGCCGAATTGGTAGATGTGGTTTGAACAAAGCGAATTGTGCGCCGCGACCGAAAGTCCGACCGAACCGTCAACTCGTCCGAGTTCTTCGATAATCGTCGCGTATTCGACGTAGCCCATCGCGGCGCCGCCGTATTCCTCGGGAAACAGAACGCCCATCAAACCGAGTTCGGCGAGCTGCGGGCGCAGCTCTTCAAAAAAATGCTGGCTCTCGTCCCATTCCATCACGTTCGGGCGAATCTCGCTTTCGGCAAATTCGCGAACGCTGTATTTTATTTGTGCTTGCTCTTCATTTAATTCAAAATTCATATAATCAATTATATAAGTAAAAGTTTTGTAATGGTTTTTAATAGATTATCTTATGGCGAATGAAAAAAGAAACTAGCATTAAGGCAAAAGTAAAAAGTAAAAAGTAAAAAGTAATTTGCCTTTTACCTTTTTACTTTTGCCTCGGCAAGACCATCGCCTCGGCGGCAGTTTTTTGCCGGTCGTGATTGACTTTTTCTTCCGCAAATTAAAAGGCAAGCCAATGGACGTGAAAATTTCCTGACGACTAATCGATTTTACGCAAATTCGGTCGAGTCGAATATATTTATCCTTGCTTTTCTATTTCGCGATGAAAATTTTTCACCGAAACGGGCGTAAATAAAGTAAAATATCAAAATATGGACTGGCAGGAAAACATAATCACCGACCGCAGGGACATCCGGATTCTGCTGGCGGAAACAAAGCGCGTCGCCGTGCTCGGCATCAAGACCGGAGAGCAGAGCTTTCAGCCCGCTTTCTACGTGCCGGAATATCTGGTCAGAGCCGGTTTCGAAGTCGTTCCCGTTCCGGTTTATTACCCGGACGTGACGGAAATTCTCGGGCAGAAAGTTTATCGACGGTTAGCCGATATTCCCGGCGGCGTCGATTTGGTCAATGTTTTCCGGCGCTCGGCGGATATTCCGCCGCACACCGCAGACATTCTGGCGGCGAAACCGAAAGCCGTCTGGTTTCAATCGGGCATCCGCAATGATTCCGTTGCCAACGAATTGGCGCAAAACGGAATCAAAGTCGTTCAGGAACGCTGTATAATGGTCGAACACAGAGTTTCGCTCTAAAGAATCGATAAACCGCAAAAAATTGCGACTCTCCTTTTATTGATTCGGTTCCGGCTTTTTATAAAAAAGTCCGGCAAAACTTATAATTTTAATTTATTTATCCCACGCTAAATCAAAACAGACGGGGAAGTTTTGATTTGGTAATTATGTTTGCTCCTGCTTCCGTTTCAGGAAGTTATCAGGCAATCTTTCCCGCGCTCCCAAAGGAGGAAAGCCGCCGTGCAGCCGGAAAAAACGATTCTTTACGTCGATTACAGCAGCGATAACGCCGAGGTCGTCAAACTTTTCTTAAATCAATCGGGTTACGAAGTCGAAACGTGCGAGACGGGCGAAGCCGCGCTCGATTTAGCCCGTCAAAACGATTTCGCGCTGGTTATGACCGAATTTCGTCTGCCCGATATGAAAGGCACGGATTTTTGCCGCCGATTCCGCCGATTCAACGCGCAGGTTCCGCTGATGTTTTTTACCGCTTCGGTGCAAAAATGGGAAAAAGAAGAAGGTTTGGCGTCGGGCGCGCAGGCGTATCTCATCAAACCCGACGATTTAGACAAAATAGCCGAAACCGCCGGTTCTCTTATCGGTCATAACCATCAATTTACAACCGCCGGCAAATAATTTTTCGCGTCAAAACCGTCCGAAATTTGTCAGACCTCGTCAAATATCTATCGAAATTTCGGAAAAAAAACGCCGCCGATAGAGACTTTTTCCCGTTTGTGTATAGTATCTGACAGAATCACTCGACTTAAACGTGATAGATTTCAATCTATTGTTCTATAAAAAGCGGGACAAGTCAGGGTAGAAGCCAGCCGAAAAATCCGCCTTATCTCGTCGGATTTGAAGTTAGGGAAAGCGTCCCGGCTTGTCTCGCTTATTTATTAGTTTTTATTAAACCCGCCGTCCTTTTCTCCTGTCTTCAATCAATAAATTATGATTACCGAAAATAAATGCGGACAGAGCTGGACTTTTAGCTTTCTTCAGGAAGATTTATTTCTGGAGGAACGTCCGCTTTGACGCTGGCGTTTCGGTTTTTTCGGTTTCAGCGCGCGCGAATGTTCCGCCGGCTGCGCGTTCGGTTTTTCGGGTTTGGTTTTCGGCGCGGTTTTGGCGGTTTTTCTAGAGGGTTTTACGAGTTGTTTGACTTCCTTTTCGTCCAGCAGACGATATGCGCCGATGGGCATTTGAGGTTCGTTGATGCTGCCGATGGCGATGCGCCGGAGTTTGATGACCGAATTGCCGATGGCGTCGAACATTTTGCGAATCTGCTGGTTGTGTCCTTCGTGCAGCGTGACTTCGAACCAGCCGTTTTTGTCGGTCGATTTTAAGGTTTTGATTTCGGCGGGCGCAGTTTTGAAGCCGTCTTCCAATTGAATGCCGCGCCGCAGTTTATTGACGGCGTTTTCGTTCGGAATGCCTTTGACCTTGACTTCGTAAACTTTCGGGACGGTTTTTGACGAAGCGATAAAGTTGGAAAAATCGCCGTCGTTGGTGAGAATTATCAAGCCTTCCGTGTTGAAATCCAATCTGCCGACAGGGAAAAGCTTGCCGAAGCCTTTGACCAAATCGGTGACGAGTTTTCTGCCTTCCGGGTCGGCGGCGCTCGACAGATAGCCTTTCGGTTTATTTAATAAAACGTAGACGTTGGCGCGCTTTTCGAGCAGTTTGTTTATCAATTTGCCATTGACTTTGATGTGGTCGTTTTCGGGGTCGGCTTTCGTGCCGAGCTCGCGGACGATTTCGCCGTTGACGGTGACGAGTCCGGCTTCAATCAATTCTTCGGCGCGACGGCGCGAAGCGATTCCGGCTTGCGCGATAAGTTTTTGTAAACGTTCCTGCATAAAGTTTAACAAAAATTCTAACTTATTTTCGCTCAGCTTTCATCTTCCGATTCCAAAACGTCGCGGCGCGAAGGCATTTGTTTATACATAAATTGATTCGTTTCAAAAACGAAGCTGCGTTTGTAATCTTCGGAATGACTCGGCATCGAGGAAATTTTCACCTTTTCGCCGCCCGTCAAATCCATTGCCAGCCACCAAATCGGATTGTCTTCGTCGTCTTTTTCTTCGATTAAAAAAAAATGTTTTATCTCGTGAAAGCTATAAACGGTTTTCCGCTTTCCGGCTAAGCCGTATCTTTCAAGCGTGACGGTTTCAGCGAGACGGTCTAAAACGACTTTCGTCACCGGCGACTGAAAAATTATCCAAACGCCAACGGCGCAGGCAATCGCGCCCATAAAAAAACTTAAGATGATTGCCCATCGAGAGACGGCGTCGCGATTGGAAAAGCCGCCGAGCGAGCCGTAAATGAAAAGCCCGCCGACGAAACAAAAAAGCGAGCCGAAAATCCAAAAACAACCGGGCGTTTCCTGAATAATCAGCTCGTTTGGCGACTGCTTGACGCGCATTTTAAATTCCCTGCGTTAAATCCTCAAAATCCTCGATGCTCGGCAGCTCCGACAAATCTTTCAAGCCGAATTGAATCAGAAAATCCTTCGACGTGCCGTATTGCATCGGACGCCCGACGGTTTCCTTGCGACCTTTGGCGACAATCAGGCGTTTGTCCAAAAGAGTTTTGATTGCCGATGCCGATTGGACGCCGCGAATTTCCAGGATTTCGGGAACGGTGACGGGTTGTTTATAAGCGATAACGGCGATTGTTTCCAAAGCGGCGAGCGACAATTTAGCGCTCGGACGCGTTTTCAGAAAGGCGCGGAGGTGTTCGTGATGTTCGGGGCGCGTCGAGATTTGCCAGCCGCCGCCGATTTCGCGCAATTGCAAACCGCCTTCGCGCTGCTCGTATTCGTTTGCCAGTTCTTCGACGGCGGCTTGAATCGCCTCGCGTTCTTCTTCCAGCACGTCAGCCATCGTCTTAACGCCGAGCGGCTCGTCGGAAACGAAGATTAAAGCCTCGCAAATCGCCATCAGTTCGGCGATGCCGCGCGGTTGTTTTTCGATTTCCTGTGCTGCTTCCATCGGTTTTCAGATATAAATTTAACCAGAAAGACGCAGAGGTGCAAAGGCGCAAAGGAAAATTATTTATAAAAACTTTGCATCCTTGCCTCCCGGCGTCTTTCTGGTTAAATTTTCCTCAAAATAATATCGCCGAAAATCTTTTCCTGCACGAGACTGATGCTTTCCGTGCGGACGATTTCCAGCACGGCGATAAACGCTAAAACCAGCTCGCGCTTCGAATGCATCTGCTCGAAAAATTCGCGCAGGTTTATTTCTTTCGCTTTGAAAATCTGCTTTTTCAGATTGTCCAGCATTTCCGCCAGAGACATTTCTTCGCGCTCGATTTCCAGTTCGACTTCCTGTTTCCGGCGCGACAGAATTTTTTGAAAAACGCCGAGCAAATCGAAAACCGTCGCGTTTGTTTCGGCGTTGTTTTCGTCCGATTCGATTTTCCCTCGCACGAAAACGGCTTGCTCGACCGTCGCGCGCGACCAGAGCATTTCCGCCGCGTTTTTAAATTTCTGGTGTTCGAGCAGGCGATTGACCAATTCCCGGCGCGGGTCTTCCATTTCTTCGACGTTTTCGTCGGTCGGGTCGCGCGGCAGAAGCATTTTCGATTTTATCTCGATTAAAGTCGCCGCCATCACCAGAAAATCGCCCGCGACCGAAATATCGAGGCTTTTCATCAGGCGAATGTATTTCAGATATTCGTCCGTGATTTTCGCAATCGGGATGTCGAAAATATTCGCCTGTTCCTGCCGGATGAGATAGAGAAGCAAATCGAGCGGTCCGGCAAATTCGCCGAGTTCGAGCTTGATTTCGTCGCGCGACTCGGTCGTGATGTGCGGCTGCTCCGTGTAAAAATCAAAAGTGAGTTGTTCGGGTTGCGGCGGCTGTTGTTCCATCAAAAGAATTTTAACGCAAAGACAATTTAAGGCAAAAGTAAAAAGGCAAAAGGCAAAATGAAAAGAAGGGAAGTCTCGGCAAATGATAAAATCGAGGTTTAATTTTCAGTTTTCGCTTCCCGGTTTCTTGATTTTGCCAGCTAAATATATTTTGTTTCCCTCAGATAAATTATGTAGTCGATTTTCGGCGGCGTAAATCCTTCCTCGCGCAGCTTTAAAATAATATTTCCGCGATGAATCGAAGAGTGAAACAAAACGTGCGTCAAAAGCTCGCGGTAAGTGTTTTCAAACGGAACGCCTGCGCTGGTTTTGTATCCGGCGGCGAGGTCCAGACCTTCGTCGTCGAAACGGCGCAAAAGCTTTTCGTAACTTTCGGCTGTTTCGCGCGCCAGTTTGCCGCAATCCTCCAAAGTTAAATTTTGCCAGAAATCGAATCCGGTCGAATCTTTGCCGTAAAGCCGCGCGAAATATTCCTGCTCGGTGATGAGCAGATGCGCCAGAATTTTCTCGGCTTTTTCCTGCGGCGAGTCTTTCAGCGCGACGATTATCCGGCGATTCGCCCAATCGTTATATGCAAAAAGATGACGCAAGTGCTCGACGGTATTCATTTTTATTTAGCCGCAAAACTTCACGGCTTAGCTTTTTGGTCTTTCAAAAAAATTATCGCGCTCGACTTTGCAGATTCGCGTGGAGAAAGCTTGATAAAACGTTTCGTAGCCTTTCCGCTGCGCCAGCAAATGTTCTTCATTTTCGCGCCATCCGGCGATTGCTTCGAGGCTTTCCCAGTAGCAAATCGTGATGTTCAGATTATCGCTTCCGGCGTGTTCCATTCCGAGAAAACCGTTTTGTCCGGCGGAAAGCTCCGCCATTCGCGCCGCCAGCCGGTCGTAACCGTTGTCGCCGCCGGTGCGGACGGAGCAGAAAATCACGGCGTAATACGGCGGCTGCGGGGTTTTAGCAATTTCAGACATAAAATCAATATAAATAATAAGACTTGCGCGGGTTTTTTCAAATGCGTAAGTCTTATAAAATGATTACTGTTGATTTATAAATTTAAATAACCGATTTGATTTTCCGGGTAATATCGGAATTTACCGAGCCGAAATGGTCTTTCAAGATAGGTTTTGCCGTCGCGCCGCAATCGAAGATATGACCTTTTCCGGTCTGACCGGCTGCCGGGCTGTCTTTGAAATCCTCAAACCGAAACCGTTTCCCACCTATCAGTTCTCATTTCTCAGTTTTCAAGATTTACCGACAATTCCCATTTTTTCATAAACATCCTGCAAGGTCGGGCGCGCCACCGAGCGCGCTTTTTCCGCGCCGTCTTTTAAAATTTTTTCAAGCTCGGCGTCGGAATAATCTTTTACTTTCGCCTGAAACGGGCGCAGAAATTCGACGACCGCTTCCGCCAACTCGGTTTTGAAATGCCCGTAGCCTTTACCGGCGAAATGCGCTTCGCATTCTTCCGCGTTTTTACCGGACACCAGATGATAAATCGTCAAAAGATTATTTATCGCCGGGCGCGCTTCGTCAAAGCGAATTTCCGTGCCCGAATCGGTCACGGCGCGTTTGATTTTTTTTGTAATCGCGTCCGATTCGTCAAGCAAAAATATCGAGCCGTTTAGATTTTCGTCCGATTTCGACATTTTTTTCGCGGGTTCTTGCAGCGATTGAATTTTCGCGCCGACCGGCGGAATAAAATCTCCGGGAATGCGAAACGTTTCGCCGTAATCGCGGTTGAATCTTTCGGCTAAATCGCGCGTCAATTCGACGTGTTGTTTCTGGTCTTGCCCGACCGGCACCAAATCGGTTTGATAAAGCAGAATGTCCGAAGCCATCAAGACCGGATAAGTAAAAATTCCCGCGCCGACGCGCTCGCCTTTGCCTTTCGATTTTTCTTTAAACTGCGTCATTCGTTCAAGCTCGCCCATCCGCGCGACGCAATTTAAAATCCACGCCAGCTCGGCGTGCTCGGCGACGTCCGATTGAATAAAAACGGTCGAAACCTGCGGGTCGATGCCCGCCGCCAGATAAATGCGCGCCAAATCCAGAGTTTTCTGTTTCAGAGTTTGCGGATTTTGCGGCAGCGTAATCGCGTGCAGGTTGACGATGCAGAAAAAGCTCTCGTATTCGTGCTGAAGCGCGACCCAGTTTTTCAGCGCGCCGAGATAATTGCCGATGTGCAGCTCGCCGGTCGGCTGCGCGCCGCTAAAAATGCGTTTTTTCATAAATTGAAATTAAAACCAGGGCGTGACCAGAAGATATTCGACAACGCGAAAAACCGGCGTCATAATCACGCGCACCAAGCCTAAATAAATCAAAGCCATTAAAATCAGAAAGCCGAATTGTTCGAGCATCTCGAAAACGGGCTGAAAGCTGGCGGGCAGAAAAGTCGATAAAACCTTGCTGCCGTCGAGCGGCGGAAAAGGCAGCAGATTGAAGATTGCCAGCGAGACGTTCAGGAAAATCAGATTCAAAAACAGCGTCGCCATAATCTTTCCGAAACCTTCCTGAAGATTTTCAAACGTAAAAACGCCGTATCCGAGCAGCAGTTTGAAAATCGTGAAGCTGATGACGGCAATCAACAAATTCGCCAGAATGCCGGCGATGGAAACCATCACGTTCGCCTGTTTGTATTTCGTCCATTTACGCGGGTTAACCGGCGTCGGCTTGCCCCAGCCGATGAGCGGAATCGAGCCTAAAGCGCCGCCGACCGCGCCGAAAATAAAGCTCAGAATCGGCAAAAGCAGAGTTCCAATCGGGTCGGTGTGCTTGACCGGATTCAAGGTGACGCGCCCTAGCTGATAAGCCGTATCGTCGCCGTATTTATACGACATCCAGGCGTGTGCGGCTTCGTGCGCCGAAACCGCCAGCAGCAAAACGACCATGTAAATCACTAAATTTCCGATTAAATCCGCTATATATATATCGCCCATCGCTTAAATCCACCTCAAAAAAATTGCCGACCGTTTCGGTTAAAAAGAAGCCCGGTAATTTTCTTTATTAAATTGTTTTTACGATTAAATTGTGCCATTCTTTCAGAACAAAATAAAATCATCAACGGAGATTTAATGTTGAAACGAATACTTTTCGGCGGTGAACCGTCCACCTCGCCGCTGACGAATTTAGGTTTGACGCTTTTGCGGATTTTCGCCGGAATCGGTTTGATGACGCACGGAATCGGGAAAATTCCGCCGTCGGAAAAATTTCTGGAAAGCGTGACGGGAATGGGATTTCCGTCGCCGCAGGTTTTCGCCTGGGCGGCTGGACTTTCCGAATTTGTCGGCGGCGCGCTTTTAATTTTGGGATTATTTACGCGTCCGGTCAGCTTTTTTATCGCCTGTACGATGGCGACGGCTTTAATCGGTCAGCATCGCAGCGACCCATTTGCCGTGCAGGAAAAAGCGTTTCTATATTTGTTTATCGCGCTCGCTTTTCTTTTGATGGGCGCTAATTTCTGGAGCGTGGACGGCATTCTGCGCAGGAATAGAAGTCTCTGAACCGAACCGAACTGAACCGAATCGAATCAACGACGAATATGACGCTGATTTTTTAGGATTGATTAAGATAAGCTAAGATTAATTTTATTAATCCTAAATAATATTATCGGTCGGGCGTCTCGTTTTCCGATTATGAGCAAAGATAAAAATTACATCGTCTGTATCGCCAGTGAGCACAAAGGCAACGATTTTCTGGAAGAATGTCAGGAAGCGGGCTGGCAGGTGACGCTCGTCACGAAAGAAAAACTGCTGGACGAGCCCTGGGCGTGGACGAGTCTGAACGGCGTGAAAACCGTGCCGAACGAAGCGACGACCGAAGACTATATTCGCGCCGTCACGAACATCGCCGGAACGCAGCCGATTACGCGCGTCGTCGGTTTGGACGAATTCGACGTGCTGACCGCCGCCAAAGCGCGCGAGCATCTTCAGGTCGGCGGCGGGATGACCGGCTCCTTCGCTTTGCGTTTCCGCGACAAACTGCGGATGCGGCGGCTGGCAAAACAGGTCGATATTCCGTGTCCGGAATTCGCTGGCATCTTTAACCGCGCGGAGATAGACGATTATCTGGAAAGCGTTCCCGCGCCGTGGATTATCAAGCCGCGGACGGAAGTTTCCGCTTTCGGCATCCGCAAATGCGAAACCAAAGAACAGGTCTGGCAGGTTTTAAACGAGCTCGACGCGCGCAACACGTGGCGCGACCACCCGTCGCAGTTTTTGATTGAGCGCTTTATCGAAGGCAGAGTTTTTCACGTCGATTCGGTCGTCGCCGACGGCAAAATCGTCGCCTCCGGCGTCAGCGAATACGGCGCGCCGCCGATGCGCGTTTCGCACGAAGGCGGAGTTTTTACGACCGCGATTCTGCCCTATAAATCCAAAGAACGCAAACACCTGGAAAAACTCAACAAAGACCTTTTGAAAGGCTTCGAATACGAACAGGGCGTTTCGCACGCCGAATTTTTGCAGTCTGCCGAAACCGGCGAATTTTATCTGCTGGAAGTCGCGGCGCGCGTCGGCGGCGCGTATATCGCCAACGTTCTGGAACAAGCCTCGGGCTTCAATCTCTGGCGCGAATGGGCGAAGCTCGAAACCGCGACGAAAAAAAATCCGTATAAGCCGCCGAAGCTGCGCAAAGATTACGCCGGAATCGCGCTGGCTTTGTCAAAAGAACAAACGCCCGATACGTCGCATTACACGGACGACGAAATCGTCTATCGCGTGACGAAATCAAAGCACGTCGGCTTGATTTTCTTCTCGAAAAAACACAAGCGGGTCGAGGCGCTTTTAAAAACTTACACGGAAAAAATCACGCAGGATTTTCTCGCCGTGGCGCCGGTCAAAGAAAGGTATGACGACTGAGAAAATAATAAAATAATTCAGACGGCGGCGGGTTTACAGCCCGCCTTTTCTTTTTTCGCCCGATTGCTTATGCTAATTATTTTATGACGGTCGAAATAGCTTCACAGACATCTTCGCCTGCGATTTTAGAGCATCATCTGGAGCGCGTTTTTCCCGATTTGCTGAAGTTTGAATCAACGCCGGAAATGACAAAATCCGCCGTTTATCAATCGGTCAAACCGGAAGTCGAAAGAATTTTAAACGCCGTCGTGCAGGAAGATTTTGCGCTGAAAAATTTTGAAAAAACCGGCACGGTTCGCGCGCTGGCGTGGAACATCGAGCGCGGAAATCGGTTTGAGGGAATCGTCGAAGCGCTGAAAAATCACGCGCAGTTAAAGGACAGAGACGTTTTGCTTTTGACCGAGCTGGATTACGGAATGGCGCGCAGCGGAAATCGTTTTATCGCGCGGGAATTGGCGCAGCAGTTAAAGTTAAATTACGCTTTCGCGCCCGTTTACATCGCTTTGCAGAAGGGAAGCGGCGTCGAATCGCAAGTTGAAGGCGAGAACACGAAATCGCTCCACGGGCTGGCGATGTTTTCCAAATATCCTTTGAAAAACGTTCACGCCGTTCCGCTGCCGAACGGCAAGGACAAGATGCTCGGCAAGGAAAAACGGCTCGGATACCTGCGCGCCTTGATTGCCGACATCGAACATCCGGCGGGCGTTTTTCGCGCCGTGACGCTGCATCTGGACGCGCATTCGTCGCGCAGGCATCGCCAGCGGCAAATGCGAATCGTCCTCGAACATCTGGAAACTTTGCCCGCTTTGCCGACCGTTATCGGCGGCGACTGGAACACCTCGACGTATAATGCGCAAAACGTCACGCGCGCGATTCTCGGTTACTGGCGGCGCGTGATGATAGGCGCTAAAAGGACCGTGCGCAATCATTTTCCGCATCCCGACCGCTATTTTGAAAAGGGCTTGTTCGGCGAGCTGGAAAAACGCGGCTACGATTATAAAAATCTGAATAATCCGGGCGTCGGCACCTTGCATTACGACGTGGAAAGCATCGAGAAAAACACGAATCTGCGCGATTGGGTACCCGAATGGTGTTTCCCATTCATCTTCTGGGCGGCGCGGCGCGTCGGCGGGCGCGTCTCGGGTCGGCTCGATTGGTTTGCCGGAAAGGGAATTAAGCTAAGCGGGAAGCCGCAAACTATCGGTAATCTGTACGATGCGGAAAACATTCCGCTTTCCGACCACGACGCGATTGCTTTGGACTTTGCGCCTTTGATTTACCATAAAGACACAAAGGACTCCAAGGCGATTCGAATCGCCTAGTTTAGCGACGGATGAATTTTCCCGCTTTGTGTTCTTTGTGTGTTTATGGTTAAACTTTTAGAGAGGAAAATAAAATGGAAGTATCTTTTTGTAAAACAACCAGCTTTAACGCCGATAATTTCGAATACGAAATCATCAAAGCCGAAAACGGCTACGTCGAGATGATTAAATTTCCGATTGACGAGACGCAAAACAGTCCGGGCGACGTCATCGTCATTATAGACGGCGAAGACATTCAATTTCACGGCATTATCGGCAAAATCGAGGAAGGTTACGCTTTCGCGTACGACCCGAAAGGCTCGACTTTGCCCGCCAGCGTCCAGTAAGTAAACTTGACAGTTCGGCAATAGATTTTTATCATCTAAATTCGTTCTTCGGGGATGTAGCTCAGTTTGGCAGAGCGCTGCGTTCGCAATGCAGAGGTCAGGAGTTCGACCCTCCTCATCTCCA